>NZ_CP012996.1:0-614729 GCF_001412655.1 Pedobacter sp. PACM 27299 | reverse complement strand
AAAAAAGGTATCGTGATCCTGGTCAACAAATGGGATTTAGTAGAAAAAGACAGCAAAACCACTAAGATTTTTGAAGATCAGATTCGCACTAAATTGCAGCCATTCACTGACGTACCTATCGTGTTCACTTCAGTAATCAACAAACAACGTATTCACCAGGCCATTGAAACTGCATTGGAAGTACACAAAAACAGAGGAAAGAAAGTTCCTACCTCTAAATTAAATGACGTGATGCTGCCGATTATTGAAAAATATCCGCCGCCAGCATTGAAAGGAAAGTACATCAAGATCAAATACATTACGCAAATCAATGGTACTTCACCAATGTTTGCTTTCTTCTGTAACTTACCTCAGTACATTAAGGAACCGTATAAACGTTTCATTGAAAATAAACTGCGTGAAAACTTCGATTTTTCGGGATCACCAATCCAGATCTATTTCAGACAGAAATAATCCATAAATTACTGCAAACTGGATAATGCCTGTTTGACCATTGCATCACTCAAGTTGAGCGCTTTGTAATAACCGGCATCACCCAGGTGGTATTTACAAAGCAAAACTTTGACATCATTCAGGATCAAAGGTTTTGCGGCCATGAGTAATTTAGGCTCTATGACAATATTCCTATTTTGAATATATTTAATTAAATCCTTGTAATCTGCATCATTAATGGTAAAGGTTGCAAGGTTTTGTTCTAAAAAAGAAGCGGTATAACGATTTCCCAATACGTCATATACATAGTCAAATAATACTTTCTTAGCAATCAGCTTCGCATAAAACCTGTTGTAACCACTGGTATCCATTTTTACATAAATATCCGGCTGGATACCGCCACCTAAAAAGTCTTTACTTTTCTTCAAACTATCCTTTAAGTTTTCTGAAGTCAGCTCCCCATCATTAAAACGGTCCTCAATTTCATTCTGATAGGCATTGTATCCTTTCTTATAAGATTTCTGAATACTCCTGCCCAATGGGGTATAATACCTCGCAATCGTTAGATTCAAAGCCGATCCATCCACAAAGGGAAATTGCTCCTGTACCAGCCCTTTACCAAAGGAACGGCGTCCGATGATGATCCCACGATCCAGATCCTGGACCGCACCGGCAAGAATTTCTGATGCAGAAGCAGAGTTTTCATTGATTAATATCGCCAGTTTTCCCTGTTCAAACTCACCGCCGCCTGTTGTAAAGTAATCCGTACGCGGCTCATGTTTTCCTTGTGTATAAACAATCAGCTTGTTTTCGCTGAGAATTTGATTCGCCAAGCCCGTTGCCGCAGTCAGGTAGCCTCCCCCATTATCGCGAAGGTCTAAAACCAGTTTTTTCATGCCTCTCGACTTCAGGTTACGCACAGATTCGACAAAGTCGGAATCTGTATCTGCACCAAACTTGCTGATGCGCACATATCCCGTTTCGGGATTGAGCATATAAGCAGCATCAATGCTGCTCACTTTTACCCTCGCCCGGTTTACGCTGAGCATCACCGGCTGAGGATTCCCAGGATGTAAAATACTCAATTTAACAGCAGTTCCCTTCTTCCCCTTGATCTTGCCAACCATTTGTTCTCTTGGCAGGTCACGTCCACTCACAAACATGGTGTCGATTTTAAGGATCTTATCTCCCTGACGAAGTCCGGCAAGAAATGCCGGGCCATCTTTCACTACATTCGTAATCAATAAAGTATCATTCAAAATGTAATACTCAATCCCAATGCCTTCAAAATTGCCTCCTAAATTTTCGGCAAATTCATTGGCTTTAGCCGGAGGTAGATACACACTGTGCGGATCCAGCTGATGGAGTAAACTATCAATTGGCAAATGGTGTAAACTGTCTGCATTCACCTCATCCACATAGTTTTTATTGATGATGTGGATGATTTCATCGACCTTCCTGCTGCTATCCGCCGCATAAGCCAATGGCTTCTGCATCGTATACCCCTGATCTTTTAAAAACTTATAGCCCACAAACATCCCCCCTATTAAAGTGAGAGAATAAGTAAGCGCGATTAAAAGGTGGTTTCGGGTGGTCTTTTTCATGGTTTATTGCTGCGTAAAGTTATAAAATAACCCTATCATTTAGTAAATTAAGTCCTAATCATTAACAATTGTTTACTCTTTATAAGAATTAACAAGAATGTTGCAGCTTTGTTCCCGAAGATCCTATATGATAGGCGAATATTTCGCGTTTAAAAAGAAAATCCCGAGTTTTAACAAAAAAAAATATGATCAGAGTTACCGAGCAGGAATCCACCTATCATCACATCGATCAGATGTCTGTCCTTGAAATTCTTCAGGGAATTAACAAAGAAGATCAAACCGTTCCACTGGCAGTAGAAAAAGCAATTCCGCAGCTGGAAAAACTGGCAATTGCCGTAACGGAACGCATGCGTAATGGTGGCCGCTTATTTTACATAGGTGCAGGAACCAGCGGCCGTTTGGGCGTAGTAGATGCCTCAGAATGCCCACCAACATTTGGGGTGCCTTTCGACTGGGTAGTTGGCATCATTGCCGGCGGCGATACTGCGATCAGAAGAGCCGTTGAAAATGCAGAAGACGATGTAGAACAGGCCTGGATCGACTTACAGGAATACCAGATCAATGAAAAAGACAGTTTAATTGGCCTCGCCGCTTCCGGGACTACACCTTACGTAGTGGGCGGATTAAACACCGCGCGTCGGCATGGCATCCTGACCGGATGTATCGTCTGCAATGCCGGTGGCCCAATTGCCGCAGAAAGTAATTTCCCTGTAGAAATTGTAGTCGGCCCCGAATTCCTGACCGGCTCTACCCGCATGAAATCAGGAACCGCACAAAAATTAGCTTTAAATATGCTCAGCACTACCGTCATGATTCAGCTCGGACGTGTAAAAGGTAACAAAATGGTGGACATGCAGCTGACCAACCATAAATTAGTGGATCGTGGCACACAAATGGTAATGGAAGAACTAAACATTGACTACGCGAAGGCGGAAGACTTGCTTTTACGCTACGGCAGCGTACGTAAAGCAGTAGAAGCTGGCAGCAAATAACAGGAAATTATATGCACGAAATCGAACCTTTCTACCTTTGGCGCGACGATTACATCGCTGCGGAAGATGAGCGTTCTCCTTTTTATGACACAGAATACTCAGAATTCTATTTTGATAAGCAGCTGTACAATTTTTTAATCCACCCGCAATGGGATGATTTCGGCTCCAACACGCTCTACATAAAAGTATTGTACGCGGATTACGATCGGAATTATGCAATCATTGAGTTTATTGGAGAATGGAATGATGCCATAGACAACGACATCATGCTGCTCAAAAGAGAAATCCTTGAGCTAATGATCGATGAAGGCATCAACAAGTTTATCCTCATCGGAGAAAATATACTGAACTTCCATTCTTCCGAAGACAGCTATTACGAAGAGTGGTTCCAGGACGTAGAAGATGGATGGATCTGCGGCATCAATTTCCAGGAACATGTGATCGAAGAGTTCAGATCTGCCAACCTGGATTACTACATCAACTTTGGCGGTCAGCTTGACGATTTGGCATGGAGAACCCTAAAACCACTGCAAATTTTCAAGAAAGTAGAAGAAACGCTGACAAAAAGGCTTGGGGCATAGGTTTTGTAAGAACGTAAACTAATTAGTACCTTTAACTATTAAAATTTAAAGAAAAATGGACAACAACAATAATTACGAATGGGCACACAAAACAGTATTTGTGGAGCAGGAAAGAGGAGTCGTTGCTAAGAAATTCTTCGCAAATGTATTCTTATGGATGTTTATTGCCCTGAGTTTATCAACTATAGCCGCTTTATTCATCTCGAATTCTGAAGCCGCTTTAAGACAGCTGATCAACTTCGAAACCGGACAAAGAACAGTTTTAGGATATATCGCCATGTTTGCACCACTAGGCCTGGTTTTACTCATGGGAGCCGGCTTTAGCCGCCTTTCTTATGGTGCCTTAATTGGTGTCTTCACCCTTTTCTCTATCTTATTAGGGATCAGTTTAAGCTTTATATTATTAGTATATACCGCAGGATCTATTGCCGCATGTTTTGGTGCTGCAGCAGGTATCTTCGGAATCATGGCCTTTTTAGGGTATACCACAGAGGTAGATCTAACTAAATTCGGTCCTATCCTAATGGTAGGTGTAGCCGGCTTATTTATCGCCAGCATCATCAACTTATTCTTAGGCAGCCCAACATTCAGCTATGTAATGAGCTTCTTCGGTGTAGCTATCTTTACCGCTTTAACCGCTTATGACGTTCAGAAACTGAAACGTATCGGTGCAGGTCTGGAAGAAAGTGGTGATCCTATCGTACAAGCTGATGGTAAAAAGTTAGCCATTATGGGTGCTTTATCACTGTACCTTGACTTTATCAATATCTTCCTTTTCTTATTGAGAATCTTCGGAAGCAGAAAATAAGGGATAAAAAACCAATAGGTTTTGAATACCAGATAAACCTATTAAAAGAAATGGCTATCAACAATTGTTGATAGCCATTTCTTTTAGATCATAAAATAATACTATTGAACAGAAAAACAAGCTACAATAGTGTTGCTGTTTGCCAGCGCATTTGGGTTAGAAACAATAATACCATACTCTCCTACATCCATTGGATCTAATCTCAATACATAAGAACTGTCTTTGTATTTTTTCGATTGATACTTAATATAGTTCTGATTGTTGGTAGAAGCTCCAGAAAAAGTACCTGCAGAAACCAGTTCCGACTTGCGGTTTTTCTTACTGGCTTCGAACTTCACCACACTGATAATTGACAAAGGATCTGATTTGTTATCAAAACTTTTAACTACAAAAGTTAAAGGATCACCAGCTTTCATTAACACAGGGGAAGAACCTCCTTCAATGACCATTTTAGATTTCACTTTACCAATCCCAACCAGGTATACTGAAGCTCCCGCTTTAGTTTGGATCTTTACACTTTGCTTTTCCAATGGGGTCGCTACATTTTCAGCGGAAACACTTACCGCTTCACCAATGTATTCAGGTTCATCTACATTAACGGTGGTTTGACCAAAGGCCGTCATTCCTACAGCACATAGGATTGAGAATAAAAAAGAGCATTTTTTCATCATTTGTTTTTAGTTTGTTTTAGTAGTTATGGCCTCCAAAATACATAGAATTAATTAATTTAACAATAAGCATATCATGTTAATCGTGATAGATGAGCTTAAATAATTCGGTGTATTTATATTAGGAAGCCACAGACATTCAGAATTTTATTCCGAACAGCCTCAAAATACTCCCTGCTATTGCAATATTATATGCTTTAACTGCTGTTTTTTTGGAAATGATTTTTCTTTGTTGCACTTTTGCAGAGCTTATAGAGAAAGACGGAGGGATTAGACCCTGCGATGTCTTAGCAACCTGTGCTTACAAGGTGCTACATTCTACCGGAACCGGACCATCGGTACCCGAAAGATAAGTTAAAGTCGACCCGATACCGGACTTTTCAATAAGCATTTTAACTGTGTGTAAAACCGTAACCGACAGGACATTCCTAACCGGTGATCTTTTACCCAGGCCTTACCCGGAGATATAAAAAAATGGACATTAGAGCAGAGTTAGAGAAACGCATATTAATTATTGACGGAGCCATGGGTACCATGATCCAGCGTTATATCCTGACAGAAGAAGATTTTAGAGGCGAAAGATTTAAAGATCACCCTTGTGATGTGAAAGGCAATAACGATTTGCTAAACCTTACCCGTCCTGATATTATCAAAGCAATACACACCGAATACCTGAAAGCCGGTGCAGATATTATTGAAACCAATACCTTTAGTACACAGCGCATATCCCTGGCAGATTACCAGATGGAGGAGCTGGACTATGAAATGAGTTTTGCCGGTGCAAAAGTAGCACGTGAGGCAGTAGACGAATTCATGGCTGCCAACCCGGATCGCAGGTCCTTCGTTGCAGGTGCTGTAGGCCCAACCAATAGAACTCTTTCCCTTTCACCAGATGTAAACGACCCTGGATACAGGGCCTTGACTTTTGATGAACTCGTATCCGCTTATGATCAGCAAGTACGTGGATTGGTAGACGGTGGTTCGGATGTCTTGTTAATTGAGACTATTTTCGATACACTGAATGCCAAGGCCGCAATCTTTTCGATCAAAAAATACGAGAAAGAAATCGGCAAAAAGATTGAGATCATGATCTCTGGAACCATTACCGATGCTTCGGGAAGAACTTTATCCGGACAAACGGTAGAAGCCTTCCTGAATTCTGTGATTCATGCCGACCCGATCAGCATCGGTTTCAACTGTGCTTTAGGCGCCAAAGACATGAGGCCGCACATTGAAGAACTGTCTGCAAAAGCCACTTGTTACGTTTCTGCCTATCCAAATGCAGGATTACCTAACGAATTTGGTGCTTACGATGAAATGCCGCATGAAACCGCTCACCTCGTGGAAGATTTCATCCAGCATGGCTTTGTAAATATTGTAGGTGGCTGCTGCGGAACAACACCGGAACACATCGCCTGTATCGCTGCAAAAGCGAAAAAGGTGACACCAAGAAAAATCCCTACCGTCCCTCCATATTTGCGTTTAAGCGGATTAGAAGCGGTTACCGTTACCCCGGAAAGTATTTTCGTGAACATCGGGGAACGTACCAATATCACCGGATCCCCAAAATTCTCTAAGCTGATTTTAGGAGGTGATTATGAAGCCGCACTAACTGTTGCCCGTCAGCAGGTAGAAGGTGGTGCACAAATCATCGACGTCAACATGGATGAAGGCATGCTGGACGGTGAAGCGGCAATGGTAAAATTCCTGAACCTGATTGCTTCAGAGCCGGATATTTCCAAACTGCCCATCATGGTCGATTCCTCAAAATGGTCGGTCATTGAAGCCGGTTTGAAATGTTTGCAGGGAAAAGGAATTGTGAACTCCATCTCTCTGAAAGAAGGACCGGAAAAATTTATTGAAAGTGCTAAAAAGATCATGAATTATGGCGCAGCCGTAGTCGTGATGGCATTTGACGAATATGGACAAGCTGATAACTTTGAACGTAGAAAAGAAATCTGTAAACGTTCTTACGATATATTAGTAGACGAAGTCGGTTTCCCAGCGCAAGACATCATATTTGACCCAAATATCCTAACCGTGGCAACCGGTTTGGAAGAACATAACAACTATGCCGTAGATTTCATCAATGCGACACGCTGGATTAAAGAAAACCTGCCTCATGCTAAAGTGAGCGGCGGGGTATCTAACATTTCCTTCTCTTTCCGTGGAAACAATACCGTAAGGGAAGCAATGCACTCTGCCTTCCTTTACCATGCCATTAAAGCTGGTCTGGACATGGGGATTGTAAACGCAGGGATGCTGGAAGTCTACCAGGAAATTCCACCAGCATTATTAGAACGTGTGGAAGACGTCCTGCTGAACCGCAGAGAGGACGCCACAGAACGCCTGGTAGAGTTTGCTGAAACCATCAAATCTAAAGGTAAAGAGATCGTTAGGGATGAAGAATGGAGAAAAACCAGCGTAGAAGAACGACTTTCTCATTCTTTGGTGAAAGGAATTATTGAATACCTGGATGCCGACGTAGAGGAGGCCAGACAAAAATATCCAAAACCTATCCATGTGATCGAAGGTCCTTTAATGGACGGAATGAACATTGTTGGAGACCTTTTTGGCGCCGGAAAAATGTTCCTGCCACAGGTGGTAAAATCCGCCAGGGTAATGAAAAAGGCAGTAGCTTACCTCCTTCCCTTCATTGAACAGGAAAAACTGGACAATCCTGATGGAAACACCAGCTCTTCAGCAGGAAGAATCTTAATGGCCACTGTAAAAGGCGATGTGCATGATATCGGTAAGAACATTGTAGGCGTAGTATTGGCCTGTAATAACTTCGAAATTGTGGATATGGGCGTGATGGTTCCAGCACAAACCATCATTCAAAAAGCAAAAGAAATCAATGCCGACATTATCGGATTGAGTGGTTTAATTACCCCTTCCCTAGATGAAATGGTACATTTTGCCAAAGAAATGGAGCGTGAAGGATTTACCATTCCATTGATTATCGGCGGTGCAACCACCTCCAGAATCCATGCCGCAGTAAAAGTAGCGCCAAACTATTCAGGCCCTGCCATTCACGTATTAGATGCTTCCAGAAGCGTAACCGTGTGCAGTACCTTAATGAATCCCGAAACCAGAGGTGCCTATATTGATGGCATCAAACAGGAATACGATAAAGCCAGAGAAGCGCATTTAAACAAACGCTCCGATAAACGCTACAAAACGATAGAAGAAGCTAGAAAAGACCAGTTTCAAATCGACCTGGATCTGGTAGCCCCTGCCCCTGCATTTACCGGAACAAAGGTATTTGAAGATTATCCGCTGGAAGACCTGGTGCCTTATATCGACTGGACGCCATTCTTCCATACCTGGGAATTGCGCGGCAGTTACCCTAAAATCTTCAACGATAAAAGCGTTGGTGATGAAGCAAAAAAACTATTTGATGATGCGCAAGCCTTATTGAAACGCATTGTTGAGGAGAAACTATTGACCGCCAAAGGCGTAATCGGTTTCTGGCCGGCAAATACTGTTGGCGACGACATCATCCTGGATGTAGCAGGTAAAGAAGTGACCATTCACACCCTTCGCCAACAAGCGGAAAAAATGGCTGGAGAACCTTATTATGCACTTTCCGACTTTGTAGCGCCAAAAGAATCAGGTGTTGCAGATTACTTCGGAGGCTTTGCGGTCACCACAGGTATCGGCTGCGATGAACTGGTTGCAGAATTTGAAGCCAATTACGATGATTACAACAGCATCATGGCAAAAGCATTGGCGGACAGGCTTGCGGAAGCTTTCGCTGAAAGAATGCATGAGCTGGTGCGTAAAGATTACTGGGGCTACGCAAAAGATGAAAAGCTGAGCAACGAAGACCTCATTAAAGAAGAATACGCAGGGATTCGCCCGGCACCAGGCTATCCTGCCTGCCCGGAACATAGTGAAAAAGGAACACTTTTTGAATTGCTGGATGCCGAAAACAGAATCGGACTCCGCCTCACAGAAAGCTATGCCATGTACCCTACCGCAGCGGTAAGTGGTTTCTATTTCGCACACCCGCAATCCAGATATTTCGGATTGGGGAAAATTACCAAAGATCAGGTCGAAGAATATGCGACCAGAAAAGACATGCCTTTGGAAGAAGTGGAAAGATGGCTGAGCCCTAACCTGGCTTACTAAATAACAGATAACGAGACCTAACAAGCAATATTTAATGAAGATCGTAGACCATATCAGCAACGCAAAAGGAAAAACCCTTTTCTCATTTGAGCTCTTGCCACCTATAAAAGGACAAAGCATCAAAGGTATCTTTGACGCCATCGATCCTTTAATGGAATTCAACCCTCCTTTTATTGATGTGACCTACTTGAGAGAAGATTACATCTACAAACAACATGCAAATGGCCTGTTGGAAAAAGTCGCTTATCGGAAACGTCCGAGTACAGTGGCTACCTGTGCTGCGATTATGAACAAGTACAAAGTAGATGCGGTTCCCCATTTGATCTGTGGTGGTTTCACCAAGGATGAAACAGAGAACGCATTGATCGATCTTCAGTTTCTGGGCATTGATAATGTCCTGGTATTGCGCGGTGATGCCCGAAAAAGCGACAATGCTTTCATCCCAACACCAGATGGCCATGCCTATGCCTCAGAATTGTTACAACATGTAGTGGACATGAACAATGGCCGCTACCTGCATGATGATATGGAGAACTCTGAAAAGACGGATTTCTGTATCGGAGTAGCCGGATATCCGGAAAAACATTATGAGTCGCCAAACCTGGATACCGATTTTAAATATCTAAAACATAAGGTAGATCTGGGTGCTGATTTCATCGTTACCCAAATGTTTTTTGACAATAAAAAATACAAAGCACTGGTAGATAAATGTCGTGAAAACGGGATCAATGTCCCTATTATCCCGGGACTTAAACCAATTACCAGCAGCAAACAGCTGATCAGTTTACCAAAGATTTTCCATTTGGATATTCCTATTGAACTGAGCGAAGCAATCCAATCCTGCAAGTCTGAAAAAGACGTAAAAGAAGTAGGTATTGAATGGATGATCCATCAATGTAAAGAGCTGAAAGAAATGGGCGCACCAGTGCTTCACTTCTACACGATGGGGAACCCTGAGCCGACTAAAAAAATTGCCAACGCGGTGTTTTAGCCCTTCATGATAGCCGATAGGTATTTTTTGGAATACTCTTTGTACCTTTCGGCTATCATTAAAAACTTAAGGCTATGAAAAGAATCATCTTATTGGCAATTGTCATGACCAGTACTTTCGCTGCATGCACCACCTTAAAACCTGGAACAATAGGAAATGGTGGCCTGTCTGAATTGGGAGGAAGCTGGGAGTTGAATTACATTTCAGGCCCTAGAATCGCTTTCAACGGATTGTATCCAGCAAAGAAACCAAGCCTGACTTTTGACATTACCAACAAGAAAGTAAGCGGCAACACCAGTTGTAATTCTTTTTCCGGTGCTTTAGTGGCGGATGATACCACCATCAACTTCACCCATCCAATGGCCATGACAAAAATGGCCTGTCCCGGTGAAGGAGAGGCCATCTTTATGGAAATGTTAAGAAAAACCAGCAGTTATTCAGTGAGCGACAGCACCCTGAATTTCATGATGGGAGACATCGCCATTATGCGTTTTCATAAAAAGTAGTCAGGTAGTTCTTAAATGAACTATAGTCCGTATCCATTTTTTCTGCATGTTTAGTTTTTAAATCCAGTTCCTGTACCGCAGCAGGAATTTTGATCTTTGCAGCCAGTTCTGCTGGAAATACATCTGGAAATTTACAGGCATGGGCAGTCGACAAAAATACACCCGCAGCGTTTTGCTCTGGGTTTTCTTTTTTATAGTCTGCTAAAGCTAAAGCTGCAATCGCAGTATGCGGACAAGCAATATAACCGTATTGGTCATAAATAGACTGAATCCCAGCCAATGTTTGCTCATCGGTATAGGTATAGCTTTTCAAAATCTGTTTCAAAGCTTCCAGGTCCTGGTTAAAAAGATCCATAATCCGCACCCAATTGCTTGGCGCCCCAACATCCATCGCATTCGCGTAAGTCTGTACAGATGGTTTAGTTTCATAAACTCCTGTTTTCAGGAAATGCGGAACAGTATCATTTACGTTTGTTGCCGCGATGAATTTTTTCACCGGCAAGCCCATTTTATAAGCCAGCAATCCCGCTGCAATATTTCCGAAATTTCCGCTGGGCACAGAGAAAATCACTTCCTTTTTACCCGCTCTGCGCAATCTCGCCCAGGCATTGAAATAATAAAAAGTTTGTGGAATCAATCTGGCAATATTGATCGAATTTGCAGAGGTTAAGCGAAGTTTTTCGTTCAATTCAGCATCGGCAAATGCCTGTTTCACTAAATGCTGACAATCATCAAAGGTCCCCTCCACCTCTATCGCATGGATGTTATGTCCATTGGTGCAAAGCTGTAATTCCTGGATCTCACTTACTTTTCCTTTTGGATAAAGAATGGTGACCCTGGTATTGGGCACCCCAAGAAAACCTAGTGCTACTGCGCCTCCCGTATCGCCGGAAGTAGCCACCAATACATCTAATAATTGCTCCCCATCTTTTAAGAAATAGGCCATGATTCTGCTCATGAAACGGGCGCCGAAATCTTTAAACGCCAATGAAGGGCCATGAAACAGTTCTAATACGTAGGTATCTGCTTCCAATTCTACTACAGGAGCATCAAAACTGATGGTTTCTTCCACAATTTTCTTTAAATCATCTAAAGGAATTGCCCCATCCAACAAAGTTGAAGCCACTTTAAAAGCGATCTCCGGCATACTGTATTTATGGATATTTTCAATGAATTCCTGATCTAACAAAGGAACATTTACCGGCATATATAAGCCTTTATCCAAAGGCATGCTGTTAAAAACAGCCGTTGGAAAGTCAACGTTTAGTTCGTGGTTATTTGTACTGTATAATTTCATGTGGATTAATCTAAAATAACAGGGCCTTTTTGATTTACGGAGGATACAAAAGAAAGACTGTTGATGCCAATTCCTTTTAAATGCTGCTGTAGTTTATGGGTGATGGCGTTTGCAGTGGCTTCGTCTTTTGTTAAGGCAAAAACAGATGGGCCAGAACCAGAAATTCCAAATCCGATTGCCCCGGTTTTTAAAGCCAGCGACCTCATCTTGTAGAAATCCGGAATCAGGATAGAACGGGTCGGTTCTACCAGAATATCCGTCATACTGCGCCCAATCAGGTCATGGTCTTTTAAAAACAAACCACTCACCAAACCTGCTACATTTCCCCATTGCGTTACGGCATCTTTCAATAATACTTTGGAACGGATCATTTGTCGGGCATCTTTGGTGGGTACATCCACTTCCGGATATACAATGGCCGCATATAAATCTTCAGGGTGCGGCAAGCTGATGATGTCTAAAGGCTCATAACTTCTGATCAGCACAAAACCGCCTAATAAAGCCGGAGCTACATTATCGGCATGGCCATAACCGCAAGCCAGTTCCTCGCCTTTCATCGCAAAAGGCACCAATTCTTTATTGGTCAATAAACGATCAAATAAGTTGTTTACCGCGAACAATCCGGCTACCGTACTGGCAGAGCTGGAACCCAATCCACTGCCAATCGGCATTTTCTTGTGCAGTTCAATTTCTATCCCGGTATCCGGTTTTCCGATATGGTTTAAATAATGCTGCACACTTGCACTTACCGTATTTTTCTTCGGATCAAGCGGCAAACGCCCATCATCACCAGTGATTTTGGAAATGGTAATTCCAGAACCACCTGTCAATTTCATGATGACCTCATCACCGGGTTCATTCACGGCAAAACCCAAAACATCATAACCACACACCACATTGGCTACTGTAGCCGGGGCAAAAACTTTTATAGATTCTCTCATCGTTTACCAACGTTTATAATATCAGCGAAAACACCTGCAGCAGTCACTTCGGCACCTGCACCTGGGCCTTTAACTACCAATGGACGATCTTTATAACGGTCCGTAGTAAATGAAATGATATTGTCACTGCCAGACAACATGTAAAAAGGGTGGCTGTCATCTACCATTTGCAAGGTGATTTCCACTTTTCCCTCTTCCAGTTTCCCGATATAACGCAGCACTTTTTTATCCGCTGCGGCTTGTTTTTTTAACTTTTCAAAATACTCGGTGTTGTTTTCCAGTTCATGGTAAAAATCAGCAACAGTTGCTGCTGCCAGGCAAGCCGGAGGCAACATACTTTCGATCGTAATGTCCGATTCTTCCAATGGATAACCGGCATCACGGGCCAGAATCAACATTTTACGCATAAAATCTTTTCCGTTCAAATCGTCTCTAGGATCTGGTTCAGTATAGCCTTTATCCTGTGCTTCTTTCACTACCTCATGGAACAATTTATCGCCAGTGTAATTGTTGAATATATAAGAGATGGTTCCTGATAAGATGGCTTCTATGCGGTGAATCTGGTCGCCGCTCATCATCAGATCTTTTAAAGTACGGATGATTGGCAGGCCTGCACCCACATTAGTTTCATAATGAAAATCTACGCCATAAGTCCTTGCTGCCTGTTTAAATGCGGCATATTGCTCATAATCTGCTGAATTACCAATCTTATTACAAGTCACCACAGAAATGCTCGATTGCAGCACATCCTTATAAAACTGAATTGGATTATGACTGGCAGTATTGTCTACAAACACACAATTTGGCAGGTTCATCGCTTTCATCTTTTTGATGAAAAGTGGTAAATCTGCTGGCTCTCCCTCACTTTCCAGTACTTCTTCCCAATTGCTCAAAGCAATTCCATCAACATTGAGGTACATTTTACGGGTATTACAAACGCCCATTACCTTTACCTGAAGGTCATTATTGGTGGCCAGAAAATTCATTTGCGCTTCCAGCTGTGTAAATAAGGTCTTGCCAATATTCCCTGTTCCCAGACAAAAGATAGGCAGTGTTCTTTTCAGATTCGCATAGAAAGCATCATGCACCGCATTTACAGCTTTCGACAAATCCGGTTTAGAGATGATCACAGAGATATTGTACTCCGAAGAACCCTGTGCAATTGCCCTGACATTGACCCCGTTTCTACCTAAAGCATGGAACAGCTTTCCTGACATTCCAGGCGTCCGTTTCATGTTTTCACCAACAATAGCTAAGGCGGCCAAACCATTTTCTACTTCCGGATATTCCAGTTTTCTTGCTTGTAATTCCAGTTCAAACTCCTTATTGATCAACGCCAAAGCTTTCAAAGCGTCACCTGGTTTTACCGCGAAAGTGATGCTATGCTCAGAAGAAGACTGTGTAATGAGAATCACATTGATCTGTTCACGGGAAAGTAAAGAGAACAACCGACCGCTGAAACCTGCTTTTCCAACCATTCCACTACCAGAAAGATTCAATACACTGATTTCATCAATAGAAGAGATCCCTTTGATCGGCAATTTTGAACTTCCCGCACCATGCTTGATATAAGTGCCCGGAAAATCGACATTGAATGTATTTTTGATCACAATAGGAATGCGCTTCAAAAACGCAGGGATCATCGTAGGCGGATATATCACTTTAGCGCCAAAATAAGAAAGCTCCATGGCTTCGGTATAGCTCAATTCTGCAAGGGAGAAGGCCTTTTTCACCATTCTTGGATCGGCAGTCATCATTCCGTCCACATCTGTCCAGACCTGAATTTCGGATGCATTCAGTGCAGAACCCCAGATAGCGGCGGTATAGTCACTTCCGCCCCTTCCTAAAGTAGTGATTCTTCCCTCATCATTACTGGCAATAAAACCAGTTACGAATAATAATTTATCGGCATTTGACTCATAGAAATCTTTGATTAAAGTTTCTGTGAGGTAGGTATTCACCTTCGCTTGTCCGAAGTTCTGGTCTGTTTTGATCAGTTCAGAACCATCAACATATAAGGCATCCGGAAAAGTTTGTTTGGCAATATGGCTTACCATCACTGCCGAGCAACGCTCTCCGTAACTCAATATTAAGTCTTTCGTTTGCAGGCTCAGTTCTCTCAGGTTATAGACCGATTGCAAAATATCTTCCAGCTCATTAAAATAGATTTTTAGCTTGGTGAGTACCGGATTCTGTGCGCTTGCTGGCAATAAGGCACGGATCACTTCAAAATGTTTCTTTTCAATAGCACTCAATTCCTCCCCATAAATCTTCCCTTTTCCTGCGTTTTCTGCCATTTCGACCAGGGCGTTGGTCACCCCGCTCATGGCAGATAAGACGACAATGGGATTTTCAGCGCCTTGCTGCTCTTTCAAGATTCCCAGCAAAGCAGTGATGCTTTCTACGGAACCAACAGATGTACCTCCAAATTTTAATATGTTCATAGTTTTAGGTTAAAAAAAAAGCGCCTTCCCCGATTAGAGGAAGGCGCTTTTTGTGGTTTTTATTTTTAGTATTTTATACCCATTAGCTATCCTCCCTCCGAGATATCCCGGTGGTAATAATAATGGAAATAATGGTTGAATTATTAAACATTGTACATTATACACTTAGTGTGCTGTGGCGTAAAGTAAAGTTATATTTTTCTAATTAACAAATGATTACCTAAATATTTTGCCTGAATTTTAAAATATTGCGATTAAAAGGTATAGAGTAGGTTTATAAATCCTTCCGCGATAAAGTACTCTTATTCAAGGGTAAAAAGCAGAAAAATGATTCTAGCACCCTTAGCAGCTTAAAATTTAACCCGGTTTTACGGAAAGCGCAAGCTACGCGATTGCAGACGCTGATTCCCGACAAACATTTTATTACCTTTACGCCATAATATGCAAGGATTAGTCATAAAATCAACAGGAAGCTGGTATCAGGTACAAGCGGAAGACGGCAACAGATACGACTGCCGTATTAAAGGGAAGTTCAGGATCAAGGGCATTCAAACCACCAATCCGATTGCCGTTGGCGATCAGGTAGACTTTGAGCTGGAGCCAAATTCAGAAAATGGGGTAATACATAAATTACATGAGCGGAACAATTACATTATCCGTAAATCCATCAACCTTTCCAAGCAGGCACAGATTATTGCGGCCAATATGGACCAGGCATTTTTGGTGGTTACCCTCGTTTCCCCAAGAACTTCTTTGGGATTTATTGACCGGTTTCTGGCTACTGCCGAGGCGTATCGCATTCCTGCAGTATTGATTTTCAATAAACTGGATTTGTTTAATGAAGATGGACTGGCGGTTTTAGAAGAATACAAGCATATTTATGAAAACATCGGCTACCCTTGTTATACGGTATCCGCATTGGAAGGCACCAATATCCCACAGATAGAAAGCCTGTTAAAAGACAAAACTACCCTGTTTTCGGGACATTCCGGAGTAGGAAAATCAAGTCTGATCAATGCATTGCTTCCAGATAGACACATCAAAACCGGAGAAATCTCTGAAGCAAGTGATAAAGGACAGCATACTACCACTTTTGCAGAAATGCATGTGTTACCTTTCGGTGGCTACCTGATTGATACCCCAGGGATCCGTGAATTGGGGATTTTTGATATCAGACCTGAAGAATTGGGCCATTATTTCAGAGAAATGCGTGCATTGATGAACAAATGTAAGTTCAATAACTGTCGCCATGTCAATGAGCCGGGCTGTGCCGTCATCAAAGCGGTAGAAGATGGTGAAATTGAAATTAGCAGGTACGAAAGTTACCTGAGTATTTACCATGGCAACGAAACCCGCGCTTAATACCGGTTTTTAATAACGATGAGAGCAATTATTCAAAGAGTTACAGAAGCCAGCTGTGTAGTAGAAGGAACAACAACCGGCAGCATTGATACTGGTATTCTGGTATTATTAGGCATTGAAGACGCTGATACCGATGAAGACCTCGACTGGCTTAGCCAGAAGATGGTCAATATGAGGATCTTTGGCGATGAAAATGACCAGATGAACAAATCCCTTGCTGATGTCGGTGGAAATATTCTCCTGATTAGTCAATTTACCCTCTTTGCTTCCACAAAAAAAGGCAATAGACCCGGTTTTACCAGAGCAGCCAGACCCGAAAAAGCCATTCCTCTATACGAAGAAATGATTGCCAAATTATCTGCGCTCCTCCAAAAAGAGATCAAAACAGGAATTTTTGGCGCAGATATGAAGATCAGTTTAATTAATGATGGTCCTGTCACCATTGTAATAGATACCAAAAATAAACAATAACATGACGATAGCAGAAGCCCAGGAAACCGTAGACCAGTGGATCAATAAAACAGGGATCCGTTATTTCAATGAGCTCACCAATACCGCAATCCTCATGGAAGAAGTGGGTGAAGTGGCTAGAATCATGTCCAGAAAATATGGTGAGCAGTCCTTCAAAAAAAGCGATGAAGCAGTAGACCTTGGCGATGAGATGGCCGACGTATTGTTCGTCCTGATCTGTTTGGCCAACCAAACCGGCATCGACCTCACCAGCGCCTTAGAGAAAAACCTGGTTAAAAAAACCATCAGAGATACCGACCGCCATCAGAACAACGAAAAATTGAAATAGTTCTTTATTGATCAATTGTATACGCAGTATTGTGCTTGATTTCTGTCATCACAAACAAACTGTTTACGTTGGCAATATTTTCAATTGCAGCAAGTTTATTCGTTAAAAAGTCCTGGTATTTGCTCATATCTTTTACGACTACTTTCAAAAGGTAATCGTAAGTACCGGCAACGTGATAGCATTCCATCACTTCTTCCAGCTTAGTCATAGCAGCTTCGAACTTTTTCAGCAAAGGCAGCGAATGTACCTGCAAGGTCACGTTACAAAAGGCAGCCAGCGTTTTTCCAATCTTTTCCCGATCCAATAAGGTCACATAATTCTTGATCACCCCAGACTTTTCAATCTTTTTCAAACGCTCGTAAGTTGGCGTTACAGTAAGCCCAACTTTATGCGCAATCTCTTTTGTATTTAGCCTTGCATTCTGCTGTAACGCATTTAATATGCGCTGATCCATTTTATCAAACTGTTCCATCTAGTTTAGTTTTTCTGATTTCTACAGTAATTTAGCGCCATTAAGACGAATAAAACTACATAAAGGTAAAATTAAGTGTTTATTTTCTAATATTAATCATTTTAAAGACCAATCGAATGGAGATCTCTAGATTTGTAGTCTGAACCACCTATTAGAACTATGGACTTTAACCTTTCAACCCAGGATAACAAAAGATTATCAGAACTTTATGAAAAAGTGAAAGACCGGACTCGTTTGTTTCTGGGCTACCCGGTTTCTAAAGATTTTGACTATACCGACCTGCTTCCTTTCCTTCAATATCCGATCAATAACCTTGGAGACCCTTTTACGGAATCTACCTATGCAGTAGATACCAGGGAAATGGAAAGGGAAGTGATCGAATTTTTTGCGAATTTATTTCGTGCCCCTACCGACAATTGGTGGGGATATGTAACCAATGGCGGCTCAGAAGGCAATTTATACGGCCTTTATCTGGCCAGAGAATTGTATCCTAAAGCCATGGTTTACTATTCTGATGCGACACACTATAGTGTGCAAAAGAACCTGTTATTGCTCAACATGCCAAATATTGCGATTCGTTCTCAGGAGAATGGCGAAATGGATTATGAGGATTTACACAATAGCCTATTGATGAACAGGCACCTGCCGGTGGTGATTTTTGCCAATATTGGTACCACAATGACCGAAGCGAGGGATGATGTAAAAAAGATTAAGGGCATTCTGAGAAATCTGGCGATAAAAAATCATTACATCCATGCAGATGGTGCTTTATCAGGAAGCTACAGTGCATTTATTGAGCCTCGTCCAGCTTTTGATTTTGCAGATGGTGCGGATAGTATTGCCATCAGCGGACATAAGTTTTTGGGTTCTCCAATGCCATGCGGTTTAGTGATTGTCAAAAAGACCAACCGCGACAGGATTGCGCGTTCCATTGATTACATCGGAAGCGTAGATACCACGATTACCGGTTCCAGGAATGGACATACGCCATTATTCCTCTGGTATACGTTAAAAAAACTAGGCTTAAAAGGCCTGAAAGAAAGAGCGATTCACAGCCTAAGCATTGCTGCTTATGCCGAAGCCAAACTGAAAGATCTTGGAATCGAGGCCTGGAGCAATCCAAATGCGATTACCGTAGTTTTTCCTGCGCCATCCAAATGGATTTGTCAGAAGTGGCAGTTGGCCTCAGAAAACGGTCTTTCGCACCTCATCTGTATGCCCAATGTGAATCATGCCCAGATTGATGAGCTACTAGCCGACCTGATCAGCAACCCAGAAGGCATCAATTACAGCTTTCAGCAACAACCTGCCCCTACATTTACCCCCCTATAGAAATCGGGTGCCCAAGAATTTTGGGCACCCTTCATTTCAGCATCTTTTAGCCTGTCATAAAAAGATACAAAGCAAAGAAAATAGCAATATTTATTTCTTCTTTTTTGTAAAAAAGAATCCAGCTCAGTTCCCAATGCAGGAAAAACTGACGACTGCTTCGTAAAAATTTCTTCCTGATTCTGGTGCAGCGTTACCGATTTTAACCGGGACAGCAGACGCTATCTATTTTGCTATTGTTTTGCTCTTATTTTGCTTTTCTTTTACTCCGGCATTGCTCCAGCAAAAGAAAAACAGCACCAGAACAACAGTACAACAGCACATCAAAAGCTATATATCCGGGCACAAATCCGATTAACCATTAGTTAACTCCGGTTCAACAAAAAAAGGGACGCCTATAAAGACGCCCCTTTTCATTTCGGGTCAACACCCATTCATTTTTTATCTATTAAGCGGTCGTTTCATTCAACGCTGCTTTGATTTTTAATGCGGCTTCTGCCAGTTCTTCCTGCGAAGGTTTCAATTTTTCCTTACTAAAGTTCATATCGTTCACTGCATTCATAGGGATCAAATGGATGTGTACATGCGGTACTTCCAGGCCGATAACGGCAACGCCTACTTTTTTGCAAGGGAACGCTTCCTTTAGCCCTGTTGCCACAATCTTGGCAAACATGGTGAGTCCAACATAGCTTTCTTCCTCCATATCAAAGATATAGTCAATTTCCTTTTTAGGAATCACCAGGACATGGCCCATGGTGAGGGGGTTAACATCTAAGAATGCCAGGAATTCGGTAGTTTCCGCTACGATATGTGCAGGGATTTCACCATCTACTATTTTTGAAAATATACTTGCCATCGAATGGGTAATTTAAAAGGGTTATCGGGTTATCTCTAATATTTCAAATTCGATCATTCCCGCAGGAACCTGAATTTCAATCTTATCACCTACCGATTTACCCAATAAACCTTTGGCAATCGGCGACTTAACGGAAATTTTTCCAGTTTTAAGATCTGCTTCACTTTCTGCGACCAATTGGTAAGACATGGTAGAACCATTCTTTACATTTTTGATCTTTACTATAGATAAGGCCAATACTTTAGAAGTATCCAGCTTTGATTCATCAATTAATCTGGCGGTAGAAAGCGTAGTTGCCAATTTTGCTATTTTAGCTTCATGTAAACCCTGTGCTTCCTTCGCTGCATCATACTCCGCGTTCTCGGAAAGATCCCCTTTATCTCTAGCTTCGGCAATTGCCTTAGAGATTTGTTGCCTTCCGGTGGTTTTCATCTGGTGTAATTCTGCCTTTAGTTTGTCTAAACCATCTTGGGTATAATAGGTAACCTCTGTCATAGCTCAATTTATTTTATGTAGTACTATAAAAACAAACAAGACTATATGGGCTGTTAAGCCTACATAGTCTTGCTTCAATAAAAACGAAGATAATGGGGTATAACCACAAAAACAAATTATTTAATTTGATTTTGGGCAGTTTATCAAAAATGTATGTTTAAATGACAGCAATCAGCTTATCTGCTAAAACTTCCGATATTTTGCGGTAAGATTCAAAGGTCCAGCCCCCAACATGTGGCGTCAGGATCAATTTCCCGGAGGATTTTAGGTCATTAAACCAAGGTGTTTGCTGTAATGACGGAAATTTCTCCACTTCCAGTACATCTAAACCAGCAGCTAAGATTTTACCCGTCTGAATGGCCTGTAATACGGCCTGGGTATTGACAATTTCACCTCTGGCGGTATTGATAAAGAAAATAGGCTTACGGAAATGGAAGAAGTACTCCTCGTCCACCATCTGACGCGTTTCTGAGGTCAGCGGAATGTGTAAACTCAACACATCGCTATGTTTTACGATCTCCTCCATGCTCACTTCTTTTGCGTAAGCATCACTGAAACCAGTTTTATACTTATCATAGGCAATCACGTTGACTTCAAATCCGGCCAGCTTTTTTGCAAAGCTTTTGCCCATAAAACCGTAGCCAATGATCCCTACTGTTTTACCTTTTAGTTCATAACCGCGGTTTCCTTCTCTGTCCCAGATGCCATTGCGAACCTCCTGATCCGCGTTACGGAAATTGTTCATCAACGACAGCAGCATCCCTGTGGCATGTTCTCCTACGGCATCCATATTGCCTTCCGGAGCATTTAACAACTCGATGTTCCGACTCCTTGCGTAATCCACATCAATATTGTCTAAACCGGCACCTGCTCTGGCAATGAATTTCAATGAGGGTGCAGCGGCCATCAGCTCCTGATCAATTCTGAATTTTGTTCTCACAGCGATCCCCTGATAGTTGGAAATTGCGGCTAGTGTTTGCTCACGGGTATACAATGGCAGGTCATCTACCTCATAACCCAAAGCGATGGCACGTTCCTTAAAGACAGGATGTAACTCATCCACAATTAAAATTCTTCCTTTACTCATATTGTTGTTGATCAATTATTATTTACTGTGAAAGCTGTGTTAAATGCTGTGTCAGCTCAATAAACTGGGCAACACTCAATTGCTCGGCGCGCTTATCAAAGAAAATATGGTCGTCCATTTTCTCTTTTGGCACTACACCTGAAAGCGCATTTCTCAAGGTTTTCCTACGCTGGTTGAAACCTGCTTTCACGGTACGCCAAAACAGTTTTTCATCACATGGAAGCGTTTCCACGTCATTACGACTCAACCTGATCACCCCTGAATTTACTTTCGGTGGTGGGTTAAATGTTCCCGGTTTCACGGTAAATAGATATTCTATATCATAATACGCCTGAATCAGGACGCTTAAAATTCCATAGTCTTTAGTGCCTTCTTTAGAAGCACAGCGTTCTGCCACTTCCTTCTGGAACATTCCTACCATTTCCACTACCTGGCTTCTGTTTTCCAATATTTTGAAAAGAATCTGAGAAGAGATGTTATATGGGAAGTTACCGATGATCGCATATTTTTCTTTGAAGATCGAGGAAAGGTCCAAGGCTAAAAAGTCGCCATTGATTAAGCGATCTCCTAATTGCGGATATTTCTCTTTCAGGAAATGGTAAGACTCCACATCGATATCGATCATGAAAGTTTCCAGATCTGCTCTTTCCAGCAGCAGGTCCGAAAGGATCCCCATTCCTGGTCCTACTTCCAGTACTTGTTTGTACTGATCGGTATGTACCAGACCGTTTACGATTTTCGCGGCAATCTTTTTGTCCGTTAAAAAATGTTGTCCTAAATGTTTTTTTGCCCTTACCAAACTCATATATTCTCCTTCTAAAAGCTGCAAAATAAGCAAAGTTTTGCGAGTATCAGAGCAACAATCCACTAAAACACCCTCTACAGCCTTAAAAATAAGGATATCATTTTCCGATCGTTTTAGAGATCGGCTTCCATTTCTACAAAAGTGGAAATACAAGCGCCAGAAAAACCAACCATTTTAAAATGAATTCTGTAATTTGCGCTAAATTTTTTTGAAGTATGAGCAATAAGATTAAAATCGGAATCAGCATAGGAGATGTGAACGGCATAGGTTTGGAGGTCATCCTCAAGACTTTAGCCGAGAGCGCAATCCTGGATTACTGTACCCCTATCGTTTATGGACATACCAAGGTTGCTTCCTACCATCGCAAGGCTTTAGGGCTGAGTGATTTCAACTTCAATGTGATTACAGAGGCTGCATTGGCCAATCCTAAGAAGGCGAATATGATCAATTGCTGGGAGGAAGATGTGAAAATCGACCTGGGTGTAGCCAATGAAACTGGTGGTAAATATGCCTTACTTTCTTTAGAGAAAGCGACAGAAGATCTGATCAAAGGGGAAATTGATGCCTTGGTAACGGCCCCGATCAACAAACATAATATACAATCAGATACCTTTAAATTCCCAGGACATACCGAATATCTGATGGAACGCAGTGGAAGCAGCGACGTATTGATGCTTTTGGTGAGTGAAGACATTAAGGTAGGTGTGGTAACCGGGCACATTCCCATTACAGAAGTTTCAAAAAGTATCACAATTGAAAAGATTGTGAAGAAACTGATCCTGATGAATGAGACTTTAAAGAAAGATTTCTGGATTGAAAAACCGAAAATTGCGGTATTGGGATTAAATCCACATGCGGGCGATAATGGCTTATTGGGCAGCGAAGAGACGGATATCATCATGCCGGCAATTCAGCAAGCTTTCGATAAAGGCGTCATTTGTTTTGGTCCTTACCCTGCGGATGGCTTTTTTGGCAAGGGCAGTTACAAGCAATTTGATGCCGTATTGGCGATGTATCATGACCAGGGTTTGATCCCTTTTAAAACCATCGCTTTTGGCACTGGCGTAAACTACTCTGCAGGCCTGAAAATCGTGCGTACCTCACCGGATCATGGCACAGGATACGACATTGCAGGAAAGAACCTGGCAGATCCGACTTCATTTATAGAAGCCTTATTTGCAGCAACTCACATCCTGAGAAACAGAAGAGAACAGGAAGAATTATTGAAAAACCAGCTGAGAAGTGGGGGGAAAATTATAGAAACTGCAGCGGATATAAAAGACGACGCAAATTAGAATGAAAAAACATTTTAATTCTATAAAATAATTCCTACATTTGCGGGCTAAAATTTTGTTACAATTGAAACCATTAAAACAATTTTCAATCCCATTTACGGGCCTTAAAATCGGCAAACATCAGTTTGATTTTGAGGTTGATAACAGCTTTTTTGAGGCCTTTGAATACTCTTTAGTAAAAAAAGGAAACTTAAAAGTTGGCATTGAACTGGATAAACAGGAAACAATGCTACTTTTGCATTTCGACATCAAAGGAACAATCGTATTGGATTGTGACAAATGTTTGTCGGAATTTAATGCACCAATAAGCATACAAGAAAGGCAGATTGTAAAATTTGCTGAAGATGAACTGGAAAGTGATGATTTAGAAATCATTGTCCTGAGTACAAAAGAAAGCGAAGTAGATGTTGCGCTTCCGATATACGAACTCATCAATGTATCAGTACCTTATATTAAAGCCTGTGAGCAGGATGGCAATGGCCAGAAATGCGACGAGGAAATGATTGCGAGACTGGAAAGTTTTTCAATTGATAGACAAGAACAACAACAAGAAGAAAATAACGATGATGACCCGCGTTGGGCAGCATTAAAAAAATTAAAATAATAATTAAACAAATCAGCAATGGCACATCCAAAACGCAAGATTTCTAAGAGTAGAAGAGATAAAAGAAGAACTCACTATAAAGCGGTAGCTCCTTCTTTGGCTACTTGTCAAACCACTGGTGCAATTCACGTACCTCACCATGCATACAACGTTGATGGTAACCTATACTACAACGGTAAATTGGTTATTGAAAACACTTCAATAGGTTAATTTTCTTGAAAAATAGTTTGTGTTTTAAGTCGCTGAAAGTTTACCTTTAGCGACGGAAAACTAGGGCAATTTTGCCTTCTAAACACAAACTGATTTTTTACTATGAAAATAGGTCTCGATATAATGGGCGGAGACTATGCTCCTAAAGCGAACGTTTTAGGAGCAATAGCTGCCCATCAATTGTTATCTCCCGGGGAGCACATAGTGTTGATCGGAGATACACAGCAGATTAAGCCCCTTCTCACTGAAAACGGATTCAATCCGGATCACTTTGAATATGTTCATACCGAAGAAGTGATTGGTATGGGCGAACATCCCACTAAGGCTATTGTTCAAAAGCCTAATTCCAGCATTGCTGTCGGCTTTTCCTTACTTAAAGAAGGTAAAATCGATGCCTTTGCCAGCGCCGGTAACTCTGGTGCAATGCTTGTTGGTGCCGTGTTTAGTGTAAAAACTATTCCGGGAATCATCAGGCCATGTATCCTTACAATTCTTCCAAAACTAAGTGGAGGCCTAGGTTTAATGCTTGATGTTGGTGCAAATGCCGACTGTAAGCCTGACACCTTGCTTCAATTTGGTGCTTTAGGTAGTTTGTATGCCGAGTGCATGTTTGGTACTGAACAGCCTAAGGTTGCGTTATTGAATATTGGTGAAGAAGACGAAAAAGGCAATATGCTTAGTTTGGCGACTTTCCCTTTAATGAGAGATACCAATCTTTTCAACTTTGTGGGTAATGTAGAAGGAAGGGACTTATTCAACGATAAGGCTGACGTAATTGTATGCGATGGATTTACAGGAAATGTGATGCTGAAACTGGCAGAGTCATTTTATGTATTGACACTAAAAAGAGGTTTAAAGGATGATTTCTTTGACCGCTTTAACTACGAAAACTATGGCGGAAGCCCGGTTCTAGGTGTCAATGCCCCTGTGGTCATAGGTCATGGCATTTCAAGTCCGACAGCTGTTAAGAACATGATTCTTCAGTCAAGAGACATGATTACTACTGGCTTGGTAGGTAAAATTCAAGCTGCATTTAAATAAGAACATTGAAAATGAATAAAATTCACGCTGCGATTACGGCTGTTAATGGTTACGTACCAGATTACGTACTAACTAATAAAGAGCTAGAATCCATTGTAGAAACTACGGATGAATGGATTTTATCCAGGACTGGTATCAAAGAGCGGAGAATATTGAAAGGTGAAGGATTAGGTACTTCAGACATGGCAGTTCATGCGGTGAATGGTTTACTTAAGAAACGTGGGATTACTGCAGAAGAGATCGAATTGATCATCTTTTGTACCACCACTCCTGATATGCCTTTCCCTGCTTCGGCGAACATCCTTGCTGATAAAATCGGCGCAAAGAATGCCTGGGGCTATGACCTGCAGGCAGCTTGTTCAGGATTCATCTTCGGTTTGTCTACTGGGGCTCAGTTCATCGAATCCGGTAAACATAAAAAAGTATTGGTGGTTGGCGGCGACAAAATGTCTTCTATCATCAATTACCAGGACCGTACCACCTGCATCATCTTTGGTGATGGCTGCGGTGCAGTTCTTTTAGAGCCAAATGAGGAAGGAATGGGCATCCAGGACTCCATCCTGAAAAGTGATGGTGCTGGTCGTCAATTCTTACACCAAAAAGCTGGCGGTTCTGCCAGACCGGCAAGCCATGAGACGGTCGACAATAATGAGCACGTTGTGCATCAGGAAGGTCAGGCAGTATTCAAATTTGCGGTTACTAATATGGCAGATGTTGCGGCCGAAATCATGGAACGCAATAACCTGACTTCTGATGATGTGACCTGGTTGGTTCCACATCAAGCCAATAAAAGGATCATCGATGCTACAGCATCAAGAATGGGCCTGGGCACAGAAAAGGTAATGATCAACATTCAACGTTACGGAAATACCACTAATGGAACAATTCCACTATGTCTATGGGAATGGGAAAGCCAATTGAAAAAAGGCGATAACATCATCCTTGCAGCATTTGGAGGTGGTTTCACCTGGGGTTCTGTGTACTTAAAGTGGGCTTATTAATTTTATAAAATAATTAATCTTAACTTAGATAATTGTTAAGACATACTGTTTTCTCTAAAAAACACCAAAAAATGGATATCAAACAAATTCAGGAACTTATTAAATTTGTTTCTCGTTCGGGCGTAAATGAAGTCGCTATTGAGCAGGAAGATTTCAAAATAACAATTAAAACCAATCAGGCTCCTACCTACGTTCAGGCAACGGTACCAGCACAGATTGCTCCAGCAGTAGCTCCGGCAGCGGCAGCACCTCAACCAACTACCCCAACAGAAACAAAAGCACCTGTTGCTGTAGAAGATGATTCAAAATACATCACTATTAAATCACCAATGATCGGAACTTTCTACCGCTCATCTAGCCCGGATAAACCATCTTTCGTAAATGTAGGTGATGAATTCCCAGTAGGTAAAGTGATCTGTATTATCGAAGCGATGAAATTGTTCAATGAAATCGAAAGTGAAGTTTCTGGTAGAATCGTGAAAGTTTTAGTAGAGAATGCTTCTCCAGTAGAATATGACCAACCGTTATTTTTAGTTGAACCTATGTAATTCGTTCTGTTGAAAATTCAATTTTCTGAATTGAAAGATCAACAGCTCATTGCTTAATATGCCCTGAACTAATTCGGGGGGAAAAGAAAAAATATATGTTTAAAAAGATACTAATTGCCAACAGGGGCGAGATCGCTTTGCGTATCATCCGCACCTGTAAAGAGATGGGCATCAAAACCGTAGCTGTTTACTCTACTGCAGACAGAGAAAGTTTACATGTACGTTTTGCCGATGAAGCTGTTTGTATAGGGCCGCCGCCAAGTAAGGATTCTTACCTGAGCATCCCGAATATTATTTCAGCTGCAGAATTAACAAATGCAGATGCCATTCACCCAGGTTACGGTTTCCTTTCTGAGAACGCTAAGTTTTCTTCAGTTTGCCGTGATTATGGAATTAAATTTATCGGTGCTACACCGGAGCAGATCAACTCAATGGGTGATAAAGCTTCGGCAAAAGAAACGATGAAAAAAGCTGGTGTCCCTACTATTCCAGGATCGAAGGGATTGCTTGAAAATTTCAAGGATGGAATTTCGATGGCCAATGAAATGGGCTACCCCGTTATTCTTAAAGCAACTGCCGGTGGTGGTGGCCGTGGAATGCGTGTAGTTTGGAAAGATGAAGATTTTGAAAATGCATGGGATAGCGCCAGACAAGAGTCAGGTGCAGCCTTTGGAAATGATGGTCTTTACTTAGAGAAATATATCGAAGATCCTCGTCACATTGAAATCCAGATCATCGGAGATCAATATGGTAAGGCTTGTCACTTGTCGGAACGTGATTGTTCAATTCAACGTCGCCATCAAAAGCTGGTTGAAGAAGCACCATCACCATTCATGACACCAGAACTTCGTGAGAAAATGGGTGAAGCAGCCATCAAAGGTGCCATTGCGGTACAATATGAAGGTGCAGGGACCATTGAATTCCTGGTAGACAAACACCGTAATTTCTACTTCATGGAGATGAATACCCGTATCCAGGTAGAACACCCGGTAACAGAAGAAGTAATCAACTATGATCTAATCAAAGAACAGATTAAAGTAGCTTCTGGTGTACCGATCTCAGGAAAAAATTATTTACCAAATATGCACGCAATCGAGTGCAGGATCAATGCTGAAGATCCATTCAATAACTTCAGACCTTGTCCTGGAAAAATCACCAACTTCCACTCTCCAGGTGGTCATGGGGTGAGGGTAGATACGCACGTATATGCTGGTTACCAGATTCCTTCTAACTACGACTCAATGATTGCTAAACTGATTTGTGTGGCTCAAACCCGCGAAGAAGCGATCAGTACCATGGAGCGTGCCTTAAGTGAATTTGTAATCGAAGGTATTAAAACGACGATCCCATTCCACTTAAAACTGATGAAAGACCCGAACTTCAGAGCTGGTAATTTTACCACTAAGTTCATGGAAACTTTCGAGTTTTCGGAATAAATAAGTCATAGTAATGGCGGGATTTATACTTGTTACAAAGCAAATTCCCGCTAACAAAAACTATTTAGTAGATTTAAAACGTAAATACCATTCTAAACAAAATAGAATGGTATTTTTGTTTTACAAATAACGTACATGAGTGATACTAAGAAAAGGGACCTTATTGGTGCTATAAAAGAAAAAGGAAAAACTTTAGAGGCAGAAATGTCATTCTTTGACCATATCGATGTCCTCCGCAAACACCTACTACGCGCATTAGCAGTCGTTTTAGTGTTAACAGCCGGAGCTTTTTACTTTACTGACTTCATTTTTAACACCATCATCATGGGGCCAAAAAACCCTAACTTCTGGACTTACAGAATGATGTGTAAACTCGTAGAGCGCTTCCCCTCTATAGGTTCAGATTTTTGCATTACAAAGATCGATGCGAAGATCATCAACACGGAAATGGCAGGACAGTTTACCCTGCAGCTGAACTCCTGTGTGATGGTCGGAATTATTCTCGGAATCCCCTACTTACTTTTTGAAATCTGGCTGTTTGTTAAACCAGCTTTGCATGACAATGAAAGAAAGTCTGCCAGTGGATTTGTAGCCTTCGCTTCTTTTCTTTTCTTCCTGGGGATTATGTTTGGTTATTACCTGATCTGTCCACTTTCTATCAACTTCCTGACTAACTTTACCGTGAGTCCGGAGATTGAAAACACCTTTACCATTGACTCTTACCTCTCTTCAGTGATGACCCTTACTATCGGTTCGGGTGTAATCTTCCAATTGCCGGTGATCATTTATATCCTGTCGAAATTAGGAGTGATGACACCTGCATTTATGCGCTCCAGCAGAAGGTACTCTACTGTTTTAATCCTGATTGTTGCCGCTGTAGTTACCCCTACTGCAGATCCATACACCATGTTAATTGTAGCAGCACCATTGTTCCTGCTGTATGAATTGAGTATCATTATTTCAGCGAACATCGAGCGTAAGAAAAATAAAGAACTTTACGGTGTGTCTACCATTAGAAAAAACTAACCAAACTATATATTTTTGAAGATGTCAACAGCCCCAAAAATGAAAATTGCAATCGGCGCCGACCATGCCGGTTTTGAATACAAAGAATTGCTAAAGTCTTTTCTTGGCGACTATGAGGTCAAAGATTTCGGAACCCATTCTACACAATCTGTTGACTACCCGGATTTTGCTCATCCTGTGGCATTGGCCGTGGAAAGTCAGGAATATACTTTTGGAATTCTAGTGTGCGGCAGCGCAAATGGTGTTGCCATTACTGCCAATAAACACCAGCATATCCGTGCAGCCATTTGCTGGCTAAACGAGATTGCATCGCTGGCAAGGGTACATAACAATGCGAATGTATTGTGTATTCCAGCAAGGTTTGTTTCTGAAGAATTGGCAAAAGAAATGACCACTACCTTTTTAAATACTGCATTTGAAGGTGGCAGACATGAGAACAGAGTGAACAAAATTTCTTGTTAACCGCTAAGAAAAAGACCCAGATGAAAAAACATTTATTGTACGCCAGTTTCGTACTGACGATGGCTTGCTCTGCCACTGCTCAAAATAAAGATGCGGTGAAGTTTAGTAAAACGATCAGCAAAGACAATGCTTATAAACACCTATCCGTATTGGCATCTGATGCCTATGAAGGTAGAGAAACCGGTACAAAAGGTGGTTGGATGGCCGCTGATTACATTAAGAATTTCTTCAAAAGCCTGGGCTTAAAAGCTCCGGTAAACGGAGATTACTTCCAGCCGATCGATATGGTGAACATCTCACTTTCTCAGATCTTAACGCTGAATGGTCAACCGGCAGAAGCTTTAAAAGAATTCTATATTGTTCCACAAACAGTTTCTGGAGCAGGTTTTGGATTCAATACCCCTACTGTTCTTTTTGCAGGTTATGGCCTGAAAAAAGAAGGTTACAATGATTTTGAAGGTGCTGATGTTGCCGGAAAAGTAGTGATGATCTTCAAATCAGGAGAGCCAAATGGGACTGCAGGTTCTGCAAACAGCAGGTCTGTAATGATGGCAAAAGTAAAATACCTGACGGAAAAAAATGCTGCTGCAATATTGGTGATCGACCCTACGGTAGAAGTGATGCCGGAAAACTTGAAAAGCTACCTGACTGCACCAAGAATGGTGATGAAAACTAAGGAAGAGATTGAAAAATTGAACGCCCCACAGGAAACACCAGTGATCTATATCGGATCTGGTGTAGCTAATCAAATTCTTGCTGCCGCAAAAACGAACATCACTGACGTTAAAAAGAAAATTGCGGATACTGGTAAACCTGCAACACAGGAGATTAATGTTTCCATTTCTGCCTCTGCAAAGAGAGTAGAGACGAAAGTAAGAGCAGAAAATGTACTGGGCTTCCTGGAAGGTTCTGATCCGAAATTGAAACATGAGGTGTTGGTAGTCACTGGTCATTATGACCATATTGGTATCACTCCGGAAGTGAAAGGCGACGATAAGATCAACAACGGTGCAGATGATGACGGCTCTGGAACTACTGGTGTATTGATGTTAGCAGAAGCTTTCGCCAATGCAAAAAAAGCAGGTAAAGGTCCGAAGAGAAGCATCTTGTTTATGACGGTGACCGGTGAAGAAAAAGGGCTTTTGGGTTCGGAATGGTATTCTGAACATCCAGTGTTTCCTTTAGAAAAAACGATCACAAACTTAAATATTGATATGATCGGCAGAGGGGATAAAGACCATGAAAAGGACAACAACTTCGTTTATATCATCGGTTCTGATATGTTGAGCACAGAGCTAGACCAGATCGGCAAAAAAGCAAATAAAGATTACGTAAATATTCAATTGGATGAGCGTTACAACAATAGAACCGACCCAAATCGCTACTATTACCGCTCAGATCATTATAACTTTGCGAAACATGGTATCCCTGTAATTTTCTACTTCAATGGAGTTCATGAGGATTACCACCAGCCAGGTGATGAGATCAGCAAGATTGATTTCCCAATGCTGGCTAAAAGAGCAAGGTTGGTTTACTTTACGGCCTGGGAACTTGCCAATCGTGCCAATCGACCGAAAGTTGATAAGAACGAAGACGGCACCAGAAAAAACTAAATGCTGGTATATATAAGTGAGCTTTAAAAGCTCAGTTCTGAATTCAAAATGATACCCCTTAAACATAAGTTAAGGGGTATTTTTTTGCACAAAAAAACCGCCCTGGTTTAGAGCGGTTCTCGTTTGGTTCCTATGTGTTGGGCTATATCTTTACCCGGGCTCCCGGGCTTTAAAGCTGGATACTTTATCCAGCTGGCCTGTTAATTTTGAGATCTTAGCATTTGTACTGATCAATAGCTTTGAAGTTTGTGCTGTTGATCATCACTCCGATCTTTTATTTGACCTGTTGAATTGAATGATGGCCTGCTAATTAAAGTTTAGCAATCACAAAGTCATTCAGGTTCAATTTAGAAACATCGTTTTTTACCAGTGCATGTTCTTTTGAAGAACCACTCAATTTCAAGTCAGAATAACCACTGATGTCTGTATAAAGACTGCCTACTTTCGCATTTACATTGGCTTTAGCATCATCTTTTAAGAAGATCTGAAGAACAGCAAGGTCGAAATTACCACGAGTTCTAACGGTAGCAGTATTTGATGCATCAATTCTTTGCAGGTCTTTTACATTTACATAGATCGTGCTGTTGTCAGTAGAGTTGATGTATAAAGTGTATCCTTTTTGTACTACACTTGTACCTTCTTCTGAGTTGGCATCATAACTATTGATGTCTTCTCTATTTCCTTGTACTAATACCACATTTGCGTTTCCAGTTACTACGATTTTATTAAATTTTACAGCAGTAGTAGTGCCCATCGGTGCTTTTTCTTTTGCGAATGTTGTGAACGCTGAAGAAGTTAAAACGATAGCTGTTAAAGAAGTTGCGATTAGAGTTTTGATGGCAGTTTTCATATCTTTTATTTTTTAAGTTTTTAATTTTTTAAGTTGTTTTGTAGATAAGACGTAGCCAAATCAGAAACGTTTCAGCGATTTTCGGCGCTTTAGACCATAGCAGTGTACCTCTCGACGAAATGCCCGAACTTCTCGACCAATCGACGAAAATATTTCGTCGATACTCCTCTTCCTTTCCTTATATTGTAATTTCAGGGCAGGAATCCATTTCAAGCCTAATTATTTTTATATTTGATGATGATGAAGATATCTGATGAATTTTTGGTTAAGGCCGATGAAAAAGCCTTTGATTTAGGGCATCGCAAGACAATTAATCATAATATTGGCAAGTATAATGTTGCGGTAGAACGGGGGGTGTCGAGGTTCGAGAATTTAGAAAACTCGAAAAAGAAAGCGCATGTGATTAAATGGAGGGTGATGGAGAACCTGGATAAGTTTCTCCCTGAATTTGAAACCAATTTTCAACGTAGAGGCGGGAAAGTAATCTGGGCGAATGATGTAGAAGAGGCACAGAGAGAGATCTTAAACATCATCCAGAAGAGTGGTGGTAAAACGGTCATCAAGTCTAAATCAATGACCACTGAAGAAATCCACCTCAATGATTTCCTGGAGAAAAACAACATTGAATCCTTAGAGAGCGACCTTGGTGAATATATTGTTCAGCTATTGGGCCAGGCTCCATACCATATTGTTACCCCTGCCATGCACCTCAGTAAAGAGGAAATTGCAAAGCTGTTCCATGATAAATTTGGGACACCACTAGATGCGACACCTCAGCAACTGACCCAAAAGGCCAGAGAATTACTGAGGGAAAAATACCTGAGAGCAGACATTGGCATTTCCGGAGGGAACTTCTTAATTGCCGATACCGGCAGCATCGCCCTGACAGAAAATGAAGGAAATGCGCGGTTATGTACTACTTTTCCTAAAATCCATATTGCTATTGTTGGCATAGAAAAGGTCATTCCTTCTATGGCTGACCTGGATTTGTTCTGGCCATTGCTTTCTAGTCATGGAACCGGACAAAACCTGACCGTTTACAATACGATATTGAGCGGCCCCAGACAGGCACATGAAACTGATGGTCCGGAGGAGATGTATGTGGTATTGCTAGACAATGGCAGAACCAATCTACTGGCACAAAAAGAACAGCGTCAGGCCTTATACTGCATCCGCTGCGGCGCTTGTTTAAACGCTTGTCCGGTATATAAAAATATTGGCGGACATACCTATAACACTACTTACAGCGGACCGATTGGCTCTATTATCACCCCGCATTTACAGGGGATGAAGGAGTTCAAACACCTCAGTAATGCCTCTAGTTTATGCGGTAAATGTACAGAGGTTTGCCCGGTAAAGATTGACGTTCATAAAATGTTATTGCTGAATAGAAGAGATGCAGTAGCCGATAACCAAAATACTAAAGTAGAGGAGATCGGATGGAACGCTTTCACGACTACCATGCAAAAACGGTCTAGAATGGATATGTTAGGAGGGAAAATGAAAAACTTCTTCCTCAAGTTTTTCTTCAAAAAGACCTGGGGCAAATACCGAAGCATGCCGGAAGTTGCGCCGAAGTCTTTTGCGAAGCTTTACGAAGAGAAAAAGAAAGCAAACAAAAACCCTTAAAATATGCAGTTCGACAGAAAAGATAAGAACGATGCGGTATTACTAAATTTATATACGCAATTGCTCTACCCAAGAATGGTAGAGGAAAAAATGCTTATCCTATTACGTCAAGGCAGAATTGGCAAATGGTTCTCCGGCATCGGTCAGGAAGCCATTGCCATTGGCAGTACACTGGCTATGGAGGAATCGGAGTATATCCTCCCTATGCATAGAAACCTCGGTGTATTTACCGCACGTAACATTCCTTTGAAGAAGTTGATGGCACAATGGCAGGGAAAACTGAACGGCTTTACCAAAGGTCGGGACCGCTCCTTCCATTTTGGCAGTCAAGACTATAAAATTATCGGCATGATCTCCCATTTGGGACCTCAAATGGCCGTTGCAGATGGCATCGCCCTCGCAGACCTGATCTCCGGTCAGGAAAAAGCAACGCTGGTATTTACCGGCGAAGGTGCTACCAGTGAAGGTGATTTCCACGAAGCCATCAACGTAGCTGCTGTATGGAATCTTCCAGTGATCTTCCTGATTGAGAACAATGGATACGGTCTCTCTACCCCTACCAGCGAACAATACAAATGTAAAAATCTGGTAGATCGGGCAGCAGGTTATGGTATTGAAGGTTTTCAAATCGATGGCAATAATGTATTGGAAGTCTATGATACGCTGGCCGGTATTGCCTCAAAAATTCGTAAAGATCCTAAACCTGTATTGGTAGAGTGTTTAACTTTCAGAATGAGGGGGCATGAAGAAGCCTCAGGCACTAAATACGTTCCGCAGGAACTGATGGATGCCTGGGCGCAGAAAGATCCGGTAGCAAACTTTGAACGCTATTTATTAGCAGAAAATGTGCTGACTGCCTCGCTTATAACAGAGATTAAAGCAGATTTTAAAGCTGGTATTGAGTATGAAATAGAAGCCGCATTCCAGGAGGAAGAACCAGTGGCAGATGCCCAGGCTGAACTTGAAGATATGTACGCTCCCTATGCTTTTGAACCTGTGATCCCCCTAACAGCGCTCCCTTCTTCAGAAATGCGTTACCTGGATGCCATTGCTGATGCGCTGAAAATCGGAATGTCTAAACACGAAAATCTGGTATTGATGGGTCAGGATATTGCCGAATATGGTGGTGCTTTTAAGATTACAGAAGGCTTTGTTGGTCTTTTTGGCAAGTCAAGGGTACGAAATACGCCCATCTGTGAATCTGCAATTGTAGGCACCGCATTAGGCCTTTCTATCAATGGCTATAAAGCAGTGGTAGAAATGCAGTTCGCCGATTTCGTGACCTGTGGTTTTAATCAAATCGTAAATAACCTGGCGAAAACCCATTATAGATGGGGAGAAAAAGCAGATGTGGTGATCAGAATGCCTACAGGTGCCGGAACCGGTGCTGGTCCTTTTCACTCCCAAAGTAATGAGGCCTGGTTTACAAAAACACCGGGATTAAAAATTGTCTATCCGGCCTTTCCTGCGGATGCAAAAGGACTATTGCTGGCGGCAATTGATGATCCGAATCCAGTATTATTTTTTGAGCATAAATATCTGTATAGGAGTTTAACCGGAGCAGTTCCGCAAGGCGAATACAACCTGGAAATCGGCAAAGCGAATGTATTACAGGAAGGGACACAATTGAGCATTATTACTTATGGGCTTGGTGTACACTGGGCGCTCTCCTATATCGCGGAACATCCGGACTTAAGCATCACACTCGTTGATTTACGCAGTTTGCAGCCTTGGGATAAAACTGCAGTCAGTGCTGCTGTAAAGCAGACAGGAAGGGTATTGATCCTACATGAAGATACCTTAAGCACTGGGTTTGGAGCAGAATTGGCGGCATGGATAGGCGAACATTGTTTTAGCGATCTGGATGCACCAGTGATGCGCTGCGCCAGTGCCGATACGGCCATTCCAATGAGTAAAGTATTGGAAGAGGACTTCCTTGCGAAAAGCAGGTTATCAGGTATGGTTGATCAGCTGCTGGCTTATTAAGGAGTCATTCCTCATTTAAAGGCTCATGAGCTACGTCCAATAATTCCTGCAGCCTATTTGTCTCCCCAGCACTGAGACTTTTGGGTCTTCCCAATAAATTTCTGCGCAATATTGCGACACTCCAAACCTTCTTATGGCACGATAATCGCATTTTGATTCCTGAACTACTTAAGGAATACTATGAAGCACGCTTATCTATCATTCATTTTCCCGCTGACCTTAGCGATATCCGGTTGTAATCAGCAGCCCAAACATCCCCAGGCAGACCTGATCAATCAGAGTTCTCCAGCCGCAATGACCGATGCCTCCATTCTTCATTATGCCGATTCTATTCAATCAAACCTCAGTGGTTTGGAGAAACAAAGCAGTCTTATTTTCCAGCAGGGAGAACAATCCATGTATGTAGAAAAGTACAGCGCGAATGGGAATCCGGTCTTATATGAAGAAAACATTGACAATAAGCTGATCAGCAACAGCAGCAAAAAATACTTCCTGAAAAACGATACTTTAATCCTTGTTCAGGAAAGCATTAAAGCCAATAATGGCCTGACAGAAATCCGCAACTATTTTAGGAACAACATTTCTTTTAAAAAGGAACAGCGTACAGCGGTAAACGCTGCAGCATTGAAAAAACAACCTTTTTTATCTGTTAAGTCTGCAATGAGAACTGTCCAAACAGCGGAAGACGAGGTACAGCAGCTCAAAAAACTGGAAGATGCGATTGGTCAAAAAGGCGATTTTGCAATGTATTTTGAGCAATTTATAGACATTCCTGAAGAAAGTATCCTACAACTGAAAGGCAGTGGCCAGAATAGCTATACTGCAAATGTAATGGTGAGAACACCGGATGCGCTGATTGACAGTTTACAACGTCAGCCTACGATATTCAAGAATGAAAAGTTGAATTTTAAATGGGAAATAGCAGATAAAGAGGCCGTTTATGTGCCTGTTGGCGCCAACATGACTTCCGCTAAAGGATTAAATAAATAGACATTTCCGTTGTCCAGACAAAGGCAGCGGTATCTTTTTCTGAGCTTCTCTCCTTTTTTAAACTGCCTGCCATCTTTGATGGTAAACACCGCGTCTAAAGGCAGTTCTTCCAATCGGGAAGCATCTTTTAATATGTCGTGTTTTTTGAGCGCCCGGGAGAGTTTTAAATCAGTGCAGCTGGCCGCAGAAGGATTGTGCAGGTAGCTGACAATCGCCAGTTCCACATCCTGAGGGAAGATTTTCTGCTCAATAAAGGGGGCCATCATGCGCTTGAAATTGTGCTTCCACTCTCCGCCATGGGGCTTCACCTTATTCTTATGGTCGTTCCAGGTAAGCAAATGTGCAAATTCATGAACCGTGGTAACCAGAAATGCATAGGGATTCAAATCGTTATTCACAGATATTTTATGCCCCAGCCCTTGATAGGGATGGCGGTAATCGCCCAGTTTCGTCACCCTGTTTTTAGATATTTTAAACTCACATTGAAAATAATCTATCCACTTCGCAATGATCGGTGCGGCTGCCTGGGGCATGTACTGCGCTAAGATCTCCTCCTTTTTCACCTCCCCAAGATAAGTAAATTACTTCAAAAGCTGGTAGGCGATCAAACTGGCGATATAGGCCATTGCAGTCATATAGGTCAACTGAATTAAAGGCCATTTCCAGGACTTCGTTTCCCTGAATACCACTGCTACCGTACTCATACATTGCATGGCGAAGGCATAAAACAGCATCAGTGAAAATGCAGTGGCAAAAGTGAAGACTGGTAAACCCGTATCTGGATTTACAGCTGCTCTCATTTTATCACGAATCGTCCCTACGGCTTCATCACCCCCATCTACACTATAAATAGTGGCCATAGTACCTACAAAAGCTTCTCTTGCTGCAAATGAAGTGATCAATGCAATACCTATTTTCCAGTCGAAACCTAATGGCTTGATCGCTGGTTCTATCGCATGCCCTAATATCCCCGCATAGGAGTTTTCCAGCTTCTCTGCCGACTTATCTCTTTCCAGCGTAGAAATCTGTACGCTATCTTTTTGAGCCTCTATGGCGTCATATTTCTTGTCAATCATGGCAAATCTGTCCGAAGGACCATAAGATGCCATCACCCATAGAATAATAGAAATTGCAATAATCACCTTACCCGCTTCGAAAACAAAGGTTTTAGACTTCTCGTACATCGTGTAAAGGACGTTGCTCCATCGCGGCATTCTATATACCGGCAATTCCATGATGAAGTAAGACTTCTCTTTCGCTTTGATGATAAACTTCATTACAAAAGCCACCAATATTGCCGCTACAATACTGATCAGGTACATTCCCATTAAGGTTAAACCTTGCAGGTTAATGAATCCCCAGACCATCTTTTCCGGAACAACAAGGCCGATTAACAAGGTATATACTGGTAACCTTGCCGAGCAGCTGACTAAAGGAGCCACCATAATGGTGATGATCCTATCTTTCCAGCTTTCGATATTTCTGGCACTCATGATCGAAGGTACGGCACAGGCCAGACTACCAATCATAGGTACGACAGATTTACCGCTTAGTCCGAATTTCCTCATGATTTTATCCATCATAAAGGTCACCCTGGACATATATCCGGTATCCTCCAATATGGAGATGAAAGCAAAGAGAATCGCGATTTGCGGAATAAAGACGATTACACCACCTAAACCTGCCAGGACCCCATCAAGTAATAAATTGGTTAATATACCATCTGGTAAATACTCATGACCGAGTTCTGTCAGCTTCATAAATCCGGCTTCAATCATCTCCATCGGGTACGCAGACCAGGAGAAAATAGAGTTAAAGATGAAGAACAGAATCCCGATAAAGATCAGGAAGCCCCAAAATTTGTTGGTCAGTACCGCATCGATTTTATCACTGAATGCAAACTTTTTGGCCGCACCAGTATCCTGAATTACGCCGGAAAGTATGGTTCCCAAATGACGGTAACGGGCAATGGTTTCTGCAGCCTGGAGCGCTGAAGTTTCAAAAGCATGGGCTTTTTTAATCTTTTCAAATGCCGCATGGTCTTCTACAGAAAACAGGTCTAAATGCTGGTGCTGGTGTAACACCTGCAAAGCATAATAGTCATTGTCTGTTTTTAATTTTGCTTTTGCCTCGGAAATCGCTTCCGGTGCTAAGGCTAATATATCTGCACCTTTTGCCTGAGTGGCAATTTTGGTGGTATTTTCTATGGCTTGTTTTAATTCTTTTAATCCGGTTTTGCTTCTTGCCGAGATGGCCACCACCTGTATTCCCAATCTTTCCGAAAGCCTATTGACATTGACGTCAATCCCTTCCTTCTGGGCCATATCAGTCATATTGAGCGCCAATACCATCGGCACTTCCAGATCCGCAACCTGCGAATACAGCAATAAGTTCCTTCTTAAATTGGTCGCATCAGCTACCAAAACTACTACATCCGGATAACTCGAATTCGTTTTATCGGCCAGTACCTGGAACACGATACTTTCATCCTTACTCTTCGGATATAAGCTATATGTTCCTGGAAGGTCAATGATTTCTGCAACCTTGCCATCTGCAAGCTTACAATATCCCACCTTCTTGTCGACGGTGATACCCGGAAAATTACCGATCTTTTGATTTAAACCTGTCAGCAGGTTAAAAAGAGTAGACTTGCCTGTATTGGGATTCCCAACCAGCGCTATTTTCAAATCCTTAGCCAATATAGTATTACTGAATTATGATAACAGATGCTTCGTTCTTACGCAAACAAAGTTGATAGCCGGCCACACGGATCGCGATTGGATCACCAAGTGGAGCAAATCTTTCTACCTCAACAACCTCCCCAGGCAAACAGCCCATTTCCATAAGTTTTACGGACATTTCAAGATCTGTAAACTCAACTATAGTACCTCTTTCCCCTGGATTCAATTGTGATAGCTTCATCTTTCTATAGGTTATTTATGTTCGGATCGGACATGATTTCCTTTCCTGAACCAGGCGCAATTTAGCCTTAATTTATAATAATTCCAAATACTGGAACCTAGATCAGCCTGCCTGAAATCAGGTTTAACGACGTATAACGCGCTATTAAATAATCCTAAGGTCACAGTAGGGTAACTATTTAGATACCCGCGAGTTTTACCCCGTTTGGATAGCTGTTGTAACTCACCGGAGGGCACTTACATCCAGGCTTAAAAATACTGCAGCTACTCAATGCTGCAGCGACAAATAAAAGCAGCAGTTTAACCTTTATTTTTTTCATTGTGCAGAGATTTATGATAATCCGATTTGTGCAGAAGAACAAAACTGAATACCCCCATAAACACACCGATCATATCGCAGCCGAAATCCCACCATTCTGCAGACCTGTAGGTGAACACCTTCCATTGCAGAAACTCAATTCCTGCACCGATACCTGCGGTAATCAGGATCACTTTAAAGATGGTCAGGGAACGGAAGCTATAGCTGTGCTGGTAATTGATCCTGCCATAGAACAGTAGAATCGTCAGTACAAAGAAAAAACCCAAGTGTACCAGCTTATCAAATCCTTCAAAAAAAATGCCTGACCCAGAAGTGTCAGGCATTTTCATATTACAAAGGACTAAAATCACCACGGTCCATAGAATGGCCCAGATCTGATATTTTAATGCTTTAGTATTCATTGATTAAGCTCCTACAAGAGCTTTATAAGCATCTGCATCTAATAAACCTGCAACTTCAGCAGCGTCAGAAAGTGTTACTTTAACCATCCATCCTTTTCCATAAGGGTCAGAATTTACTAATTCCGGGTTGTCATTCAATTCAGGATTAGTCTCAGTTACTGTAGCAGTTACTGGCATAAACAAATCAGAAACAGTCTTAACAGCTTCTACTGTACCGAAAACATCGTCTTTACTTACTTCATCACCCACGGTATTAATATCGATGTATACAATATCACCTAATTCACGTTGTGCAAAATCAGTAATACCGATATAGGCTTCGTTACCTTCAATTTTAACCCATTCGTGGTCTTTAGTGTACTTTAATTCTGATGGAAAATTCATGTGTATAATTTTTTGTTGGTTCAAAGGTAATTAATATAAGTATTTATCACAATGCCTAATTCAGGGTAACTCTTAAACTAAATCCGAAATTACTGAATGAGGTATTGAACGTTTGCGAGGTGTATGGTTTGGTGATGTTACTGTCGTAGAACAGGCGCACATTAAAACGCTGGTTCAGGATATAATCTACACTTGGCCTTAAGGTAATGTTTTTCGCACCGGAAGAAACTTCTGCCTCCAGAATGTCTGCACGATAAATCACGGTTTTATTATCCCTCACTGCAACATCCAGTTTAAAGTCCATATTGTTGTCCATTTTCAGTCCTTTGAACAAGCCAAAAGGGAACCTGAACTTCGTTGTGCGATAGCCCAGTCCGAACACCATATTGCTTTCCGTTAATTGTGCCAGCTGGCTATTGGCCATATTTAATCCCAGCATCCTCGATCTTCCGATCTCAAAATTAGCGGTCAGGTTGTTTTTCAAACGGGTATCAATTCCGATCAATGGCGAGAACTGCTCGGCGATCGTTACCTGTGCATATTGGAACTCCGGAAGGAAGTTGTCATTTAAGTCTCTGCTGATGACTCCTCCATTATTTTCCTGGTATTTTAATAGCGAGTTGAAACTGCTGATGCTGTAAATAGAGCGGTAAGAATGCCTCAAATCAATCGAGCTGAAACGCTCTGCCAGGAAAGGAATTCCGATCAGGCCACGGTAATTCAAGCGCCAGTTTGGCAATGGAATCTTAGGCATGGAACTCAGGCTGGATGTTTTTGCATCTTTCCCGGAATAAGCAGCCAGGAAAGCAGCCGTCAGTACATCCTGAGATTCTGCACCATAACCATCGGCATACAGGCCATTTCTAACGCCTGCAGAGTTCGGGTTTGTTAAACCTAAACGCTGGGAAATGATCACCCTATTGTTCATGAAATTAGCGAATAGCTTAGACATCGTGCTGCCGGATTTCTCCGAGAAAGCAGTACCTAAACTGATATAGGAAATGCTATAATCACCCGTTGTAAATGGGCTGAAGTTTTCAAAACCTTTTGATTCTTCATCATACCTGAAATTGGTAGAGTAGTTTTTAGTTTGATTTCTGTTGGCGGTTAGTGTGATCGACAAATCTTTGATCGGCTCTACTAAACTGGTAAAACTTAAATCTTCCCGCATCGTATTGATGTACAGCTGCGATTGCAGGGTATCGGTGGTGATCCAGCCTTTCAATAAGGCTTCCGTCCTGATGTCGCGCTGACTACCCAATACGAAACCTAAGCCCGGTGCACCGGTAGCCTGGTCAATTCCGAAGAAGTTTGTTTTAGGCAAATAACCCGGTAAGAAAATCCCCTTGGTCTGCGTGTAAGCACCCACCACATTTTTCACACTTGTTAATAAGCCTACCCAAACATTTTGTCCGCCGGCTCCGTTTCCTTTACGTACAAATCCGAATTTGTTGTAGAGGGAAGCCAGGTTTAAGTTAGGGTTTACCTGAATTGTTCTGGAGTTTTGAATCGTATTTCCAAGGTTGATATTTGGATCTCTCAAGGTAGAAAGCGGTTCTGTCTGCCAGTTGAAATTGGTACCATAACGCGTGGCCACATTCACCCAGTCCAATCCTGGGATCTTACTGATCGGCAAATTATAGGTGAAGTTCAGGTTGTGACTGTAGTCGGTAGTACGGCCCAACCTCAGCATATTCTGCCATAACGTATCTCTTTTCAATCCCTGAATTCTGCCGAAAGGCTCATCGATGATGGAATAATTGGTTGCATCAATGTCCATGGTTAAAGATTTACTCAGGTTCCAGGAAATTCCATACACCCTCGACACCAGGAAATTTTTATTAAACGTGGTGTTGACCGGAATAGAATTCATCGGATCATTGTTTCTCAAACTGTTTTCAGAATAGAAGCGATCTACATCTATTCTGAAGTTAATCGCAGAAGGCATCAGGCTAAAGTTGAAATCTTTCAGCAAGGCCAGTGTATTGTTCTTGATGATCTTTTTGAAAGGCTCATAAGTTTTCGCCAGTCCGGCATAGTTATACCCCAGGGAAGCCCTGTAAGTCTTTTGGAAATTATTTTCTATGATAAAATCACGGTGTGAATACTTCGTATAAGCATAGCTGACGTTGAAGTTTTCAATATCCCAAACCCTGGGTTTTGCTTCGGGGTCTGTTCTTTCTTTTCTCACATTCGTGAAGTTGATACTGCTTCTGGTGGTATAGTCCTGTGCAAAGTTCAGGATAGAATCGCGCTGTGGTTTTGACGCGGCATCCAATGCATTTTTCAACTCAATATCCGGCATACTCGGGTTGTATTGAGGAGTAGCTACCTGACTGGAATAACTCACAAACATCGGCACCTTAATCCCTGTTTTCTTAGGGAAAAACTTGCCCAGTTCCATGCTCGAAGAGATGTCAAAGAACACATTGTCTGCTCTGTTTCTCTCGCTCACTCTGGTTTCTAAGGACCCGAAACCGATGGTCGATTTACTTCCGGATACGTTAACATCCGCAAAATCGGCCAGTTTAGCATTCATTCTCGCTGTAGCTGCCCATCCGCCTCGCTCATCAAATTCCGTTAAACGAAGCTCATTGAACCAGATAATTGCATTTTTCTCCATCCCATCGTCATTGCCATTTGCACGGTAAGGGTTTTTAACCCCCAGCATGTAGACCCTTACTTTACTCATATCCGGCTGCCCTTTGATGGTAATCGTTTTGCCATCCACCGTATAGATGTAGGGAATATTGATTGGCCATGGTGCACCGGTACTGGTTTTCGCGTTGTTTCTTTCTAGTTTCGCTTTCTGGAAAAACTCGAGGGTAATGTCCATCTTATTCTGCTCCGGCCAGATCGCATTCGGATCACTGGTGCCTGGAAGCGTCACCTTTAAAGGCTGTGAATATTCATAGTAATTGTCCTGGTTGTCTGTGCCGATCCTCAGGAAAGCACTCAGGTCGTTATCTTTTAATGTACTGGTTCCTAAAGCCTCCGCATGGATGTACATTTCCAGGTGTTTATAAGACCTGAAATCGTTGAAACCGGTTTTAAATGCTGCCCTTCCATAACCATCTTTCAGGTTTTTAATGGTTACTGATAAGGATTGCTCATTTTGACGGGTATCACCTCGGTAATTGCTGAAATCACGCTCTCTTTCAATACCAGGAGGAATCACGTAAGGAATCGGGGTACGTTTACCATTCTCCTCAATATTCACGGTAGCGACTTCTATCGTCGATTTATCAGAAGCAATCGTTCCTAAAGCAGGATCTACGATCGTTTGTGAAGGATCATCATTTGGATTATATTGTCTCCATTCACCTCTTACCAACTGGATTTTTCCAAACCTCAATACCGTAGTATCGGCAAAATTGGTCAGGAACATCCTGATGAAACGGATAGATTTAAAATCCTGGATTCCACCAATACGGTCCTGGTATTGTGCCAGAGGAATACGGATCTGGTACCAGGTTACAGGTTGTGTACTTCCGTTTGCCAGTTTCACCTGAGAAGTTACTTTATCCGTTACAAAGTTTTGCCCCACCATCAGGTCGCCCGGACGCATGGAAACTTTGTATTGGAAGTACTCATCAGATTGCGTCATATTGTTATCTCTGTTGATGTCTTCCCCATCTGGTAAAGAGGTCGAAGCCGAGTTTTCTACGCCCAATTCTGCACGCGATTGCTCAGCAGTTTTAGAGTTTCCTTCCGTTCCGTTGTAGCGTTGGTAACGTTTTAAAATTCCTGCATTTTCACGGTCTAAATCCGGACCTCTGAAATAACTATAATCATCAGAAGAAGGGTCATTTTCTAAAGCATTGGCTGCATCAGGGTTTAACTGTCCTTTGATCTGGTTGATCAAAGTAGAGAATTTCACCTGCTCATCTTTATTGGCCAATCCATCTAATCCCACATCCTGTGCTTTTCTGGCATTCGGATCATTGTCGAAAGCCTGAACTACCGGCTGCAATTTCGGCACCCTTCCCCAATTGGTTTCATCGTATTTAGAAGGATCGCCATCAGCAGGAAGTCCATTCTCCAAAGACTTTCTTCCGTCTTTCAAAATGTCTTCCGAGATGTTACCCAAGTTGAAATACAGATCACCGCCCAAACTGTTCGGTTTATAAATGTTCGGGTCCATTACCCAAAGTTCGATGAACTCAATGTTCAAAGCTTCAAAATCATTGGTTTCAATTCTTCTGAATAAACCTCCCCAGCGGGAACGCGGGTTATTCAGCATACCAGCCTGGTTAAATCCGGTAGGCGTATAATTGTAAGGACCACGAACAGTCGGATAAAAAGCCACATCTAAAGTTGGCAGGGCGAAAGGCTGTCCTGTACCGGTTTCTTTGAAAGGAAACACCTCCTGTTCGATAATCTGACGAACATAATGGTTAGACAACTCATTTTTGTTATTTCTCAAACCTGCCGGTAGACTGGCATCATTTCGATTGTAAAAAATTGGGTCGATGTTGTAGAAAGCGATTAAGGCCCTGTTGAAACCGTAGCTCAAATCGTCAATCCTACTGGATTCAGAGAAAAGCTGTGGTGTTCCCGACAACTGCCAGGCCATAGAGCTTTTCAAATCAATCACGGAACGTGACGCTTCAAAATCATCCAGATAACTCACGCCACCTTTTTGTCCGCCGAAGTTCAAGGCTTTCGGGTGGCCCGGAATCAATTGTGCAAACTCTCCGGAGAAGGTCAGACTGGAAGGTACTTTTGTAGAAATGAAAGGCAGTTTATCCACCAATTTCGTCAGGAATCTGGATGGTGTACTATAGTTCAAATCTACTCCCCACATGGTATTGGAAATCGGCTCTTCCCCCACATTCACCTTTGGTGTCAATGGTTTCTCCGTTAGGTTCATCAAGGTAGCCCCAAGATTCAGTTTATTGTTTACTTTATAATCAAATCTGGTTCCGAACAACGAACGCTGCTGCAAACCAAATAGTTCATTATTTTCTGTAGAAATTCTGATCGGCTGTCCAGAAATCAAGATTGCGGTATTGAGGATTCTCACCCTTCCACCCTGGTAATCCACTGTAAAATCCACACCTTCCTGCAAAGGAATGGTACCGGCAAATACCTTTACTGATCCTTCAGGAACATTGATAGAGTTTAAGCTAAATTCTGAAGCCACCTGACTTTGGTAAGCACCTTTAATGAAATAGCGGTTCTGGTTGCTGAACAGCTGCTGTGCCACCACTTTTGTGGAGTCATATAAAGCGGGATACGTATATTTTTGGATCAATGGCAGCTCTGAAGCCTCAAACTGATCGGCAAGATCCCGACCAAATGGCTCGATCAAAGGGAAGATGATTCTTCCATTCAATGGGTCGATCGTAATGTAACCGCTCATCGTATTGGTAGAGAAATTGGTCAGGTTGGTATTGGAAGCATTGGTATTTCCCGGGTTGTTATTGCTGTTTATCGGGGTATTAAATGCGATATTGTCATTGGTTCCGAAGGGTTTATTTTCTGCTTGAAAATCGAATACTCCATCTGGACTTCGTTCCTGCTGTTGGTTCAAACGGTCTAAACCAGTTACCTGAATCCATTGTTTGTTCTTCAGCGGCCTGCGGTCGGCATCCAGTTTTTCTCCTTCTTCGATGTATGGTTTTTCTACGCCCGATTTGTCATCGATGCGGAAAATGTCTAATCTGAAGTTCATTGGGCTGATCTGGTATCCACCGATAGAATAGATGTTTTTCATCATCAGGTTCCAGATCGGCAATTTAGTTTTCAAAGTTTCATTTTTCAGCATCTTTGTAAACAAGACCTTTGGGCTGCCAGGGTCAAATGAAATGTCGGTGGAGAACTCCCCAACCTGATATTCTACCCCACGATAAGTATATCGGTAAGCGACCGTCAACACCTCATCGGTATTCAGCGCATTATTCAGGGAAATATAACCCAGCTGCGGATGAAAAGTAAACTCTCTATCCGCCAGTTTTCTGGCATAAGTTAGCTTGGCATAGTTATCTGTACCTCCGCTCCCTGCAAAGAAGGGAATGATTGCATTAGAGTTTGTTAACCTGGCATCTGGCGGCAATTGCGACAATAAATTATTGGATTGTCTTGGAAACTGTGGATTGTCAAATCCAGAAGGCAGCGCTGATCCACCACCAACAAGTGTTTGATTGTAGGGTGTATTCTCTCCTAAATCCATCAAGGCCATCACATCTCTGGAGCCTTGTGTATTTCCTGTTTTATTGGTAATCCAGGCTTCTACCCTGGTAATCAATATTCCTGAAGTAAGCGTTGGAGGCGTAGCTAAGGTTTTATTATAATTCTGTCTAAAATACTGCGCTAAGAAATAGTGTTTGTTGGCTTCATAATTATCTGCACTGAGTCTGAATTCATTCTGCTGTGCCCCATTATTGATGCGGATTTCCCGCGATTGTGATTTCTGCTGAGAGAAAACGGTGCTCACATTCAGCTTCCCGAATTGCAGCTGTGTTTTTATCCCAAAAAGCGCTTGGGTACCGTTGATCAGTGAGGTGCTTAGGGGCAGGCTCACGTTACCTGCTTCAATCTTCTGGATAATGTCGTCCTTTCCTCCTACATAATCGAGCTTCACCTGATTTTCAAAATCAAATTGTGCTTCGGTATTGTAATTCATATTGACCTTCATGCGGGTACCAATATTACCGATCACATCCATCTGGATGCGCTGGTTAAAATCAAAATTGCCCTGTACGCGCTGACGCTCGTTGAACAGCGGGTTTTCATTTTTATTGATCCTTCCCAGGAAAGTCAGTTCGGCCTCACCACGAGGCTGTATGTCTATCGTTGTTCCGCCAAAAATCTTTTCAAAAGCCTTGTTATTGACTTTCAGGCTAGGAATTAGCCCGTTCTTTCTGACTTCATTAATTTCTTCGTTGGAATACATGCGCCAGTTGTCGCGCTTCATTTCAGAATTCACCAAACGCTGGTACTCTTCAATGGTGAGGTACTGCGGAGCGGAGAAAAGCTGGTTGCCAATTAACTGGCGAATGATGTACCTTTTATTTTTCGCATCATACTCAACCTCCCGTTTCACATTGTCGGGAAGTGGTTTGAAGGAGTTGTTGAGATTTCTAAGACCTAGTCGTTGTTTTTCCTTTAAACTGAAGGAATTCTTTGTCGTATCGGAATTTCTTACCTGCGGCCTCACGGTTTGCGAAAAAGCTAGTTGTCCGCCAAGGCAGAGAAATAAGGTAAAGAGGAGCGTTAATAGGGTTTTCAAGGTAAAATTCTATAAGTTCTTCAAAGCTATTTTTATCATTTGTTCTACTGTTAAATCTGCGCCTCCATTTTTCACTGCATTATCGATTGATTTCTCTGCGGGTTGTTTTGCAAAACCAAGCATCATCAAGGCGGATAAAGCTTCTTCTCTAGCAGTATTATTAAGCGGTGCAGCGATCAACGATCCTGTACCTTCTTTTTTCAATTTATCCTGTAATTCCAGCACAAGACGCTGAGCCGTTTTCGTGCCAATCCCTTTAATCCGCTGGATCAAAGGTAAATCACCATTTACGATAGCAGCTTGAATTTCTATCGGAGTAATGGAAGAGAGCATCATCCTACCGGTATTCGGACCGATTCCAGAAACGGAAATCAGATGAAGGAAGAGCCTGCGCTCTCCCTCCTCTGCAAATCCATATAAGGTATGTGCATCTTCCTTTATATGCGTCCAGAGGTAAACTTTACATCTTTCTGCATCTGCCAGGCTGCTATAAGTATTTAGTGAAATATTGATATGGTAACCAATTCCTCCGGCCTCCACAACAATATAAGCGGGGCATTTAAAGGTGAGCTTACCATCAATATATTCAAACATATCTTATTTCTTAATTATTCTTTTTAATAAACCACCCTTTTTAGCCAGGGCTTCTTGTTCTTTAGACTGTACATCTAAAACAGCTAAAGTGACCATGTTCACAATTTCACGAACTGAACTACCCAACTGTACAATGTGAACAGGTTTGTTCAATCCCAATAGAATAGGACCTACTGCTTCTGCTCCACCTAGTTCCTGTAACAATTTGTAGGCAATATTTCCAGACTCCAAATTAGGGAATACCAGTGTATTTGCAGGGGCATCTACTAAGCTACTAAAAGGAAAGTTATCTTTCAATAACTCATTGTTAATTGCAAAATTTCCTTGCATTTCGCCGTCTACGATAATTTCAGGGTGCTTTTCGTGAAGAATTTTCACTGCTTTTCTCACTTTTTCAGGCACGACACCTTCATTTGACCCAAAATTGGAGTAAGAAAGTAGCGCAATACGTGGCTGAATATTGAATTTACGTACAGCAGAGTCTAGTAACAAGGTAATGTCTACTAATTCTTCTACTGTAGGATCTACATTTACGGTAGTATCGCCAAAGAATACCGGACCTTTTTTGGTCATCATCATGTACATTCCAGCCACACGGTTTACACCTGGCTCCGTACCGATTACCTGTAGTGCAGGCTTGATCGTAGATACATAGTTTTTGGTCAGACCAGAGATCATGGCATCTGCTTCGCCGAATTCCACCATAGAAGCACCGAAGTAATTTCTATCGCGTAAGAATTTGTTGGCTTCGAACAAGGTTACCCCTCTTCTTTGTCTTTTTTGGTATAGATTATCCGCATATTTTTTCATGCGTTCCGGCTCTAACATTGGATCAATGATCTCTACACCTTCTAATTCCAGTGCATTTTCTTCAATGATCTGCTCGATAACCGTCCTTTTGCCTAGTAAGATTGGAATGGCAATATTTTCGTCTTTAACGATCTGTGCCGCTTTCAGAATTTTATAATTATCCGCTTCGGTGAATACCACACGTTTGGGATCAGATTTCGCTTTGTTGGTGATGGCACGCATGATGGCATCATCCATTCCCAATCTGGTTTTCAATTCTTCGGTATACGCATCCCAATCGGTGATGATTTTACGAGCTACACCTGATTCAATTGCTGCTTTGGCTACTGCCGAAGAAACATTGGTCATCAGTCGCAAATCTACCGGCTTAGGAATGATATAGTCTTTACCAAATTTGATATTTTTCTCATTGTAGGCCATGTTTACAGCCTCAGGAACAGATTTTTTAGCCAGTTCAGCAATTGCTTTCACTGCGGCAATTTTCATTTCCTCATTGATGCTGGTTGCCCTAACATCTAATGCACCTCTAAAAATATATGGGAAGCCCAGTACGTTATTCACCTGATTAGGATAATCAGAACGTCCTGTAGCCATAATTAAATCTTTACGGGAACTGATGGCCAGTTCGTAAGCAATCTCTGGATTAGGATTCGCCATTGCAAAAACAATAGGATGCTTAGCCATAGATTTCAACATGTCTACCGTTACGCAATCGGCAGAAGAAAGACCGATGAATACATCAGAATCTTTCATGGCTTCTTCCAAAGTACGAAGGTCTCTTGTAGTTGCAAATTCAGCTTTGATGTCATCCAGTTTTTCTCTGTCGGCTCTGATGACGCCAGTACGGTCGCACATCACGATGTTTTCTTTTTTAGCACCTAAAGAAACATAAAGACGCGTACATGAAATCGCGGCAGCACCGGCACCATTCACCACAATCTTAATCTTATCCATTTTCTTTTTCTGCAGTTCGCAGGCATTGATTAATGCTGCAGCCGAGATAATGGCGGTACCATGCTGATCGTCGTGCATCACAGGGATATTCATCTCCTCTTTTAAGCGACGTTCAATTTCAAAGCATTCTGGTGCTTTAATATCTTCTAAGTTCACCCCACCAAACGTTGGCTCCAGGGCTTTTACGATTTTAACAAAATCATCAACATTTTTAGTATCCAGTTCCAGATCAAAAACGTCAATATCAGCGAAGATCTTAAAAAGAAGACCTTTACCTTCCATCACCGGCTTACCCGCTTCCGGACCTATATCGCCAAGACCTAATACTGCTGTACCATTACTAATTACAGCTACCAGGTTTCCTTTAGCGGTATATTTATATACATCTTCAGTGTTTTCTGCAATTTTTAAACAAGGTTCAGCTACCCCTGGAGAATACGCCAGCGCCAGATCTCTTTGAGAGTTCGTTGGTTTCGTGGGTATAACTTGTATTTTTCCCGGTCGCCCTTGCGAGTGGTAATCCAAAGCATCTTGCTTCCTGTTAATTTTACTCATAAATCAGTCATTTATAAAGGGCCAAAGTTACAATCTTTTAATTAGCCCTGAAATAAAAAAGGAATCAGTCTTGAGAGGCAGGCTTTATCCATGAATGGCGGATTTTTTTCGCTTGGCAGGTTCTGGGTTATGGATTTTCAATTTTTGTCCAGGTACAATAGAGGAACTTTTAAGGCCGTTCCATACTTTTAAATCCTGGACTTCTACATTGTATTTATTCGCAATAGCGCTGAGTGTTTGTCCGGGAGTCACCTTATGGTAACTGACCGCAGCAGCGGGTTTTGCTGTGATTTTCTTTTTCACACGGCGATCATCATTGGAAGCAAGATATACATTCTGGTTCACATCCAGCTCTGCATTATTCAATACTTCATAGATTTCCGCAAACTGCGCCATGTTTACCTTAGGAATCACGATGCGCTTGGGCTCTAATTCCGTCCCATTCACAATCTTCTTCTTATAACTTGGGTTTAAACTGCAAAGTGCATCTTCTTCTATGCTGAGTGCCATAGCCAATTGCGGCAGAGACACAAAGCGATTCACATGAATCGTATCCGTATTTTTAACAAATGGGGAGGCTTGTGCTTTAATCTGGTGTTGTCCGGAACACTTCATCACGTACAGAGCAGCAATAAATGCAGGCACATAATTCCGTGTTTCTAAAGGGAGATAAGGTCTGATTTCCCAGAAATCGTGAGAATCTGCTTTGATGATGGCCCTTTTTACATTGCCCATTCCACAGTTGTAAGCGGCGATGGCCAACAGCCAGTCCCCCAATTCCTGGTAAGCATCTTTAAAATAAGCTGCTGCTGCATAACTGGCTTGGATCGGATCTTTTCTTTCATCCACGAAATTGTCCATATTCAATCCATAATCTTTTGCCGTAGCAAACATGAACTGCCATAAACCTGTGGCCCCTACCCTGGAAACTGCATGGGCATTCATAGAAGATTCTATAATGGGCAGGTATTTTATTTCTTCGGGGATATTATAAAACTTCAGTGCTTTTTCAAAAACGGGGAAGTAATAATCGGACAGGCCGATCATCTTCCCCATCATATCTTTCCGACTGCTATACACGTCAATGTACTTTTGTACATGTTCATTATAACTGAGGGGCACCATTTTCTGGATCGAGTCCAGGCGTGCCTTAAACACGTAATTATGGTTATGAAAAGTTGGCGTTTCTGGTAAAACCGGTAAAGCAAGTGTATCAATAATTTGTAGAGACCCTTGCGGTTGCTGAGCTGCTGCTGAAAAGCTGGTTAATGCTATAATACAGGATGCAAAAAGTACATTTATTTTCATAGGCAATGTTTGGTGACATGGTTCTAGGTTAAAAATGTATGGGACAGTGACAACAGTTCCTGTTCCTTAAAGTGCTTTGCCATAAGCTGTAAGCTTAACGGTAATCCTTCATTATTATTGCCCAAAGGAATTGCAATTGCTGGAATTCCTGTCAGCGATGCCAATACTGTAAAGATATCTGCCATGTACATGACCAATGGATCTTCTGTATTTTCGCCGATTTTGAAAGCAGGAGTTGGTGCTACAGGACTTAGAATAACATCAAAATCTACCAGCATTTCTTCCATTTTTTCGCGGATCAGTCTTCTCACCTGCTGTGCTTTTTGATAGTAAGCATCATAATAGCCTGCGCTCAAAACAAACGTACCAATCAGGATTCTTTTTTTCACTTCTTCTCCAAAACCTTCCGCTCTGGAAGTCTTGTATAAGTCGTTCAAAGTGACCGCATCCATATTGCGGTGCCCATAATGAACCCCATCATATCGGGATAAATTAGAAGAAGCTTCTGCAGTGGTCAATACGTAATAAGCAGGAACCAGGTAATCCAGCAGATCAAAAGACACATATTCAACGGTATGCCCCTGACTTTTAAAACGCTCGATTGCGCTTAGAATGGATGCTTTAATTGCAGGATCCAGGACTTCACTTTCCAGTGTTTCCTTTAATACCGCAATCTTTTTCGATCCTCCTGCTGATAATCCGGAAGTATAATCCGGTACTTCCTGTTTAGAAACCGTACTGTCATAATCATCCGCACCCGCTAGAATTTCCAGCAATAGGGCGGCATCAGAGATAGAAGAAGTGATGGTACCTACCTGATCAAAGGAAGAAGCGTAAGCGATCACGCCATATCTGGAAATGCGGCCATAAGTAGGCTTCATTCCTATACATCCGCAAAAAGCAGCGGGTTGTCTGACAGAACCGCCGGTATCTGTTCCCAATGCTGATAAGCAGAGGTCTGCCTGTACCGCTACTGCCGAGCCTCCTGAAGAGCCTCCGGCAACGCGTTCTGCATCTGCCGCGTTTTTTACCACGCCATAATAAGAAGTTTCATTGGAGCCACCCATGGCAAACTCATCACAATTGAGTCTTCCGATAATGATGGCATCTTCGGCCAATAGACGCTCTACTACGGTAGCAGAATAAGGAGAGACAAAACCTTCCAGCATTTTGGAAGAGGCGGTAACGATGTGGTCTTTATAACAGATATTGTCTTTAATACCAATCACCATTCCTGCCAGTTTACCGGCAGTACCATTGTCTATTTTCTCTTGTACTACTTTAGCCTGAGCGGCCGCAGAATAAAAAAACACCTCATTAAAAGCATTGAGGTGTTCATGAGTTTCTATTTGCTTAAAATAGTGATCCAGCAGCTCAGTTAAACTAAGTTTTTTTTGAGCAATAAGGGTTTGTATCTCTGATAAGGAGTTATACTTCTTCAAATTTCAAGAATAGGTTAAATTTAAAAATCGGATTGAAACCTATAGTGGTTTGTTGCTGCGGTTTTGTTCTACTTTATCAGCAGCATCATCCATCCCGTCTTTTCCGTCTTTAAATTCTTTAATGCCTTTACCTAAGCCACGCATTAGTTCTGGAATTTTTTTACCACCGAAAAGTAATAAAACAATTACAAGGATAACGGCGATTTCCATGCCTCCTAATGCGGCTAATATTGGTGTGTTTAACATGATATGATTAGTTAAAGTTGTGTTTTATCTGTTTCTATTTTAGGATTTTCAGTACTGGTTGCAGCAACTGTTTCCTTTTTTTCTAAGTCAATTCCTTCAGAAGTAGCAGGCGTAGTTTCTACAGCAGCAGTAGTGCTGCCAGGATACATTTGCTCTTCCAGGCTAGTTTCTTTTGGATGGTGACGGCTGTTGTCATTAATAACATCATTAATGTCGTCCACAATACCTACGGAATTTATGTTGCGATGGATTTCTCTTTTCACGCCATCTGAGGCATCTTTAAAATCGCGGATCCCTTTTCCCAGGCCTCTTGCCAATTCCGGAAGTTTTTTACCTCCAAATAACAAAAGAACCACAACCAGGATCAGCATAATCTCACCGCTGCCCATGTTTAAGAATTCCAATACTGTTCCTGAATACATTTTAAGCTCTATTTATTAAATCAATATACAAATATAAACATTTCTCGCGCAATCCTCTATTTTGCAGATAGCCATCCTGCAGGATTCTGCGCAACGGTTCCTCTATAGATCTGGAATTGAAGCTCTGGGATATCTCCCGAGGAAGCCACGCTGCCAATGGTTTGTTTGGTACTCACATCGTCTCCCTGGCCTACACTAACCGATTTAAGGTTCTGATACACCGTAAAAAACTGTCCGTGTTTGATCAGTACATAATACCTGCCCAGCGCATTTCCAACCTTAGTAACTTTTCCGTTAAATACCGCTCTTACCGCAGCACCTTCAGCGGTTTGGATGGTAATACCAGCATTATCGTAACTCGCTTGTCCTTCTTTATGTTTACCAAAACTCTCCGTGGTGGTTCCGGCAGCGACCGGCCAGGGTAAAGATCCCCTGTTACTTTCAAAAGCTGCAGATAGTCTTGCGGCTTCCGGCGTTGCCGTCAGGTAGTTGTTGCTGCTGTTTGCCGTGGCCGCTTTTGCCTTCGCTACCGGAGCAGCGGCGGCAACAGGAACCGGTTTGTTTTCTGCTTTTGCTTTGGCTACAGCCGCTGCTCTGGCACGCTCTGCAGCTGCAATAGCTGCTAATCTGGCGCGTTCCGCAGCCCTTGCTTCTTCTTCCGCTTTCTTCTTGGCGATCGCAATCTCACGCGCAATTGCCGCACGGATGTTTCTGTCAATTTGTGCCTGTTGTTTTTTACGGGCTACAATGTCTTGTTTATATTGCTTTTCCTGCTTGCTGATTTTGTTCAATACCTGGGCCTGTTCATTTTTGTTCTTGCCCAGTTTATCCTTTTCAGTCTCCTGCTCATGCAGCAAGCTGCTTTTTTGCTTTAAGTTTTTATCGAGTACAACAATCTTATAGTTCAGGTCTTTTTGCGTCCCTTGAATATATCCCGCTTGTTTTTTACGGTACTGACCAAACTGCTGCAGGTATTTGATTCTTTTATAAGCCTGATTGAAGTCACTGGCTGCAAACACGAACATCATCTTGTCGTAAGCGTTCTGGTTGCGCTGTGCGAAACGGATCATACCCGCATACTCTTTTTTAAGCTGCGACAGCTGTCCTTTTAAATTGATAACCGTGTTGGTATTTTCGTGAATCTGGTTGTCCAGGTTCTTAATCTCAGAGTTGATGACCGAAATCTTCTCCTGCATTAAACTAATCTGCGTGTTTAAAGCATTGATCTGGCTTTGTGTCAATTTCTTGTTTTTAGCCGTCTTCGTCAGATTTCTCTGAAGCAGTTCTATTTCCCGTTGTATGGCTTCTTTTTTTCTTTTAAGCTCTGAACTGTTCTGCGCAACGGCGATGTTGGCGGATAATAAAAATAAGAAGAGGAATAATAGTTTATTTAGCTTCATTGCATCAAAAGTATAAAAAAAATCAGTCTATTACTTCATACTTCCCTGGAACATTAAACGGAAACTCCACCGGAAGATTGCTTTCAACCTTTGAAAAATCAATATTCAGCGCGATATTTTGCTTTCCTGACATAGAATTGATCTGAAGGGCTGTAGGAAAGAGCGTACCATTCATATTTTGATAATCCCCATAAACTACCTTCATCGCTTTCGCAGATTTCAGATCGTTCAACTCATACTCCGAAACTTTAAACAAGGTATTGAACAAGGCACGGTAGGCAAGATCTGCATCTTCGCCATTGATTTGCCAAAGGCCATTTTTATCCTTCAAATCCGCATTGGCAGTCATGAATTCAGGAATGGTATTGCCTGATAAAATTGCCTGTAATAATTTATAAGTGACCTGTGGATTTGTATATCGGTGCACATAGCTAAAAGGCTTCGCTAGATAAACGCTTTGTAGTTTATTCAGCACTTTGATGCTATCTGGAGTAATCAATGCTCTGGCTCCTTCGATTCCGAATGCACCGGTAATGGATACCCAGATCCCTTCATCTTTACGGATGCGGATGTTAATACTTACATTATTGGAGTTTCCATTCATCTCCAACTTTGCCTTTCCCTTCAGCGACAAAGTAGTATAAGAAATATCCTTGCTTTGCAGCAGGTTTAACGTTTCCAGTTTTTCCGAATTTACCGGGGCCACTCCAGTTACCGGAGGTGCCACAACGACGATCTTTTTCTTCGTTTTACAAGCCGTACTCAGCGATAACAACGCCAAAAAAACTAAGCTATTTAATATATTTCTTCTCATTAATTTTTCTGTTTAAGTTGGGAGAATCATTTCCTGCAGCCTTTGCTTTCTGCCATTGTACCAGTGCCGCCTCGCGCTCTCCTGTTAAAAACAGGATGTCGCCATAATGCTCCAGGTACAGTCCATTGCCGGCACCATCATGCTGTATGGCAATTTCTGCCCAAGGTTTCGCGGCCTCATATTTTCCTCGCTTTAACAGTACCAGTGCATAAGTATCCGCTACAGAAGTATTTCCGGGCATCGCCGCTGCCGCCTTTGCCACCAAATCTTCTGCTTTTGCCAGATCCTGGTTGCTCAGGGCCAGATAAAAAGCATAGTTATTTAACAGCAGGTAATTTTTTGGGGCCAGCTTCACCGCCTTATCAAAAGCCGTATTGGCTTCAGAAAACTTTTGTTCATCGAGAAAGATCTCCCCTTGCAGCGCAAAAATAAGGGCTTGAAGCGCGGGATTGTCACCATCCATCTGCAAAGCAGCCTTGATGTTGGTCATCGCTTCCACATTCTGCTGATCGCGATGCAGGGCGAAAGCCAGGTAATAATAAAGGATTCCCTGATTCGGAAAAATGCCCAGGGCCTCTTCCCCACTTTTGGCAGCATCCTTATATTTTCCTAAGTTATTTTGAATCGTCAATACGCGTTCCCAAACCGGATACAGCTGATCACTTACTTTCAGCACTTCCTGATATTGCTGTAACGCGTCGGATAAATCTCCCTTTTGATACAGTAGATCGCCATAAAGTGCCATCATATTTGGATCATTGGCTGAGCTTTCCAGGGCTAACTTTGTTAAGGTAATGGCCTCTTCTAAGTGTGCATTGTTTTTTGCAGTACCCGCAATCATCAGGATGATTTTCCCCTTCCTTTGGGTCGGCATTTCCGGATTGGCGAAAGCTGTTCTTAGCGCTAATCCGGCTTCGTTACTATTTTTTGTATTTTGGTAATAATCGGCTAGTGCCAGGTCGATTTCATAATTTTCCGGGCTGATACTTTTTGCTTTTTTAAGCAGCAGGACGGCATTTTCCATTTGCCCTTTCTCCACCATCGTCTGGCTCAGGTCCAGCATTCCCGGTACATCATCAGCTCCTGCGGAAAGCATATTTTCCATTTCGGCCTTGGTGGCCGTTTTCTTGTTGCCCAGGTCGATCCGCTGTCTCGCCTGGATCAGCGCCTTGGAGACCCCAAATTTCTTTTCCAGCTCATCATACGTTCTGAAGGCTTCCGTGGTTTTCCCCAGCAACAGATAAGCGTTTCCTTTGTCATAATAGAAAGCATCATTGTCGGGCGAAAGGCGAATCAATTCGTTAAAAACGTTGATCAGTCCACCCATATCGCCTTTGCGCTTATACAGCTCCGCCATCATTTTCCAATACCAGAGGTTATTGGCATCCAGTGCAACTGATTTTTTGATGGCCGCCTCAGCTTCCTGCAATTTGTTCTGGCGGTAATTGAGACTTGCAATTTCATAGTAAACTGCGGCATTGTTTGGATCCAGCGTCAGAATTTTCTGAAAGCTCTCCCCTGCCTTGCTGTAATTTTCATTTAGCTTTTCCCGCAGTCCGGCGAAGAAAAGGGTCTTCACTTCAGTACTATCCAATTTTGGATTTACAGGCTGTTGTGCCGCAGCAGCAGCGCCTGCAAGAAGTAATGACAGTAAAAGAGACCTTTGCTTCATCGTTGTTATATTTTTTATTTACCAGTATGGCCGTAACCACCAGCACCACGTGCAGTGTCCGACAATTCTTCTACCGCTTCCCATGAAATGGTTTCATGTTTCGCAATCACCATTTGTGCGATGCGATCGCCATTGTTCACTACAAAATCAGTATCAGATAGATTGACCAATAGCACTTTAATCTCTCCGCGGTAATCTGCATCGATCGTTCCCGGCGAATTCACAATACTAATGCCATGTTTATAAGCCAATCCACTGCGTGGACGAATTTGTGCCTCAAAACCTACAGGCAACTCAATGTGCAGTCCTGTTGGGATCAAAATGCGCTGTAAAGGTTTAATTGTGATTTCAGTTTCTACAAACGCACGCATGTCCATTCCTGCCGCATGAGCAGTTTCATATTGAGGTAAAGCGTGTCCTGAGTGATTAATGATATTGATTTTCATGGTCATTTATTTGTTTTTCTTGATGAAGCGATCTTTACAGGAAGCGCTCACCTTCATTATAATTGTTTTTACTTTTTAAATAATATAGCCTTCAGCTGGTCTTTTTCCAAATAGGTGATGCCGCCTATAAATGCAAGCAGCAGCAGATTTCCAATGTAAATATTTCTATTGAATACCCAGAAAGATAATACCACCAGTACCACCGATATGATTAAGTAAGAAAGGATTCTTTTCAAATTGTAGGGTATCGGATAATATTTCTGGCCTAATATATAGGAGATCACCATCATTACAAAATACGCCAGCATGGAAACCCATGCAGAGCCCATATAGCTGAATTTTGGAATCAGCACAAAGTTGAACACAATGGTAATCAATGCGCCAACCAGGGAAATATATAAGCCAAAACGGGTTTGATCCGATAAGCGGTACCAGATAGAAAGGTTGGAATATATGCCCAAACAGACATAACCGAATAGTAAATAAGGCACCGCAGGTAAGCCCACCCAGTATTCCGGATTGGTGATAAAGTGTTTCAAGATTTCAATATTGGCAATTAAGCCCACAAATAACACCACCAATGCGATCACAAAATAATGCAGGATGATGGCGTAAGTCTGTCTTGCATTTTCCTTTTTAGCATGACTGAAAAAGAAAGGTTCTGCCCCTAAACGAAAGGCGGTTACGAAGATACTGATGAAGATGGCCAGTTTACAAACCGCACCATAAATGCCGACTTCGTAATCCGCAATAGCATCCGGCAATAACCTGCTCAATACAATCTTATCCAGGTTTTCATTCACAATAAAGGAAAGATTGGCGATCAATACCGGCCATGAATAAGAAAACATTTTTCCGAAAAGTTCTTTATCGAACTTCAACTGAAGTTTCAAAAACTCCGGTAGCAGCATCAGAAAAGTGACCACACTAGCAATTAGATTGGCCATAAATACATAACCTACCCATACACCGCGGTACCAGGATGAAAGCCATTCGGCCATTGGCCATTGATTTTTAATCATCAATGGGATGACATAGATAAATAATAAGTTGAAACCTACGAAGCAGCCAATATTCAGGAACTTGATCAGACTGTACTTAAATGCTTTTTCATCTGCTCTCAATTTGGCAAATGGAATCACACAAATCGCATCGATATACAGGATACCAATAAAGAACTGCACATAATGTTTATAATCTGCAAGTTGTTTAGGATCATCTGTTAAAAAGGCCGCGATCGGGTTTGATAAGACAAAACCTGTAATTAAAAACAGCGTGGAAATAAAAGCGATCACCAGGAAGGAGTTGTTGTATACCTCCTGTTTTCTATCCTCATGTTTATTGAGGTACCTGAAATAGGTACTCTCCATCCCGAATGCCAATACTGCATTGATCATTGAGGCATAGGCATACATTGTGGTGAAAATACCATACGTTCCCGCAGCAAATTTGCTGGTATAAATCGGGGTCAGGATAAAGTTAAACAGCCTGGAAAATACAGTACTTAAACCGTAGATGGCAGTCTGACTGAGGAATTTCTTGATGACAGACACGCGTTACTTCTTGATGATTTCGAAATTACGGTAGCCCTTCAGTTCTCCAGGAGTTACTTCTACCGTTTCAATTTTTGCCCTGTCAGGTCCCTCATTACACCATTCTTCAAAAACTTCTAAAGAAGCATCATCGCCTTCAGCTTCCAGGTATAAGGTACCATCTTTCTCATTTTTAACTATTCCGCGGACGCCCATTTGATCTGCGATTGCTTTTGTGGTCTCTCTAAAGGATACCCCCTGCACCTTTCCGGTAACTCTTATGTTGATGTGTTTCATTATTATATTGATCTAAAATCTAACCTATTGATTCTTTCTTTTTCTGTTAAAAACTCCTGCCAGATGCTTTGCAGGATCTCTGCTGCTGGTCTAATTTCCTTTAACATGGCCGATACCTGTCCGATTTCCAGTTCTCCTTCCTCCATATTTCCTTCAAACATACCTAATTTCGCCCTTGCGCGACCTAAAAGTTGCTGCAGCTTTTCTGTATCTGCACCTTCCGCTTCTGCCTGAGCCACCGCTTCGGCAAAAGAATTTTTTAGCAGGCGCACAGGAACCAGTTTTTTCATGCGAAGTTTTGTATCTCCTTCTGTGGCGGCAAGGATTTCCGATTTAAAATTCGGGTGGGCAGAAGATTCTTCTGCAATAGCAAAGGCTGATCCAATCTGAACCGCTTCCGCGCCTAAGGCAAATGCAGCAAGCATCGCAGCACCGCTTCCAATTCCACCGGCAGCGATTACCGGGATGGTTACCGCTTTAGCAACCATTGGGATTAAACACAGCGTCGTCGTTTCTTCTCTTCCATTGTGTCCGCCAGCTTCAAAGCCCTCAGCCACGATGGCATCAACGCCGCAAGCTTCCGCTTTTAAAGCGAACTTGGTATTGGCAATTACGTGTACTACAAGGATGCCTTTTTCTTTCAGAAAACTGGTCCAGGTAGCTGGATTTCCTGCCGAGGTAAACACAATTTTCAGGCCTTCCTCCACAATGATCTGCAGGATCTCTTCCACATTGGGATACAGTAAAGGTACGTTGACTGCAAAAGGATGCGCAGTTGCCTGTTTACATTTCTGAATATGTTCTTTTAGTACTTCCGGGTACATGGAACCAGCGCCGATGATCCCCAAGCCTCCTGCATTTGACACCGCAGCAGCCAATCGCCATCCACTGCACCAAACCATTCCTGCCTGAATAATCGGATATTTAATTTTAAATAAGCTGCTGATTCTGTTTTCCATCTATGCTAATCTTTTAATCTTGCCAGTAATCCACATTTCCCCATCTTTATCCACAAATTCAAGGAGATTAATCCCCGGACTTTTTCCAATGGCTAAACTACCAAAACGATCCTCAACTTCTAAAAATTCGGCGCCATTTATGGTAGCCCAGCTCAGCAAAGTTGATAAAGGAATTTGGAAATTCTGCTGTAAAGTTTTCATTTCTTCTACGATACTCAGCTGATCGTTACTGGCCAGACTGTCTGTACCCAGCGTAATCTTTAGTCCGGCTTCCAGAAAGAGCGGCAGCTCCGGCAATTTATCTTCTATATATAGGTTGGCATTCGGGCATAAGCACCAATACAAAGCAGGGTGATTCGCTTTTGCAAAGTCCAGATCAGCCCGCTTGCTCATGGTATTGTGTACCAATAGTGTTTTTAAAGCAGGAGAAAGCTTTGGCAAATAAGACTGCAGCGAGGTTTTCCCTGTGGCTTTGAAAAAGTCAATATTTAATCCCAGGAATTCATACAGCTTTAAAAAACTGCCCGATTTATGTTCAAAGAATTCATTTTCTTCGAGGGTCTCCTGATTATGAATACTGATCAGGTCCTGATTTTCTTCGGCTACTTTCCTGATCTCCGCAAATAAATTATCGGATACCGAATAGGGAGCATGGGGAACGATCGACGCTTTTAAAGGCTGATAAGCTTTTTTCATGACCTTTGCTGCCTCCATAATATCGACCGCCTTTTCCGGGTTAAAACCCATTGCTTCTATAAAAGTATGGTAGTAGATCCCACTGATTTCTTTGACTTCCTTAGAGATCAGCTTGTTTGAAATATCGCCTACGGCAACAATTCCCTGGGCATACATTGCGCTATCTGCGATTGCCATGGCATCAATCACTTCCTCATCACCCGCCTGTCTTTGTCGGATCACCTGTTCTACAAATCCCGGCAGTCCGGTATGTTTCGCAATTTTTCCTTTCAGGTGGGAGAGCTCCAGATGGCAATGCGTGTTGACAAATCCGGGAACCAAAATACCTTCATAGAACTTAATGTCTTTAATTCCTCTCAATTCCGCTTCCGCAGCCGTTAGGATTTCCAGAATCAGACCATGATCATCAAATGAAATGACCCCTTCTTTCAAAGGTTCCGAATTTACAGGGTATATATAAGTGGCAGAGATGTGGGTAGTCATACCCACAAAGGAAAGATATTTTTCTTGAAATATAGCTTGTCTGCAGCATCGATCCGGGTAGCAAACACGAATAGAAATGCGTACAATGAAGCGCTTGCTTATCATAAAAAGCATGCCTTAACAGGTGAATATCCAAACATCAGCCTGGATTATCCTAAAGCTTTGCTGAGTATAGGTACGCTTATTCCTGCAAATAACCCCAGTTCCTGTCCTGCCAAGCTGGAAAAAGAAAAGATGGACAGGAGATTTCGAACAGTGTACATGCGGGCTCCTTTGCTGAAGAAGAAAAATAAAAAAGCTCCTGACATAGGGCTGTCACTCTCCCCTCTTTTCTTTGTTTTATAATTAAAACCGTTAAAACAAAACAACATGGATATCATTAAAATGTTTCTGGAAGAATTCGAGCAGGAGGCTCAAACTACACGTAAAATGCTGGCTATTGTACCAACGGAAAAATTCGATTGGCAGCCACACCCAAAAAGCATGACCGTTAAAGCACTTGCCAGTCATATTGCAGAATTGCCAACCTGGATTACCTATGCCGTAACGACAGACGAACTGGACTTTGGCACTGAACCTTACACGCCAAAAGAATTGAAAACCAATACCGAGCTGATGGCATTTTTTGAAACCTCTCTGGAAGACGGACGTTCACACTTAGCAACAGCAAAAGAAGAAATCTTGCCGGAACCCTGGGTTTTGCGAAATGGGGAGCAAATTTATTCTACGTTCACAAAGGGAAGCCTGATCAGACACACCTTATCTCAAATTATCCACCACAGGGCACAGCTAGGCGTCTTTCTAAGGTTATTAGACATCCCAATTCCGGGCAGTTACGGCCCTAGTGCGGACGATACTAATTTTTAAAAGCCACAGCTTTACAATATTTTGATAGTTTATGTGGGTATATTTTGATTTCTTTGTAAACTGAAACAATTTATACCCATACCCATGTCTGATTCTACCACCCGATTAAATAAATACATTAGTGAGAGCGGTCTGTGCTCCAGAAGAGCCGCAGACAGATACATAGAACAAGGAAATGTATTTATCAATGGCCGGAAAGCCAAGGTAGGCGACCAGGTATTTTTCGGGGATATCGTTACGGTGAATGGCCAGACCATTGAACCAAAAGAAGTTGAAAACTCTATCTTGATCGCTTATAATAAACCTGTAGGCATTACCAGTACTACTGAAGCCGGTGTAAAAAGCAATATGGTGGATCATGTAAACCATAGCGAGCGGGTTTTCCCGATTGGTCGTTTGGACAAAGATTCACAAGGATTGATTTTCCTAACCAATAACGGAGACATCGTCAACAAGATTCTTCGTGCTGGAAATAACCATGAGAAAGAATATGTAGTCACCGTTAATAAACCGGTTACTGAGCAGTTTATCGCTGGAATGGGCAAAGGTGTTCCTGTATTGGGCATGATGACCAAAAAGTGTAAAGTGACTAAAGAAAGTACATTTACTTTCAAGATTGTGCTTGTTCAGGGATTAAACCGTCAGATCAGAAGAATGTGTGAACATTTCGGATTTGAGGTGACCAAACTGGAGCGTACCAGAATCATGAACATCACGCTTAAAGGCATTCCTGTTGGCGAATGGAGAGAGCTTAGCCCAGCAGAGCAAACAGAGATATTCAATCTTGTGGCGAAATCAAGTTCTTTAGAAGCCGCATCAGCAGCGAAAAAAGCAAGTAAGAAACCAGTAAACCCAGATTTCGAAGAATTAGTTGCGCCAAGAAAAAATTCTTCTGGCAGACCAGGCGGCCCAAGATCGGGCGGTCCTAGATCAGCTGGAGCGAGATCAGCAGATCCAAGATCAGAATCAGAAGGCAGACCAAGAGCAGCTTCCGGTAAACCAAGAGCAGATAAAAAAACTGGTACTCCTTACCGCGGTGCTTCAAGTACAACCGATTGGAACAAAACCAATGGCCCAAGCAAAAGACCAGTCAGACCTTCAAGAGGAAACTCTGGCGCACCTGGAAAAAGCAGAGGACCAAAGCGTTAAACATAATTTGACTGTCATAATCCGGCAGTAAACCCATACATTTTAAGCGGGCAAAATCAATTTTTGCTCGCTTATTCTTTTTTTAGGTAACTTTGCATCAAATGCTTACTACAAAAAAAACAGACATACGTTCACTGGACCTTCCTCAGCTGCAACAACACTTTACAAACATGCAGGAACCTTCTTACCGTGCCAAACAGGTTTACCAATGGCTATGGGAGAAATCTGCGCGTTCCTTTGAGGAAATGAGTAACCTTTCTAAAGACCTTAGAAAGAAACTAGATGAAAACTATGCGATCAATGTAGTTGAAGTAAATAACTCACAATTTAGTAATGACCACACCATCAAAAGTTCATTCCGACTGTACGATGGCAATATTGTAGAAGGTGTACTGATTCCTATGGAAGAACGTATGACCGCCTGTGTGAGTTCACAGGTAGGCTGCAGTTTAACCTGTAAATTCTGTGCTACAGGATATATGGACCGTAAACGTAACCTGAATGCAGATGAAATCTACGATCAGGTGGTTCTGATTGATCAGCAGGCGAAGAAAAACTACAATGCGCCCTTAACGAATATCGTTTATATGGGCATGGGCGAACCATTGCTGAACTATGCCAATGTATTGAAATCTATCGACCGCATTACTGCTCCAGACGGACTTAATATGTCGTACAAGCGCATTACAGTATCTACTGCCGGTATTGCCAAGATGATCAAGAAATTAGGTGATGATGGGGTTAAATTTAACCTTGCCATCTCACTGCATGCTGCCAATGACAAGAAAAGAAATGAAATCATGCCGATCAATGAGCAGAATTCATTGAAAGCATTGGAAGAAGCTTTAAAATACTATTTCTCTAAAACGAAGAACCCGATTACTTACGAATACATTGTCTTCAATAACTTCAATGATGAGATTGAGGATGCCATGGAGCTCGCTAAATTCTGTAAACACGTGCCTTGTAAAGTAAACTTAATCGAGTACAACCCGATTCAGTTTGCGGCATTCCTGAATGCGGAAGGCGACAAGATCGATGCTTTCTCTGCTTACCTGAAAAGCCAGGGGGTAAACACCAATATCAGAAGAAGCAGAGGTAAGGATATTGATGCCGCTTGTGGTCAGCTGGCCGTAAAGGAGCAGAACTAAACACCGGATTTCAACCAGGCAATGGCTAATTCTCATAGATTAGCCCATGCCCTTTCTAAAAAACAGTTTTCTAGACTTATTACATTTGCTCTTTCCGGCAACATGCTTGGGCTGTGCCCTGCCTTTAGTTGCTGGTGAAATTTACATCTGCAGTACCTGTCTGCATGGCTTGCCCTATACGGATCACCACCTGCATCCCGAAAATTTAGTGGCCAGGCAATTCTGGGGACGCATCCCCTGTAATGCCGCAATGGCGATGCTATTTTTCAAAAAGGCCGGAACCGTACAGCAACTCATCCATCATTTAAAATACAGCAATCAACCGGAACTGGGGATCCGTATGGGCATCCTGCTTGGAGAAAGGCTGCTCAGTTCCCCCTTTTATCAAGGCATAGACTTCCTGATCCCTGTCCCACTTCACAACAAAAGATTAAAAAAACGCGGATACAACCAAAGTTATCATATTGCACAGGGCATCTCGCTGGTACTCAAAACGCCAATCAGCACTAAGCACCTTTTACGTAAAGCGGCTACAGACAGCCAGACCAACAAAGGCAGATTACTACGCTTTGAAAATATGTCGGCCGCCTTTGACCTTCAGCATCCGGAAGAATTAGCAGACCAGCATTTATTATTGATTGATGATGTACTCACTACCGGCGCTACTCTGGAAGCCTGCGCCATCGCATTGCTTAAAGCCAGGCCTGAAAAAATCAGTATCGCCGCCTTAGCCTTTGTGACATAAAAAACAGAGGCTTTCTAAAACATTCTTCTTTATCAGTCGTTATTATAATTGAGAGCGTTAATTTAGATGGTAAAGGCCGACATTTCCGAATAGGAATGCCGGCCTTTTACTTTTATTTATAAATTATTCTATAAATATTTTGAATACTCAAATATATTCCGTTACTTTGACCTTGAGAGCGTTAATTTAAGGGTCGATAGCTTCACACTCGTGAAATATCGGCCCTTTATCATTTCTAATAAATCTGCTTTTACTCCTTAAAATTTTCTTGAAATCTGCTACGGTGTTTTGAAGAATGCGGTGTTTAGCTCAGGTATTCTGAAAGAATATTCCTCATGTCTTCCGGTTTGAAAGGCTTTAAGATATGTCCGTTCATTCCAGACTCTGAAAACTTATTGTGTTCATCGTGTAAGGTAGAAGCGGTTAAAGCAAGAATAGGCACTTGCTTAAAATAATCACCATCCATCGCTCTGATCAGCGTAGTGGCTTCGAAACCATCAATTCCGGGCATTTTAATGTCCATAAAGATCAGGTCGTATACATTATCGCGTACTTTATCCAGGGCTTCTTCTCCGGTAATGGCAAAATCAAGATTGAGTCCCCATTTACCAAAAATACGTTTGGCGATTAAGGCATTGATCTCATTATCGTCTACCACAAGAATCCGTTTATCCGTAAACATATTCGGCTCGGTGAATACTTTTACCTGAGGCACATAATCATTCGCTTTTTCAAAAGAGATGTTGAAATGGAAAGCCGTCCCCTTCCCTTCTTCACTTTCTACCTGTATATCTGAACCATATAGTTCCAGCATTTTTTTGGTGATCGTTAAGCCCAATCCGGTACCTCCATATTTTCTGGAAATATCAGTTCTTGCCTGAATAAAAGGCTGAAAGATATAAGCCAGCTTTTCCTGTGCAATGCCAATACCTGTATCTCTCACTTCAAAATGAAGCAACACCCGATCTTTTTCTTCGGAAAGCATTTTGATTTCCAATAGAATTTTTCCGTCCTGAGTAAATTTAATAGCATTACCCAGGAGGTTCATCAGTACCTGATACAAACGTGTTTTATCCCCTTTAACATATTGCGGGATATTTTCATCACAACTCAGCTCCAGCTTATTATTTCTGGCGATCACATTCATCTGTAAAGAATTGATCACATCAGAGGCAAGGGTTTTAATGCTAAATGGAATGGTTTCCAGCTGTACATTTCCGGTTTCCATTTTGGTGAGATCCAGGATATCATTAATGATATTCAACAGGTTCTCTGCCGAAAAGCGCAGCAAGTTTAAATCAGGTAATTGTGATTCTTTAGGATCATTGTCCAGTAACAGGTGCGCCATTCCGATCACCGCATTTAAGGGCGTTCTGATTTCATGGCTCATCACCGACAGGAACATTTCTTTTGCGGCACTCAGCTGCAGGGCCTGTTCTTTGGCTTCTACCATTTCCTTTTCTACCTGCTTCCTTTGGGAAATATCGGTAATCAGGTCGATCTGGCGTTCTACTTTTCCTTTCTCATTTACGATTGGCGTATTAGAAACAGAAAGCCAGATGGGCTCTCCGGATTTCGTTTTTGCCTGTACTTCGATGGAATAGGACTCTCTGTTGTTGGCTTTCTTTCTGGAAGCCACAATGAGTTCCCGCTGTGCTTCATCTTTGGAAAGAATATCTCCTAAACGGCGTCCCTGTAATTCGTTCAACGTATAACCGGTCAACTTTTCCATAGAATGGTTGATCCAGGTAGTAAAACCTTCGCCATCCGAAATATTTACACCGGTATCCGTTTTACTGGCCACCAGAGAAAGCAGCTGTAATTCTTCTTCCGCTTTCTTTTTTCTGTAATGTCGAGGATAATTTCCACTTCTATTTCTACCTTACCTTCGTCATTGAAGACTACGGTATTATAGATGGACAGCCAGATGGGCTGTTTATCTTTACGGTAAGCCAGCAGATCAACCGTAAAAGACTGATGTCTATTGGTGAGCTCTCTTGCCTGTTCAATCAATTCCAGATCCGTTCCCGGGCCCTGGATTAAATCGCCAAGGCGTTTCCCTTTCATATCTTCCAGCGTAAAACCGGTAATTTTCTCAAAGGCTGCATTCACCCAGGTCACATGGTTATCCGAATCATTGATCACCACAGCATTGTTCACTTTACTCGCCACGAAAGAGAGTTTCATCAGTTCATTTTCTACTCTTTTATTCTCCGTAATGTCTCTTCCGTAAGCGTACCAACGTTTGTTTTTACAAACCATATTCCAGCTCAACCAACGGATTAAACCGCTTTTGGTGACAATCCTGAAATCAATATTGAATTGTTTTGTGCCATCAGCAAGTCCTGATTCCAGGGCTTCGACCACGCGATCAATATCTTCAGGGTAGCAGAATGTCCAGACAGTTAAGCCAATTGCTTCCTCCACTTCATATTCCAGCACCGTAGTGACGGCATTGTTGACAAACAGCAGTTCGCCCTTATCGTCCAGGATGCAATGAATTTCGGGGGATACGGTAGAGATGTTGAGCAGTTCTTCAAAGCGCTGGGCTTTAAGGCTCAGTTCTTTTGCTTTTTTTCGAAGGGAAATATGGGTGATGACTTCTTTGGCGAGGATCTCAAGACCTTCTTTTTGTGCGGGAGTCATTGCCCTAGGCAGCTGATCAAATACGCAGATGGTGCCTAAGCGGTAGCCATCTTCATCAATTAAGGGTGCCGCAGCATAATACCTCAGGTGATGGTCGTCGATTACTGAAGGATGCAAACTAAAGCGTTCATCCTCGGTGGCATCACAAACTTCAAAAATATGATCAGATTGAATCGCTTGCTCAGCGAATGAAAAGCTTCTTGGCAGCTGTTTACAGTTCAGGCCAATCACAGATTTAAACCATAACCGATCTTCATCAACCAATGCAATGATGGCTATAGGAGTATTGCAGATCAAGCTGGCCAGCTTGGTAATGTTATCGAACTCCTGTTCTGGAGGAGTATCCAATATATCACAGTCCTGCAACGCCCTTAAGCGTTCCATTTCATAAGTTGATGAAGTAGGGTTATTCGTTAGCATTTAAGCAAGTTCTTCCTGTTTATTTGTACAAGGGAAACTGACTTACCAGCTGAATTACTTTTTCTTTTACCGCGCTTAAATTATTCTCATCCTCAGAATTCGTAATCACCTGATCAATCAGATCAACAATGGTTTCCATATCTTTTTCTTTAAAACCTCTGGTGGTGATGGCTGCAGTGCCTACACGGATACCTGAAGTTACAAAAGGCGACTTATCGTCAAAAGGAACCATATTTTTATTCACGGTAATATCTGCTTTTTCAAGCGCATTCTCCGCTGCTTTACCAGTTATATTTTTGTTGCGCAGGTCGATCAGCATTAAATGATTATCTGTACCACCCGAAATAATTCCGTAACCTCTGGATACGAAAGCTTTAGCCATCGCCTGAGCATTGGCTTTCACCTGTGTGATATAAGTCAGATATTCATCGCTCAATGCCTCACCGAAAGCAATTGCTTTGGCTGCAATGATGTGCTCCAATGGTCCACCCTGTGTTCCTGGGAATACCGCCATATCTAAAACAGAGGACATCATTCTGGTTTCACCTTTAGGAGTTTTAATTCCGAAAGGATTTTCGAAATCTTTGCCCATCATGATCATACCACCACGAGGACCGCGAAGGGTTTTGTGAGTAGTTGTCGTTACGATATGGCAATGAGGAAGTGGATTGGCCAATAAACCGCGGGCAATCATACCTGCCGGGTGAGAGATATCTGCCAATACCAATGCGCCGATTTTATCAGCTACACTGCGGATAAAAGCATAGTCCCACTCTCTTGAATAAGCAGAAGCACCGCAAATAATCAACTTAGGACGTTCCGCTAGCGCGATTTCTTCCAGTTTAGCATAGTCGATTAAACCATCTTCTTTCTTTACTCCATAAAACAATGGCTGATACAATTTTCCTGAAAAGTTAACCGGAGAACCGTGTGTTAAGTGCCCGCCATGAGAAAGGTCAAATCCTAAGATTTTATCTCCCGGCTGGATCACAGCAAGCATTACTGCTGCATTTGCCTGTGCGCCTGAGTGCGGTTGTACGTTCACCCATTCAGCTCCAAAAAGTTGCTTTGCACGCTCAATAGCGATGGTTTCTACCTCATCCACTACCTGGCAGCCGCCATAGTATCTTTTTCCTGGAAGGCCTTCAGCATATTTATTGGTTAAACATGATCCTGCGGCCTCCATTACTTGCTTGCTCACAAAGTTTTCAGAAGCAATCAGCTCCAAGCCATTTTCCTGACGGTCCAATTCCCTGTCAATCAAATCAAAAATTAAAGTATCTCTAGTCATTTATTGAAGTATTAATTTGTAAAATTAACGATTTTCCTTCTTAGTTTGGTAACAAAATACCTTACTTTGTAGTTCTATTCTATAAAACACTGCATGGAAGATATCACCCGTCCATTATTACCAAACATAAATTATCCTGCTGATTTAAAGCAGTATAAAGAAGAAGATCTCGAACAAATTTGTCAGGAACTACGCCAGTACATCATTGATGTAGTGAGTGTAAACGGAGGGCATTTTGGCGCAAGTCTGGGTGTAGTGGAACTCACTGTAGCCTTACATTACGTGTTAAATACGCCTTATGACAGGCTGGTTTGGGACGTTGGCCACCAGGCTTACGGACACAAAATCCTGACCGGAAGGAAGTCAGTATTCCATACCAACCGCATCCTTGATGGGATCAGCGGATTTCCGAAAATCAGTGAAAGTGAATACGATACCTTCGGTGTTGGCCACTCTTCTACCTCTATTTCCGCAGCACTAGGTATGGCCGTTGCCTCTCATTATAAGGGAGAAACTGACCGCCAGCACGTAGCCGTAATCGGCGATGGTGCGATGACCGCAGGTCTGGCCTTCGAAGGCTTGAACCATGCCGGCATTGAAGACTCCAACCTCCTAGTGATCCTGAACGACAATTGTATGTCTATCGATCCCAATGTTGGCGCTTTAAAGGAATATTTAACGAATATTACGACTTCTAAATCATACAATCGCTTCCGCGATGACATTTCTAATGTTTTAATTAAGCTTTCTGAACTGGGACCAAATGCCCATAAGTTTGTGAAGAAAATTGAAAAAAGCATTAAAGGCACTTTATTAAACCAAAGCAATCTATTTGAATCGTTAAACTTCAGGTATTTTGGTCCGGTAGATGGTCATGATGTGGTGCGTCTGGCACAGGTGATCCGCGATTTAAAGGACATTCCAGGCCCGAAACTGTTGCATTGTGTGACGGTTAAAGGAAAAGGTTTCGCCCTTGCGGAAAAAGACCAGACCAAATGGCATGCACCAGGATTATTCGATAAGATTACCGGTGAAATCAAGAAAGCAGCAGTAGATAAACCTCAGCCACCAAAATATCAGGATGTTTTCGGGCATACCCTGGTAGAACTTGCGGAAGAGAATAAAAAGATTGTGGGCATCACCCCTGCAATGCCATCAGGTTCTTCGATGAACATCATGATGAAAGCCATGCCTAACCGTGCATTTGATGTCGGTATTGCAGAGCAGCATGCCGTTACTTTTTCTGCCGGACTAGCTACACAAGGACTGGTTCCTTTCTGTAATATCTATTCCAGCTTTATGCAAAGGGCTTACGATCAGGTCATCCACGATGTGGCCATTCAAAATCTGAATGTGGTGTTCTGTTTAGACCGCGCAGGATTTGCAGGTTCTGATGGGGCTACACACCATGGCGCTTATGATTTAGCTTACATGCGCTGTATTCCAAATATGACCGTTGCAGCTCCAATGAATGAGGAAGAACTCAGAAACCTCATGTATACCGCACAATTGGAGAATCAAGGTCCGTTTTCTATCCGTTATCCGAGAGGAAATGGGGTGCTGACAGATTGGAAACGTCCTTTCAAAGCATTAGAAATTGGTAAAGGCCGCAAAATATGTGATGGTGAAGATGTGGCCATACTGACCATCGGTCATGTGGGTAATTTTGCTGTGGAAGCTTGCAAAGAACTAAACAGCGAAGGCATTCATCCGGCACATTACGATATGCGTTTTGTGAAACCATTAGATGAGGCTTTATTGCATGATGTGTTTAAACGCTATAAAAATATCATCACCGTAGAAGATGGTTGTCTGCAAGGCGGCCTGGGAAGCGCGGTATTAGAGTTTATGGCAGATCACCAGTACAATGCCAATGTAACCCGCTTAGGTATCCCTGATGAGTTTATTGACCATGGTGAGCAACAGGAATTATGGGCACTTTGTGGTTATGATAAAGCAGGCATCATTACTGTGGTAAAAAAAAACGCTGTGAGGAGAACAACGGCAACGATCGCCTCTTAGAAGAATAACATTTTTTTCCTGTTTCAGGATCTATACGCTACAAGAAAGGCCTGTTCATTTTTAGATGAACAGGCCTTTTTCTTTATCGCTTGATTAATGATCAAGATTTATGTGGACCAATATGGTTTTAACCGTTTTTTCTCGCCCGTTTAATTGGCTTTGTGAGCAAATTCCATTAATGATTTTTCAATGATGACCAGGCATTCTTTGATCTGCGCTTCGGTGATCACCAATGGAGGCGCCAAACGGATCTTATTACCCTGAGTAGGTTTTGCCAACAATCCATGCTCCTGGAATTTAACACAGATGTCCCATGCCATATTAGAATCTTCCGGACAATAGATCACGATGGCATTCAGCAATCCTTTTCCTCTCACCAGTTCAATGATACCTATTCTTTTGGCAATATCTTCCAGGCCATTTCTCAATACCTGTCCTAACTTAGCGGCATTTTCAGCCAGATTCTCGTCTATCACCACCTGCATGGCTTCACGTGCCACTGCACATGCTAATGGATTCCCGCCATAAGTAGAACCATGTTCACCCGGTTTGATGGTCAGCATCACTTCATCGTTCGCTAAAACTGCTGAAACTGGCAATACTCCACCTGAAATCGCTTTACCCAGGATGATCATGTCCGGCTGACTGCTTTTATCTATTGGATTCACCTCATAAGAGGCCAGCATGCTACCCGTACGGGCAATACCGGTCTGAATTTCATCTACAATAAAAAGCACATTATATGCTTTACATAAAGCTTTGATGCGTGGCAAGTAAGTCGCATCGGGTACCACTACCCCTGCTTCCCCCTGAATGGGTTCCACAATAAACCCTGCAATATTTTTATTTTGTTTCAAAAGTGCTTCGAAAGCATCTGCATCGTTATAAGGAACACGTGCAATTCCACCCACAAAAGGACCAAAATTGTTTCTTGCACTTTCATCATCAGATGCAGAGATCACAGAAATTGTACGGCCATGGAAGTTCCCATTGGCAAAAACGATCGTTGCCTGATCAGCAGGAATACCTTTCACCTGATAGGCCCATTTTCGGCACAGCTTCATGGCACTTTCTACCGCTTCCACACCAGAATTCATGATCAATGCTTTATCATAACCGAACAGCTGGCTAAGAAATTCTTCAAAATCACCTAATTTATCATTGTAGAAAGCACGGGAAGTCAGCGTTAATTTTTCTGCCTGACGTTTTAATGCTTCAATAATCCTTGGGTGACAATGACCTTGGTTTACAGCCGAATAAGCCGAAAGGAAATCGTAATATTTCTTACCTGCTACGTCCCAAAGGAAAACTCCTTCTCCTCTTTCCAGCACCACTGGTAAAGGATGGTAGTTATGGGCACCGTATTTGTTTTCTTTTTCGATTAGCGCTTCGGCTTTACTTAAATTTGCTGCAATACTCATTATTTACTATATTATTGGGTAGACGACTAAGGTAGTGATATTTATTATTTAACACTAAAAAAAGGATAATTTGACTTATTATACGCCTAAAAAATTCTATTTAAATTAAAAATTCGATATTCGAAGCATAAACGAAATCTAAAAAACACACATTAATGGAGGCTATTGATGAATTTGATATTCAGATCTTAAAACAATTGGAAAAGGATGGACGCATGGCCTATTCCGCTATTGCCACTGCCTTAGGCGTATCAAATACGATGGTGCATCAACGCATATCCCGGCTAACCGAGCATGGCATCCTCACTGGAATTAAACCGGTATTGGATGAGAAAAAGATCGGCTATGATTGGGGCGCTTTCACAGGCATTGCACTGGAAAAAGACCATGATTCAGACCGGATTATTGAAGAATTAAAGAAAATCCCGGAGGTCACAGAATGTTATTACATCACTGGCGTGTACACCCTGTATATCAAGATTATGGCGAAAAATCATGAGCACATGAGAAAAGTACTTTATGAAAAAATAGACAACATCCCTGGAATCGCCAAAACCGATTCTATCATTGAGCTGGGCTGTGCCTTCAAAAGGAACATCATCTTATAAGCTGATACAATAATTTTGTCTATAATTTAGAAGGCCGTTTACCTCTTTCGAGGAACGGCCTTCAGCTGATTTATTTTTCGGAACAACAGTTTGGATTAGTATCCAGGGGTTTGTGCCAATACCCCTTTTGACTTGTCGATTTCGGCTTGAGGAACCGGCATCTGGTATAATTTATCAGACCATACGCGTTGTTGAATCTGACTATTTTTAACATCTTTTATGCTTTTCATCACATCTGGTGCAATTTTCCACCTTCTGATGTCCATATAACGCTGACCTTCCAGAGCAAGTTCTACTCTACGCTCTGCTCTGATAAACGCTCTTAATGTTTCTTTCGACGCATATTTAGTACGGTTTACCAATGGCATTCCTGCACGGGTTCTGATCTTATCTAAAGCTTCATAGATGGTATTATCCGGACCAGAAACCTCATTCTTAGCCTCAGCATAGGTCAATAAGATCTCTGCGTAGCGGATTAAGATTACGTTGGCATGGTTGTCAATCTGTGCTTCATAAACCGAAGGATCTACCATTTTACGGAAATTATAGCCTGTCCTGGAGAAGTTATTTCCCGCAACCCAGTTAAAGGTGAAGTCGGCTTCTATCCCATTCCATTCTGCACCATCAAATAAGATACTTGCATAAAAACGGGGATCGCGGTTTTTGTATTCCTGAGCAAATGCTGCTTTATCATTTTCATACCAAGCTGCACGTTGAACAGGGTCTACAGGAACAATTGCTTCTCCTGTTTTGTAATTACCATAGGCGTCTACCATCGACTGTGTTGGCGTTACAGAACTCCAGCCACCCAATGTTGCAGGAGGCAAATAAGTATTTAAGCTATTGGCATCAATTTGTGGAATTTGCTGACGGTCTAAAATCACTTCGATGTTACCTTCGCTCTTCTGGTAGAAAAGACGTTCATAATTACGCAATCCTTTAAGGAAATTAGTCTTGTCTTTGTCATCGGCAAAATCTACCCATTTGCTGTAATCATCTAAGGCATCATTTTTCTCTACGTCTGTGGTGCTAAACAAATCATAACCCAGACCCATTACAGCTGCAGCTGCATCAGCTGCCTGCTGGTATTGTCCATCATATAAGTAAGCACGGGCTTTCAATGCTAAAGCAGCGCCCTTAGTGATCCTGCCTTTTTCATTTGGTTTACCACCACCATATTGAGCAGGAAGCACTTTTGATACGGCTTCCAACTCAGAAAGGATGAAATCCAATACCTGTTTCTTAGGTGTTCTTGGAAGGTTCTCTGCTCCTAAAGCTAAAACTTTGGTCACTAATGGCACATCACCAAAAGTGCTCATCAGTCTGAAATAAGCATAAGCGCGCATGAAACGAACTTCTGCTGTATATCTTTCCAGTAATTCTGCAGAGATGACAGTTACTTTATCTGCATTTTCAAGAAAATAATTCTGACGACGGATGTCTTGATAATTCCATCCCGCATCTTCTGTAGAAGACATGGTTCCGGCAGAAACACTGCTTGCAGTACTTTCCCAGGCATTTTGCACATGGGCATTGTCTGTCGCACCATCATCGTAAATAATTCCGTCACCAGGCATTTTAGCATAAACACCCATTACTGCCTGATAAACATCATTCTCGCTCTTCCAAAAGGTAGCTTCCGACAATTCGTTCAATGGAGGTCTTTCCAGGAAATCTTTTTGACAGGCGGTAATTGACGTCAATGTCAACAAACCTGTAAGTAAATATATTGATGATCTTTTCTTCATTTTTCTTAATATTAATAGGTCCATTAAAACGCTGCACTTAAACCAACTGACCAGGTTTTAAGACCAGGATAAGCGGCTCTCTGTGAAGCCGATTCAGGATCAAAATCCTTCAGGCGTTTATCTGCCATAAAAGTGAATGGATTGTTTGCACTGGCATACACCCTAAGGTTAGTCATACCTAGTTTTTTAACCGCTAACTGAGGGAAAGTATAACCCAATGTGATGGCTCTGATTCTGAAATAAGAAGCATTAAACAACCAAAATGAAGATGTTTCATTGTAGTTATGCTTACCATCTCCAGAAGTTAATATGCGAGGGAAATCTGCATTTGCATCAGGATTTTCCGGAGTCCATCTATTTTCCCAAGCTGTTTTCACACCAGCACCATTGAAGAAAGGATAAGCCGCTTCTTCAGAGAAATAGGTTTGTACATTACCAACACCATAAGTCATCACGTTAAAATCAAAGCTTTTGTAGTTTGCACTTAGGTTAAAACCATAGTTTAACCAGGGTACATCATTACCAATCACAGTACGATCTGCTGGAGTCCATAAACCATCGCCATTCACATCTTTATATTTGATGTCACCAGGTTTGGTATTCGCAGTCTGGAAAGGATGGTTGTCAATATCTGCCTGATCCACGAATAAACCTTCCGCTTCATAACCGTAGAATGAACCGATTGAATTGCCTATTCTTTGGATATACCTGCCTTCAATAAATTCTTCTCCGTTTCCTAGTGTAGTAATTGTATTTTTAATCACAGAGAAGTTACCACCAATGCTGAATCTGAAATCATCACCAATCTTATCATTGTAAGTCAGGCCAATCTCAAAACCTTTGTTTCTGGTGGAGGCACCGTTAGACAATGGTAATCCGGTATTAGTTCCACCAAGCTCCACACCGATTGTAGCCAGGCGAGGAATTCTCATCAACAGATCTTTGGTGTCTTTAATGTAATAATCCGTAACCAGGTCCAGCTTTCCTCCAAAGAAAGTCGCATCAATTCCGAAATCAGTCATGTATACTCTTTCCCATGTCGTATTTGGATCAGGTAATTTATTTTGATAAACACCTGTCTGAGGATTGCCTTCAAAACTATAAGCGTAACCCGTTTGCAGTTTATTGTAATAGTTTCCAATACCCGCTACTTCCTGATTTCCTAATGAACCGTAAGAGCCACGAAGTTTCAGGTTACTGATCCAGCTGATATCTTTCATGAAATCTTCTTTGTTCACATTCCAGCCTGCAGAGAAGGAAGGGAAAACGGCCTTACGTTTTTGTTCAGCAAATCTTGAAGAGTAATCAAACCTGATGTTTGCTTCAAAAAGGTATTTATCATCGTAAACATAGTTGAAACGACCAAAAAGAGAGCGCATAGCCCATTCCTCCTGTAAACTGCGGTTTGCCTGCCCTTTATCATCAGAACTGATGTCTTCAGGATTAGTTGATCCGCTGCCTACAGTAGTCATTTCATTGTTAGGGAAGTTTTTCCTACCAATAAAAGCATTTCTGGTTACGTTACTTTCCTGACTCGCACCAGCAGTAATTTTACCAAAATGATCACCAAAAGTACGCTGATAATCCACGGTACCCTGCAGCAATACCTCCTGTCGCTTGCGCCAGTATTCCTTCATTTCATTGATTGGCTGAGCAGTAGTTGCCATTGGCTTACCCGTTAAGAAATCATTCACCGGTGCCATGGTATTTTCAAAGCTCCAGGAATTAGAGTTGAAATATTTTAAGGAAGCCAAACCATTAATCGAAAGTCCTTTCAATGGTGTTAAACTTGCATTTACCGCTGTCTGCAGGTAATTGTCTTTATCCCATGAACGCCCCCCTTCTGCCACTTTGCGCAATTGGTTGTTTTTGGCAATATTTGGAGAAGCGATACCATTACTGATTGATCCCCATTGGCCATCAGACTGACGTGCTACCGTAATTGGCAAAGCACGACTCAACTCTGTGAAGGACAGATCACCACCCTGACGCGAATAGTTTTGATTGATCAGAGAGACATTGGTTCCAACAGTCAGCAAACCTGGAACGATCTTACTGTCTGTATTCAACTTGCCCACCATACGGTCTTGCTTTTTACCCGGAATCAGTGATTCCTGATCTAGATAGGTAAGCCCTAAATAGGTGCTTGTTACTTTACCAGGAGAGTTTATATTCAGGTTAATGTCTCTTTGAGGTGCAGATTTTTTAAGTGCCAGGTCAAACCAATCCGTATTTGGATATAGGTCTGGTTGAGATCCATTTTTATACAATTCAATTTGATTGGCTGTAAAAGTTGGTTTACCGCCGCCGTTTACCAGCGCTTCATTATATAGCGTAGCATAGGTTGCTGAGTTCACGAATTCCGGAAGATAAGCGGCCGTCTGCCATCCATAATTTGCATTCAGGCTCACCGTTGTTCTTTCTCCTGTACCTCTTTTTGTCATGACCAAAATCACGCCATTCGCCGCTCTAGCTCCGTAAAGAGAAGCCGAAGCCGCATCTTTCAATACAGACATTGCAGAAATGTCGTTAGGATTCAAGGAAGCAAACTCCTGTTCAGTAGCAGGAATTCCGTCAATAATATAAAAAGGACTGCTAGATCCTGCCAAGCTGCTTCTACCACGAATACTGATCGTACCGGTACCACTTGAGGTACCATTATCACGACGACCCACATCGCCAGGGCGCTGTAAGATGGTCAATCCAGGAGTTACCCCCTGTAATGCATTTTGAACCGAAGTTACCGGTCTATTGGCTAGTGTTTTTGGGCTGATCGTGGCCACAGCACCAGTTAAGCTGGTTTTTTTCTGTGTACCATAAGCTACCACCACTACTTCGTCCAGGTTATTTGACTCCGTAGCCAAAGTAACATTGATGGACGTTTGCTTATTTACTGGAATTTCTTGCGCTGCATAGCTGAGCATCTTGAAAACCAACACCCCATCTTCGGGTACGCTGATCGAATAATTTCCATTTGCATCAGTACTGGTTCCACGACCAGGTGCCGATTTTAGACTTACCGTTACACCTGGTAAGGGGCCTTGACTGTCTTTCACGGTTCCTTTCACAACGATATCAGCAAGGTTAGTCCTGAGGTTGTTTTTCTGAGACTGGGGATTAACCACAGCTAATACATCCTGCATACACAGGAGCATCACTGCCATTAAAACCCAAATCCCTGTGGTTTTAAAGATTTGGTTTTTGTTCATTATAGAATTTGGTTGTTAAAGAAAAATTAAATCAATGTTACGTATAGTAATCACGATTTAAAGTACTTTAAAGGCCTTTGGTTTACGCAAACGGTTGTGTAGAATACAGCCGTATAAAGAAATTAGCAGCAATCATTTCCGAAATCACAAAAACTGCATTTTCAGATCGTATAGCTAACTATTTAGTTTATAGCACTTAGCGCACACTAAGAAACAAGCAGCCAATTAGAATACGCCCATTCTAATTTTCATTAAACGATAATCACCGGAAAGGATCTGGATCCTTCCGCGCAAACGGTTGTGTCTTCCTTGAAATGGGATTCGGGAGTGTTTTGAAAACGTTACATTTCTTTTTTATTTTCTTAATAAAATATTTGCAAAACGTGGATAACAGGCAGATTATTGTGGAGGGCTAAAATTAAAAAACTGCGTTTAAACACCTAATTTCCAGCAAATAAATTCCTATATCTCTGAAAGTTATTCTTCCCTCAAATACTGACGTATTAAATTAATTGGTCAGATATTCAAAGCTTCAAAAATGATGTTTTGTGTAAAAATAGCAATCAGGCTTTCAGACAGTTACCTAGCTCAAACACTCTAATGACACTAAATTGACATAAATTATTCTATTAAGCCTACTTTTGCCCTCTTAATTTTTTAGTTAATTAACATCTATTTAACAACAAAGACACATTATGAAAAAAGGACTACTTATTGCAGGTCTTGCACTTTTCGGAGCTGCAGCACAAGCACAAGATCTTAAACCTGTTGCAGGTGACGTTACTACTGAGTTTGGTTTAACTGGTGGTGTAAACAGAACTAACTTCAAACTGAATGATGGCGCTGGAATGTTACGTTTCCGTTATTTCCAGAAAGAAGATATCGCTTTCCGTTTAGGTTTCAACGTAGAGTCTACAAATGACAAAACTAATGTTTTCGGCCCTAATGGAAACAAAGGTACCATCACTGAATCTGCTACTAAAGTATTGATCAACTTAGGTGTGGAGAAACACTTTGCAGGTACTGCACGTTTATCTCCTTATGTAGGTGCTGACCTTCTTTTCGGTACAGGATCTTCTAAAGTGAAAACTGAAAACGCTATCCTTGCTGGTAGCCCTGCAACTGGTGCTTACGCTAATGATACTTTCATAGATGCTAAAGCTCCTAGCTATACTTCTATCGGTCTTCGTGGTGTGATCGGTGCGGATTACTATATCGCAAAACGCTTATTCTTAGGTGTTGAAGCAGGTCTAGGTTTCGCATACGAAAAACAAGGTAAATCAGAAACTACAACTAGAGTTGGAAACACAACTACTACTACTAAATTTGATTCAGCAGGAAGCACTAACACGATCAGCCCAAGTGTAATCACTGGTCTACGTGTAGGTTTTGCATTCTAAATAAAACGCTGATCTGATCAGTTTTTATACCGGAGGCGGTTTAAACAAGGTGCATTCATCTTGCTTAAACCGCCTTCCTTATTTCAGCCATTTTTTGAATACCTGGGCAATTTCTTCTTCCAGAACCGGTTTGGAGAGAAAGTCGTTCATTCCTGAAAGGATACACTTTTCCTTTTCTCCTTTCACATTTCCGGCAGTTAAGGCGATAATTGGTACATGAACCAGCTCCAATTCATTCCTGATGCATTGTGTAGCTTCATAACCATTCATTTCTGGCATTTGTACATCCATCAAAATCAAATCAGGCAATTCCGCTTTACAGTGCGCTAAACACTCTAATCCGTTTGCGGCTTCCTGAATCTGCGCCATTGGGGCAATCCTTTTCACAATGGTCTTGGCCAGCAGCATATTGATCAGGTTGTCTTCTGCAATCAAAACCTTTATAGGACGCAAGCTTCTCACCATACCTGTTTTTAAATGATCTTTATGCACTGATTTCTTGGTTAGGGCATCAACCGTATTCCAGTCTTCTGTGCCGCCATGTTCTACCTGAAGCTGGATATCAAAAAAGAAAGTACTGCCTAAGCCGGGACTGCTGATCAACTCCAGTTTACTGTTCATCAGGCCTAAAAGCTGGTTTGAAATACTGAGTCCCAGTCCGGTTCCACCGTATCTTTTGGTGGTAGAGCCGTCTTCCTGTGAGAAGGCCTCAAATACTTTTCCCTGTTTATCCGATTTGATACCAATTCCGGTATCCTTTACCTGGAAACGGATGTCCATCCTGTTGTTCACTATTGGGGAGAGTGGCAGGATCAGGAGCTCTATTTCTCCTGTCTCCGTAAATTTAACCGCATTACTGAGGAGGTTGATCAATACTTGTCGGAGACGTACCGAATCTGCCCAAATAAACCTGGGCAGTGTATCAGCAGTGTTTAATTTAATTTCCAAAGCTTTGCGCTGCGCCTGATAAGCATTGATGTCTAAAGCCTGATTTCCTAGTTCATATAGGTCGAACTTTTCAATCTCCAGTTCCAGCTTCCCTGATTCAATCTTTGAGAAGTCGAGAATGTCATTGATGATGCCCAATAAGGCATTGGCCGATTCATTGACAATATTTAGGTATTGCTCCTGACTTGGGCTCAGTTCCGTTTTTAAGACCAGGTCTGTAAATCCAATGACCCCATTGAGTGGTGTCCGGATTTCATGGCTCATATTTGCTAAAAACTCAGACTTCGCCAGACTGGCATGTTCTGCCTGTTCTTTCGCCTTGTTGAGCTCTAGTCCTTGTCTGCTGCTTTCGGTAATGTCCTGACTAAAGATCATAATACCGCCAATCTTCCCATCAAACTGATACCATGGCCGAAGCTCCCATCGGAGATACTGGTCATGATCCCAGCCTTCCGGTCGCCAGATATCGACTTCTTTCTTAATGACTTCTCCCTGCAGACAACGCTGGTGAATGTCTTTCCAATGCTGGCTCATCCCTGGCAGCACTCGGTAATGAGATTGCCCATATAGGTCAGTCCCCTGCAATTGATACTCTTCCAGCCAACGGTTACTTGCGGCGATATAACAAAGTTTGCTATCCAGCATCGCTACCGCAGCAGGAGCATGGGTCACAAAAGCGGAAAGCCTTGCCTTTTCCTCAGATAAGGCAATCTCCGCGCGTTTCTTTTCATCAATATTCTGGAATGTTCCATAGAGGCGCTTACAAAGCTGCCCACTAAAATCGGCATGCCCCAATACCCGAACCCAGATTTCTCTTCCTTTCTTAGTCTGAATCAGCAATTCCAGATCCCAGGCCCCTCCTGTTTCTACGGCCGATTGTACAGCAAAGGCCATTTTACGTCGATTTTCACCGGCTTTATAAAACAACAGTGCTTTTTTTAAATTAGGTTCATAATTTACTGACACCTCATGAATCTGTCTGGTAATGGCGGTCCAGCTTAATTTCTGATGAATCAGGTCAAAATCCCAGCCGCCAATCTGTGCCACTTCATTGGTTTGTTCCAGCATCTTCGTGGTCCGCTCCAATTCTCTTTCCAGACGGTGTTTTTCGGTCACATCAATCGCATTCACGATTACATATTTTTGTCCGGAAAGGTCATGTTCCACCACATTATTATAGAACAAGACCCTTGAAGAACTATTTTTGTGCAGGATGGTCATCAAGCCCGATGATTTCCCATTCTGTGCCATCTCCAGCAGATATTCTTCAATATAACCCTGATGTTTTGGAAGGGCAAGTTCGAATAAAGTCTTCCCGTAGAGTGCCGCTGGTTTATAACCCAAAATTGATGCCCCGGCGATATTTACAGAGATTAAAACACCCTTCATATCATGTGTACACATCAATCCCTGAGAGTTCTCGAAGAAAGAACGCATGTTGTTTTCACTCAGGCGGATCTTCTCATCGCGCTCATTTTCGACACTGATGTCTCTGGCAATCGCAAATACGTGATCTGTTCCAGGCTCTGGCGTTGCCGTCCATTGGAGCACTTTATACTCCCCGCCAGCCATTAAGAAACGACAGACGAAATTGGTGGTATTCATTCCGGCACTGAGCTGCTGCATTTGTCCAAAGCTATTGATCAGGTCGTCCGGATGAACAAGGCTTAAAAAGCTATGTGCCATTAATTCTGAAGGTGTCCAACCCAGCATTCTTTCAAAAGCCGGGTTGATCTTTTTAAAATAACCATCCAGGCCGGCAATACAGATCAGGTCATTTGACAATTCATATAACTGGTCAAAATACTGATGTTCCGCTTTTTCCCTGCGGTTTACAATCAGCTCAATAGCCTGTTTAGACAGCAATGTTAGGGCTTTTCTTTGTGCATCACTGAGCACTTTTGGCTCCGGCCCCAGTACGCATAGGGAACCAATCGCATAACCTTTCGGGTCTACAAGTGGGTGCCCGGCATAAAACCTGATATTTGGCGCTCCAGTAACCAGTATGCTGTTTTTAAAACGATCATCTTTCGTCGCATCTTCTATCTCAAAGATGGCTTCGGAAAGAATGGTGTATTGGCAAAAAGCGATTTCCTTTGTCGTTTCTTCCTCAGTAATTCCCTTTTTAGACTTAAACCACTGTCGCTGCTCATCCAATAATGCAATGAGCGAAACCGGAGCATCACAAATCAAAGAGGCCAGCTCTGTAATTCTGTCAAACTCGGTTTCTGCGGGAGAATCCAGGATCCGGTAGCGTTTTAAGGCCAGTAAGCGTTCCTTTTCATCAAATGGTAGACTGGGTATTTTCATGGGGATGATCAATCTATAAGCGAAAATTCAGGGCAGCGCTAATGCCTTAAAACAAATATAACATTTACACTTAAAGATGCATACGGGAAAAACACTCAAAAACTGGTTATTTAGTCAGTATAATTTCATCCGCAAAAATCCATGCAGGTAACCCGGCGCCGCTATGTCCTTTCGGAAGTGCATCCAAAACTTTTGCAGTTACCCTTACATAACGGGCGTTTACCGGCTTAAAAATAGCCTTAAAATCATGGAGTAAGGTATATTTTTCAGCTACGGGAATCGTATGGTTTACCGTTTTCAGTTCTTTGAAATTTACACCGTCCGTAGAAGCTTCAAATTTTACCCATTGCGGCAAGATCACCCATTCGTCGTAATTCTGTAAACAACCTAGCGTGGCGGTTCCAATAGTGCTTTGCTGGCCAAGGTCTATGGTAGCGATTAAATCTTTACCATTGAAACCATGCCAGTACTGCTGTAAGCTGGTCGTTCCACGGATGCCATCCGTCAGGGAATTTGGCCCGTCCGCACTGTATAATTTCGCCTGTGGGTGGACATAGTTTACTTTTTTGGCGGTCGCGAGATCGAAGACGAAAGACTGTTTTGCAGGTACCAATCCCATTAATACACCATCTAAAGCATACATCGCTTTTAATGTTGCAGTGCTGTCAATGCTGATCGGTCCATTATATTTCAAGCTTGCAGTACTTGGCTGATCTCCGTTCAGGGTATAAAAAATATCACCTTTTGTCGCTTCTACCAGTAATTCTGCAGACAATCTACCCTGATTAATCAGCGGTTTAATCGCTACGGTATAGTTTCCCGGTGAATAATGATATCCTTTCTGATCAAAGCCGTTAAAATGATATTTAAGTCTATCGGAGAAATCGACCCAGTTTTTCCTGGCTGCCGGCGACCATAATACTTCTCCCAATGCCAGCATTCTTGGCAATACCATATATTCCAGGTGTGATTTGGTCACTATATATTCTGTCCATACATTGGCCTGCGCACCCAATAAGTATTTGGCATCTTCCGCAGTCATTTCTTCCGGAACAGGCTCATAATGGTAAACTTCCTTCAGCGAGTTAAAACCGCCTATCGCCATCGGTTCTCCTTCCGGACCTGCCTGATATTGGTCGAAATAAACAGGATTACTTGGCGTCATGATCACCTGATGTTTCATTTTTGCGGCTTCAATACCACCAGCTTCCCCTCTCCAGCTCATTACGGTGGCTTCCGGTGCCAATCCACCTTCCAGGATTTCATCCCAGCCAACCATGCGTCGCTGTTTACTGATCAGGAATTTCTCCATTCTGGTGATGAAATAGCTCTGCAATTCATGCTCATCTTTTAATCCCGAAGTTTTCATTCTTGCCTGACATTTAGGGCAATTTTTCCAAGCTGTTTTGTTGACTTCATCCCCGCCGATATGGATGTATTTTGAAGGGAATAGCGCCAATACTTCTGTCAGCACATCCTCTAAGAAAGTATATACTTCTTCGTTCCCTGCACAATAGTTAGCGGAAACTGGACCGTAATCCCCCCGGTTAAAGGCAATTGCGGATGCTGATTGCAGCTTAACTGCGGATACGCGGCAATTGCAGAAGCCACATGCCCTGGCATCTCTATTTCCGGCACTATAGTTACATTTCTTATGGCCGCATATTCGATGATCTCTTTGATCTGTTTCTGGGTATAATAACCGCCGTAAGTAGCCGTTTCTCCTGGTTTTGCCAATGGCCTGCTGCTCCAAACACGCTTATTCTGGTCCACACGCCAGGCCCCAACATCGGTTAATGCCGGGTATTTCTTGATTTCAATCCGCCAGCCCTGGTCGTCTACCAGGTGCCAGTGAAAAGTATTGATTTTATAGGCAGCCATGAGGTCAATGTATTCCTTGACCATATCTGCAGAGAAAAAATGACGGGCCACATCCAGGTGCATTCCGCGCCATTTAAAACGCGGATAATCGGTGATTTCCATTCCCGGAATTTGCAGTTTCGCATTCGTTTGTATTTGTGGCAAGGTCTGAAAGATGCTTTGCATTCCATAAACGATTCCCGCCCGTCCATTTGCAGCAATCTGAATTCCCTCTTTGTTGACCAGCAGGGTATAACCTTCTTCCCCAAGTAATGGATTATTGATCTTTTTTAAGGTGATGACATTGGTTTTTGCCTTTTTAATGGCTAAAGTATAGTCAGAAATTCCTTTGATATAACTGATGAAAAAATCAGCAGCAGGTTTCAGCTCTTTTTGATCTCCTGCCAGCTCCAGCGCTGTTTCATTATTGATCAGGAAATGATCATTACCCAAACGCAGGCTGACCGGCTGTGGAATGATGCTAGGCTTTTGTAGTTCCAATTGGGCATACCCATTGAAACTGAAGCAGAAAAGAGAAAGGAAAAAGGTAGTTTTTAACAAAGGTTTCATTTCCTTAAGAAAAGAAATTAAGGATCGGCTTTGTTGAGTGATAGTTGCAAAACGTTCAGCAATTTTGGCAATGCTAAAACGCTTTAAACTACATTAAGGCCTATTTTATGGGTATAAGCAGGATAATTTAGTTTTCGTGTGAATCCTAAAAATGAATCCCTGCTATAAAAAAATCGCCTCCTGAATTTGATATCGGGAGGCGATTTGTATTTAAAATCCGGGCTTTAAGCCAATAAATGCGGTCTTTCTTTATATGTTTTCCAAAGAAACTCTCCGAAAATGGTATTTGTCCAGGCGAACCATGCTCTGGTAAACTTCTTAGGATCGTTTTTATGAAAAGATTCATGCATGAAACCAGTATCGCCATGGCATTTCTGCAGCATATCCAGACAAAGTTTGATCTCTTTATCATCAGAGCTGGTCAATCCTCTGGCAATGATACTCATTGGCCAGATCATGTCTTTACCGATATGCGGACCACCGATTCCTTCTGCAGCCGTTCCTTTAAAGAAGAATGGGTTATCATCCAATGAATGGATCATTTTACGGGTATTCTGGTAAATAGGATCATCCGCAGCAACTGCGCCCAGGTAAGGCAATGCCAATAAACTTGGGATATTCGCATCGTCCATCATGTTGTAACTGCCCATACCATTCACTTCAAACGCATATACTTTACCATATTTCTCATGGTTGAATACTGCATATTTCTGCAAGGCATCTTGTACTTCAATCGCCAGTGCATCCAGGTCTTTCGCTGTTTGTTCGTCTGCTTTGATTGCTCTAAAAATCTCTGCAGCTTGTTTTAAACTCACTACTGCGAAAAAATTTGAAGGTACCAGGAAAGAGTAAACGGTTGCATCATCACTTGGACGGAAAGTAGAACAAATCAGTCCTACCGGCTTCACAGGGTAGCCATATCCCATCATAGGAACGCCATCTGTAGCCCAGGAAGTGTGACGCTGAAAAGTATAAGGCCCATCGTTTTCTTTACGCTGCTGCTCTTTGAAGGTTTTTAAAGTCAGCTTTACTGAAGATTGCCAATCCGCATCAAATGGAGTGGTATCATTGGTTTCTTTCCAGTAACGGTAGGCTAAACGGATTGGGTAACACAGGGAATCGATCTCCCATTTACGCTCATGTAAGCCTGGTTTCATATCGGTCACATCATTTTTCCACTCTCCAACTTTATTTGGATCGTTATAAAATGCGTTCGCATACGGATCTTTAAGGATACATTTCACCTGATGGTTGATGACGCCATTCACCAGGTTTTTCAAAGGTTTATCCTTTTTAAGGAAAGGTAAGTAAGGCCAAACCTGTGCAGTACTGTCGCGAAGCCACATGGCATCAATATCTCCAGTAATTACATAAGTATCAGGCTTTCCTGCATTTTCCGTATAAGTCACGGTAGTATCTAAAGTATTCGGGAAACAGTTATTGAATAACCAGGCCATTTCTTTGTTTTTCACTTTGGCAGAGAATTCCGTAATCGCAGTTTCTACAGCTTTACTGCTGAAATGGCGCGAAGCAAGGGGAGTTCTTACCGTCGGAAACGTTGATGATGGTCCAGAAAAAGCAGGTGCTGCAAAGGATACCAGGTCGCTGGCTACTAATCCTGCCCCAAGGAGGCCCGCTTTTTGAATAAATGATCTTCTTCTCATTTCGAAAATATTTGGTGTAATGATGCTATTTTAAAAAGGCAATATAGCATAAAGATTCCAAATCAGAATCCTTAATAAAAGCCCGTAGACGAATATATAAATAGTTTTAGCAAAATAAAATGATGGTTAACCTGTGTCAGGAAGATTCTGCTGATTTGTGACATCAACTGCTGAATACTTAGCCAACCAAACGTTCTTCCTGTTCATTAAAATTTAAAGCCAATAGAAAGGTACATTCTCCAGGGATTGTGATCAAAGCCATTCGTTTTGGCAATCGCGAAGTTAATGGGCCCGATGAAGGACATATAGCCCAGTTTTGCACCGTATCCAAAAAGATAATCGTTGTTGAAAGCCACTTCAAATGGATTTAAGCCCTCATTCTCCCAAGCCAGGTTTACTTGTGGTGTCAGATAAAGGTTCCCGCGAAGGTTATATTGCAGGGCAAGGCCAAAACTCGTTACATTGGCGATGCCGAATTCTCCTCTTTTCAATCCGATAAAATTACCTTGTCCAATGTCCTGACGCGGATCAATGCCACCCATAGAAAAATTGGCGTTTTCATACATGTAAGTGGAATCAAAGCCGTATTTATCTGAATAATTAAAGCCCCAGGTAGCTGTTGCATTCAGGGAAATCCGCCTGCTCAGCTGTGCTACATAGTTTTCATTCAGAAAAAAACGGAAAACATTTCCTGGCAGGCCACCAGGAGGCGGATTGAGGAAATCATAAATCAACTGACCTTTCAAATCTGCTGAATCTGGCACCTTAGTGCTGATGCGATTGTTGACTAAGTATTTTGTCTGGACGGTAAGGGCATTTCCTCGTTTGGGGAAATATAAGTTGTCTAAGGTATGCTGCCTGAACAACAGCGCAATCGCTTCATTGCTATGGCGGTATAGGGTACGAATATCATTTCCTTCTCCAAATAGTCTTTTGAAAAGATTTGGCCCTCTTTTGATCGTTTCATTTTCATTGCTAAGACTCAAAGCGATCGAACTTGAACGGCCAAGACTATAGCCCAATGCGAGTTCTGAGTTCAGCGTGTTATTGAAATAGTTTTCATCGGAAATCAAGCGATAGAGGATGGAATTGTTCTGTAATGCCTGGTAGTTGAAGGATGCTTTCAGCCACAATCTGTTGTTGCTGTTAATGAATTTATAATAATCGAAACGTGCTTTAAATCGCTCTGAAAGATCTACGGTAGCCAATAACCTCGATTTTCGCAGAAAGATGTTCCGGTAGGTATAATTAATGATCAAACCAGCACTCTGTTCCGTATCATAATGAACTGCGGCTTTAAAAACACCAGGTTTTCCTTGTTTCAACCTCACATTGAGTGTCAATCCGGTATCGGCGTTGTTTTCAAAAGTATAATATACCTTATCAAAAAACTGAGTGCCGAAAATATCTGCTATGCCATCATTTAAGGCTTTTACTTTTATTGGGCGTCCGGTTTTCAATCCGAGGCGAGAATTGGCAAACTGTTCCATAACCGGCAAGTCCAAAGGAAGGCCTTTGTCATTTTGGAAGGAGATTTTAGTCACGGGCAGATTAGGATCTTTCACCTTTCTGGAGGTCGTGTCCAGTTTATATTTTTTCTGGTCTTCCGCGATTTTGATCAGCTGAGGCAGGTATTTTCGAGCTTCCTGCTCTCCAATCTCTATAATCCGCTTATTTCTATAAAAATCAGCCGCAGAAAAATCACTGAGCGCCTGGGTGAAATCTACGACTACATCTGCCAATGCCTCCTGTTTTTTCGAATCTTCCACAGAACGGAAGGCATGAGTCTGATAGATGAGTTTCATTGGGTTCTCAATTTCTTTCTCCGTGAACAGACGAAAGCCTGTATACCCTCCGATCACGATATCAGCACCCATATCCTTGACTTCCTGCACCGGAAAATTGCGGTCCAAACCACCATCTACCAATAAATGTCCATCGATGTAAACAGGCGCAAAAGCTGCCGGAATAGCCAATGTAGCCCGTATTGCTAAAGGCAAAGATCCTTTATGCTGCAAAACCAGTCCACCGTTTACAATGTCTGAGGAGGTAATGGTGATCGGAATCGGGAGTTTATTAAAATCATTGATGTGTTTAGCAGAGTATGTTAAAGTATTCAGGACTTCTGATATGTATTGTCCTTCGATCAGGGCTCCGGGTAACCTTGGCCTGCCGCCCAATACCGGAAACTCGATCATATAATTGTCGTACTCGTCTTTTTCCTCGATATTGATTTGTCGTAAAGGCACTTTATTACTCAATACGCGGCGCCAATTGATCCTCAAGGCAATCTTTTTTAAGGTATCAGGGTGGTAGCCGATCGCATATAAACCTCCGAAAATCCCTCCGGCACTGGTTCCCGAAATGTAGTCGATCTTTATTCCTAAGGAGTCAATTAATTTCAATAAACCGATATGCGCCATTCCCTTTGCGCCACCTCCGCTTAGCGCCAAACCGATTTTCGGCCGACTGCCATCTTTACTTTTCTCTTGAGCAAATACCTGGTTGCTACTGGAGCAGCACAAGTAAAATAACAACGATAAGCAGCAGATAACACTCTTGAACATAAGCTTTTCATTAGGGAATTCTAAATATCAGAATTTTATAAATGAAAAGAGCGGAAGATCCGTAATCTAAATGATAATCTTAATAATCTACATGATAATCTTTAGGGAATTTCTGACTGCTCCAGGCCTTTTTAGCCGTCCAATCTGCTGCTGGTGCCGACCAGAACTCGTTTTCCGCAGGTAAACCCAAAGGCAGGAAAGAAAGCGTGGCCATGTATAAACTTCCGGTAGAAGTATAATAATCAGCGATATTAGGGTCATGACCTACAAAACCGAGTAACAACCAGCCGTTTTTATCGAAGGTTCCAGGGGCCTCATACATGTTCTTTTTAACTAGTGAAAGTGCAGCACGCACCTGCGAGGGCTCAATTGTTTCAGGTAGTTTTCCTATTAAGGCCACCTGAGCCAAGGCTTGAAAAGCACCGGTACGATAGGTGATCGATCGGCCGATGGGTGGAAACGTGCCTTCCGGGGAAATCATCCGCTCCTGTCCAACCGCATACCTAACCATCCTCGACAAAGCCAATTCATATTCTTTTTGCGTAACCAAACCTTTATCCATCATGATTTTCATGGTGTCAACCATCATCGGGTGGATCACAAAAGAATTATAGTAATCAAAAGCGAAGTTCGGTCCGTCACCATAACAACCATCACCTTTATACCATTCATTTAATTTCTTGGGCCCTTTATTTAGTCTCTCGCTGTCAGGCTCTTCCCCTACAGATAATAAGAATGCTTCTGTGATGGCACCAAATAACAGCCAGTTGCTGTTGAAAGGCTTGCGGTTTCTTAAAGATTTAAATGAAGCAATGATTCGTGTTTTGGTTGTCGCATCCAGGGGCTCCCATATTGCTTTTGGTGCCCTGATGAAAGTTTGTGCAAGATAAGCAGCATCCACAATCGGCTGGTGATCGGTGGTAAAGTTCAGTAAATCCGGACTGGAAGGGTCAAAACAACGCGTCAATCCTTGCAGCACCTCATTTCTCATCTTTTTTCTGAAAGTGCTCTCCTCCGACGCATCATCAGGCAGGGATAGCCAAGGGGCGATACCAGCAAAGGTTCTGCCTACCGCCTCCAGATAAGTCACCTGGATAGACCTGTTGTCAAATTTAGGAGATTTCTCTACCAGCATGTTTTGCTTTAAGGTACCATTGGCAAGATTTTCCGTTACGGGATTGGCAATTTTATACAACAGTTTCCACCAGTATTCCCGATCATTTTTAGGTTTATTTCCTGCAGAAATCACTTGTTTTTCTGTTGCTAAAAGTTTAGCTGGCTGTACTGCTCCAGCTACTCCAACCAGCGATACCGCAGCTAAAAATTTCCTTCTTTCCATGTCGTTTAATTAAATATCTTAGTCCGAATATAACAGACATTCCCTGTTAATTTTAAGGAGGTACTGCGCAAACGTTTGATATTTCATGCCAGCAGCGATTCTGTTATAAAACTGAAATCCAACATTAAGCAGCAGTCAATAGCGAATAGGTATCACAGCTCAAAATCTGACGTTTAACACCAATAAAAATTCAAATTAAACTCAATAACAACCACAAATCAAACCTCAAATCGTATGCAAAAAAGAACTTTTCATTTTCTCTCAGCTTTTAGCACCATTTTCCTCCTCTGCAACCTACTGAGCATAACCAGCATGGCACAATCCAAACCTAAAACCATCAAAGTGATGACCTACAACATTCATCATGGAAATCCGCCGGAGCGTCCCGGAGTCATTGACCTTCCTGCTATTGCAGCGGTTATTAAACAACATACTCCAGACCTGGTGGCCTTACAGGAAGTAGATAAGATCACCAAAAGAACCGGACAAGTGGATCAATTGAAACAACTGGCAGAACTTACCGGAATGTTTTATTTCTTTTCAAAAGGGATAGATTTTGAAGGTGGTGAATATGGGGTGGGCATCCTTTCTAAATATCCGATCAACAGCTCAAACCGTTATCCTTTACCTTCTAAAGCAGGAATAGAAGCCGAAGCGCGCAGCCTGGCAGTCATCCATGTCACGCTCCCAAATGGTGAAGGCTTACATTTTGCCTGTACCCACCTGGATTTGAATAATGAACATCGAATGTTACAGATCAAGGAAATCAATAACCTCATCGGTAGAAAGAAAGCTGATGTCATCCTAGCAGGAGATTTAAACCTGACTTCCAGCACCCCGGCAATGAAACTATTGGAACAATATTTTACCCGCAGCTGTACAGACAATTGTGCGCCAACCATTCCTCAGGACGACCCTAAAGAAGAGATCGACTTTATCCTGTTGAAAAAAGGAACTAAGATAAAAGTCATTTCGCATCAGGTATTCCCAAATATCGATGCTTCGGACCACCTTCCTGTCATGGCTACTTACCAGCTTCCCTAATTCAAATTTCTCCGCCTTTTTTGATTTTTAAACTTCTGAAAAGTGATCCCTCAAAAAAGGCGGAAATTAAAATTCCTGATTTTTAGCGATTTAAATAAAAACCGGGTGAAATAATTTGGCAAAATGAAAGAAAACCCTACTTTTGTGGCCTCACCAGGAAATCAAGGGCATTTATTGACTCTTGATCCATAATAAAAGCCTCCTTAGCTCAGCTGGTAGAGCAACTGACTTGTAATCAGTAGGTCATTGGTTCGATCCCGATAGGAGGCTCTTTATTTTCCCCAATTAATTCTTAGGGATTCCTGTTTTCCCTGCAATTTTTCTTTTTGCAATTTCAACTGCCCTATGAAGTTTTTCCTGCAATACTTTTTGAGATGGCAATGCTGTCAAATAATCAGCTACTCTAATATTACTATGATCTAATTGCATTAACTCAATATGCTCTTCATTTTTACCTGTGCATAGAATTAAGCCTATTGGTGTATTCTCACCATCTACTTTTTCATACTTTTCCAGATAGCGTAAATATAATTCCATCTGCCCTTTGTAACTTGCTTCAAATTCTCCCATCTTCAAATCGATCACCACCAAACATTTCAATCTTCTATGATAAAAGAGTAAATCAATGTAATAATCCCGATTATCTATTGTGATTCGCTTTTGTCGGGCAAGAAAAGCGAAGTCACTTCCCATTTCTGCAATGAACTCTGTAATTCTGCAATTATAGATGCCTCTAAATCCTTTTCGGAATAGGTGTCGGTCAGACCCAAAAAATCAAGAAAGTAGGGATCTCTAAAAACCAGATCAGGGCTAATTGTTTGTTCAGCCCGTAGTTTCTCCAAATCATTCTGAATTATTTCCTCAGGTTTTTTACTAATGGCAGTACGTTCATATAACATTGATTGTATACGTTCTCTAAAAACACGTACACTCCAATTTTCGTGAATGCATATTTGAGTGTAGAATTCTTTTTAGAAGTTCATCAATTGGAATAAGCTCTTTAATATGTGACCAGCTCAATTGTCGCGACAGTGTAGCGACAATTTCATTTTCAGGGAAAACTATCCTAAATTGTAGCATTCTGCGTATATTCTTTTCTGAAAATGAGCTTCCATATTCTACTTGTAATTGTCGCGACAGCGTAGCGACGATTTGCTTACCATATTCAGCCCTCTTATGTTGCAGCAATTCATCATTAATGATTTTACCGATTTGCCAGTACAACATCGTCATTGTAGAATTTACCGATATTGCTATTTGTTGTTTACTAAGTTCAATTAATTCATTTATTGATGAAAATAATTGAGCATTGATTTCCTTGATCATATGATACTAATTGAACTTTATCATCAAATTCGGGCATAACCCATAGAAAATATTCTTATCTAGTCATTCTATTAACAATGCCTTTCCCACACCTAAATGGACTACTGACCTTCTAATTAATTCTCATAACACAAACATATAAATACTTTAATGACATTAAAAATAATAATATGATTAATTAATACAATAATAAACAAATTAATATATTTTTAACAAAACTCATTAAATAGTTTGACTGTTCCATTTTAGCAAACGAGTGTATTACTCATATCTCATCACATTATTGATATAACCAGCAGTTGGGTTTTCATAGCTTTACATTCACACTTATTGCTGATCAAAAAGAATTCGCGGGCACATCAAAATTCACAAAAGAATTATGCGCAATCAGGACATCATTTCCGATGTGAATGGCACCAACAATCACTGCATTAGCCCCTATCTCACACGTTATCCCCAATTACCGGGCAACCGGATAACGCACCTCTGTTTACCTGACCGATGGTAACGCCCTGCGCCAGGTTACAATTACGACCAATCTTTGCCGCTTTGTTGACTACAATATTGCCGAAATGGCCAATATAAAACCATCGTCTATCTGCGTATCGATTGGGATTTGAATCCCATATTTATAGGTATATCTGCGGAGCATCAACCGGTAAAAGAGACCAGAGCATGAGTATTTAGGAGCAAGACCTGCTTTTCTGAGAAAATAAGTATAGCGGAAGCCAGAAATTTTTAAACCGGACAGGAATCCCCAAAAGCCGGATCTTCCTCCATACCGATACAGGTCTTTTCTTAAAGTATCTTTTATCGAGCTGGGCTTAACCTTTTGGAGGCCGATTTTCATGAGCAGCAAGCAATTTGTAATCAGCTTTAATGTAGCCAATTACAAATTGTACTGCAAATATGCATTGGAGCTAATCTTTCACAAAATGCGCTCTTTCTGCTTTAAACTGTTCAATTGGCATGTCATACAACCAGGAATGTCTTTCATCTTTACGCTCCACGAAGTGGACAAATGAGATGTCATTTTCCACAATATGGATGTTATCACTAGGCGTTACCACCAGCAGCTGTAAATGAAGCTGTCTGCATAAAGTGATCAGATAACGTGCTTTATCCTCATCCTGGGCTTTAAAAGCTTCATCGATGGCGATAAAACGGAAGGAATTATTTTGCAATCCTTCTTTCGTGAGTCCGAATTGGTAGGCAATCGCAGAACCCAAAATCGTATAGGTCAGCTGTGCTTTTTCTCCACCAGAAAGCTGGCCCATGTTTTCATAAGTCTTATACTTCTGGCCGGTTTCTTTATAAAACTCTTCTGCTTTATAGCTATACCAGGAACGCACGTCCATCACTTTTTTGCGCCATTCTTCTTTTTCTAACTTCTCAATTAGCGGCTCAATATGTCTGTCGAAATGCAACTTCTTACCTTCAATCAAATCTTCCCCTTCTTGTCCGTTAGGAATTGCGTTATTTAGCAGTGCTCTAAAAGTTTTCACATCTTCATAAATCCGATCTGGGGCGACCAACTGAATATAGGTTTTCGGCGTGCTTTTAAAATCAATCTCGAATAGCGCTTCGTTCAATACTTTTACGTTTTCCTTGATGGATTCCGCCCAGTTTTCGAAGAACATCCTGAAATCACCAATCTTATTGATGATGGTTTCCTGCAGGTAAGCTTCAAACTTCTGCTCATATTTCGGCAGATTGTCTTCTTTGAGCTGCTGCAAACGTTTTTGATACTCCGCAATAAACTCCAGGTTCGTAGAATCCGGCAATCCATTCACATCAGAACGCCAATCTTTAAACTTCTGGGTCAGCTGTTCACTGGGCTGCTTGAAGTTATTGATTTTAATTCTCGCCGCATTTTCTTTCTTATGCTTTTCAGAGCGAAGGTCATTTCCAAGGTTCATATTCTGCTCCCTGAAAGTATCCTGTACTGCCTTAAAGTTGACATGCTGAATGTTCAATAAATGTTCATGAGTCGCTTCAAATTCGGCCACTTCCGGATGGTGTCCTTCAAACAAGACCAGAGTTTCCTTGTTCGCGGTCAGTTCCTTCTCCAGGCTCTGCTTCATCCATTCCGTATCGTGCTTTAGCTTCACGCTGCGCTCTTTTTCCTTATCAATGGCATCTAACTGCCCTTTTACGATTTCCAGTTGTTTCTGCAGCTCCCTAACCTTATCATTAGTTTTCTCCAGGCTTTCTTTTACCGTCTTTTTCTCTTCAATTTCTGTGGCATAAACCGCCCAGTTCAGGTCTTCAAACACCGCATAATCAGAATACAGCTGGTAGAATTTCTCTTTCAGCTCATCGATCTTTTTGATGGATTGGTTGATGAATTCCAGCTGCTGCTGATTTTCTTTTTGCTTTTCCTGGAAAACTGACAACTCCTGTTTCAGGAGGTTGATTTTATCCTTATTGTCCCATCCGAGTACAAAGTTCTCTCTTCTGGCAATATGCGGACGGTCGTCTTTTTCATGTTTTCCTTTTACCGCATTGATCAGTCCTTCTTTCGTCAGTGCTTTTTCTTCATAGCGGTTAAATTCTTCCAGACTTTCGGCACAGCTGTAATTGTATTGTCCGGCAATCGCATCTTCTAACCATTCTGCATACACAGAACCATCTTTAAATTCCAGTTTGTTGACCAATAAGTCTCCCTCATAAGACCTTCTTTTCAGGCTGCCCATCGAAGTAAATCCTTTGTAGCGCTGGTAAGTAATCCGCCCTTTCAAGTTCGTACGATTCACATACGCATTGACCTCATTGTAATACTTTTCAGGAACAATCAGCCTCAAAGCGAAATTATGGAGCACTTTTTCTATCGCTGGCTCCCATTCCAGGTCTTCTTCCCTTACGCGAATCAACTCCCCAATAAATGGCAATTCGTCTTTAGTAGCGCCTACATGAGCCAGGATATCCTCCCTGATGTCTGCTTCTCTACCGGAGATGTTGTTTTTATTTTTTTGAAGAGAACCTACTACTGCCAGCAAGTTATCTACTTCTTCCTGCAGACGGTCGATCTCATTCTTAATTTGTCTTTTCTTTTCTTCTTCCAGTTCGCGCTGTGCATCACCTTCCGATCGCTTTTCTTGTGTTAAAGCTCTGGAATCGGCAAATACAATTGCATCTGGATTTTGAGGGAGATCTAGCGCTGCCACCAAACGGTTGTAGCTTTCTAGTTTATGCTGACGGTGGTTCCTTAGTTTCTCCGCCTGCTTGATCTCCTCTTCAATCTTTTCAATTTGTTTCCAAACCTCTTCATTTTCAATGGACATAGAAAGCGCTCTTTCCTGCTTCCTTGCAGCTTCATCCTTTTCCTTCAGCTGGATCAGGTCTGCTTTTAATTGCTGCAGCACCTCTTTGTTTTTATCCAGCTTGGCAGTGATCAGCTCTACTCCTTTTCCGGCGAACCAGAATACCGCAGTATCCTTGTCTTTCTGCAGCACTTCCAGTTTGGCTTCAATTTCAGCAAGCTGAGTAGCCATGTCATTTATTGGTATCAATTGTGCAATCTGTTCTTTCGCCTTTTCGATGTTTGTTTTCGCATCCATCAGGGTGATAAAACTCTCTTTCAGCTGGATAAATTCCGCTTCTGCATCCTGATATTCCAGCATGTTCATGCGGATAAATTCATCCAGGTCTTCCAGCACCTTCACCCCTACCACCTGATTGAACAGGCTTAAGGCATTTACGGAACGCATTCCGAACAAGTATGCCAATCTCTCCGCATACTTCGTTGGTCCATCCAAAAACTCTACCCGCTTTTTAGAAACCGCATAGTTGTATATTTTATCCAGGCGTCTCTTCCAAATCCCTTTACCATCAAACTGGCCAAAGTCTTTTTCAATTTCCAGGGGCACATGGGCAATTCCGAAACTTCTTTTCAGCTCTCCATTGCTAAACCAGCGCACCTGGAACAGCGTGATCACCTGTCCTTCTGTATTTTCAAATGAGGCTAATAATACGGAGTAAGCGGTATGGTCTCTCAGCTTTTGAGTCGTTGCTTTTAGCTCCCCTTCGTTCTGAATATTACCATAATGACCATATACATAGGTCTCTTCCGTCCTATCTCCTTTTTTCTCTACTCCAGAACTTTGGTTATAAAATCGATCTCCTTTCACTGGAACCAGCAAAGTGAGCAAAGCATCAATAAATGTACTTTTACCGGAGGCATTTGCACCTGTCAGCAGGGAATTGTTTCCTTTAGGCGAAATCTTGAAAATCTCCCCATCAAATGTTCCCCAATTGTACACTTCCATGTATTGCAGACGGTAGCCTGCTTTGTCGGAACTCGTGCTAAATAAACTATACATATTCCTCCAGTTTCAGTTTAAAATCTTTTAAAACATCCAATGTTACTTTTTCCTTAATGATGCGTTGAATCTTGTAAATCGGCTCTGCATCGGTTTCCTGCTGCTCTTTCAAATAGCCCAGCTCCACAACTTTGCGGATATAGCTGTCCAGTTCTTTCAGGAATTTCACGCGGTTATATTTTTCTGGCAGGAACAGTTCAATCTCTTCACGGATCTCTTTATGGCTGATAAATTTCTCATTGCCATCGATTAACGTAGGATTGTTGTCGAAATCTTCGAGCATCTGGCGCAAAATCACCAGCACGATAGAGGTTTCAAAGCCAATCTGGCGACGGGAGATCAATCCCATCGTATGGCCTTCATTATTTTCAAACTGTTTAAAGAAAGCCAGACCTTCTTCTTTTTTCAAGATCAGCTCCAGACCAATCACATTCAGATAGTGTTGAATCTCTCGCTGGTAATGAATAATATCTTCCCAAACACTGGATTGGGAGTACACCGGGCCTTTCAGCAGCCTGATGATGGCCTTGGAATAAGGCTTTGTTTTATCTTCAAAATTACTCATTCTTTAATAGGATTACTTCAGGTACGTTGATTGACTTCTGCCCTTGGGCATCAAATAAAATACGCTGTGTGTTTTCTGGGTTGATGGTATGCTTGAACTCTTTGGCCACGGATAAATACCCAAACAGCTCTGGAAGACCATCCGCGATACCACCATCGGCTTCAATGATTTCAAATAGGGAAACGCGGGCTCTCCCTGACAATACCGTTCTGATCTTCTTCCGCAGCACTTCTTTATCGATCTTCGTCTGACCGAATAACTTACCAAGCTGCCTCGAACTTAAGATGTCTTTGTCTGCTAACTTAGGCCTTGTATTGTAAAGCAGTTCTTCCGGCTGCTCCAGCATTAAGCGCTGTTCAAAAAACGGATAAATCTCCAGACTTGATTCTAATACCAATCCGATATCCGGACGGTTTTCCTGCTTACCTACTTCGATCAGCATCGTTTTAATCTCCTGGATTACGTTGTGTGTCACCTGGATTTTAGAACCTTCAGATTCTCTAATGATACGGCCCAACTTCTCCGCCATCTTATCATTTGCCTTATATACTTTCTGACCGGAGGCATGCAGGTATTTCTTCATTCCTTTCAGGAAAAAATCGCCGACTACAATCTCTCTTTCGTCTAATCTTTCGAATAGCGTATTGCTCAGCGTGGTCCATTCCTCTTGTAAAACCGGATCAAGCAGGAAAGACCAGAAGGCGTAAAAACTCTTGCCCTGCTGACTGTCTTTAATCTGATCCAGGGCATCGAACGTAAATTCCAGGATATGGTCTTTCGTTAAGCTCCCTTCTGCATGTTTCTGGTAAATTTGTCTGGTGATGTCTTTAAAGTTATCTTCCACCTCTTTAAAGTCCGACAACAGTTCTTTTGCCGCTTGTGTCAATTGGTTATAACGTGGAATCACCTCATAGTCCTGGTAGATCTTCACCTTTTTACCGGCTTTCAGCTGTTCGATCTGGTGTTCAATTTCCAGGCGTTTCTCTTCTAAAATGGCCAGACGATTGTCGCGATCACCATTGGTGAACTCCACCAAGTCTTTCAATTGATTGAAAATATCTTTGAACCTGGATTCTGTACCTACAAATTCTTTTTTCTGAAGGCTCAGTAACCAGTCGATGGTTTTACTGGAATGTGCAGAAATCTCGTAAAATATCTCCCCCTGGTCGTCCTGGTAATTGGTTAAAAAACCGCTGTCCGTCCACTTCCTCACATATTTTCTGGCCTTTACCTCATAGGAGTCAAAACTTTCAATTTCATACTCCTCATCATTGTCTACCTGTTTAAGCTCCAGGAAGTCAGCCAATAAAGAATGAACATGATCAGAGGAAACGGTAGCTTCCTCATTTATAAAAGTATTGATTAGAAATTCTATCACAATATCCCTGTTCCTCAGCTTCAGCAAATTCACACTTGCTGAGCTATTGAGTACTTCAAGAATCCTGGCGCTGTCTATCATCGGCATAAGTTAAAAAGACCGCAAAAGTACGCAAAATCCTACCTAAAGGGCCATTTTGCGCTGATATTTTAAAGAATTAAGCTATTGAATTCCTGGCATTCCAGAGCTCCTAAAAGCTCTGGATGAGGACAATAGAAAGAACTGTCTATCAGACAGCTTGCGAGAAATCCAGGAGGATTGCCGCTAATTTTTTTGAGGAAAAAGCCTGAAATGAAGAAATTACCTTGGCAATTCCGGTCTTCTCATGTGGTATTGTGTTGCGGTAATGGCGTTCATAAACGCAACTACAGCCTTCACCTCTGCACTGGTTAATTTCAATGGTTTCAACAGTGGATCGGTTTTCGGATATAAAGGATCTGCTTTGGCTTGAGCTTCTGTTGGATCGATCATGTGCATGCCGCTATTATAGATATTAACCACTCCGGTAATGCTGTCGAACATACCATTGTGCATCCATGGACCGGTATGCATCACATCTCTTAATGAAGGTGTTCTAAATTTCCCTACATCTTCCTTTTTGCCAGTGATCAGATGTCTTCCCAAATCCTGATACTTACGTTTGTAGTAAGTCAAGCCGATATTATGAAACTCTTCATCCGTCAGGTACTTTCCATTGTGACAATTCATACACCTCGCTTTAGTGCGGAAAAGGTGCAGTCCTTGAAGCTCCTGATCGTCTAAAACTTTAGTTTCTCCATCCAGGAAACGGTCAAACTTACTTCTTCTGCTTCTAATGGTTCTTTCAAAGGCACCTAAAGATTCTACAATCTGTGGGTAAGTGATCTTATCTTTTCCATAAGCTTTTACAAAAAGTTCTCTATAACCTTTGATCTTTCCTAATTTCTTAGGCAAAGCCTCAGGTTTCATATTCATCTCATGGTGCGCCGTAATCGGGCCATCTACCTGAGACTCTAATGTTGCCGCTCTGCCATCCCAGAACAAGGTTTTGCGTTCCGCTACATTGAGCAGCGAAGGTGTATTCCTATTTCCCTGTAAATGATCGTTTCCAAGTGCTACCGCACGTTTATCCCCCCAGGAGATTTCCGGGTCGTGACAGCTGCTGCAGGAAACCTGATTGGAACCAGAAAGTAATGGATCAAAAAACAAGAGTTGTCCCAGCATCACTTTTGGTTCCGCCATTATCTTAAAATAATTGCTGTCGATAGCTGGCAAGGAACTCATTTCCGTCCATTTTAAACCACTATCAATTGTAGGCTTTGGCCATTGACTTACCGGTTTACTGTATTGTGCTCTTAATGAATCCTGTTCATCTTCTGCGTAAAAAGCGGATCCGACCACGAAGATCAAAAGAAAAGAAAGGATGATAAATATTCTGTTCATTATAAAATTTTAAAGCGCAATCTATCCTGGAGAATGATTGCCAGTATTTCGCTCCTCTTATTTAGAAGAAATCCAATTAAAGGCAAAAGTAGGGTTTATTATGTAAAAAATGAAGAAACGGGAAAAGGAGAAAAGAGTGTTTTTTATGTAATTCCAAAATGGAACCTATGTAATTTATAAAGTAGACCTTAAGTAAATACTAAATGGAATCTATTTAATTCATAAAACAGAAACTACATCCGTAACAAGAAAGCACTTATACAGAGCTAAATAGAAACAAAAAAAGGCCAGCGTTTTTGTCGCTGACCTCCGTGGTAAATATTTATTTGAACAGAATTACATATCCTGATATAAGTTTCTGAATGTACTTCTCAGTCCAAAAGTGATTAAGCCAGTGTTTTTATTACCAAGGCTATTACTTTCTTTTCTATAAACTCCTCCTACTTCCAGGCGAAGGTTATACTTTGGATTTAAAAGGTAGGCTACGCGTCCTTCGGCGAAGTATAAGTTAGTTTTAATACCTTGGCCGATGTAATTGCCATAAATAGAATTAACGGTCGTATAGCTTTTAAAAATGTCTTTCCCATAATTCTTTCCTTCTGGATCCAGACCGTATCTCGCATACATTAACTGCCCTTGAAAGTCGAATCGTTTATAAGTATAGTTCATCAATCCCAAGACTTCTCTAAAGTTCGCACCTAGTGGGTGCGCTAAAGGCTGATTCATTGCTGCATAATTTGATACCCTATCAAAGTGAGCATAAGTATAAGGTCTTGCAGTGTTGAACTCCGCAAGATAGTTTAAGCCCTCTACTTTGAACAGGTCAGAACCCCTGAAGCCAATTTGTAAAGCCCATTTATTTGCCCAATATCCTTTATTACTAAAAAATTCTTTAGCGGTGAACTCATCAATCATAAACTGACCATAAACCGTTGTTTTATCTAAGATCTCGTATTTAGTATTGATACCTAAACGCATCTTATCTGGTGAAGTGGTATTGGCACCTTCCACAGAACGAAGGAAGATGAAAGGATGGATGTAATTAAAATCAAAACCTCTTTTGCCTTCAGGCTCTGCATCAGCCCAGGTTACTGCCTGGAAGAATCCAATAGAAAAACGTTTTGTGGCGTTCCAATCTACATAATGCATTGCTGCCCATTTCCCACGATCTCCTAAACGTCTATCGGCAGTCAGCTTTTGTGCTCCAGGATCCAGCATATAACCAAAAATCGTTTGGTATTGTACATTACCTAGACTCGCCCGTAATCTTACAAAAGAATAGTTTGCTGCTACGTCGGAAAGTAACATGGAACGATATCCATCTCCAATAAAGTTTTTATCATAACCTACTGCAAGGTTTAAATGCTTATTTGGTGTATAAGAGAGTAATGCTGTTGCGTAAGACCAGTCTTTGGTTGTACCGGATAATTTACCAGACATCTGACTTGGTACGACTTGATTGGTGTTAATGAAGTCTGTCAGGTAATTGGCAAACACACCCTGATTCTCATAAACATTAGTATAGAAAGAAAACTCCTTACCTACTTTTCCTCCAACTTGAACACCTCTTGTATTGATCCAAGTTGTCTTACCTTCAGAAAACTCTCTTCCAATCTGAAAGTCTGGCAGAAAATCGGCGTAAACCTCATAGTCCTCTCCTTTAAAATTCAGTAAATGCTCTTCTGTGATCTTTCTTCTTACCCATGAACGGTGGTTTAAAGAATCTGTTCCCATCTTCATCAATTCATTATAACGATGAACCAATAATGAATCGTCGGCATAATATCCTTTGATGGAAGAATGTGAACGATTTTCTACATCGTAAACAGACTTATTCAGTTTTTGATAGAATTGGTAAGAATATGGGATATTGACATTCGGCGTTTGTGCTTGAGCAGTAAAACTGCCGAAAACTAAGGCTCCTATCCAGGAGATGTGTTTGATTTTAAAATTCATGTAGGGGGCTCTAGTTCTGAGGTATTCCAGGAGCTTCCTGGCGTTCCACATCTAACTCTTCAAAGATGGAATTTTTACTTTTAAATTCTGGAACAATGACTTTCATTTGCTGAACTACTTTAGTGGTATGGTCTGTTACAGCATAACCTGCCAGTTTAACCAATTGCATTTGCACCTCATTAAAATCATATTCTCTTACTTTACCGATCATGATTTTTTCATGGTGGGTAGGCATAGTATTTTCATTATCGTTTAATAACTCTTCAAATAACTTTTCACCAGGGCGTAATCCCGAAAAAGCAATTTTTATATCTTCATTTGGCACTAAGCCAGCTAATCGAATCATCTTTTTAGCCAGTTCAACAATCTTAACAGATTTACCCATGTCAAAAACAAAGATCTCTCCTCCTTTTCCCATACAACCTGCTTCTAATACCAAACGGCATGCCTCCGGGATGGTCATAAAATAACGTGTAATTTCAGGATGGGTTACAGTAACAGGCCCCCCCCTCTCGATCTGTTGTTTGAAACGAGGGATTACTGATCCGTTAGAACCTAGAACATTTCCAAAACGCGTAGTAATGAATTTAGTAATCGGTTTAGCATTTAAATCATTGATATAACTTAGCCCGTTACTAAAGATATGATTGGTATGGTGCAATGAATTATTCAAAGATTGCACATAGATTTCGGCAATTCTTTTAGAAGCCCCCATTACATTAGTAGGATTTACTGCTTTATCTGTAGAAATCATTACAAATTTCTGAACACCATGCTTCACTGATTTATCAGCAATCATTTTAGTACCCATTACGTTTGTTTTAATGGCCTCTGCAGGGTTATCTTCCATTAAAGGAACATGCTTATATGCTGCAGCATGATAAACATAGTGTGGCTTATAAGTCTCGAAAAGAAACTCCATCCGCTTCTCATCTTTTACATCTCCTATAAAAGCATGGAAATTAGTATTGGCATGAGTTTCCTCTAATTCTAAATAGATATTGTGCAGGGCTGTTTCACTCTGATCACAAAGAATAATTAATCCTGTTTCGAACTTCAATAGTTGTCTAACGATTTCACTTCCTATAGATCCCGCAGCACCTGTAATGAGAATCCTTTTGTCTTTTAACTGATTTTGGATCCCTTCAATATCAATTTCAATTGCCTTCCTATTTAAAAGGTCCTCGATATTCAGGTTTTGAATTTGAGCAGTAGTTACCTGTCCTCTTGCCCATACATCTGGAGAAGGAATGTTCAGTATTTTGACATTATGTTCTAAACATACATCTACTACCTGATTTTTCCTATCGGTAGGAATCGTATAAGAAGCAAAGATGATTTCATCAACTTCATGTTTTATAATTAGGTGCTCCAATTGAGAAGCGTCTAAAATCTTTACTCCATCAATTGTTTTTCCTACTTTTCTTAAATCATCATCTACAAAAGCAATAATTGTCTTATTTACTTTAGCATCATGATCAAAAGTTCTTTTTGTTGCTACTCCAGCTTCACCAGCGCCATAAATAATCACTCTAATCTTATCGAGCTTGGCATTCTTTAAGTACATAAAGAAGTATTTCACAATAATTCTATAGGTAATCAGCATTAAGAAGCTAAACAGCGTGTATATTACAATGGCAACATTACTTACTACTGAGGACCCTGTGCCGACAATGATGACCGCATTCGTAAAGAAAATAACTAAAGAACTTAAAATAACGGAAAATAAAATTCGGAAAGAATCCTGAGCGGAAGTATATCTTACTATTCCAGCAAAGGTTTTCACACTATAGAAGACCATAGTATTCACTGCGATTACGAGCAGTACTGACTTATAGAATCCGATAAAATTAATTTTATCAATGATAAAGTTGTGCTGTAAAATAACAGCAAACAGTAAAGCAAGTAAGCTTAAACAAATATCAATGGTAAATATGATCCAACGGGATACAATTTCAAGTTTAGTGAACATAGAGCATAATTAATACTTCTTGCCAAATTTAATAAAAAATAAACCATAAAGTAATGGATAATCCAAGCTATAAATTACATTTCCGTTACCACAATTATTCGAGGTTTAATCAAGCAATAGATCAAAACCAAGGGGACCGTTGTAATCAAAAAAACATACACAAAGCTCCACGGTAAAAAAATCACAGCAACAATAATGCCCAATTGTAATAAGGCATATACAGATGATACAATTAAATGTGGCCACTTTTGTTCATTGGCTAAAATCTGATAAAAGTGTAGACGATGTGCATCGAAGATATTTTGTTTTAATTTTAAACGATGTATAATTGTTAAGACAGTGTCTATGCCATAAACTGCTAAGAACAATATAAACGAATAGTTTTGAGTCAATAGAATCAATTTTAACAATAGGAATATAATCCAAAAAGCGACGGTTACACTCCCTACATCACCAGCAAAACACTTTGCTCTCTTTCTAAAATTAAAAAACAAGAAAACCAAAGAAGCTAAAATAGACAACCAAATCAGATCGGGCTGGATAAAATTAACCACTTCGTAGTTTACATATTGTAATCCAGCAAGAACAACAATGCTATAGGCACCTGTAATCCCATTAATTCCATCCATGAAGTTATAGGCATTGATCACACCGATGACCAAAATATAAAGAAGAATACTGGCCCAGAAGGGTAACAATTGAAAAATCCCTAAGGAAAGAAAAAGTAGTGTAACTGCGGCCAGATGAAAAACAATGCGAATCTTGCCTGATAAGGTAATCCGGTCGTCCACAAAACTAATAATACCAATAATGAATAATCCCAGTATTGGCATCCAGAACTCAGGATGTAAGACTAATGCTACCAAGGCTGCGAAAAGATAGATAATTCCACCTCCACGAATGGTAATCTCCGAATGAGAACTACGCTCATTCGGATGATCAATAATGTTAAAATGGTCTGCAACTTTGAAGTAAAAGAGCATTCCTATAAAAAAAAGCGGCAACATTACGAGGTATAGCATTCCTTATTTATTCAATTCATTTATACATTTCACCAAACTATCTCTCCAATACGGGATAACAATACCAAATGTGGTTTTAATTTTTGATTTATCCATTACCGAGAATGCAGGTCTTACCGCTTTAGTCGGATAGGCTGATCCGGGAATCGGATTTAATTTAACCTCAATCTCGCTTATATCAAAAATACCTTTAGCAAAATCGTACCAGGATGTTACCCCCTCATTGCTATAATGATAGGTTCCATACTTTTCATTATCAATGGTTATAATATCCAAGATGACACCTGCTAAATCAATTGCATAAGTTGGCGTACCAACCTGATCAACGATAACACCAAGTTCATCACGATCAGTTCCTAGCTTACGCATGGTTTTTACAAAATTACTTGCAAACTCTGAATATAACCAACTGGTTCTTATGATATAATGTGCCTCTAAAAGCCTAGCTATTCCCAGTTCCCCATCCAGCTTAGTTATACCATAAACATTTATTGGATTAGCAATATCCTGTTCATTCAACAGCTTCGGCAGATTGCCTTCAAAAACGAAGTCTGTTGAAACATGGATAAGCGTAGCATTATATTCAGCACAAAGACCAGCTAAGTTCTCGGCACCATCTTGATTTATCTTTTTACAAAGTTGGAAATCATCTTCAGCCTTATCTACAGCCGTATAAGCGGCGCAGTTAATTACAAACTGAGGGGATTCTTTCTGAAATAATTGATGTAGTAAATCAAGGTCTAATATGTTACCATGAATTTCATCCAGATATAATAAGGAGCTCAAGCCCCTTTCCATGCTCACTTTTTCTATGCAAGTTCCCAATTGACCAATGCCACCAAATACGAGAATTTTATTTTTCATCTTCTTCTTTTAATAAAAATAATAATGCAGAATCAGTAGGTATCCTATAAGTAATTCGGACCGAATTTTTCAACCATCACCCCTGCTACACGTTTAATCTCTTGTTCATCTGACTTAGGATAAATTAAAAGAACTTTTCCATCATCTACCACAATAAAGTTTTTCAATCCTTTAATAACTGCAGCCTTACCATCAGGTAAATGTATCATACAATTATTGGTATCTTCAAGACTAGCAGCTTTACAATTCACAACATTTTGATGCACATCCTTTTCAGCAACAGCATGTAATGAGGCCCAAGTACCCAAATCAGACCAACCTATATCTGCTGGAATAGTAAATACATTATCTGCTTTTTCCAAAATTGCGTAGTCGATTGAAATATTCGGTGTAGAAGGGTAATTATCTGTTATAAATTGCGCTTCCTGATCCGTATTATAGAAAGCATTGCCAGCACTAAATAACTCATGGATTTCGGTTGCATGTTTCTGAAAAGCCTCAGTTATAGATTGGGCTGACCAAATAAAAATACCAGCATTCCAAAGGTACCTGCCGGTTTTCAGAAAGCCTTTAGCTACTTCAACATCTGGTTTCTCCATAAAACGTAGTACAGGGCAGATTTCACTTTTTGCTTCGCTCTTAAAATTAATATAACCATAACCAGTATCAGGTCTTGTTGGATTGATTCCTAAGGTTAATAACGCATTATTTGAGGAGGTAAAACTCAATGCCTGATCTATTTTATTCAGAAATTCTTGTTCCTTTAAGATCAAATGATCTGAGGGTGCAACCACAATATTAGCATCCTTATTATTCTGTAAGATTTTATAACTAGCATAAGCAATGCAAGGCGCCGTATTATTACGACTAGGTTCAAGTAAAACCTGATCATCAGAGAGAGCAGGAATTTGTATTTTAACCAATTCACTATATTGCTCATTAGTTAGGATGTAGATATTTTCCGCTGGACAGATCTTTAAAAAACGATCATAGGTTAATTGCAACAGTGATTTTCCAACACCTAGAACATCAATAAACTGCTTAGGAAAATGATTACGGCTTTTGGGCCAAAAGCGAGAACCAACTCCGCCAGCCATGATCAAGACATAATTGTTTTTATGTATTTCTAGTTCCAATCTGAATCTTTTATTTCGTTATAAACTTTTTCAATTCCTTCTTCTAGGGAAATTTTAGCACGCCATCCTAAACCATTCAATTTAGTCACATCCATCAATTTCCGGGGTGTGCCATTTGGTTTGCTCGTATCAGTTAAAATCTCTCCTGCAAATCCCGTAATTCTTTTCACCAAAATTGCCAATTCGAGTATAGAAATATCCTCACCTACTCCAATGTTCACCAAACCAGGTTCGTCAAAGGTATTCATCAAATAAACACAGGCCTCAGCTAAATCATCGGCATGCAAGAATTCACGTTTTGGACTACCTGTTCCCCAAATGGTGACCGATTTATCTCCATTTCGCTTGGCTGTAATAAACTTCCTCAACATGGCTGGAAGAACATGTGAGTTATTTAGATCATAATTATCATTTGGTCCATACAAATTTGTTGGCATTACCGAAATAAAATTACATCCATATTGTGCACGATATGCATCACACATTTTTATACCTGCAATCTTAGCAATAGCATAAGGTTCATTAGTAGGTTCTAACTCACCAGTCAATAGATATTCTTCTTTAAGTGGTTGTGTCGCTAACTTAGGATAGATACATGAAGATCCAAGAAACATTAGTTTTTTGACCCCATGTAAATAAGACTGATGAATCACATGATTTTGAATCATCAGATTTTCATATATAAAGTCCGCCTTATAAGTATTATTAGCAACGATCCCCCCAACTTTTGCTGCAGCTAGAAAGATATAGTCGGGTTTTTCAGCCAAAAAAAAATCTCCAACTGCATTACTTTCGCGTAAATCTAAATCTGAGGAGCTCCTATGAATTAAATTGTGAAATCCTTCTAATTTCAGTTGACGCAGAATTGCAGATCCAACCATTCCACGATGACCAGCCACATAAATTTTGTCTTCTTTATTCATTATTCAAATTGATTTTTGACCTTATAACCTGCAGCTTTTAACATCAATTCTTTACGGAAATGATCAACATCAGACTCCATCATTTCTTTTACTAATGCAGTTAGGTCATATTGTGGCTTCCAACCTAATTTGGTTTTAGATTTGGTAGGGTCACCGATTAACAAGTCCACCTCAGTTGGTCTAAAATAAGCAGGGTCAACAGAAACGACTTCTTTTCCAATTTCAATATTGAAATCTACATTCGAACATGATTTAATATAGCCCTTCTCTTCTGCTCCTTCTCCCTTAAATTCAATTTCCACCCCTACTTCCGCAAAAGACATCTTTACGAAATCGCGAACAGTGGTGGTAACTCCAGTCGCAATTACATAATCTTCTGGTGTATCCTGTTGTAGAATCAACCACATCGCTTCTACATAGTCTTTAGCGTGCCCCCAATCCCTTCTAGCATCTAGATTTCCTAAGTATAACTTATCTTGTAAACCAAGGGCGATTTTTGAAACCCCTCTGGTTATTTTACGGGTTACAAAAGTTTCCCCGCGAAGTGGACTTTCATGGTTAAATAATATTCCATTGCAGGCAAACATCCCATAAGCTTCTCTGTAGTTAACCGTAATCCAATAGGCATACATTTTTGCCACAGCGTAAGGAGATCTTGGATAGAATGGCGTGGTTTCAGACTGAGGGACTGCTTGTACTAATCCATAAAGTTCCGATGTAGAAGCCTGATAAATCCTGGTTTTTTTCTCTAAACCAAGAATTCTCAAAGCTTCCAATAGACGTAATGTTCCAATACCATCTGCATTTGCAGTATACTCAGGTGTATCAAAGCTCACCTTAACATGGCTCATTGCCCCTAAGTTGTAAATTTCATCGGGTTGGACTTCTTGAACAATCCTTATCAAATTTGTGGAGTCACTTAAATCACCGTAATGCAATTTGAATCGCACATTGGTATCATGAGGATCTTGATATAGATGATCAATACGGTCTGTATTAAATAGCGAACTACGTCGTTTAATCCCATGAACTTCGTAACCTTTTTTTAATAACAAATCAGCCAGATATGCACCGTCTTGTCCTGTAATACCCGTAATAAGTGCTTTTTTCATTTTATATTTTTTCTCTTTAATGTTCTATTATCTTCAATAAGCAGATTATTACTGCGAAATAAAGTCTTTTTAACTACCCTTAAATAATTCATTTAGCCATCCATGGATACTGTATTTTTCTAAAATATCTTTACTAGATGGTTTAAATGGCTTCATAATAAACTCTGAGCAGATGAATGGCTTTACTCTATCAATAACCATAATATTATTCTCATCATAAAAATCATACCTAACAATATCTTGATTTGTTGTAATCAACTTCTTTTGCGCACCTAAGGTTTCAAAGGTTCTCATAGTCAATCCAATTTGTTCAGGATGATTTACATCTAAAATCACTTGAGACCTTTGCATCAATTCTACTGTTTCAATATGTGTTAAAGAATCAAAAGAAATATCCTCCAACTTCACGTTCTTAAAATCCTTATCGAAAAACCTTTTGCTCCAATAAAGCTTTTTACTACTCAAAAAAAAGAACAACTTCGTTTTTGAATCAGGCAAATTTGCAGTTATCCCTTTCACAAAATTATATCTGTCACTGTGAGCAGTACCTATAAATAGTAACTCATAGTACTGCTCACAATTTTTAAACTTATACTGATCAATGTAAAAAAGTGGATGTAATTTTAAATTGAATTTTTCTGCATCCCTAGGGTCAAAAGTTATAGCAGAGTCTACTATAGAGAGTAGATCTATTGCTCCTTTATTCTTAAGGGAATCCCACATATATAAAATGATCTTTGCATTTTTAAATTTCATTTTAAAATCCTTCAATTGCTTTGGAGTTATGGTTTCTGGACTAATAATTAATATGAAATCTATACACACTCCAGAATCGAGCACTTGCTTTAAGACTGACTCAAAATAGCGGGCAATCTTCTGCTTAATAAGCTTCTTGTACAGACGGATAATTACTTTTGTTGTAAAACTATTTGAAGGTCTTTCATCAAACCACATTACATTCGCTCCTGCCTGAATTAAGGCATTCTGAATTTCAACTTCATAATTGAAAAATCTTGGGGAAAAAAAAAGTACATTTTTTCCAGTTAGGTCAGCCATTATTACTTATATAAACCTCTTACTTTTAACTCTTCTATTGATCTCTCGTACATATCACTTTCAACCTCCTGACTATCAACCCATTTAGCAAAAAGATATATTCCCTCTTCAAAAGAAACTTTTGGTTCAAAACCAAGTTTTTCTTTAATTTTAGTCAGATCGGCAAAATTATGTCTAATATCACCTAACCTGTAATTTCCACTAATTGTAATTGGTACAGATATATTATAACTATTAACTAAGGATTCTGCAACAGTTAATACATCTGTAGCAATTCCTGAACCAACATTAAAAATCTCACCATTACTTTCTGCCTTTTCAATTCCTAGTATTGTTGCATCTACTACATCATCAATAAATACAAAGTCTCTTGATTCCTTGCCATCTTCAAAAATGTTAATTGCATTTCCATTTTTAATTTGGGTTGAGAATATAGACAGGATTCCAGTATAAGGATTCTTTAAAGATTGGCCGGGGCCATATACATTTTGGTAACGAAAGGCAACCGGCTCTATACCCAAGGTAGGACACACGGTCATAATCATTTGTTCCTGGTTCTGTTTAGTTATTCCATAAACAGATGATGGATGGATTTTTGATTCTTCGTCTGTTCCAACTAGAGTTAAAGGTTTATTACATCCAGAATATTTCACTTCAAAATCCCCATTATCCATTTTAGCAGAAGTTCTATGTTCTGGGTATACAAAGCCAAATTCTTCATTTTTGTATTTTCCTTCACCATAAATAGATCTGGACGAGGCTACAATAACTTTCTCAATTTGATGAGATTCATTAGCTAAAATATCTAATAATATTGCAGTGCCATTAATATTAACATCTACATACTTTTGAATTTCATACATAGATTGTCCTGTACCTGTTTCAGCAGCATAATGAACGATGACATTTTGGCCGTCTAATGCTCTTTTCCAATCTTCTTTAGAGGTAACTGTTCCAAAAATAAACTTCACTTTATCTTTTATACTTTTATAAAGGGGTGAAGTCTCCACTGGGTTATCCCCATGTATTTGAGGTGACAAGTTATCAAGTACAGTAACACTGTACCCCTTTTCTATCAATTTCAATGATAGATTAGAACCGATAAAACCTGCTCCTCCAGTTATTAATATATTTTTCATAATCCTTATGTTTTTATTTTTTCCCACCTTCCTGTTATAAAATTAAATTCTTTCATTGGTATTGCAGGGCTACCAACAGCGATTACATAAGGCGGTAAGCTTTTTGTAACTACTGAATTTGCACCAACAATTGTTCCTTTACCAATTGTGACGCCGGGGAGAACGCTGACAAATTCACCAATCCAAACATTATCTTCAATTATTACTGGCTTAGCTATTAATTTTCTATCTACCGGTAGCGTATTAGGATTACTATCATTTGTATCACCAATATAACTCCCGTGTGAACAATCAGAAATATAAATTTTACTTGCTAAAAGCACATTATTTCCGATATAAACATGTTCCATAGCTGTTATATGGACATAGTCATTAACTTGAACATTATCACCAAAATGCAAGGTAACGCTATTATCAATAGGATATGCCTCCAATCGACACCCAACTCCAGTGGTTAAATTACGACCTAAGTTGATATATTTCTTATTCCTAATATCAAATGGGAGTCTAATTATCCTGGATTTGGGATGAAATAACTTAGTATAAAAAAAAGACAGAAATAATTTAAAACTGCCGATTAATCCATATTTTGAGATCATAACCTGCGCCCTTTAACGATTAGTACTCTTCTAAAATATTTGAGAATTGAAAAAACCACGGCAAAACCATATTTAACCGGTGTAATATATTTTTCATTATAGGCGAATTTTAGATTTTTTAATTCTCCTTTCTCCATTTCCTCTAGATTCGAGCTCAAACCACTTTCACCAAATCCGTTCTTCCCCTGATCATATAAAACTACTTGCTCCATTAATAGCCCACATTTGAATTTATTGGCAATCCTCATAAAAAAATTACCTTCTTCTGCATATCGCTGTGTTTCATCAAAAAAACCGACCAAATCAACGATCTCTTTTTGAAAAGCACTGTCGATGGTTGAAAATAGTTTTTGAAAATTAAATCCGATAGGCTAATTTCTAATAAGCTACCTTGAATATTTTCCTTTGGCCTATAAATTAATCCTCCGATAAAACCAAAATTAGTGAATCCATCAAAAATGGTTAGTTGTTTTTCGAGTTTATCTAAAAACCACTCATCATCACTATCCAAAAATGCAATATAATTACCTGTTGCTTTTTTCAATCCAACATTTCGAGCAGAAGAGACACCACCATTTGACTTCTTAATCAAATGAAATTTAAACATTGGGTTTAGATCAATATGCTCTTGCACAATTAGACTAGAATTATCGTGGCTTCCATCATCTATTATAATGATTTCATAGGGAGCAATTGTTTGATTTAAAACCGAAGCCAAAGCTCGGCCTATTGTTTTTTCAGCATTGTAAACTGGTATTATTACTGTAACTTTATTCATCTCCTATATACCCCCACTTTTAAACTGCTCATTAACAAGCTTTTTCATTTTTTCGCCGATAACATCTTCATTAAATTTTTGCACATCAAGACGTGCCTGGGTGCCCAGAGCTTTTCTCAATTCGAAATCGCTCATTAAGTGGTTAAGATGTTTAATATAAGAGTCATGATCGCCTTCCTTTACCAGAAATCCACTTTGGGCGTCTGATATTATATCTTTAGGCCCACTTGGGCAATTAAACGCAACACATGGTACACCACTTGCCATGGCCTCAGCTAAAACAAGCCCAAATCCTTCGGCACTTGATGTAAGTACAAAAATTGAGGCCTTACAGAATTCATGGGCAATTTCTTTAGTCTTCGGCAGCATTAAAACGCTCTCACCCAATCCAAGATTTCGTATTAATGTTTTTAACTGAGGTTCATTCTCTCCTTCTCCAATTATGTGAAGTTTCCAGCCGTTATTTTTAAATGCTGTGCGTGACCATAATTTAATTAACAAATCATGCCTTTTATCATTTGTAAGCCTACCAACATTTAAAACAATTTTATTGGTTAAAGCTGAAGGTTGGTCAGGAAAAAAAGATAAGGGATTTGGGAGGTAGGTATTAATAATTCCAATAGATGAATAAAATTTAGAATCATCAGTAGTTGGTACTGTTAGCAGTGTGACTTTTTTATAAAGCAGTCTTGCTATAGTCTTGTAAACTCGATTATAGGCGGAAAATGAGGAATGTTCCGTCACCATAATATTCTTACAGTTCCATTGTGAAATGAAAACTTCCAGAAGCCCCAATGGTGAGGCAACATAGATTAGATCAGGCTTATAAATAGCCTTTTTCTTTTTTAATTCAATAGTCGTTTTGTAAAATGTTGAAACTATTTGAAATATTCGCTTCAACTTAGAGCTCATATCAAGCTGAACATTCATATTCAGCGACTGATGGACTACTGATTTTGGAAGTGGATAAAATGATGGTGCTGAATCCTTAGTTATAAGAACAACTTCGTGTTGACTCTCCAAAAATTTTATATGCTTAGAAATGACCCTTTCAATCCCTCCAGCTGGTCCCATTGAATTGAAATAAAATAGTATTTTCATTCTTAATTACGTTTAAAATAGATCAATTATCGAATGATAAACATATGTTTCATCCTTAGAATAACCTAAAAGTTTATACATGACTACTGCAAAAAAGATAGTTACAATTAAAAGTCGAGTATTCCTGCTTTTAGTGAAATAAAGCAGATTACCAGCTATCACCATTTCAAATGTGATAAAGTAACTACTCAACCTCACACCAATATCAGGAGAAATCATGTAAGAAGTCAAGTAAATCGCCAATCCAAATAGATAGATATTAAAAAAATAACGGAAGTTACCATTGTTTATGATCTTTCTCCCAAATCCAAAGATTAGCCCAACAATAATTAATCTTTTAGCTATACCCACGTAAAACAAACCCAATAAATTCTCTGATTTAACCTGTTGGGTCAAATAGAATTCTGCATTTTTCATAGTATAAAGAGTAATCAATTCAGAGAAATAGTTAATAAAAAATGAGAATGACAAAAATCCGCCGGCAAAAAATAAGAGTTGAAATGTACTGAACTTTTTCCTTGGTAAAAAATACGCAGCAAAAAAAACAAGGGCAGTAAGATGAAAGCAACTGGCTAATACTACAAGGAGAGAAAATTTTACGAATTGTCTATTAATTGCATAAGTGATACTATAACACGTTATAGCCGTTGCTATTGCCTGACGTATTCCACTTAAATTAAAATACAAAAATAAATCCGAGTAAAAAATTAACATTCCTATAACTAATACAAGGGAATGCTTTCGCAGAAAGATGTACATTAAAATTAATGAAATTCCGTTAATAAATAGCAGAAACACATTATATGGAACTGACAGTTTACTAAATACATTATTTAATGTAGCATACCCTATCTCAACTGCATCAGTCGTCTCTTGATAAAATTCGAAATATGAATTCCAATCCGCGCCAACTTTATACCTTAAGCCTGCCAAAAGCCACATTACTATGCAAACAAAGGATAAAGAATTTCTGGAAAATTCTTTATCCTTCACTATTACTTCTATGTATGCTAACATAGAAATTAAAATCCCTAGTAATAGATATATCATATTAAAAAGAGGCTATCAAGAAGTCTTTACTTTATTATATTTAATTAAAAGTAATTTCCTAACCAGTCGGTATGGGAGGATCTTTTTTAAATAAAACCTTGTATAGAAAGACAAACAACCATAGTAAAAGCCAACCATGTGCGATGGCTTACCCCAATTTTTATTAATCATTAAATTATCTTTCGCCCCCTGATATCCATTTTTTGAAGACAAACCTGTTCCAACCTCATAATTCGCAATACAAACAGGCATTTCAACAAATTTGAACCCATTGGCATATAAGTTATAAAACAAATTATAGTCCGCTGCAATTTTATACCTCATATCAAATCTATTATTTAGCAATAGTTCTCTTCTCACCAACGAAGACTGGTGGCAAAAAATCATTTTATGAGTTATTTTTAGTAGATTATCTGGTTTGATTATAACCTCTTTAAACTTATCAAAACAATTTACTGCCCCATATATAACATCTGAATTCTCATGATTGTAATCAAATATATTTGAAAGGACATTCTCATCATAAAAACTATCCCCAGCATTCATAAAAATCACCCATTCACCCGAACATATGGCCACCCCTTTATTCATTGCATCATAAATCCCTTTATCTGGTTCAGAAACCCAATGAGATAGCTTATCATTATAACGGTCTAGAATTTCGAAGGTACTATCACTTGATCCACCATCAATGATTATGTATTCTACATCTTTGTAGGTTTGTCCCAGTACACTTAGAATAGTTCCTTCAATTATTTCAGCCCCATTATAAACTACAGTTATAACACTAACTTGGCTAGTCTTTTTTTTGATCATAATTAACTATTACTTCATTAAACTGCTCAAAATCAGAGAAATACTTCACCTTGTTATCGGAATAACCGGCAAGATAATCCTTGAATTGATCTGGCAGACTCGATTCAACAAATTCAAATAAATTTATTAATGAATATGTTGGAATATTAGTTCCTTTTGCAAAAGAAACGATTGCAGTAGTAACAATCCCTAAACAAATCGAGATATTATCATTTTGTATAAACTCTGCAGGAATATGTTGTGGAATCTCCAGATCAACTAAGCTTAAAATATTCTCTGGTATTCCTAGTCTTGGATGACCTTTTACAATTATACACCAACCACATGATTTAAGGAATTTTATTACCTTGAGTTGATTGATATCATAGCTCTCCTCACAGAAGATATTACCTTGACAAGGAGTAACAAAAAACAGGGCTACAGGCTTATTATTAAATGAATCGGATAGTTTAAGACCGTATTTAACAAAAATAGAATTATCCACCTTAAGATCTGCTTTTTCAATTCTAAATTTTTGATAAGGAAATTCGGGAATTTTCTCAACTATTTCCACCTTGAAATTTATGCCTGTCAAAAACAAATAAACCGATTTGAGTAAAAATCTCCTAAAGTTTAAGCTTTTACGCTCACTATAATCACCTTCAATAAAGTCATAATTTCCAAGATAATAAACATTGTTATTTTTTGCTAAACTACTAACAAAATATGCAGTCAGCCAATCTTCAAAACAAGAACAAAAATAAACGGTCGCATCCTTTAAGGAAAGAAAATGCTTGGCATTCAATGATGATATCCTTTTTCTCTCTTTAAATAATGTCCAGGGTTTACTTAACGAAGCATATTCGTAAGGAATAAAAAATAAGCCCCCTAAATCCAAATTTAAACTTTCTAAGAATTTATAATTATTGTATACATTAATAACATAAACAACTATAGTCTTAGAAGCCTTAAATTTTTCATATAACGCTAAAAAAAAAGGGATATCGGAAGGAGCCTGGCAGAATATCACCACACGCTCATGTTTATTAGTCATCTTATTTAAATTTGCACTCTCCTTTTAGTCTTAAAAAAGTTTCCACATCTCTTAGTTTAATCACTCGGGCTGGGTTTCCACCAACAACTGCAAAATTCGGTACGTCTTTAGTAACCACTGAGCCACTACCAATAACTGCACCTTCCCCAACTGTAACACCTGGAATAATTGTTACATTTGAACCAATCCAGACGAATTCTTTTATCAATACCGGCTTTAAAATGATTTCATCATCGTATGGGATGAATTTATCGCTCATATAATTGTGGTTTGAGGAGAATATGGTCAATCCTTTACCGATATGGCAATACCTCATTATTTCTACGCCTCCTTCAGCATTTATATAACAATTCCCATTAATAGCAACGTGATCCCCAATCGTAATCTTCTCAGGGTGATTTAAAAGAAAATCACTGTCTACATCTGGCCCAATAATTAGGGTATCGATATTAGAGTTAACTTTAGAAAAAAGATATCTATTATTTAATCTTCTATAAATAGACCCAATTTTATTTATGATTCTAATAAAAAGCATTCTCATTTTTTAACTTAATGAACTCACCCTGATCTCTATATTTTATAATTTTAGCAGGATTTCCTCCTACCACAGCACAGAAAGGAACGTCTTTCGTAACTACTGCTCCTGTAGCAATAATACTCCCCTCTCCAATAGTTACTCCCGGGGAAATCGTTACATTAGCCCCTATCCAAACAAAATCCTCTATAACAACGGGTCTAAGTAAAACTTTTTCATCGTATGGAATCTTATTAGGATTTAAATAATTATGGTTTGCAGAAAAAATAGTTAGATTTCTACCTGGATGCATATACCTCCCAATTCTTACTCCCCCGGTACAATCAATAAATGTTCCACTTTTAAGATGACTTGTATCATCAATAAAAAAACCAGATAAGTTTCCGCTCATGCTAGTGACTACAATCCCCTCTCCTCCTTGCATAACATAATTCACTTGAAGGCCTGTTTTCTTCCGTAATCGCTCTATTCCAGCTAAATTGATGAAGTTTCTAAAAGAGTTAATAATCAGGTCTATTCTTAGCAAAAGAATCAATTTCAAAATAAAAATCCTCATAGATTAGATTACTTTATACGTGTTAAATAAGTTTCTTGTAATAACGAAAGATCCAAAGGCTAAAAAGATAAAAGAGATCAGCGCAGCAAGTGCTGGACCAGAAATCCCTATTATAGGTGTCATCACAAATGACAATATAATTATTAAAACAGCACCAATCGTAATTAGCATTGTTTTAAGTTTTGTCTTCTTGAAATAATCTATTACCATTCCTGTTGTCGTATAGATGCCAAAGAAGGCTTGACCAAAACACATGATATATATGATTGGAAAAGCATCCACATATTTCTTACCTAAAAAAAGGCCCCCAAATAGATGTATACCTAAACAAAAGAAAGCTGTGATTACGAGGATGATTATAGAATACAAAAAAGTTATCTTTAGAATAAATCGTTTACCCTCTCTCTTATTCAACTTTTGAAAAACGACAGGATAAATAACTTTCGACATATTACCGTTTATAAGTGCTATAAAAGATGCAATACTCGCAGCAGCGGCATAAATACCTACTTCTCTCAAACTAAAAAAATGTAATAGAAAAAAACGATCGGATTGATTTATTACCCAACCAGCAAACATGGAAAAGATCAGTGGAGCACCGTAGTATAAAAAATATTTAAACTGAGATTTATTTAAACTGAATTTAAAGTTTGCCCCTATTGAACTAAGTCCGTAAAATCGAAATATAACAATTATAAATTCTGAAAAAAGTAATGCAAGAATCCTATATTTCCAGTCTAATTTAAAGCCAGAAATAAAAATAAACGTCAATAAAAAACTTAACAAAACTGTTGCGCTTGATATTAAACCAAAGCGAGTCGCTTGAGAATGCTGGAACAACTCAGTGTTATGTACATTGGAAAACGTTTGTACCAGCCCCATTAAGGTCGCTGTAATAATCACAAAACTAAACTCTGGAATAAGAAAAGATAACAATCCCGCAAGTGCACTAAAAAACAATGTATTTAACAATACAAAAGAAATGTACTGATTTCTAAATTTCAAATATTCTTCTTGTCCCAGATCAACAATTTCAATTGCCTGTAAACCATTCGCACAGAATGCGACTAATGATGGCATAAAAAAAAGTATACTAGAAAAAATACCTATTCTTCCGTAATCCTCTGGAGGGATGTGTTTAGTTAAATAGGAAATCGAAATAATTGCAATTCCAGCGTTTATAATAGTAAAAATATAATAGTTAACAAAATTAAGGACTTCCTTTCTAAAAAGGTACTTTTTTATCGCTATCATAATTGTGTTATTTCCAGCCGCTTTGCGGGAATACCTATGTAAGTTGAATCACTCAACGCGTCCGTTAATAAAACAGCATTTGCTGCAATTTTAACATTATCTCCTATAGTAATATTTCCCAACACCTTTGCTCCTGCAAATATTTTCACATTATCTCCAATAATTATAGTTTCAGTAGGCGCCTTCCTCTGACCTAAGGTTACACCTTGGTGAATCATGAAATTTTTACCTATAAAATATCTAGGCCCGACTACTATACCACTACCATGTTGTATATTCAATCCCGGTCCTATTTCTGTACTATAATATAATTCAATTCCAGTTCTCGTTCTCATCAAATTCGCGAGATTAGAAAGAATGGGGGAAGAAGAATCTTCTAGAAATAATCTTCGTTCAACCCTATATAACAGGCAAGCGATTAATGTACAATCGGATTGAACAAGCTTAATTAAACTATCATCATCTATTTTTTCATCCATGCCAGGATATTTAGATTTCACGTCTGTCATGAAAACAGGAAACACCTCAGTTAAAGTATTCGAAATTAAAATTAAGGCATCCTTAGATGCCTTAATTTGATTTAAATCAAAATCCTTTTTTATATATTCGAGTATATAGGTACAAAAACAAGTCATATATGAACTATTTATCGTCAAGTCCGGTACCAGCAACATCATGCCTTAACTTCCAATTATTATTTTCATCTTTGGCCCATAAATGCGGCGATCTAAATTTATCGCAGAGTTCATGGAATTGCGATGGTTCCATCCCAATATATTCCATTACATCATTGAAATAACGGTCAGGAAACTCTCCATCAAAACGTCTAACCAATGCAACTCCTTCTTCCCTTGTTAGGTGCATATTTCTAATTTCTTGCGAAGCATCATACGATGCTCTGCCTATTCCAAATTTAATAAAAGTAGTGTAGAAATGTAAATCATCAATTTTATCATCTATGCCACTGTACTTACTATAAGTACCCTGTGTTCTAAATGGTCTTGCCTTAAACCCCGTATTTTCAACAGCATAATAATAAACTTCTTGAGGAGTCCATTTTAAATAATACCCTAAATAATGGACTTCTATATTCGCCTTTTCTAATTCTTCAGCCTTAGGTGGTAAAAATGCCATGATATCAGATAACCTCACATCATATTTTTCTATCAATTCCGGTACTGAAACTCCACCTAAATAGATTTCATTAAGATGTTCAAAACTATAGTAAGATTTATCTCTTAAAGAAGTCATATTATCCGCAATAGGATTGCCATATTCCGCTTCATTTTCCCCATAAAAAATCAGGTTAATACCATGAGCAGCAGCAATTTTAGGCGCTAAGTTCTTTTGTCCAAGAATAAAAGTCTGGAAAGGATGAAGTAAGTTCTCAATTGATAATTTTGTCAATAACTTCATTACTTTTCCATTTCTGTAAAAAGAAATGTTATCAAAACCAGCATCAAGCCAATTTTTCCAGTTTTTCAAACCATAATCAGTATATAAAATAGGAGGCCAAGTAACCGTCAGGGGGTTCATACCATATTTATACTTCAAAACATGGGCCTGATAGGCACTATCTTTTCCTCCGCTTCCGGGTACTAAACAATCATAAGAGCCATCATTTTTCCTATGCTTATCGAGTAGTGCGATCAATTCTTCTTCACGCATCCCCCAATTGATGTTGTTTTTAACTTCTGCAGTTCGACAAGCATCGCAAACGCCATTTTCATCAAATTGCATAGTAACCTTCTTGCTATCTTTAGTATGCTTAAACTCTACTGCAGACGCCGGTCGCTGATTTGACATTACACATTTAGTACAGAATTTAACCTCCTCAGGTAAGCCATAATAGGCCTCTAATTTTTTTTCAGACATTATATTAAATTATTTAAAGTAGCCCAGTTCTTATAAATTGAAACACCTTTTTGTGCACTTTTTTCAGGATGAAATTGGGTAGCAAAAATATTATCTTTTAAAACCCCAGAACAATATTCCAACCCTTCATAATTAGTTTTAGTTAAAATACAGAATTCATCTGCTGGATCGACATAATAAGAATGTACAAAATACATGTAATCCTCTTCTGAAAGACCCGATAAAGGAGTATTAGCCCAATCCTGGTTATGTGAGTATATCTTATTCCAAGCAATCTGAGGAACCTTTATTTTTCTATCATCAACCGAGCTAGGAAACCTTCTGATAACTCCGGGAATCAGATTTAGTCCTTCACCAGAACCAAACTCCTCGCTTTTACTAAATAGTAATTGCAAGCCCAAACAAACTCCAAATATTGGTTTACCATCTATAACATTTCTTTTTATTGTATCTACAAGATCTAAATTTTCAAGATTTTGCATTGCTTCAATAAATGCACCGACTCCAGGTAAAATCAATGCGTCAGCATCTTCTATTTCGGATTTACTAGAACTAATTTTCGAATTAATCCCAACAGTATCACATGCTTGCTTAACACTAAATAGATTTCCTAAATTGTAATCTATTATAACAACCTTTTTTTGCATAATTCCTATTATAATCTACACTCAATCCCGTTTTCAACTAGATACTCTTTAACATCCTTAATTCTACAAGGCTTAAAAGTATGAAAATCTCTTTTCTGCTTTAAAAATTCCGTGTTACCTTCTTCTTTAGAATTAACTGATTCATTATCTTTAATAAATTGATAATGCAACAAAGAACCCAGCGCCACTGCATCTGCTTTCGCATCATTAAAGACTGCAGGAAGGTGCTCTTTTTGTCCAGCTCCTCCATGAGCAATAACAGGAACAGAAACCAAAGCACTGATTTTAGAAATCAGCTCTAGATCAAATCCCTCTCCAGTACCTTCTTTATCAACTGAAGTAATCACTATTTCACCTACACGAAGCTCCTCTAATTTTTGGGCCCATTCAAAAACGTCAACACCGGTATACTCTCTACCATTGTCAGTATAGGCTAAGTAAGTCCCATTGGTCTCCTTAATTGCTTCAATAGCGACCACTATAGTGGATGATCCAAACATCCTTGTTGCATCTTTAATCAACTGATGATTATTAATGGCAGCGGTATTAAGGCAAACTTTATCTGCCCCAGCCCTTAATACTGCTTTAATATCAGATATTGACCTAAGGCCTCCTCCTACAGTAATCGGGATAAAAATACTTTTAGCGGTTTCAGAAATAATGTCATGTAAACTATTTCGCTCATATAGAGACGCTACGACATCCATAAACATAACTTCATCTGCCCCCTGCTCATAGTAATACTTTGCAAAGTCGGAAGGCTTCCCTAATACTCTCAATCCTTCCAAATGAATACCTTTAACAAGGTTTGGGCCTTTAACATCAAGCCTTGGTATAATTCTAACTGTTTTCATGTTTTATATAACCTTCTCTTATTATTGTTTCACAAATCGCCCAATCTAGTGGCGTGTCTATATCTAAAGAATGAATATCATCCATGACATATTTTTTAATCTTTTCAAACTTATGCAGGGGCCTTAAAATTAGTGAATTGACATTAATGAGGTACATAGAGCCATTATAAGCATAAACTTTTGGAGCTTCTTGTCGGCTTTCAAAATATCCATCCTTTGATTTTTCCAAGAAACCCGACAAGTTTTCTTCAAAAAGATTGAAATAAGGATTCTGATGAGACTGGCTAACTGAAACCACCATATCTAAGTCAGAAGTATATGCTGAGAAAACATCTTTTAAGTGTTGTTCCGTTCTAAAAGGAGATGTTGGTTGTAATAACATTATATTATCATAATACTTTCCTCTGTCCGCAAAATAATTAACAGCATGCAATAGTACTTCATATGTCCCTGATTTATCATCAGATAAATATTCAGGTCGTTTAAATGGTACAACTAAACCATAATCATTTACAAAAGAAATGATTTCATCGCAATCAGTTGAAACACATATATCATTATCTTGAGCTAATAACCTAGCTACATCAATAGTGTAGTTAATTAAAGGTTTTCCGTTTAAATTTTTAATGTTTTTTTTTGGCACCCCCTTTGAACCTCCACGAGCAGGAATAAGATATAGTGTTTTCATGCTAAAAATTAATATGTTTTATATCTTCCTGGGCTTTCAAAAAATCTTGATGTTTACCAATATCCAACCAGTAACCCAGTAAAGGATAATGAATTAAACTCGTATCATTATTAGCAATTACTTTATCCATAAGGTCCGTAGCATTGAAAAAAGCTCCTTTCTCAAAAAAGTGCTTTAGGGCTAACTTCATTAAATAGATACCACCGTTAGAGTAATAAGTATAGCTTGGTTTTTCAGAAAAAGAAGAGATAAGATGACCCGTTGTTTGTAAAACAGCGTAAGGAATGTTTACATGATACGGAACACTTGCGAGTGCCATATTTGCATCATTCTCCTTATAGAAGTTATAAAAATCTTCAAAATCTATATTAGTCAGTAAATCAGAATTCATAACGAGTATATCATCGTATTGATCTTCATCAATAAAGCCTAACGCACCAATTGTCCCTAAAGCTTCGTCTTCTTCAATATAAGAAATATTAACTCCTTTCGATTCACCATTTCCGAAATGAGCAATTATTTGTTCCTTAAGATATTTGACACTAATATAAATGTCCTTTATTCCATAATTAATTAATCTATCAATATTATGTTCAATAATAGGCTTTCCACCTACTTTTAACATTGGTTTTGGCGTCACTTCAGTTAAAGGCCGCAAGCGTTCTCCTCTTCCACCCGCCATGATTAAGGCAATTACTGGCAGTTTAGTCCGTGTTTTTTTTAAATCTAGAATCTCTAATAATTGAAAATTATCATCTAATAGAGGAATTAAGTTAATACCTGCATTGCCATACTCCTTAATCAAAATTAGATTATTTTCAGATTGTTTTAGAAACTTAAACTGAGTATTCATAAAGACTTCAATGGGCTCTGAAATCTCCAGACCATTTAGTAGCCCTCTACGGATATCTCCATCAGTTAATGAGCCCACTAACCTATTTTCATCATTTATAACAAATAACGTTCGACTAGCATATTCTTCAAGTACGTCAATAGCCTTTAATGCTACTCGCGCTTGCTGATTTTCATTAACAATATGTTGGTTATTACCTTGCATAATATTCGATTTGCTTCAATTTTTCTATAATCTGCTCCGCAGTATTGTCCTTGAAATAAATGTTACCTCCTTTAAAAGAAGTATCTATTGATAATGTATTTATCACATTTCGTATGGCTAGATGATCTATAGGAACATGTATTACATTCCCACCAGAGGCACGGCCTTTTTGGCGATCTCCTAAATTAATTACGTACTTTCCAAAAGAAGCTGCTTCAATGATTCCACTGGAAGTGTTCCCCAATAGGAAGCTACAATACTTCATTGCAGTAAAATAACTTTGAGAGCCTAAGTTTTCAATTAAATATACATATTCAAGAGCGCTTAATTTATTCTCGAGGATCTTTCTTATTGCATTCCCGCTAGTGTCTGCATTAGGCATGGTAATCAAATATTGGAAATCAGGATGCTCAAGAATAACTTTTACCAACTGTTCGGTATGGTGAATATTCTCCTCAGCCATAATAGTTTCAGGATGAAAGGTTACTAACACAGTCTTGTTTGACAAGTCAATGTTCCATTTCTCTCGAAACTGTTCGATTGTCAAAAGATTCAGTCCTTTTAAATTATCCAAACTCAATGCCCCAACGTAGTAAATATTTTCATTCGAACCTGTTACCTCTTTTACTCTTTGTGCATAAGCTTCAGTTGAAACAAAATGATATTTTGAAGCTAAAGTAATTGCATGTCGGAAAACATTGTCTATAGCACCAAGTGTGGTCTCTCCTCCATGTAAATGGGCAAAAGGAATATTGAAAGCTATTCCTGCAGTAACTGCAGCAAACATTTCGTATCGATCTCCTAAACAAAATACAAGATCAAATTCAGAACGGTGTGTTTCCCAGAAATTACCGAATTTAATAGTAGTCAACCCAATCGCTGTAGAAATAGATTCAGCGCTATCATTTAAAAGCAATGACTCTATCCTAAAATTTACTTCAAACCCTTCATTTATAATTTGGTTTACCGTTTCCCCATGGAAAGAAGATAGATGTGTCCCAAAAACAATAATTTTCAATTCAAAAAAAACATCACTCTTTAATGCCTTTAATAGCGGAAGGTAAATCCCGAAATCGGCTCTTGAGCTCGTTAAAACACCTATCCTCATACCTTAAAGTCTGTTAATGACAGTTTATGTCCGGCTTCTAAATTTTGACTTAGCACCCTCCCAAGGAATTCATCCATCTGCATTGGTGAAATACCATCACCAGGTCTTAGCATCATCAAATCCTCAGCACTTAAGGTTTCACCGCTTTTTTTATCAACAGCCAAATGAAGACTTTTTCTAGCTATACTAATATTTTTCATCTCTGAGGCTGATGGTTCTTTTTGTCCAGACCCCGAAATTGCGCTTTCTATATTTCTTATGGCACTTACCATCGCCTTTAATTCAAATGGTTCAAGTGAAGCCGCATGGTCAGGTCCAGGCATACTGCGATCCAAGGTATAGTGTTTTTCTATGATTTTAGCCCCTAAAGCAACTGCTGCGATTGGAACTTCAATACCTAGGGTATGATCTGAATAACCAATAGTTGTATGAAAAGTACTTCCAATATGTAGCATTGCTGTTAAGTTCACATCATGCATCGGTGTTGGATACTCGGTATTACAATGTAATATTGAAATACTTGATAGTTCAATTCCATGATAGGTAAAAACATCAAGTGCAGCTTTTATCTCTTTCATAGTAGCCATACCAGTAGAAAGAATCACCTTAGAAAATAACATTGCTGCTTTTCTCAAATAGGGAAGATTAGTAATTTCTCCAGATGGAATTTTAACCATATCTAAACCTATTGATGCAAGATAATCTAATGATTCCAAGTCGAAAGCCGTAGAGAAAAATTTGATATCTTTAGATTTGCAGTATGCAATTATAACTTCATGATCTTCTTTAGAAAGCTCAAGCTTCTTGAGCATATCAAGCTGAGATTCGACCTTATCGGCTGTATTCTCTACTTGATAATCAGCCTTTTTAGCCTTATTCGAAACTAGCTTATCTGCTTTAAAAGTCTGAAATTTCACATAATCAACTCCTGCTGCTACAGCAACGTCAACAAGTTTAATTGCATTATCCAAAACGCCATTATGGTTTACTCCTGCCTCTGCAATAATAATTGTTGACTTCATATTTTTAATTTTAATGCAGGATTTCCTACATAAACCCCTTGGGCTTTTATATTTTTTACTACAACTGATCCAGTTCCAATTACAATATTGTTCCCAAGATGAATATTATTAGAAATTGTGGCATTACTGCCAATAAAAACACCTTCCCCTATTTTACAATCTCCATTAATTACGGCAAAAGTAGAGATATGGCTATGATTACCAATTACTGTATCATGCTCAATATTGGACCCAGTATTTAAGATACAGTTAGCACCAACAATAGCACTGGAGTTTACGATTACATTATGCATAATTATTGTACCTCGCCCTATTACGGCATGTTTTGACACATATGCTCTTGGGGAGACAATTGTCGCTATATCAGCATTATATTTTGATAATTCATTAAATACCCTTTGTCGAACAGTGGAAGATCTGATCTGTCCAACAGCAATCATAAAGGAATAGGAAAGATTCACGTATTTAGGGATATCTATATCCGATCCGATAACTTTATAGCCTAGAACATCAGTTCCAAATAAATTTTCATGATCTAAAATGCCCATAATATCAAATTGATTATTTTGTTCGATCACGTCAATGCATGATTTACAATGACCACCACCTCCAATTAAAATCAATTTTTTCCTTTTCATAAATTATGGTCTAAATCCACTAGGAATATTAACAATTCGATCTGCTAACCATATGCTATTCTCTAACCCATCTGTCTGGCAATGCTTAAACATAGGCAATCTATTCATGAGCTCCCATACTGGTCGGGTCATTACACCATTATCATTTGTAAACGTTAAAAGAGCATTCCTTTCTTCTAGATCGTCCATTATTAAAGCATTTAGCCAATAATTAGATCTTGAGCTTTGCGGTTCATGCATAAATTGAATGCCCATCTTGCTAAAAAAATCAAGATATCTCTCTGCAAGTACTCTTTTGTTCTCAATAAACAAAGGAAGTTGTTCCAATTGTGCACATGCTAACGCTGCGTTAAGATTTGGCATTCTGTAGTTATAACCAATTTCGTCATGGACAAATTCCCATTTATGCGGTACTTTAGCTTGGGTGGTTAAATGCTTAGCTCTTTTAGCAATTTCTTCATCATCAGTAATTAACGCGCCACCACCACCACAGGTTACAGTCTTATTTCCATTAAAGCTGAATACACCTATCTTTCCAAATACACCTGTATGTTTATCTTTATAATAACTACCTAAAGATTCAGCAGCATCCTCCACTAAAAAGATACCCCATTCCTCACATATCGCAGCTATTTCGTCTATTTTACATGGCAAACCAAAAGTATGCATAGGCACACAAGCAGCAATTCTTCTACCGCTAGTTTTATTATAAACCCCATCCGCTCTTTTTTCGGCATGATGAACTAAGAAATCTCTTAAAGACTGAGGAGACATTCCTAAAGTCTCCTGATCTACATCAACAAAAACAGGGATAGCATTGATATAGCTGATGGCATTTGCTGTAGCTATAAATGTCAATGCCTGAGACAGAACCTCTTCATTAGATTTTACTCCTGCAAGGACTAAACCTATATGTAAAGCATTTGTACCATTTACTATTGCAATCGCATATTTGGCTCCTGTGAGTTCAGCCATCATTTCTTCAAATCGGTTCACATAAGCTCCAACAGAAGAGACAAATGTAGAATCTATAGCATCCAATACATAATTACGCTCATTCCCAAAGAAAGCTGGTTCATGAAGTGCAATAAAATTTTTATCCGGATACTGACTTTTAACAAAGTCAACTGTTTTTTGAAATTTTTCTACCATTGGGATTTACATTTTGGCATCTAAGTACTTTCCTGTTTCTTTATGTCCGAAATCTGGAATCATTGTATGAAAAAGTCTCACAATATCTTCCTTATCCCATTTTCTATTTGATTTAAGTGCAGAGATAGAGGAGCTGAAAAAATCCAATTTCTCATCATCATAATTAGCCTCATTTTTGATGACACCTAAATTTTGAAACCTTTCCATATCCAGAACTTCATTATCGGTAAAAAATTCTTCAAAATCTTTTTCACCTGTAGTATCACTTGCGGTGAAAAGGCATGGCCATTTGTGCGCTGGAGGTAATAAGTTCATCAATGATCGTGCTTCATCTTCAGTTTCGCAAAGGTGGGATTCATACCCCAATTCTTCTAAGTATTTTTCAGCAATGGCAGCGAAAGTAACTAAATGTAGCTCCTCACTTAATTTTGGAAAAAACACGTCTCTATTTTCACCAAAAATACAGGACATCAAGCAAAGTTCACCCGATTCTTTCGGGATGACAAAATATCTTTTAATATCGTTTGGAGCTACAATAGGTTGTAATTTTTGAATTCGTTGATTAAATCCGTATAATAATGACCCATCTGAAAATGCAACATTTGCAAAACGTGCAGTTGAAATACTAATTTCTTCACTTTTTCGCATTAAAAACATCTCCATAATCCTTTTTGATGCACCCATCATATTCACAGGATTAGCTGCCTTATCAGTAGAAACACAAAAATATTTCTTACTTCCTTTACTAATCGCTTGATTAATGGTCTTTATGGTATTAAAAATATTTACATCAATCATCCTCATTAATGTAAAAGGATCCTTTTCACTCCTTACATGTTTCAATGCGGAAAGATTTAATACATAATCATACTTTCCATCTGCCTCAATAAATGCATCATATTCAATCGAACCAATATCTAGCGCAAACGTCTGAAAATCTCCATCTATATATCCGAAAGAACTTCTAATATCACGAACCAATTCTACCATATTGTTCTCACTAATATCAACAACATGTAACTTCAAGGGGCTTCTCCTAAAAATTTCTTTGACCACCGCCTGGCCTATAGACCCAGCTCCACCGATAACTAGGAAACTTGATTTAGAGACAGCTTGATATAATTGTTCAGTATAATTCTTTATATCAACTTCAAATAGCTCATTTTTTCGACCTATTAATTTTAAAATATTCATCCTTTAACTTAAAATAATTTTAAAAAATCTCTTTACAACTAAATAAAGACAGCACAAAACAACACTTATAAAACCTCCAATTATTATTCCCTTTAATTTACTTGGGCGCTCCATTGCCAAAGGATACACAGGTATGTCAATAACTTGAATTAATGGTGTTTCTTTTAATAATGACATCTTAGACATTTCAAGGTTTTGCACCAAAGTACTTAACATTGCTTTATTTGTTTCCGCCGAGAACTGGGAACGCTGAATTGGCGCGGCTCTTTGAACTTGACGAACTGGGTTAAGATTAGGTGTTGCATCGGCAACTACGGCCGCTGCATAGATCGCCCCATTCATCACCGAGCGAACAGAATCAGTCTTATGCTGTAGTATCGTTATATTATCTTGTGTCTTCTTTGTCTTTGTTTGAGTGTAAAAATCATTTACATTTTTCACAATTTGTTCATTAAAAACTTTGGCAAAATACTCGTCCGTTGCTTTAACTTCAGCCTTAATAAGGCTTAATTTTTTATCAAGCTTACCAACTATAAGGTAGTTTGTATTAATATCAGCAACTATAGTCCCCAACACACTATCCCTAAGACGTAAGTCCTTTACGGGGAGAGTTGTTCCATCTGTCGAAAACTTGAGCTTTTTTAAATCCGGGTTATCTGCCCAGATATCTCTCAGTTTATTGAAATCTATATAATGATCTAACAAAAGTTGATCCTTACCATTAAAATTAACCTTGGTCAACAAAGTCTTTTCAATCATGGTTCTAGATTTATACAATTCGATAATATTATCTCCTTGAAAAATCCCCCCTCCTCCTCCTCCGATGTCAACACCAGCTATTGAGGCAATGCTTGCTAAAGAACCCATCCCATTTCCAGAACCTTCCTCCTGTAATACAAAAGTAGTCACTGCTGTATATGATTTTTTTTTTGACTTGGCATAATAGAACCCTAATGTTCCCCCAATAATCCCTAAAATTAGTATTATTATCCACTTGGACAATAGGAAACGCCACCATTCTATAATTTTTAGAACAAGTTCTTTTAATGACATTTCATCAGACGGAGGTAAATCTTGATTTATATTTTTTGAATCCATTTCTGTTAAAAACGTGGTAAAATAAATTTTATCTTAGTAATGATACAATTATGGCCCCCATAGAAGCTAGAGCAGTGCCCAATCCTATCCAACTTTGTGCAGTCATTCTTTCACGTTCTGCCTTTTTTGGCACCAAAATCTCTGCCCCAGGTTTCACTTTCGGATAGTTATTAAAAAATAAAAACTTCCTTGCTGCCTCTACTGAACCATTAGCATATTTAATATAAGCACCTTTTTTATGGGCATAAGCTGTAAAGCCTCCGGCACCATTAATATATTGTTTGAAATTTTTGCTTGGCAAGTAAACAATTCCATTAGGATTAAGTACTTCTCCAGTAACTTTAACAATTTGCAACTGCCTAGGTACACGGATAATATCCCCATCCTCCACGATTAAATCATATCTTGACTGAGGCTTCTTCAAGATTTGCATTAAATCAATTCCCACTAAATCTGATTGAATTAATTTCTGTTCAATATCAGTTTTAATAGTATCCTTTGTACCCACTTCCTGGGCACGTTTCAAGTTTAATAATTTCTTATCGTCTTCTTCCTTGTTGTTAATCGCATTTTTATCATTAGAATTTACTTTCTCTGCACCTGGTCTTTTCAGCGAGGCACCATCAGGATAAGCAGTATGGGTTAAACCACCAGCTCTCTTAATGATATCAGATATCCTTTCATTTTTTTGCATAATAGTATAAGTACCAGGATACAAAACTTCTCCCTCTAATTTCACCTGCTTCTGAATCTGATACCCTTCTGAACTTCGAATTGAAACCACATCAAAAGGCTTTAATACGAAATCTGTATCTACGATCTTAAGATTCGGATCCACACTTAGATTAAAAACTTCAGCCGTTAATGCGGAAGCAGACATTGCATCGCTATTCTTTATCCTTCTGGAGATCTCAATACGGTTTGGAGTAGCACCTTCTTTAAAACCTCCTGCCATTTGAATCACATCTTCCAGCTTCATATTATCTGCATAATCAAATACGCCTGGGGCTCTCACTTCACCTTGGATAGTCACCTTATACTCATCTCGTAAGGCAAAAATTGATGAAATGGTTACTTTATCTTCTCTAAATAATGGTAGGTCGTCTTGAGTACCGTCCATTAGTTTACCTAAATCAAATGATATTAAAGAAAGACTATTATCTGGGTTCAACCGGGAGATATATCCTCTATTCAAGAATGCGTCTTCAGTAATTCCATCTGCTTTAGCAATTAATCCTTTTAAGGTTAATCCTTTATCCAATTCAAACTGTCCAGGACGAAAAACAGCTCCAGCAATTTCGACTCTGTTTTCAAAACGATCAAGAATGCCTTCTACAATATATTTATCCCCATTTAATGGGCCATAAGTAGCAAACTGTTCTGCCCTTACATCGGTAATCTTACGTTCCTTATTCGTGTTTTGTAATACTTTGATCTGCGCAGTATAGGCTTTATTAGAGAAACCACCAGCAAATCTGATCACATCTTCTAGACTTTCATTACTCAGTACCTCAAATAGAGCAGGGCGTTTTACTTCTCCTGACATCTCCACACGACTTTGATAAACTGGAATATTAATTACATCCTGGTCTTGTAATCTGATGTTATTTTTTTGGATCCCATTTAATAAAAAGTCATACACATCAATAGTTGAAATCACCTTATTCCCTCTAATTACTTGTATTTGACGGAAGGAACCGTTAAAATTAGGTCCTCCAGATGCATTTAAGGCATTGAATACTGTAGATAGAGAAGACAATGTATAGGAACCTGGTTTAACCACCTCACCTAATAAGGTAATTTTAATACTTCTAATATTTCCAAGGTTAAGTGAAAGATTAGTTCTTCCACTTCTCAGAGCTGGATAGGTTCCAGCCATTTTAGCTCTAATTTTTGAACTTGCTTGCTCAATTGATAAGCCGCCAACAGCAACAGGGCCTACATACTGTAAGGTAATAACTCCCTCCGGATTTACCTTTAACTTATAGCTGGCCTCATTGTCTCCACTCAAATCGATTAACAACTCATCATCGGGACCAATTACATAATTTTTAGGGGTAGCCATTCTTAAATTAGGCTCAAAGGAAATACTGCTATTTGCAAACAGTTCTGCTCCAAATATTTTCGGTCCAGCATCCAAATCTACTTTTGTAGTTTTCGTGCTAGGCACACTCTTGTTTTTAGTTATTTTACTGGTATTGATATCTGCCTGCCTATCAGTAGATTCATCAGTAACTGTGGCTCCAGAAGCACCTTTTAATTTATCCACTCTGGCACGTAATTTTTGAGCTTCAGCTGGCTTCATTCCTTGTGCAGCGGCCATTTGCTCTAATTGAGCTTCACTATACCCAACCGATTCGGCACGTTGAATCATCTGTCTAATCTGTGCATCAGTCAAATCATCAACCTTAACATCCGCATAATTAGTTTGCGAAAACGCACTTTGTGCAACTAACACCGTAACAAAAAAAAGAACAGCGGTAAAGATATTTCTAACGTTCATATAGTAAAATTTGTGGCCCCCGTTCCGATCATCTCAGAACTTTTACTAAGGAGCGGAAGCCGCCCCCTTTAATATTATATTGTAATTTTATATTCTATTCAAAATAATTCAAGGTCTTAAACCCCCTTGCTTCAGGTATTCATCTTTCTTCATCAAATGAAGATCTGACTGAACCATATCCTGAACCAATGCAGGTAAATCATATTTCGGGATCCATCCCAATTGCGTATTCGCCTTTGTTGGATCTCCTAACAGCAAATCAACCTCTGTTGGTCTGAAGTATTTTTCGTCCACCTGAACAACAACCGTACCCGGTTTTAAAAATTCGTCGTTTAATCCTAATTTTTTTATAACATCCTGATCAACATCAATGATCACACCGCGTTCATACTGATCTTTTCCGCTAAATTCGACCTCTATTCCCAACTCTGCAAAACTCATTTTCACAAAATCACGAACGGTAGTCGTCACGCCAGTTGCGATCACATAATCTTCAGGTTTTTCCTGTTGAAGGATCAACCACATGGCCTCAACGTAATCTTTCGCATGTCCCCAATCTCTCTGAGCAGATAAGTTACCGAGATATAAGCAACTTTGCAAGCCTAAAGCAATCTTACAAGCGGCACGTGTAATCTTACGTGTTACAAAAGTTTCCCCTCTTACTGGACTCTCATGGTTAAATAAAATCCCGTTACAAGCATACATGTGATACGCCTCTCTGTAATTTACAGTGATCCAATAACCATACATTTTTGCGACTGCATAAGGGGAACGAGGGTAGAAAGGCGTGGTTTCACTTTGTGGAACGGCCTGAACTAATCCATATAATTCAGAGGTCGAAGCCTGGTAAATCTTAGTTTTCTCTACAAGTCCTAAAATTCTGATGGCTTCCAGTAATCTTAGTGGACCAATACCATCGGCATTCGCTGTATATTCAGGTGTTTCAAAACTTACTTTCACATGGCTCATTGCCGCAAGATTATAAATCTCATCTGGCTGAACCTCCTGAATGATCCTAATCAAATTAGTAGAATCCGTTAAATCGCCATAATGCAATTTAAAGTTCAGATTTTTCTCATGCTGATCCTGGTATAAATGGTCTATACGTTCCGTATTAAAAGAAGAAGAGCGTCTTTTCAATCCATGGACAAAATATCCTTTTTTCAATAAAAACTCGGCAAGATATGCTCCATCTTGTCCTGTAACGCCTGTGATTAATGCAACTTTCATTCAGTATTAGTATAGTCTTGGTTTAAATAGCAAATATATAGGAATATATTTGAATTGTTAGACTTTCGTGACAATGGAAGTCGAGAAATTCATACGTTAATGGACAGTACATTAGCTGTCAGAATTTTGTTCTCGTAAAAAAAATGTACAAATTTGAAAAAACGCCGAATATTTTTAAAATTATGAATAAATATTTACTGATTATCCTCTCCCTCCTCATTTTAGGCTGCAGCAAAAGCAAAGTCGAGCCAAACCCAGAGCCAACTCCTCAAAAAAAACATCAGGTAACTGGTTTTGTCGAAAAAGGACCGTTTCTACAAGGTTCAAAAGTAACTTTGATAGAATTAGACAATAACCTTGCTCCAACCGGAAAAACCTACGAAACCACCACTACCAACGACATGGGTGCTTTCGAATTCAAAGACATCGTACTCAGCTCTGATTATGCGAAGTTTTCAATTGACGGTTTCTATTTTGATGAAGTAAGAAACACACTGTCTACTTCAAGAATCATCCTGACTTCCATCGCAAAAATCGGCGAAATTGCAAAGGTAAACGTCAACCTCTTGACACACTTGGAAAGCAATAGGATTGTGAAACTTGTTAAAACTGACAAGTTAGATTTCGCTGCAGCGAAAAAACAAGCAACTACTGAATTATTGGCCGGATTAGACATCAAACAAAACCTGACTAAGGAAACAGACGAATTGAGCCTGACTGATGGAACTAAAGATGCAGCAGTACTAATGGCCATCTCGGCAGTAATGCTCAATAATCCAGTCCATACAGATGCGAGTCTGTCAGAATACCTGAGTAAAATCAGTACACAGTTGGAAAACACAGGCACTTTAGATGAAAGCACCAAAACCACTTTCAAATCCTATGCTTCCCGTATCGACCCGGAAAGGATCAAGGCCAACTTGATTGCCCGCTATAAAACATTAGGAAAGGAAGTGAATGTATTGGACGACCTCAAAAGCATTATTGGCGCAATTGATGTTCCAGTGATTGTACCAGAACTGAATGAAGCAGAAATTATCACTTTTGCAACTGTGGTGCTAAACAGATATGCGCTGTTCATAGAGAAATATGACCTTTACGATGCCTTATATGCGCCCAATAAAACACATACAAACCTAAGCCCTAGTTTTACTCAATTCTACAACCACAGTGTCGGCGTGCAAAACCTTGAGGTATATAACCTTTGGGTACAAGCTTACCAAACACTTGCTGCCCTAAACGAAGTAATGAAGAAATCCGAAAATCAGAGCAATGCTAAAGTCCAGGAGCTGAGAAAAGGTATGACTATTTTACGCGCGCATGTTTATTACTTACTGACCGATACCTGGGGTAACGTACCAGTCCCAAAATTTGACATGATATTAGAGCCTATCCCAAAGCCACAAGCTAAAGAAGAGACTCGTACCGAAAATATGGCTGCCCTGAGTGCGTTGTTGGCACCGGAAAGCCTCTCTAACCCGCTGAAGAGTACCTTAGGAAACATGACTGCATTAGGCTTTGCTCTGCTAGCCAAGTATGAAATACTGACTGGCCAGTATGCTTCCGCCAAACAGCATTTAGCCAAATTGGAGAATGCAGGCTTGTTCAAACTAGCCCTGCCAGGAAACAAATTCGTCAATTCTACAGACAATGAAACACTTGCCGGATACGACACCAATTCAGGACCTGCTTTCGCCAGCTCTGCCTTTGTTGCAATTGCAAAGAAAGGAGTATATCCATCTATTATGCGCGCCACCGAGGTCGTACTGCTGCAAGCAGAAGTAGAAATGCAATTGGGTAATCTGACAGCTGCAGTCAGCTACCTAAACAAAGTGAGGGTAAGAAATGGCAAAAGCAATATTGCCCAAAGCACCAAAGAAGAACTCATCAAATTCATATTAGAAGAATATAAAGAAGACTTGGGCATGGAAGGTGTATACTTTTCGGCATTGAAGCGTTTTGGAAAAGCAGAAACCATTTTAGGCATCCCTGCCTATAAAACGTTACTTCCTTTTCCCTTCGATGAATTAAAATATAATTATCTGATTGCACAAAATCCAGGTTATTAACCTTGAAATTTAAAGCGCCTGTCGGATTTCAGTATTCCGATAGGCGTTTCTTTTTAAACTGTATTTGCCAGTTCATCTCTTATTGCTATTCTAAGCAACCCTCCTTTACAAACAACACTGCTCATTCCCCTCTTCAAAAGCATATACAGGCTTTAAGTTAATTTAAAAAAAAATAATTTCACTTTTAGTGGTTGTTTGAAGTTTAAATACAGAAGTTAGACCAGAACCTTTTGTATATGACGACTCCTGCTGCTGCGAATCCTTTCCTAGACCCTTTGACTGATTTCGGTTTTAAGCATCTATTTGCTACCAATGGAAACACAGAATTATTGATTTCCTTCCTGAATGCGCTTTTTAAAGGAGAGAAGAAAATTATCAATGTCAAATATGGCGCTACAGAATACGCTGGAAATCACCAGATTTTTAAAAAGGTTTTTTTTTGATATTGCATGTACAACTGACGATGGGGAGCATTTCATCATCGAGATGCAACAGGAAAAGCCAAAGTATTTCAGAGATAGATGTGTGTTTTACTTATCAAGATCGATCAACGAACAAATCGTAAATGGCAAACGCTGGCAAGAGCCGCTAGGATCGGTATATATCATCTCACTGCTTGACTTTAAGCTAGCAGATAGCGAACCGGAATCCTATCTGCAAGACATTGCCCTAATGAACAAGCAGACTGGAAAGCTATTCTATATTAAGCTTGGATTTAAATCCATTGAATTACCCTGCTTTAATAAGAAGGAAGAAGAATTAGATACAGATTTAGATAAATGGTTATATATAATTAAAAACATGGGTAAACTAACACAATTACCGGTCAGCTTCCAGGAAGGAGTTTTCTTTAGGGTTTTTCAACAGGCAGAACTGAACAAAATGTCAAAAGCAGAACGCGAGATTTATAACTCCAATTGGAAAGCATACAATGACTATGAAAATACCATAGAATATGCGGCATTTACAGGCGCAATCAAGAAAAGCATCAGCATTGCAAAAAACATGATTCAAGAACACATTCCTATAGACATCATTTGCAAAACAACGGGTCTTCCAATTGCAGAACTTGAAAACCTATAATTAAAAAATTAACCATGGCGCCCCTTAAATCGCCATGGTTTCCTACATCAAACAATCACGCCCAAATACTGACTTGGCGAATTCGAAGTTTTGCGTCCCCACTTCAATCTGACCGTAAAAACATGTACATGCACCTTGGATCCTGCTAACATATCTAATCTGAACTCCGCCTTTCGATCCCATGTATTTGAAAATTCAAGTTCATAAAAGAACTGCTGTCGGACCTCCTCAAACAAGACTAGTGCTACATTATGATACCTACATAGGGGATGATCATATCCATCCCAGCTTAAACCAAAAAGCCCAGCTCCTTTGTCTTCCAATTGCAGATTTTCCAGTTTGGCTGAACATCCATCAACCAGCTGAACATCCTCAAAATTCATTTTCCGATTCGAATCCAGGTCAGAAAAGAACCTGGGAGGATTAATTTCAACAGCTTCCGTTTGAATCCCCTTGTTCTCCATATTATTCTCCTGTCCTGACTTCCTGATTTTTAATGATGCGGTTACAGCCCTCAACTTATTCCTATGGGCAATTTGCCTTGCTGTCATCGTTTTCTTCGGCGGACAAGGCGGACAAGAAATGAACTTATTTCGTACCAATGTATTCTTTGATGCTATCATTTTTATACGATTTAAAAAATAAAATTTAGGCTACCAGCCCCAAATACCGACTTTCAGAATTACCTCCTTTGCTTTGTCCCAGCGTAAATACATAGACATGCACCTTGCATCCAGGACTGCTGCAGACCTCAAATTCTGCTTGCTGCCGACCAACATTCGCCAAGTCCATTGTAAAAACCACCCTATTCTGCCCTTCTTCATAAAGCACCAGCACCAGCTGATCGTCCCGCCTATGTGCATCAGCGCAGTACTTCCAGCTGAGCGCATAAAGCCCTCCACCCTGATCTTCTATTTTCAAATCATGTAAAGTGGAAGCATTTCCTGCACTTAACCGTAAATCTTTGTAGTTGATGATTAGATTTGGATAAACACCGCTGAGTAGGGTACTGTAGTTCTCCTTAAATGCTTTGGCTGTTGTGCCAATTTTAGCTTTATACTGCTTAAAACCTGCATCCAGAACAGGTCCAAACGGTTTCAGCAACTGGGTAATCAATTTAAATTTCTCCCGCTGAGCCTGCTGAGCTACTGTAGCAGGCTTTTTTGGAGCCAAAGGATCAGGCTTAGCGCTAACCACTGTTCTCCCTTTTCGAGAAGAATACACAAAATCTCCGAGTGTTCCGGATATCTCGCTATAAATTCCTTTTTTCAGAATTGCCATTTTTTATAAATTTTAAAAGATAAATAAATACCTGCTCCAGCAATCAAAACCCATAGCAGCCCATCCAGCGTGGATTCCCTAACTACCGTTTTCTCTGCCGCTGAATACTGTTTAGATTTCATTTCTAAGCCTCCAACTCTACTTGCTCCTTTTTCTTTGAGCTGCAGTTTTTCTGCCGCTCCAAAAAAACCCGTCCCTGGCGAATAACTAAAATTACCTTTCGGCCAGATCAGGACCTCCTTTTCATAACCGCTGGAATCACTATAAAAGCGAATCACCTTAGCATCTGCATATACCTCACTTGCGCTTTTCGTCGTGTCTTTAAATAGCGCACAGCTAGTGATAAAGCAGATGAAAGTCAATAAAAACAAGAGGGAAAAGTTGTTCATGGCGTCCTCCTCCCCTTACTGACCCAATCCGAAATCTTATCAATTGATTTCCGATGTCTCCGTTTCCGATAAACCCCATCTCCCTCCATGCTTCCTGTGAGATTGGTATTGCCTTCTAAGGAAATCAACCAATCACCATCCTCCTTTTCGATCAATCCAACATGAGCGATCCGTTTCTTCTCCGGAAAATAAATTCCAATCACATTTCCCGGCAATGCCGACCTCGCCAATCGCGAAACCGGAAACAAGTCTGGCGACCATCCCGACCTCGGCTGGTCAAAACCTGCTTCGGCAAATACCCAGCTGATAAAAGCGGCACACCAGGGCTCAGGCTTCTTTAAGCCAACCGTGATTAAAAACTCCCCAATTCTTTTCCCGTCATTGCGACCGGTTTTTTCCCTTAAGCCCAATTCCCCCTTTGCGATTTTCACCAGCAATAAGCGGTACTTAAAGTCATCTTGCTGTTCCTTAAGCCCATTATGCCTGAAAGATTTTAACAAAGGGCGATCAGGCAGCCAGTAGCTGCCAATAAAAGCAAGCCAAAGGAGAGCTGAAAAAAGAGTACTTGATGCCATATTTCTAAGTTGTTAAATCGTGAAACCATGATAAAAATTGGGGGAAGCCCCATATTCAGCCAGAAAACCTTTAAGATCCACCAGCTCAAGGCAGTGACCAGCAGAAAGCCAATTAAACTGAGTAAAATCAACAGCCAGATACTTTGATCCACACTTCCAGCAGTATCATCCATCCAGCGAATCGCTATTGGACCGAAAGTCCAGAGCAGCAGGAGCAGCACAAAAATCCGCACAGGCTCCTCCCATCGGAAAACCGACAGTTTTATTCTTTTTGTATTCATCTTATTTTTGGTTTTAAAGATTAAATAAACCCGGCAGGGCCTCATAAACCCTGCCGGGGAATTTGAAATTAGGCCAGAATCGTCACTACGCCCAGGTAGGCTGTAGGAGAAACTTCTTTGCTTTTTACCGAGGCAAAAAATAGCCAGCAATGCACTTCATCGCCAACAAAAGCACCCGGTACATACATCGTAATCGGCGTATCACCTCTCACTAAGCCATCCCATGATTTAATGACCTTATGCTTATCCGAATTGTAAAGCAGGATATAGGCTTTGTCTGTCACTTCCGGCAATTTGCCTGGCATCGTATCCAGCACCCAGCTCACCTGAACAGTTTGTCCCGGAAGCACCTGAACAGTTAAATTTTTGCCCAGATCAAGATTTCCATCTTTACTCAGACTGATATTGGCGTAATCCAGTTTGTAATCCGGATAAGTGCCAATGATGGCATTTTTCATCATCGCCTTTGTCAGCACATTTGTTGGGGTAAAATTCCCGCTCATCTGTCTAAATCCAACAGCGATCATCTCGGCTACTTTCCCTGCGAAGCCTGTCACCAGACCAAACCTTGAACGCTGGTCCAGCTGCGTTGCTGTTGCCGGCTTGCTCGATTTTGCCGGACGATTTTTTACGACATTGATTTCCTTCCATCTTGCAGCGACTACATCGCCGATTCTCCCATTGAAGGGGCCAAAAGCACCTGGTTTATAGGTTCCCATAATTTTAAAATTTAAAAGGTTAATTATTCTGTGAATTCAAATCAACTGTATACCGGTACTTTGGATTTGTTGAACGAATGTATCCTCAAAAAACACCAGCAACTAATTAACAGCCTCATTATACCCAGCTTTACTCGCCTTTACTTTCAGATTACACCAGATTACCTTCAGCCTCCAGGCTCTTCTTTCATGATGGCATATACATCTTTCTTCAAATAATAGCAAGTACCACCATTGACCCTAAACCTGAGGTGTCCTGATTTTCGCCAGTTATAAATTGTTTTCCGGGTTTTCTGAAAGATCAGCATCACCTCATTGGTATGCAGCCAGATCTCTTCTTCTTTTACTGGAAGATCCGCAGGCAGCATTTTCAATAAAGCAAGCAATTGATCGGTCTGTACTTTCAAAAGCTGGCGCAGTATTTTCAAAATCATTAATTCCTCTTTCATCACCAGCGAACTTTACCGACATACACACTGTCAGAAATGCTTTTTCTATCATTAGAAACAAAGGCGATATAAGTTTCGGCAAACTGGCCATGTTCAATATCAAATACCAGCAGAAGATCTGTCCCTTTATAACGGGAAGCCCCAGCAGTCATATAAGCAGACTTTCTCAATTTCGGAAAATAGGCCAGCAACATCACCTGATCTGACCAATGCGTACCCATCACTCCTTCTTGTGGTCCCCAATTAAAGACCAGTCCTTTGTCTGAGGCAACAACTTCCAGGTTTACCGGTGGCGGCATATTGCCATAGCTAAGACGCAGCTTTGTAAAATCTATTTTCAACTTCGGAAACTTTCCAATAACAGCATGCTTCCAGTTATAAGAAAAAGCAGGATTTTGAGGGACCAGCTTCAATCGCCGAGCCTCGCGTTCATAGCCCACCTCGATAAATTCCTTAACCGGAAAGAGCAATGCGGAGACCAATTTTGTCCGTAATCGAACTGCTTTCTGCAATTCAGTGGGAGGTTTAGTCGATTTACCAATCAACCGTGTAACTAATACGCCGTTTAATGGGTAAGTGGTCGTTTTTCCTAGCTTACCATACCAGTAACCGTTTTTAAATGTTGCCATAATTGTATATTAATTGTTTATAAATAATTTGCATTGTATAAGGGATTACAACTCGTCGGGAAGAAACCTGCTTGCTTTTAGCCGGAGGAAGGAGTTCGGTAGGGGTATAAATAGCAAGGACTATTTCAAACCTAAGCGACCCCTATCGGAACCCCTCCCGCTCTCTATTATAAGGCCCTTCTCTTTCCGAACACTTCCCGACCACAACCTGACCAATTCCTCGCTTTTTTCTCCCCAATATTCCTGAAATCATTTTCATAGAATTTTCAAGGGAAACCCAGTCGCCGATAAAGAGACTAATTCGGAAACCATCGATCGGTTCATTTGGATTAAAGGAGAAATTTTCCTGCTCCTGGTATAAAGAGTGACGGAGGAATTTAGAGGCCCGCAATTCTATAAGCGGCTTTTTAAACTTTATAAAGCCATAGGTTCCTGCACCTGGCAAGATCAGCGAGGCATATTCGGAGAGGTAATTGTCGAACATTACCTTCAGGATAAATGCAGCTTTTCGACAAGATTGATTACTTTTTTCCAACTGGGTTTTCAATTCGGAGGCAGACAAGGCGGCCATTAATGCTTTTTCAGTCGAGTGGTTCCAGCGAATAATGATCTTCTTTATCTGTTCTTTAAGTTCGGCAATGAAATTTTCAGGTCCGGCAACCATATTGGTTTTATGAAGAATAGGATAAACTTTGCTGTATGGCGCAATATAAATCAAGTTTCCGCCGCTTAAGGAAAGCCCTGGTCCGGCAGTTTCTTTGTCGCGAAATTCATAGTCGTCATCCAGCACGATGAGGCAAAACCCAAATCGCTCCGATAAATGCATCAGTTGATTCCATCGTTTTTCCTCCATGCGGAGTGGGACAGGAAAACCGGCTTCCAAACGTACAAATACCACTTTTACCATTTTCTGCATACAAATTTCTTCCAGCTTTCCTACCGACATTCCCTGTTCATCCGCACCGCTGAAATCAACCTTTAGCCGAAGTTTTCCGGCCGTTTCCAGCAATGCGGCATCGTTTCTGGAGTTGATGACCAGCACATCCCCCGGACTAGTCATCGTTTTCAACACTTTATACACGGCCTTGCCATCTGGGATCATGCAAAACTGCCATTGATTGTTGATCAGTTTTTTACTTCTGAGCACCCTTAAAGCATCTTTAGCAACCCAATCCCCAGAATTCAGTGCAGCAGCATTGGAATTTCCAGACCTGCTGTTCCCTCTTAAATCCATCACATTTACCAGTTGTACAGGATAAGCGCTGCCCAGACTGAGGATGTTCATCGGTTGAGGTTCAATAGTTTTTGAGTAACCAGTTAATTTCTTGTTGAAGGAAAATCCTGCGAGGCGAGCCACATCGGCAACAGGAAGACTGATCGAAGGTTCAAACATAAATGTACCCACCCGATTCTGAGTATAAAGAATCTCCTCTCTTTTAACCCAATGGCGATATGCACGCTCCACAAAATGCCGTTTCACGCCTAGAAACATGGACAGTTTTCTCACAGAAGGCATCATGAAATCATCTGGATAGTTTTCTCTGCCATACTCCTGTGCAATCAGGTCAATCAACTGTTCGTAACTGATTTCCTTAATTGGATTAAGACCTGACTTCAAACTCATGGACCAGCTGTCTTGAAAATTATGCTTTATCATAATGATGATTTAAGTAACTTAATAAATAAATTATTGCCAATACAAATAATCGTTTATAATTATCAAATTCCTAATAAAAATATCTGTCTATAGAAATACGTTACATCTGTCTGAAAATCGATTCAAAAATTCGCAAATACGAGACAACTAGTTCCGCATCACATCCCCTGCTCGTTATATTAATTACTGGTAAAATAATTTTGAGCAGAGCGTTGGTTATTTAGGATTAAAATGCAGTAGTTAGGCTTGATAAAACTGAAATAAAATCATAATAACAGATTAAATGAGCCGAAACGCATCGCAGCAGCGGATTTAAAAGCAGGAAGGACAAAACTTAAAACCTGATTTTAAAATCACTAAAAGAAACAATTAAACCACAAAGTATTGTTTTAGTTAATTTATTGATATATATATTCGATAGATAAGCTATAAAAGATATGGAGTTCAAAAACCCAAGGCAGGGAAGTGAATATGATAAGATATTTAAAGAGAATATGGAGGCCAACCTGGAAGGGATTGTTGAACAGGTACTGAGCATGAAAATCTTCATTACCGAAGAACTGCCTGATGATTTGCAGCATACGAAAGAACGAAAGCCGGATCTGCTGAAAAAGGTACAGGATGAAAATGGTCAGGTTTTCATTTTACACATCGAATATCAACGCAGTAATGATCGGAATATGGCCTATCGAATGGCAGAGTATGGTATTATGCTGCAAAGGAAATATAGGCTTCCGGTTAGTCAGTATAGGATCTATCTGGGGCAGGAAAGGTTAAACATGCCTACCAGTATTGAAAGTACAAATTTTAAGTTTAAATATGAAGTAAGAACGATCAGTACGATAGATTACAGGCTCTTTTTATACCATGAGGTGATCGAGATGAAATTGCTGGCTGTGCTGGCAGATTTATCGGCTGTAAATCCAAAAGAGGTCATAAGAGCGCTAATCCTGGAAATTAAAGAAATCGTAACTGAAGAGCTTACGCTTGATAAATATATAAACCAGTTAAAAATCTTTACCCCATTAAGGGACTTAGAACAAATACTAAAAGAAGTTATGGAAGAAGTATCAAGTTGATACCCGAACCTTTTGTTTTTTCCTTTTCCGAAGCCAGATTAAAAACCCGCTTACCGGCAAAGTCGCACAGATCAGGCTGGCAAAAAACGCGAGCGCTTGCGTTGGCCAGCCGTATATTTTCCCGGTATGAATTGCTTCGTTAGAGTTCCGCCATTTCATGGCCGTACCTTTATCTTTATGGATGATCTGGTCAAAGATTGCTCCGGAATTGTGGTCGATAGAGAAATAGCTCATGCCCAGCCAGGCATCCCCGCTATCGTGCATGGTAATATACCCGGAGGCAGATTTTTTTGTTTCTGCAGGAATGGTGAAACCAATCATTTCATAATTCCCACTCGCGTGTTGCTGCAAAGCAAAAAAAGCCTGATCTAATGCTGCGCCATGTAATGGTACCGCAGCTGGTGTAGGCTGTACATTGGCCAGAAGCACCCGTTTGTTGCCACCCATCGCTTTCAGCATCCCAGACTCCCACCATTTAAATGACCAGCTGAGTCCGGTAAAAACAATGACCAGCGCAACAGGCAGTACATACATCCCTAAAACTGTATGCAGCTGATGGTTCAGCTTTTTGAACTTACCTTTAAAGTCGATTTTCAGCTTTTTACTTACGTTTTTGAACTTTTTAGGAAGCCAGATGACCACACCGCTGATCAGCATCAGCAGAAATATCAGTACGGTAATTCCGGTAATCAGGCTGCCAATATCCTTCTTCAGCAGCAGATATCTGTGCAGCTGTAACACCATATTAAAAAACTCATACTTCATGTCCAGCTGTCCGAGTACAGCACCCGTATAAGGATTTACGTATACCTTTTTAAAATATTTGACCTGGTCAAAATACGTCAGGCCTTTCGCCTTCTTTTTCGCTTCCTGTGCGATGAACACATAACTTTTCTCTCCTGCTGGAATTTCGATTTTACTGATCTTATTTCCTTCAGGCAATACCGCAGCTGCTTTTTCTGTAAGCACTGACAAGCTTAAAGGCGGTTTACCTGCTGATTTTACCGAAACCAACTCCTTGTGAAAAATAGCAAACAACTCCTCACTGAACACGGTGATACAGCCGGTGATCGAAATCACCACAATCAGGGAACCGATTAACAAACCTCCCCAAAGGTGTATAAAAGCGGCGAAACGTTTAAAAAGCATAAGCCATGGTTAGGTTATAGCGTGCGCCATTCGCTTTGATATAAGATTCTGTACGCACCTTCCCTTGCGACAATATCGGATAATAATCTGCGTTCAACACATTATCAATTCCCAATTTCAGCGTCGCTTTAGGTGTAAAATGATAAGCGGTATATAGGTTGAAGAAATTGAATGAATTTACTGGTCCTTCACCAAGCGCATAATTCCCTTTGGCATCCGGTAAAAATTCTTTTCTTGAACCGGAGTAGATCCAGAACACACTCAGGTCCCATGCTTTTAAAGGCGAATAGCTGACACTGCTGGTAAATTTATCAGGACCTATTCTAGTGGTAGGTAAGGGTAATTTCTTACCATTTACTTCCTTTGTACCCTCCAAATGAGAATAACCCACAGACATAGAAAGGTTTGGCAGGAAGGTATAGTTTGCAGTAGCTTCAAAGCCTGTTACCCGTTCTGGTGCCCTTTCAGGAACAGCCACACCGTTCACATCTTTTAAGCTGGAGCCTAAAGCGGAAGTGCTCACATAATAAGCAGCAGTTACATTTAGTTGCTTCCAGCTGCTGCTAAAACCTACCTCATAATTATTGGTGATGATCGCTTTTGTTTCAATTTTGCTCACATCATCCACTGCACTTAGGCGAAGTGTTCTGCCCAGGTCGTACAGAGAAAAACTTTGAGAGAAACTCACAAAAGGATTAAACAAATTCCATTTACTATATCTCAGTCCTGCATTATACACTAAAGTATGGTAACTTAAATCGGCTCCTTTAACCGCTACACCACCTTTATAATTTCCGAATGGAATGGTGGTATAATCAGGTACACCGAGTGTGATATTTTCATAGCGTGCTCCTGCTTTAAATACGAGGTTTTCGAATAGGAAAGTCCGCAGCTGCGCATAAGGCGCAAAATTTTTCATGTTCATCTCCGGCACAAACTCCCTCCCATCGGTTAGGTTTTGCTTGGTGATGTCGTTCAACACATCTAAACCATAAGTCACATCCCCTTTTACCTGATCTACGATATGGTATTGGGTATTGAAATTAAACCTTGCCCCTTTTTTCCTGGAGGCGATTGCCGAATTTCCTGCTGGCTTATAAAAATCAGAGTACTCAAAAATAGAGTAGAAATCCTGCAGGTATAGGTTCACATTCAGGGAAGTACCTTTAAAAATTTCGGAATTGGTGTACTGAATATAGGCATTGTGGTTGTAAGGAGTACCTTGTTTATCACCAATGGGTGTACCTGGTTTTCCGGTAATCGGGCGCTCACCATAAATACCCGCAGAATCCACATAGCTACTATTTTGCAGCGTATGGTAATAATTATACATCACCTCGATGCGGTTCTTCGGGTTGATGTTATAGCCTAATTTGGCATAAATATTCTTACTATTGGTTTCACTTAGCGACTGAAAAGGAGAAACCACTTTTCCATCCGCGTCTTTATTGACTCCAGTATGCTCATAGGTTCCGCTCAGCACATAGTCTAATTTGTTGACTTTTCCCGTAAATAACTGCGAGAAACGGGTGCCAAAAGAATGTCTTGGACTGACCAAGGAACCTGTCGAAGAAAGTTCCGAAAGGGAGCTGAATTTTTTACTGGTATCAGCCTTTTTGGTGATATAGTTAATGATCCCGCCGTCAGCACCGTTGCCATAAATGGCGGTAGAACCTTCAATCACCTCTATCTTATCGATCACAAAAGGATCGATACTTCTGAAATCGCGCTCCCCATTTCTAAGCGGTGTGGATTGTGGAATCCCATCGATCATCACTAAGGCATTTCTACCTCTTAGCGTTTGCCCTTTGTTCACCACGGTATTGGTCCCTAAGGTTAATGCGGGAATATTATAGGTTAAAATCTGGTTCAGATCGGTAGAGATTCCTCTTTGCATCTCGATCTGTTTTGAGTTTAAGATCTTTACAGAAGAGGGCACATCTTTTAAAGTTTCTGCAGTTCTGGAGGCGGTTACGATCACCTCATTCAGATCGCCGGCATCGCTTAAGATGGAAAAATTAACGATCTGCTCCTCATTACCATTCAACACTAAAGATTTAGAGACTGGCTGATAGCCGACACCGGAAGCAGTTAATTTATACTTTCCACTGTCTAAACCATTAAATGCATAAAAACCAGTCAGGTCTGTCTGACTGGTTTTATTTTTCCCCTGAAGGGTTATAATTATGTTGGAAACTGGCGTACCTTTTTGGTTCGTCACTTGTCCTTTAACCACGCTTTGTGCAAAAACACCGATTGGCAAAACCAATAGGCTCAGTAGTAAAACTCTTTTTATCATCCCCAACACCCTATTTGAAATTAATCTAAATAAAGCGCAAAAGTATAAAATTAATTCTATTTATTACTTCCTAAATGAAAGCTTAGGCCAACGGAAACAGGATTCAGCAAAAATTCTGATTTATTAGTTCTGGTAAAAGAGCGGGTATTATTTACATCTTCCGTTACCGCTTCTTGTCTTTCATAAGAATAGAAGAAGTCGAGACTGCTTTCTACAAATATGGTAAACTGCGGAGCCGGATGAAACTTAATACCTACTACCGGAGACAGCAGGAATCCATTTTTCGAGGTTTCCATTTTATTAGGATATAGGGTTGCGTCTGCAACAACCTGTGCTTTTAAAGGATTCGCATTCGTTGAAGTTCCAACAAATCTATTGGCTCTATAGCCAATGTCTGCACCTATATAGGGCTGAACTCTGGAGAAGTTCATGTTCTTTTCAAAACCTACTTTAAACATATAATCGGTCACATCACCGGAAACAATCTCACAATTGTTACAGTTATTATGGAAGCTTTTCCCTTGTTTAATGTAACTTCCACTCAATCGGTAATTGATCTGGTTGTCGTTAAATTTCACCGTGATTCCCGAGAAATAGGTATTGATATATTTAACAGGATCAGTCTCATTAAAGAGCTTCGGCATTTGCATTGACCCATAACCTCTTAAGGTGATCGAGTAATTGTAGTCTGCATTCATCTGAGAAAACGCGGTTCCTCCAGATAATAACAGGACTAAAATGAGTAAGTGTTTTTTCATTAATTTTCCCCCACGGATTTTAATTGAGCTATAAAAATACAGCAATATTTAGGATAAGCAATAAATAAAAAATTGATTTCGTTATTCCGGGAATCTGAGCATGACCCCTTGACTAATGATTTAGAAGAAACGTTTTCCGAAAGGAAAAACGGCCGGAGCGCATGGTAAAACATTGAAGAATAATCTATTTTGATTCTAGTTAACTAAAAACGTGCCACAATATAAGAATTGTTATTTTGTTTTTCACTAAAGTCGCGCATCAGTAAATTTGCGGTCAATAAATGATTTCGTATCAAAAATAATCGCTCCATCCTGCTGGTATTTTCCATAATCGAAAGCTAAAAACTCCTGATGGGAAACGGCCACAATAATGGCCTTATAGTTTTTATCTATTAAGGTTTTATCAAGATGAAAACCATATTCCTGTTTCACCAGCTGAGGATCTGCCCATGGATCATAGACATTAATCTCCATCCCGAACTGCTGTAATTCCTGATAAATATCGATCACTCTTGTATTTCTGACATCCGGACAATTCTCTTTAAATGCAAAACCGAGTATCAGCACCTTCTCTCCTTTTACCGGGTAGCCTTTAGCGATCATCAGTTTGACTACTTTATTGGCCACAAACATGCCCATGTTGTCGTTTACCCTTCTCCCCGACAGGATGACTTGCGGATGATAACCTAGTGATTCTGCTTTATGGGCCAGATAATAGGGATCTACCCCGATACAATGGCCGCCTACCAATCCTGGCTTATATTTCAGGAAGTTCCATTTTGTCCCTGCAGCTTCGATCACATCTGTGGTGTCAATCCCGATGCGGTCGAAAATCAGGGCCAGCTCATTGACAAAAGAGATGTTGACATCCCTTTGTGCATTTTCTATGGCTTTCGACGCTTCAGCTACTTTGATACTTGGTGCTTTATGTGTACCGGCAGTGATGATCTGTCCATATAGCTGATCTATTTGTTCCGCTATTTCTGGTGTAGATCCTGAAGTCACCTTTTTTATCTTGGTTAAGGTATTGATGCGGTCGCCGGGATTGATCCTTTCCGGAGAGTAACCACAGAAGAAATCTTCATTGAACTTCAGTCCAGAATATTGCTCCAGCACAGGTACACAATCTTCTTCTGTACATCCGGGATAAACGGTGGATTCATAAATTACAATGTCACCTTTTTTTAACACCGCAGCAATCATGGCGGAGGCTTTCAGTAAAGGTTGCAAATCTGGTGCTTTAAAGCGGTTGATAGGCGTAGGAACGGTAACAATGTAAATCTGACAAGAGGTCAAATCTGTGGGATCGTAAGAAAACTGCAATCCGGAGCTGGGTGACAAGCCTTCATTTAGCGTTTGTGATTGCAGTACTTGCTGCAATTCTTCCAAATCGGCCTCTCTGGTTCGGTCTTCTCCATTGGAAAGCTCTTGAATCCGGACTTCATCAATGTCGAAGCCAAGTACCCTATACTTCTTGGCGAATTCAATAGCGAGTGGCAATCCCACATACCCTAAACCTATAATTGCAATTTTACACGCTTTGTTCATATACATTTTCCTTTTCAATCGCTCCGGCTTCCGGTTCTTTGGACCAAAATTTTAAGAACGTTTTAAAGGTAGAAAGAATTTTAATGGTTAGTAGGTACGGTTATTGAAATATCAGTCACCGGTCATAAAGACCATTAAAGTAAAATGAGAACCATCGTCTTATCTCTATTCTGTGTCGCCCTCGGATTTTTCCAGCTGAAAGCACAAGACAGTACAGCCAATCGGGTTGACTTTATGGCTCCTCCTGCGACAAAAAAAGTAGTCCAGTTGAACCGCTCTGATGCGGCATTGGGAATTTCTGCAAAAGCTATAGCCAGACAAAAAAGCAGTCAGAACCCTTCGGTTAATATCGCCCTATTTGCAGTCGACCGACGTACCGAAGCAGAAGCTGGAAATTCAGATGTAGTGATGGTCATTTCTATTGATCAGCTCAGCGGGAAAATTAAAATGTCGTCCATCATGAGGGATACTTATGTGAATATCGAGGGTTCAGGCATGAATAAGCTCAATGCCGCCTTCGCCATTGGCGGTCCGCAGCTGGCTATTAAAACCCTGAATCAAAACTTCGATCTGGACATCAGAGATTATATGAATGTTGATTTTTACAGCGCAGCTAAGATTGTAGATGCCTTAGGGGGTGTCCAGATTCCAGTGAAAACTGAAGAGCTTCCTTACCTCAACAACTACCTGAATGAGCTGTCTATTTACGATAAAGTACCAGCCATACCATTGATGCAGGCGGGCTTACAATTACTGACTGGAAAGCAGGCCGTTGCCTATACCCGGATCCGTGCCGTTGGCCATGGTGATGCCCAAAGAACGGAGCGTCAACGTCTGGTACTCATCGCCATATTCAATCAATTGAAAATGAAGGGCAAGGAAATTTTTCCCGTTTTTGCCACAGAAGTCCTCCCTAATCTGGAAACTAGCATGAACAATTTCACACTTTTCAGCTTTGCCGGAAGTATTTTAAATTCTAAAAATAAAACGATAGCACAGGCCAGGTTTCCACTGGATAAGGATAGTAAAGGAACGAGAATTAATAACATCTGGTACTTGACTACAGATTTGAAAACCACCAGTAACGCAATACATCAATTTATTTATAAACTTCCGGTTCCCCATACTTCTACGAAAAACTAGGAATAATCCGCTGTTTTATTGGGGAACTTCCCTCCCATAATGTGGAAAACAAGATTTTAAAAATTTAATCCGGTAAAGACTATTAAATCATTATGATCAAAATTTTATATCAATTATAAAAATAATCATAATATTACAACAAAATACACCAAAAAGCTATAACGACGTTACTTATTAAATAAGTTTCGCAAAACACACACTGTGTAATTTTTTTTACATAATTTTACACTAAGTAAATGATAATTAACGCCTCAACTCTAATTGTCTCATGGACATTCTCCATTTTATTGAAGGTAAATTGATTAGTCAACGAATTTTTGAATTTGTTGATTTACAGAGGAAACACATCTTTAATTATCTAATAAAATTTCTTGATTATGCTTTCGCAGGTCTCCATCGTCCTTATGATTCAAACCCGGAAAGCAACTTCGCTACTCAAATCAAACAATTACTAACATAAAACACAATTTTATTATGGATGACTATCTAGGAATGATCAGAGCTTTCGCTGGAAATTTTGTACCAAGAGGCTTTATGCCTTGCAACGGACAACTTATTGAAATTCAGCAAAATACCGCACTTTACTCACTTTTAGGAACCGCGTATGGCGGAGACGGACAGCGCACTTTTGGCCTTCCAGACCTCAGGGGCCGAGCTATGATTGGAACAGGGCAAGGACCATCATTACCGACCAATCACCTACTTGGTGAGATGATAGGTGCAGAAACTATCCAAATTTCGATCAACAACATGCCTGTACACAGCCATGCCTCAGCTACTACAGCTGTATTAAAAGTAAGTGACCAAAAAGGGAATTTAAGCGTTCCTGTGGCAGGGAATTCAATCGCAGCAATGGTAGATATCAATGCAGATCCTGTAGCTGGTTACAATTCCATTGCACCAAATGTTGAAATTGCGGGTCCTACCGTAACTACAACAATAGGAAATAATGGTGCCGGTGTGCCAATCTCTATATGTCAGCCTACACTTGCCATCACTTACCTCATTTGCACTGTGGGTGGATTCCCTAGCAGAAACTAAATTTAATGCATTTAATCGGATTAACGCTCTCACTATGAAAAGGATAACACAAAACATAACGGTACTGATGCTGTTTTCTTTATTTTGCTTTTTCGCAAAATCAAGTTTTGCACAAACCACATTGGTACCCGGTGATTTAGCCATCATCGGGGTCAATAACAAAGGAACATCTGTAAATCTAGCAGTAGTTGCCTTAAGAAATATCGCAGCCAATACTGTCATCAAATTTACTGATAAGGGATGGCAAGGTGCTAGTCTGGCTTTTGTTACTAGTGTTGCAGATGGAACCATCGCCTTGACCACCGGAACAATTAACGCAGGAACAGTTTTCACTTTTACCATTAATGGCGGCCCTGCACCATCAGTGTCAGTATCTCCAAACATAGGAAGCATTGCAATTGATGCTGGCTGGACAAATCTTAACATAGCAACTGCTGCAGGAGATTCCTGGCTGATCTATACCGGTACTGAGGCATTGCCTTCTTTTATCTATGGCCTGGCCAACTGGTCAACACTAAACCCAGGAGGCAGTCCTCCAGACCAATACGGCTGGGCGCGTCCCGATGGAATCATCTCCGCTTCAGTTTCCTCTCTACCAGATAACTTAAAACTAGGTAATTTTCAATGTAATTTAGCTGGAGCAAACGCTAAAATCTACCGCGCTTATTCAAGTACATTAATAGGCTCAAAAGCCAGTATTTTAGCAAATATTGTAAATATCGCTAACTGGGATTTTAGGACTGTTGTTCCAGCTTTCGAATTAACCCCAGGTACAGCAGGTGGAGCCTTTTCTACTGCTCAGCCAATTTTCAAACTTGGAAGTATACCTATCGATGTAACCGCTACTCCCTCAACAGGAACCAAAGTTACAGGTTCAACAATTGCGATCACCGTTAATTTCAGTGACAATGTAATTGTGACTGGAACCCCCCGAATTAAACTCAACTCAGGCGCCAGTGCCTATGCTACTTATACCTCAGGAAATAACAGCCAAGACCTTATTTTCACCTATACCATAGCTGCTGGAGAAAGCAGTACTGACCTTGATTATAGCAGCGTAAACGCTCTTGAACTCAATGGTGGAACCCTTAAAGATCCACAAAATGAAGATGCGGACCTCACATTGCCTGCCCCAGGTGCAACAGGTTCTCTAGGAGCCAACGCCGCTATTGTAGTAGACGCTGTTAATCCCACTGTCAGCAGTGTAAATACGACCATTGCGAATGGGAGTTATACCACCGGAAAGGTCCTTCCTGTAACTGTGAACTTCTCTGAACCTGTAACGGTAACGGGTACACCAACACTGCTTTTAAATACGAGCAGCACCCCGCTCAATTACCTATCAGGCAGCGGAACTTCAACTATAACATTTGAGTATACCGTATTGGCAGCGCAAAGTACTGCCGCACTAAATTATGTAAATACAACCGCCCTTGCTTTAAACGCCGGAACCATCAAAGATGCTGCGGGAAATGATGCAACACTTACACTCCCTAACCCTACAATCGGTCTAACTGGACCTTTAGGCAAAGCCAGCATCATCATAGACACCACCAGTCCAACTGTAAGCAGCGTAAGCGGCACAAGCGGCACCTATAATATCGCATCAAACGTACCGATCAGCATAAATTTTTCAGAAGTAATCAATGTTACGGGCAGCCCTCTGCTGGCCTTGAATGTAAGTCCTGCCGGATTTGCATCTTATGTGAGTGGAACTGGTACATCCACCTTGACTTTCAATTATCAGGTAGCTGGAGGTCAAAGCAGCCCTGATTTGGATTATACCGGAACCAATGCCCTTTCTTTAAATGGAGGTACCATTAAAGATGCTGCAGGAAACAATGCGAACATAACACTGGCAAGTCCTGGCACAGTAGGCTCTCTGGGCGCAAGCTCCAACATAGTCCTGAATGGCCTTCGCCCAACAGTACTTAGTATTGTTAGAGAAGGCGGCGCTGCTGCACTCACCAAAAACACCTCAGTGAATTATACGGTTACCTTTTCAGAAGCAGTATCCAACGTAGATATAACCGATTTCACGCTTACTTCCACAGGTAGCTTGACCGCTCCAATTATATTAATTTTCAATGGATCTGGCACGACCTATACCCTAGCCGTAAGCACAGGGCCTGGAAATGGCACCTTGCGCCTGAATTTAAGGAGTGCAGGAACAGGAATTGTCAGCCTGGCTACCGGGAATGCAATCTCAGGTGGCTATACCTCAGGTCAAACCTATACGATTGACACCACAGTTCCTACCATCCCAGCACTAACGATCCGTTCAAACAACAGCAACACCGCTTTAGCGAGAACAGGCGATCAAGTTAGCTTAAATATAGACGCTTCTGAAGCTTTAAGCTTAATTACCGTGACCATGAATGGACATCCAGTGACCGCTGTTAACCAAGTTAGTAATTCTTATACTGCAGATTACACGGTGACTTCGAGCGATCCAGAAGGTCCAGTTACCTTTACCATTGATTACAGCGACTTAGCTGGAAATGTGGGCAGCCAGGTGACCGCAACCACGAATGCCAGCAAAGTTGTAGTAGATAATTTACCAACCACAATTACTTCAGTGAGCACGACCGCAACAGATGGTCCTCATGGAGTTGGGACAGTTCTACCTCTCTCATTGACTTTCTCAGAGCCTGTTACCGTAACCGGAACACCACAGCTCGCCTTAAATACGGGTGTTGGCGCGGTTGCAACTTACTCAGGTGGTAGTGGAACGGCTGTCCTGAATTTCAATTACACGGTACTTTCAGGTCAAAGCAATCCAGCACTAGATTTTACCAGTACCACTGCATTGAGCTTAAACGGAGGAACGATTAATGACCTGAATACCAGCCCAGCTCTACTTACCCTTCCTACTCCAGGAGCAGTGGGTTCTCTAGCAAATGGCAGAAGTATCGTCATTAACGGAATTGCCCCAACAGTATTGAGTATCGTCAGAAAAACCCCGGTTACTGAACTTACCAATGTCAATACTGTGCAGTATACCGTTACCTTTAGTGAACCAGTAACCGGAGTTGATCAATTAGATTTTCAAATCAGCACTGGCTCCACACCATTATCTTCCATTAACGCTATTGAAGGATCAGGAGCAATCTATACGGTTACCGTAGGAACTGGAAGTGGAAATGGTACAGTTGCCATTAACTTAAATTCCAGCGGTACAGGAATTGCCAACCTGGTTCTAAACCCTATTCTGACAGGGTTTGGACCAAGTCAATCTTATACTATTGACAAAGTTTTACCAACGATTACTTCCGCTAGTATAAATTCTAATCATAATGGGAATGGCAGTATCGCAATCGCCGGTGAGACCATTACGCTCAATTTCAGCACTTCCGAACAAATTGGTACACCTACAGTCACCATCAGTGGAAATCCAGCAACACTTGCAAATCCGTCAGGGAACAATTGGGTAGCCACCTATACTATGTTGGCTACAGACAACGATGGACAGATTCTTTTCAATATCACTTATGCTGATCTTGCGGGAAATGCAGGCTTACCTAGAACCACAACCACAAATTCTTCTGCAGTTCTCTATGATAAAACACCACCAACAATTCCTGCTTCATTAACTTTTATTTCTAACGTTTCTGGACAGCCAGCTTATGCAAAAGTCGGATCAGTTGTTACACTATCATTTACATCTAGTGAAGATTTAAGTAACCCTCTGGTTACGATAGCCGGAATTTTCGTGGCCACAACAAAAGTTGGCAGTACCTATTTGGCCACTTATACGGTACCAAACCTGGCTACAAACGGAGTTATTCCTTTTACCATCGACTTCGAGGATGTTGCTGGAAATTTAGGAATACAGGTGACAAATGTGAGCACTGGTAAAAACGTAACTATCGACACCACGGTCCCATTGATCAGTAATGTAAGCATCGCTAGTAACAACCCAAACCCTGCTTTGGCGAAACCTGGAGACCAGGTCAGCTTAACCTTTACTGCATCTGAATCCGTAACTGCGACAGTGCTAATTGATGGTTTGCCAGCAACGACCCTAATCAATAACGGGAACAACGTATATACTGCTACAAAAATCCTGAGCGCTTTAAACACGGAGGGAGTACTGACCTTTAATATCGTAACTATTGATTTAGCAGGAAACCAGAGTCTGACAGTCACCAATACTAACAATGCATCAAGCGTTACTTTTGATAAAACCCTACCTATTGCGCCTAACTTCTTAGGAGTAACTGCTGGAGATCAGCAAAATGTAATGATTTGGTTTTTAAATTCTGACTATGCGAAATATGAGCTGATAGGCGGTAATACTGGTCCTTTGGGAAATAATGTCCTGACTACAGTTCTTGCCGCTGATGCGACGAACCCAATGACCTTCACGCAGACAGGTCTGACAAATTTCCAAACCTATTCCTATGCACTTCGCGTGTATGATGCCGCTGGGAATCAGGCCAGCAGCTCCACTGTCACTGGAATCCCTTTAAATAGCCAAACCATTACTTTTAATCAGCCTGAACCGGCAGAGTACGGCAGTTCATTTACGATTACCGCCACTAGTAGTTCTGGTTTACCCGTTACTTTAACCTCCAACGAACCTGCACTCGCTACGATTTCAGGAAATACAGTAACTGTTGTAGGTGTAAACAACCTACAATCAGTTTCTATCATTGCCACCCAACCTGGAAATGCAAGTTATACTTATGCCCCAGCAGTCATCCGAGTATTACAAATCAATCGAAAACCAGTTACAGTAACAGCTACTGCTCAGGCGAAAACCTTTGGAGATTTGGAGCCTGCTTTAACTAGCCCTACCATTAGTCCGGCACTGATAGGAAGTGATGTCAGCTTAGGATCCTTAGCCAGGGTAGCTGGAGAAAATGCAGGAACTTATGAAATCCAGCAAAATACTTTCAGCTTAGATCAGTATAAATATGCGATTAATTATGTGCCTGCCAATTTCACCATCAACAAGAAACCATTAAGTGTAGTCCCAAGAGCGGAGTATATCACCTTATACAACAGCCCCGATCCGGAGACACTGGAATACGACATCAGCCCTGTCATATCTGGTCTTCCAGTCACAGGAGCTTTAGAAAGGGTTCCGGGTACAGCTGTTGGATATTATCCATTTACATTGGGAACACTATCGGCAGGACCAAACTATGCACTGAACTTAGCTCCAGGAGGCGCAGTAAGGATCACTCCTTTAGCGATCAGCATTACGCCACAACCTAGCAGTAAACAATTTGGTGATCCAGATCCTGTCATAAATTATTCCTTTAATCCTGCACTTAAAATAGGTGATACCTTTATTGGAGCATTAGGAAGAAGCTCAGGAGAAACGCCAAATAATTATCCGATCAACATTGGAACATTGGCTGTAAATAGTAACTATACCTTGAGTTTAGCCCCAGGCATTACTAATTTTACCATCCAACCGAAAGTCATCAACATTGTTGCAAACGCCGGACAAGGAAAAGTTTATGGTGATTTAGATGGCATCATCACTTATACCTCCAGTCCAGCTTTATTAAATGGGGATAGTTTCAGCGGTGCTATGGGTAGAACTACAGGTTCGGCAGTTGGCAATTATGCCATTGGAATCGGTAGCCTGGCAGTTAGTAACCCGCAAAATTACACCTTGCAGTTAGCTGCTGAAAATTATGCCATTACCAAAAAAACAATTCAGGTAGCTGCTACGGCAGTAAGCCAGGTTTATGGTGATGCAGACCCGGCATCATTACCTTATACGTTATCGACTCCTTTAGCAAATGGAGATGTGTTTACAGGAAAGCTAGGCAGAACTGCAGGAACTAACGTAGGCAGCTATCCTATTAACTTAGGAGATCTAACTTTAAGCACTACAAATTACGACCTGTCATTTACGCCTGCCAACCTGAGTATTACACCGAAAGCCATTGCAATTACTGCGGTAAGTAACACCAAAACTTATGGTGATGCTGATCCAATATTTGGTTATACCAGCAGTTCGGCATTAATCAACGGAGACGTGTTTACTGGTCAATTGGGTAGAGTTGCCGGAGAAAATGTAGGCAGTTATGACTTGTCGCTAGGCGATCTAGTAGTCAGTAACAACTACACCTTGGCCTTTAACCCTGGTGCTACGCTGCAGATCGGCAAAAAAGACATTGCCGTGCTTGCCGAAGCAAAATCTAAAGTTTACGGCGATACTGATCCTGAACTGACTTACACTTCGACTCCGGCATTGATCAATGGTGATGCCTTTACAGGTGCGCTATCCCGTGCAGCTGGTGAAGATGTCAACACCTATGTGATCGGAAAAGGAGATCTTGCTTTAAGTGCAAACTATAACCTAAATTATACACCCGCTAATTTAACCATAGGCTTAAAAACCATTAACGTAACTGCGATCGCGAAAAGCAAAGTGTACGGCGATGCAGACCCGATATTGGATTACAACTTTACACCTGCATTAAAAACTGGTGATGCCTTTACTGGTGCACTATCCCGAGCAGTCGGTGAAAATGTCAATACCTATGTGATCGGAAAAGGAGATCTTGCTTTAAGTGCAAACTATACCCTAAATTATACGCCTGCTAATTTAACCATAGGCTTAAAAACCATTAATGTAACTGCGATCGCGAAAAGCAAAGTATATGGAGCAGCAGATCCGGCATTGGATTACAACTTTACACCGGCATTAAAATCTGGTGATGCCTTTACTGGTGCACTATCCCGTGCAGCTGGTGAAAATGTCAACACCTATGTGATCGGAAAAGGAGATCTTGCTTTAAATTCAAACTATACCTTGAATTATACGCCTGCCAATTTCACCATCGGCTCGGAAACTATTCATGTTACCGCGAAAGCAAAAACTAAAATTTACGGCGAGGCAGACCCGGCATTCGACTATAATTTTACCCCAGCCTTAAAAATCGGTGATACCTTTACTGGTACATTAACTCGCCTAACGGGTGATCATGTGGGGAACTATGCAATCGGACAAGGTGGACTCACGCTAAGTTCGAACTACATCCTTGCTTATACCCCTGCCAACCTTTCTATTGCCCCTAAAGCAATTTCGGTTCAGGTTGACCCGATCAGGAAAACTTATGGCACTGTAGATCCGCCGCTGACTTACACCGTCAACCCAGTATTGGAAAGTGGTGATGTATTTACAGGTATCCTCAGTAGAAGTCCAGGAGAAAATAAAGGAAACTATGTAATTTCTAAAGGAACTTTAGCTGCAAGTACCGATTATGCAGTTACCCTTACCGAAGGCCCGTTCCTGATTGACCCTGCTCCTTTAACCGTTACTGCAGATTCGCAAACGAAATTTGTAGGCACTGCAAATCCAGTGTTTACCGGTCAGTTTACTGGTTTTGTAAATGGCGATAATGAGTCCGTATTGACCAGCAAAGGAACATTTACATCTGTGGCCACCATTAGCAGTCCGATTGGAACCTATCCGATTGTGCCTTCAGGCGCAACAGGAATGAACTATCAGATTACAAATGTAAATGGGGTACTGACCGTAAAAGCAGGTGCACCAACAAATATACTACTTACTGCAGCTGCGCTTTATGAAAATCAGATTGCAGGAACTAAAGCAGGTGTATTGAGCAGTACTGCTGATGATCCGCAGGCTACCTTTACTTATAGTCTGGCGACTGGAAGCGGTGACACAGACAATGCAGCTTTCCGCATCTCCGGTGATCAGCTGTTAACCGCAGCAAGCCTGGATTATGAAACTAAGAAAGTGTACAGTGTAAACGTAAGAAGTACGACACAGCATGGTTTCTCTCTCGACAAAACCTTCAGCATCAACCTGAGTGATGTCAATGAAATCCCTACACTGGATGTGATGGCCAGCAAAACGATTTGTTATACCACCAGCACACAAACTATTGATTTAACAGGCATCAGTGCTGGTCCGGAATCTGGACAAAACACGACCATTACCGCATCCGGTAGTAATGCTGCATTGTTACAAAGTTTAACAGTAGCACCTAGTTCTGGCGGCAAAGCGCTCCTCAGCTACCGTGTTAAAAATGGCGCTTCAGGTACCAGCACGATCACCGTTACCGTAAAAGACGATGGCGGAACAAACAATGGTGGTGTAGATACTTATAGCAGAACGTTTGTATTGACTGTAAATCCACTTCCTGTCATTGCGATTAATGCCAACATTGGCAGGAACAACAATAGCAGCAGCACGGATGTCAGCAAAGGTGAAACCCTGGTATTAACCGCCAGCGGTGGCAGCAGCTATGTTTGGGCAGTTCACAATAGCATTGTGAGCGGTCAGACGAGTGCCAGCCTTACAGTTAGACCTAGAGAAACGACCACTTACACGGTTACCGCGACCAATGCCAGTGGTTGTTCGGAGCAGAAAAGCTTTACCGTAAATGTGCTGGATGACCTGGTGACCATCAAAGCCACCAACATTTTAACGCCAAATGGTGATGGTTACAACGACAAATGGATCATTGAGAACATTGACTTCTATCCTAATAATGAGGTGAAAATCTTCGATAAATCAGGGAGAATGGTTTATGGTAAAAGGAGCTATGACAACAGCTGGGACGGAATGCTGAATGGCATGCCGCTGTCTGAGGGCACCTATTATTATGTCATCGACTTTGGTAAAGACAGACAGAAATTCAAAGGATTTATCACCATTGTAAGAGAGAACTAATGAACGCTTTAACTTTCAATTTCACCGACTCAAACATCTTCAAGATGAACAAAATTTATAAATATGGTTTAGGTCTGCTGATGGTTTTCACCATCGGCAGCACTGCCAAAGCACAGCTGAATCCTTTAGCCGCACAATATTATACCAATCAATATCTGATCAATCCGGCAATGGCGGGAGCTAATCAGGGGCTGAGGTTCAATGCCGCTTATCGTAAATTATGGAGCAATGTACCAGGATCTCCACTGACCCAGAATGTTACTGCTGATTATGGTTTTAATAAGGTGGGGCTGGGCTTGAATGTATACAATGAAAGCGCAGGTCTGCAGAGACAAACACGGGTAGTGGGAACTTATGCCTATCACCTCAAAATGAATAACGACGACAATCAGCTTCATTTCGGGGTGTCTATCGGTTTTATGAGTCAGCGATTAGAAAACAGTGACATTAATGGCAATCCAAATGATCCGGGGGTTGGTCAGTATAACGACCGAAAAACTTACCTGGATGGTGATTTTGGAGCGGCCTATACCACAAAAAAACTAACGGTTCAAGCTTCCATTCCCAATCTGAAAAGTGTGCTGAAAAAGGATGTGATTAAGCTGGCCGACGTATCTACTTTTTATGCCGCCGCAAGTTACCGTGTGAATTTATCTGAAGGGGAAAATGGTTTCGACCTGGAGCCGAAAGTAGCTTACAGAGGGGTTCAAGGTTATGATAACATCTGGGATGCCGGTGCACAGCTGGAAATTGCCAACAAACAGGTATTCCTGACTGCACTATACCACAGCACAGAAAATGCAACTTTTGGTTTAGGAATGGACTTTAGAAAGAAATACCTGATCTCTGGCAACTATACCACACAGACTTCCGCATTGAGCAAGTATACCAATGGTAGTTTTGAGCTGAACCTCAGACTGAACCTTGGAAAATAAACGGAGCTGATAAAATACAGCTCAGCAAAGGCTACATTGTGCTGTTCAGCATGAATTAACGTACATTTAAACGCATGAAAACAGGAGATTTTTTAATCTCCTGTTTTGTGTCCATTAATATTTGAAGTTATGCCATTAACACATCTCAAATTTAACATTCACTATGACCATCTGCAGCTCCAGCAGGAATTGAATTATTGTCTGGAACAGGAATGGCCAATGCATTTCAACACCAACGATTTTAATGGAGACTGGAGAAGTATTTCACTCCGTTCGGCTTCCGGCAATAGTCAGGATATCTATGCCCATGCCGGCAGTTATTTAGATACTCCGTTACTGCAGGCATCGCCTTACATTAACAGCATTGTGAATTCCTGGCGCTGTGAAAAGGAATCCATCCGATTGCTGGCCCTCGCCCCTGGAAGCATTATTAAACCGCATAAAGATCCAGGCTGCAGCTATATGGAAGGGAGTTTCAGGATTCATATTCCTGTAGTGACCAACCCTGGGGTTCATTTTATGATCAATGACCAGCGTCTGCAATTGAAAGCAGGGGAATGCTGGTACCTGGACTTTAATGAGACGCACAGCATCGTTAATGAAGGGAAGGAAACAAGGGTTCACCTGATTATGGATGGGATTAGGAATACCTGGACAGATGACCTGTTCAGAGATCATGGTTTCCGCATCCAGGATGTTCCTAAAGGCCCTTCTTATGATGAAGCGACTAAACTGATGATCATCGCCGAACTGGAACGCCTCGATACCGATACCGCAAGAAGTGTGATCCACAAACTAAGAAATAATGGAGCGCATGAGGCCTGATTCACTTTTAACAAATTGGGTACCCTATCAGCTGTTTCGTTCTGAAGAAGAAGAATGGATGCTGCATTGGATGGATCTGGAAGATCGCCAGATGAAGGAACCTTTCTTTGATGAAACCATTTCAATCTCCCGCTTTAAAAGGAGGGAAAAAAACCGATTGCCCAGTGTCAGTTCTCCTGATTTCCTGTTAGAAGCAGCAGCAGAAATTCCACATGTTACACCAAGTGCTTTTGTGTTTCATGTTTCACGCTGCGGATCTACCCTACTGAGTCAAGCCTTTGGAGAGGAAGCCGAAAATATCATCATCGCAGAAGCTCCATTGCTGGATGAGTTGCTAAGAGCTTCTGAAAAAGCACCAATAACTGACTCGGAAAGAAAACATTGGTTTATGGCCGCCCTCAACTTATTAGGTCAGCGTAGAAATGGAACCGAGCAGAGCTTGATCATTAAACTCGACAGCTGGCACCTGCATTTTTATGATACCTTACGCAGCTGGTATCCTGACACGCCATTTTTCTTTTTACTGCGCAGACCAGATGAGGTACTGGCCTCTCATGGGAAACAGCCAGGGATACATACCGTTCCCGGAATGGTCAGCAGACAGCTGCTGAACATTGATCAGCAGAAAGATTATGGCGGCGATTTCAGACAATTTACAGCCGATGTTTTAAAAGGGTTTTATGAACAGGCGTATCTGATTCAACAGCTGCAGCATCCGAAAAATGCTTTCGCCGATTATGGAGATGGCATCCCCGAAATGATTGATCAGTTTTCAAGCTTCGCTAATATTCAGATTAAAGATCGGGAACAGCTCAATAATCGCCTAAAATACCATAGTAAATCAACCACAACAGCCTTCCAGAAAGACCGCATACCGGAAGCTAAATACCATTATGCAGACTGTATGGAGGCCTATCAACAATTAAAAAAAACAAATGAGAGATTGTAGTTTCAGCAGCCAATTTTACGAAAACCATGAGTTAATAAAAAAAGGAAAAGGTATTCCCCGTGATGCAGCATATCAGCGTACTGAAGAGATCTGGATGAATATTTATGGCCTTGGTAAGTTTGAAACTTATGCCTTCATATACCGGGATTGCCGGGATTATGATCATTTTATCGAATGGGCAACAGCATTGAAAGGCGCTGATTTCTTAAAACGCGCCAGTCAGGATTTTCAGCAATGGCAGGAAAATAAGAACGCTGATCGCCCAGCTGAAGATTATCCGAAGGTATTAACAGCAGCACAACTTACCTTCTGGGAGGAAAACGGCTACCTGAGGATTCCTCAGGTACTCGAAGCAGCGCATTGCGACAAGCTGAAACAACGAATTTGCAGACACCTGAACCTGCACATGGATTACCCGGAAACCTGGTACATTGCACACCCAGACTGGCAAGGAATCATGCTGCAGATGTATCAAAATGAAGATATTGAGGCCGTAAGACATTCTCCAGCAATCAAACAGATTTTCGCGGAACTTTACCAGAGCAATCAACTGGTGGCCATCCCGGAAAAATTGGGTTACAATCCGCCGCAAAATGAAGTATGGGCTCCGCCGCAAACAAAATTGCACTGGGATTTGAATATCGACCAGCCCATAGAATTTCATATTCAAGGACTAATTTATCTCAATGAGGTTCCTGAAAATCGTGGGCCACTGCAAGTTGTTCCAGGATTTCACCTGCGCTTCGAGGAATGGATCAAGGATTTTTCCAGCCTGGATAGAGCACAAGAGTTTCTCCGGATTACCGAAAAATCAGTACCGGTGCCAGGTGGTAAAGGTGACCTGATCCTGTGGCGTAATACTTGTCCGCATGCAGCAAGCGCAAACCTTTCTGAGCTCCCTAGATTCGTACAGTATATCAGCTATAATAAGTTGTAAAATGGGCATCCTCCTTCAGTTTTGCGGGCTCTCCGGTGCCGGAAAAACAACATTGGCAAATACACTGGCAGAAAAATGGCGGAAGAACGGTCGGAAGGTGATGGTAATGGATGGCGACGATTATAGGCAATCGCTGTGTAAAGACCTGGGTTTTAGTAAGGCCGACAGATTGGAAAATGTACGCAGAATTAAGGAAGAAGCGAGGCGCATTAGCGCGGAGTATGACCTGGTGCTGCTCTCCATCATCAACCCATTTGAAGAAGGAAGAAAACTGGTGTTTTCAAAAGAAGAGATGGAATTGGTATGGATTAAATGTGGCTTGTCGACATTGAGAGAAAGGGATACGAAAGGGCTGTACTTTAAAGCGCAGTTACCGGATGGACACCCGGATAAGATTTATAACCTGACCGGGGTAAATGATGCGTTTGAGGTTCCAGAACAGGCAGAACTGGTCATAGAAACGGATGTGTTCAGCCTTGAAGAAAGTGTGGAATGTTTAAATAGATATTTGGAGGGGAAAGAATTGAAAAAAAAGAGGCATTGAAATCCTTCTAGGCCTTGTCCTAGCCTATCCTCTTTTTTTTAACCGACCATATTCAAACCTTACTATGGTGACCATGCTTTTTTTGTTATTGCCAGTATTTATTATGGCCATGATTTAGAAGAGATCGTTCAAACCTGCTATATTTTAAATCCCGTACATTTTGTGAATGCTCATCTTTAGGATGGTTATTATTTATTAAGAATCACTCCTTATATGTTGATAGAAAGAATTTTTTTAAGCACTGAATAAACATGCAATAAAACCTGTTTATTCCAAAAAATTATATTTAATTGCGGAACATTTAACAAGAACATATATAATTTTAATTGCTATAGAGTGTATTTAAAATCCTGATTTTTTGAGATCAGGGATACCTCCTTCAAAATCTCTTTTATGAAAACCTTAATTTTTACAAATAGCGCTTTATACTTAAATACCGCTTTAAGCATTCACGAACATTGCGATGTTGCAGGACTTGTTGTTCCTGAAGAACTAAACTATGAGCTGTTAGGCACGATTGCTTATGCAGAAAGCAGAGGAATTCCTGTGTTAAAAATTGCTAAATCTGACCTTGAACAAGGTGGCAAAGTAGCCTCATGGATACAAGAATTAAAGGTTGAAGCAGTTCTTGTATTGACTTTCCCATGGATTATTCCGGAACACTTGTTAAAATCAACAGAGAAAGGATTTTTCAATGTGCATTTCAGTAAGCTTCCTTCTTATAAAGGATCGGCTCCATTGTTCTGGCAATTGAGAAATGGCGAGAAGGAAACGGGATTAACTGTACATAGAATGACGAGCAATGTAGACAGCGGTCCGATGGTATTCAGACAAGAATTACAATTGTACCCAGGAGAAAATTATGGCCTTGCTAAAGCTCGTTTAACCGCTTTCCTTGGTGAAAGTATGCCCCAAATCCTGGAAAGGATCAAAGCAGAACAATACCTGTATGTTGGTGATGAAGATATAGAAAGCGCTTTCGGTATCCCGGAAGTAAAAGACTTGACCATCGACTGGGATACGCATACAGCTATAGAAATTGAAAACATTGTAAATGCTTCCAACCCATTGTACCAAGGTGCAATCACCTATATCGGCGGACAACAAGTAAGAATTTTTGAAGTGACATCCGTTACCGGGGAGTTTGATCCAGGAACTGCAGCAGCAGGAACAGTTTTTCACATTGAGCCAGAACACGGTCCGATGATATTAACTTCCGACAAATCATTGCTACTACTGAATGTTGTAGGCACTATGGAAGGTATTTTTAGTGGAAAGAAAATGTGTGCAATCGGCCTGAAAGTCGGTGATCAGTTCATTACTTTAAAATAATTCCAACAGCAGCTTAAAACCAATAAAAGGCCTGGTATTTTGGATCTCTGTTATGATCTGAAATTCCAGGCCTTTTTTTGTGCTCATTTTGTCTAAGTCTGAGCTTCTTAAAGATATTCATCAATGTAGCTGAACCCAAGTTCTCCAGGAATAAACCCAGTTTATCCACAGCTTATTTAAACATCTAATTAACTTAAAAATTGATACTTAACATATTATTCACATGGTTATCCACATAAAAAGTGGGTAACTTATCTAACTTTGTTATCAACAGAACCACAAACTTATAATACTTTAATACACTGGCAATTAACAAGGTTGTTCTCATCGTTATCCACATAAAATGTTAACAACTATACGTTGATTAAACACCACCTTAACTATGGAGCGATTGCTGTTAACATCTCTTCTTCTCTTTTGAGTATTTCCTGGCCGCGAAACCTCCTTCTTATGTTCACTAATTTCCGGAAATTAACGGGTTCAAAACGGTAAGAGATCACCAATAGCAACACAAATCCACCAGCGATCACAATCCACCCAAAGATCTCTTTTGCTGCCGCCATAGTTGCCTGCAGCTGTACCGTACCCCAAACACTGGAAACCGCGAGCGACTGTGCCAGTTCCGAACTTTTCCCTTGCGACATTGCCCCTTGAACCAGCGGACTTAATCGCCCTGTGAGCAAAGGATCATTCGCATCCATGTGCTGTACCAGGAAAGCGGTATGTTTCAGCTGACCGGCATACAGCTCATAAGAATACACGGAACTCCAGAAAGCAGGACCGATAAATGATCTGAAAAGAATCAATACGGAAACCGCAGCCAAAAGCGCTGTCAGCGATAATTTATCTGCGCAATACACGCCAATGGAAATGTATATAATTGTCAGCCCTAATCCTTTTAAAAACAGTGGAAAAGCCAGGTCATGTATTTCAATCACCGGACTAAAAAGAAAAAACAGGATCAGGTGGTAAAGGATAAAAGCAGTAAACCCGCAAATGACCAGGCCTTTAAGGCTCCATTTTATTTTGAACCATGCAAAGCAGAAAAAACCACCGGCAACAGCTCCTAATGCCATCATCAGGTTGATTTCTGCATTGCTCAACGCGCTATATTTTAACACACCAGTAGTGAAAGTACTTTGTATCCCAGTACTGGCCAAGAAAATCCCCATAAGAAATATAAATACCAGGGACATCCACACACTTTTTCTTTTGAAAACCTCCAGACTCAGAAATGGTCTTTTTAGTATCATTTGACGCTGGATAAACCAGATGGTCAGCAAGAGGGAGCCAAATAGCGTAAATTTAATACTTTGATTGTTCCACCAATCGAGGATTCTTCCATAGGAAAGCACATAATTGAGCATCATCATCGCACTGAGGATCAAGACAAAACTTAGCCAATCTACCTGGTAAAAAGGGACTTTTTTAGATCCTCTGTAATGGTGTCCAAAGATCAGTACCAGCAATAAGCAGAACAGCAAAATCGCGATGGTATAGTAATAAACCGCATGCCAGCTGTATTCAAATGATAGTTTGGTGGCATAATAACTCGCTACTTGCGCTAGTGCAATCGACAGCGGATAAAATACGGAATAAAACTTCGGCCTGTCGCCGGTTGGGCTGATGATAAACATGATGGGCAGGATGACTTCCATCATGGCAAAGGCCTTAATCATACCCATCACCGTGTTTGCGCCGATTAATACCCAGGCATGATCTGTTGTTGCGCAGATATAGCTTAGTAAAATCAGACTGCTGAGGGAAACGATTAAAATATGTCTGGATCTAAAAAACTGTTTTGTACGCAAGGCCAGTGGAAAAACGAGTGCCATTCCAATTGCGGAGGCGTAACTGGCCATCATCAAGTCTTCCGTCAGCATCCCCTGACTAGCCAGCATATCTCCGATATTTGTACTGTACACACCGCTGATTCCGAGGATCGGGATGGTCAATAAAATGATCAGCAACAGCTGCAGCGGTTTGGGCACCCAATCATGAAATAATCCTAATTTGTAGGTCTGCATATTAGATAGATTCTACTTCCACATTCATACCGGCTCTTAATAACTTTAGATCTTCCGGCTTGTTATCCACACTGAATTCAATTCGTATCGGTATGCGCTGCTGCACTTTAACAAAGTTGCCAGTAGAGTTATCCACAGGAATTGTTGATAACTTTGCGCCAGTAGCCTGAGAGATTGCAGTGATTTTTGCCTTGTAAGTTTTACTGCCTAAAGCATCTACTTTCACCAAAACATCTTGTCCAACCTGGATGCCATTCAGCTGCTTTTCCCGGTAATTGGCAACCACCCATTTCAGTTCTCCACTCACAAAAGAAAGCAGTGATTGTCCGGCCTGGATCAGCTGACCTTCCTGCAAAGTTCTTCTCGCCACCACCCCGTCATACGGAGCTGTGATTACAGTATAGGAAAGGTTGAGCTTTGCCATGTCTAAGGCTGCTTTGCTACGTTTCAGCTCCGCTTCATTGACACCGATTCTGGAACCTGCTTCTACTGCCGACAATTCCGTTGTTCCTTTTTGATGTTTTAAGGCTTGGTATTGCGCTTTTAAGGCATCATATTCTGTTTGCACCTGCTCATATTGCTGCTGCGTCACCACTTCATCTTTCAATAAAGCAGCATAACGTTTATAGTTTTTCTCTGCGTTGAGCAATCTTGCACCGGTTGCTGCAATATTAGATTCGGAGACTGCCACATTGTTTTTCACCGTATTTACCCCTGAAGAAGTCACATTTCTCGCCGCCTGTGCATTCATATAGGCAGCCTCGGCCTGTGCCAATGCAATGTTCAATTCTCTATCATCTATGACTACCAAAGTATCCCCTTTTTTTACGGACTGGTGTTCTATGAAATAGATCTTTTTGATGTATCCAGCCACCCTTGTGTTGATGGGCGTAATGAATTCTTCGATCTGTGCATCGTTTGTATATTCCGACTTGTCAAATTTGAAATAAATAACGCCGGCCCAGATCAGTCCGCCGCTAACCATGAGGATAAGCAGGGCATTAATGATGCTGAAATGTTTTTTTTGTAATGATTTCTTTTGATGTGACATGTGCTGATAAATGAGAATTAATTTAAGCTTCCAGTTGTTTTTTGTAATTGATAATAGGTGTAGATGATGCTGATTTCCGCATTTTTCTGCTGCAGCTCTGCCTCTAACCTTACGTTTGTGGCATCCATCAGGTCTGTTAATAAAGCCATCTGATTCAGGTATTTCTTTTCTACAATTCTAAAGTTTTCTGTGGCTAGCTGCAGACTTTTCTCTGCCGATTGCATCAGCTGTTTCGCTTCTCTATGCTTGATAAAGGCTGCTTTAACAGAGATCTCCGTGTTTTGTCTCAACTGCTCTGCCATCGCCAATTGCTGAGATTGCTGTGTTTTAGCAAGGCTGATATGCTTTGGCGCATTGTATAGCGAAGAAATATTGAAGGACACGCCCACACCCGCCTGCCATCCATTGCTGTACCTATCCCTTGCAGGCATGGAAGTGGTTAATGGCCTGACCATTGAATTCCCAGCATTCAAATTTATACTGGGTAAGCGCTCTGCTTTTGCCAAAGCCACATTTCGCTCTGCAATGCGGTTGCTCAATTCAGCAGAACGCAATTCCGGGTACTGCTGATAAGCGAGATCCAAATACTCCTGAAGGCCACTTGCATTCGGCTTATTATTTAAAACAGTCGTATCAGGCAGGATATAAGTCTGATCTGATAAGCCCAAAGCGATGCTCAGCTGCTGACTCAATATATCAATGTTGTTGTTGAGCTGCTGTACTGCTGTACCTAAATTGGTGATGAGGAGCTCATTTCTGATGACATCATTTTTGGTCACCATCCCACTTTTATACATCTTATTGATATTAAAAAGTCTCAATTGAGCAAGTCTGATGTTTTCCTGATATACGCCACGTTGGTTATACATCTTGAACAAGTCGAAATAGTTGCCAGCGAGTAGGATCTTTACGTCCAGGCTATTTTTTTCATAAGCCAATCCGGCCAATTGTTCTTGTAATCCTGCTATGGCGATATTGTTATTAATGCCACCGCCTTTAAAGACCGTCTGACTGGCCTGTAAAGCAAAAGAGTTACCGAAATGAGGCATAGGAACCGTTGTTTTTCCAGAGAAATCACTGTTAAAAACCGTCACATCTCCGATATAAGCAGCGGTTGCTGCTGCGGTTAGCACTGGATTTCTTTGCGTTTTGACCACATCTAGGCGCTGCCCGGCAGCGGTCATCCCTATTCTGGAAATCTTTAACTGCTGGTTGTTGGTCTCCGCCATTTTAAACAGCTCCGGGATACTTATCTTTTGATAAAGTGTATCCTGTGCTGAGGCAATTTGAGCACTGAATACTGTAAGCACAGCACTCATAAAAATTATCATATTTTTCACCTTCCAAAGGTCGGCATAGCAGGAATGCTACCCTATGTCCGTATAGCAGGGAAATATGTCAGGATGGCGTATAATAGTGCAGAACAAACAGCAATAATAACAATAAATCCACTAAGCGGAATGTTCTGCACGGAACTGTGAAGGGGTGATTCCTGTATGTTTTTTAAAGTATTTTGCAAAGGTAAACTGATCTGCGAAATTCAGTTCCTGTGCCACCTGTGCAATGTTTAAAGTAGGGTCTCGGAGTAATACTTTGGCGCCCACAATCACAGCGCGGTCAATGAAAGATCCGGTAGTACGCCCGGTGCCTTCTTTCAGCATTTGTGTGAGGTGTTTTGGTGTTACAAATAGGCGGTCGGCATAATACTTTACGCTTCTCTCCTCTTTATAATGTTTCGCCAGCAGCCTTAAAAAGCCAATCGTCAGCTCTTCCCTTCTGTTCAATTTCACCCTATGAGAAACATTATATCGGGCATAGATGGAGGCCGCGTGGTAAAATAAAGAAAGGAAGCTGTGCTTTTTTATCTCCGGGAGGAAAGCAATGGTAGTTTCCTCCGCCAATGCTTTTTTGAGGATCTCCTGGAGGTTTAATAGTAAATCCCGTTCTTCCATATTGATCGCATAATAGGGCTGATAAGCACCGGTCATCACCTCCACCACACTGGAGGTATTCAGAATGATTCCTGTCTGGCTCATGTAATCTACAGAAAAAACACTGCCTACTATGGAAAAATCGGCACTGATCTCAGAAAATTCATATATGGTGGAAGGCATAATGAAAAACAAGGAGTTTTCTTTCACCAGATATTCCCGGAGGTTATGTTTCACAAACATACTGCCTTTCTTAATGATAAGAATGGCAAAATAACTTGCTTTATAAACCTCTCCGACCACAATTCGACTGGCGAAGTCCTCCTCAGTGAATACCTTTAACATCAGTGGAATTTCTTCCTCCTTCATACTTAATCCCTGATGATAAGCTGCAGACTTCTTCATTTCAGGTAAAAATAACAACTATAATTAAAATCCATAGATTTGCCTTTACTCGATAGATATAAAAAAGCTAAACCATGACATATCAGGAAAAATTAAGCGCGATACGTTCTCAAATGAAAGCCGACAATGTACAGGCCTATATCATTCCATCCGCAGATCCTCACATCAGTGAATACTTACCAGATCATTATAAATGCATCCCTTTTGCTTCCGGATTCACCGGATCAGCTGGAACATTGGTTATTACCCATGATTTTGCTGGTTTATGGACCGATTTCCGTTATTTTGAACAAGCAGCAGAACAATTGCAAAACAGTGGTTTTGAATTGGTAAAACAAAAGATACAGCATGCTCCAGAATACATTCAATGGTTAGGCAGCAAACTTGAAAAAGGTGCTATTGTAGCTAGTAATGAAAAACTGGTTTCCATCCTTCTTGGAGATTTGCTAACCCAGCAATTCTCTTTCAAGGGCCTTACATTAACCGATAAAGACTATTTAAGTCCCATCTGGGAAAATAGACCGGCCCTACCTGCTGAGAAAGCTTACCTGATTGATGAAAAACACATTGGACAATCCGTGGCTTCAAAACTTACTGCAGTAAGAACTGAACTGAGCAATAAAACGGCAAATTATCATTTGATTTCATCTTTAGATGACATGGCCTGGCTATTTAACATCCGTGGCAATGACGTCAGCTATAACCCTGTTGTATTGAGCTTTGCTTTAATTGGACAAGAAGAGGCGACTATTTTCATCAATCCTGAAAAATTAAGCGAGGCAGAAAAAGCAGCTTTAGCAGCAAGCGGCGTACAGGTAAAACCTTATGAAGCAGTGGAAGCAGCACTAGCGGCAATCCCTGAAAATACCAGCATTTTTATTGATCCTAAGCGCAATTGTTTCGCTTTTGCCAAGCAATTACCAGCCTCAGTAAAAGTCATTAAAGACACCAATCCTTCAACCAGTCTAAAAGCAGTAAAAAACGCAACAGAACTGGCCAATACCCGCATCGCGATGACCAAAGACGGTGTAGCCATTACCCGATTCTTAAAATGGTTATCAGAAAACATCGGAAAGATCAAGATTACTGAACTTTCTGCCGCAGCGGAACTTCGTAAATTCAGAGAAGCTCAGGAAGGTTTTGTTGGCGATAGTTTCAATACGATCAGTGCTTATGCCGCTCATGGTGCCTTACCTCATTATGGCCCTACTGAAGAAAGCGATGTAGCAGTAAACGCACATGGATTATTCCTGGTAGATTCAGGTGGTCAATACAATTACGGAACTACCGACATCACGCGTACCATCCCGATGGGCAACAATACCGGAGAAGAAAAAACAGACTATACCTTGGTATTAAAAGGTATGATCGATGGTTGTAAAAGCCGTTTCCCTAAAGGAACCTGCGGTTACCAGATCGATGCCATTACCCGCAAACCATTATGGGATTATGCCATCAACTACGGTCATGGAACTGGTCATGGTGTAGGGTATTTCCTGAATGTTCATGAAGGTCCGCAGGTTTTTAACCCTACTGCAACACCTGTAGCAATTGAATTAGGCATGATTACCTCTATTGAGCCAGGCGTATACCGTCCGGGCAAACATGGTGTAAGAATCGAAAACCTAGTCAATACCATTACAGATGTAACTAATGAATTTAATGAATTCTACGCATTTGAGTCTTTAACAATTGCCCCTATCAGTACCGAAATCGTGAAAACGGAACTGTTGGAACAAGGACAAATTGACTGGCTAAACAGCTATAACGCAATGGTATTTGAAAGATTGAGTCCGATGCTGGATGCTGATGAAGCGAAATGGCTGAAAGCTTATACTAAGCCGATTTACAAGTAAGCAGTTGAGGTTTTCCCTGTCTTGTTTCGAAAAGCCAGTGGTCAGTTGAAAAACTGAATAGAAAAACGAGCTTTATAGGAAGCGCCTGGAATCTTTTACCCTGAAAAAGGGCAAAACTTCCTATGTCTTTTCCTACAAAGCCCGTTTTTCTTTTTAAATGCAAAAAAAAGGAAGGGTGATTTTCCCTTCCAACTTTATACTTTTATGTTTCTTGTTAAGAATTGAAAAATTCTCTTCTCTTTGCCTCTTTCTTCTCTTTGCCCCTTTCTTCCCTTTGCCTCTTTCTTCCCTTTTCAAACCCCCACCATATTGGACGCTTACTATCTGTGGGCGATTGATATAAAAAAGAAATGTGCTTAGACGACATTCAAATGTTTCCTTCAAAACATTTGAGGAGGAAAAGGACTTTCTTTTTTAAATTGGGCTAATAGAACGATCCAAATGCACATAACCACCGTCGACGTAAACCAGTTGACCAGTCGTATGACTTGAGGCCCCAGACAACAAGAACACCGTCGAATTCGCAATCTCTTCCGCCGTAGTCATTCTGTTCTCAAAAGGGATTTTCGCTTTAATATCTGCCAGTTTCTCTTCCGAGTTCGGGATTGAATTGATCCATGTCTGATAAAGCGGCGTGTAACATTCCGCAACGATCACCGAATTTACTCTGATCCCATACGGCAATAATTCCACTGCCCATTCTCTGGTTAACGCGTTTCTACCCCCATTTGAAGCAGCATAAGCAGAGGTCCCACCTTGTCCGGTATCCGCCACTTTAGAGCCGATATTGACAATTGCGCCTTTGGATTTCTTCAATGCTGGTAAGGCATGATGAGCCATCAGGTAGTAATGAATTACATTTTTATGCAGACTTTCAACGAAGCTTTCATAGTTTCCGCTTTCCAGTCCGACGCCATCATTTACTCCTGCATTATTGACTAGACCGTCAATTCTACCATACTTTTCCAGCACGGTTTGAATCGCCTTTTCACTGTCTGAGGGATTGGTTAATTCGGCGACCAACTGAAACACCTTTCCCCCCTCAGCAGCAATATCATCTGCCAGCCTCTGATTATCGGCTGCATTTCTTCCAACGATTACGGGTATCGCTCCTTCATTTGCCAGCACTCTGACAATTGCTTCGCCGATACCTTTGGCTCCACCGGTTACGATGACTACCTTATCTTTTAATTGCAAATCCATTTGATTGCTTAATTTAGGTTATACTATTATAGGTTATAAAAGCGCTTTGCATTGTTTCCCCAGAAGTCTTCCTGAGCTTCTTGCGGGAGTTTTTCGGTATAGTTCTCTATCAGACTGAGCACCCTTCCATAGTCTGCGGCTAACAGGCATACTGGCCAATCAGAGCCATACATGACTCTTTTGGGGCCAAAAGCTTCGAATATTACCTCCAGATAGGGCGTAAAGTCTTTGACTTTCCATTTTTTCCAATCGGCTTCTGTGACCATTCCTGACACCTTGCAGTTCACATTTTCTTGTTTTGCGAGTTCGATGATGTCTTGTTTCCATTCTTCGATCAGGCCATCTTTGATATTTGGTTTGGCGAGGTGGTTTAATACGAATCGTTGATCTGGAAACTTTCTGGCTAGTTCTGTTGCATATTTCAGCTGATGGGGAAAAATAAGTATATCGTAAGTAAAGCCGTAGGCACTAAGTTTACTGATTCCATTGACAAATTCCGGTTTCAGCATTAGGGCAGGATCAGGCTCTCCCTGAAGGATGTGCCTGAACCCTTTTAACTTTTCATTTTTACTCAATTTTTTCAATTGAGCATCGATATCTGCTGCTTGAAGATCTACCCATCCGACTACCCCTTTAATAAAGGGATGTGCTGCGGCATGTTTCAACTGAAAATCATTTTCTGCCGGACTTTGATCAGACTGCACCACTACACATCCATCGAAGCTGTAATGCTCCAGGATAGACTTCAGGTGCTGCGGTAGGAAATCATCCCGAAGCACGTCCATATCGTCCCTGATCCAGCTGTCTCTCACCTCATCATAATTCCAAAAATGCTGGTGTGAATCAATTTTTAACATAGTCTACCAGCAGCTGTTTTGAAGTACCAAGGCCGTCAATACCAAGCTCCACAACATCACCCGCTTTTAGGTATACCGGAGGTTTAAAGCCTAAGCCAACACCTGCAGGCGTACCTGTAGAAATCACATCCCCAGGCAGTAAAGTCATAAACTGACTCACATAAGAAATCACGAAAGGGATGTTAAAAATAAAATTAGACGTATTTCCGTCCTGCATTTTCTCACCGTTTACGGTCAGCCACAGGCGAAGGTTATTGACATCAGCGATCTCGTCGGGAGTGGCAAGGAATGGGCCTAATGGTGCGAAAGTATCACAGCCTTTTCCTTTATCCCAGGTACCATTTCTTTCGATCTGGAACTCACGCTCTGACACGTCATTGTGCAGCACATAACCTGCTACATAATCTAGGGCATCAGCTTCCTCAACGTAAGATGCTTTTTTGCTGATCACGACTGCCAATTCCACTTCCCAATCCGTCTTTACAGAGTTTTTAGGGATGATGATATTGTCGTTAGGACCTGTTAATGCCGTAGTTGATTTCATAAAAATCACTGGCTCAGGCGGCATTGGTGCATTGGTTTCTTTCGCATGATCTGCGTAGTTTAAACCGATACATACAATTTTTGAAGGGCGTGCTACAGGAGATCCCAGGCGGGTATCTGCAGGAACGACAGGTAGTTTACCTTCATTTTCTTTTACAAAAGCGGCTAGTTTTGTCAGGCCGTCGTTTTGAAAAAACAGTTCGTTATAATCTGCTCCGAAAGCAGAAGTATCATACCAAATATCGTTTATAATTACACCGGTCTTTTCCTGATCGGCAACTCCCCATCTGATTAATTTCATTGTTAGTTAGCTAAATATTGTGTGTATTCAATTGTATATCTCATTCAATCCCTACCGATTATATTTTTGATATCTTCTGGTATGGATTAATTCGCATTCCTAAAATACGATGTGTTTTTTTAATTATTCAATTTAATGAAACCACCATCTAGTGGATAATCATTACCGGTGATAAATCCTGCTTCTTCCGAGCACAGGTAAAGTGCTAATGAAGCTACTTCTTCTGGTTTTCCCATACGGCCTACCGGCTGACTTTTCGATAACTTCTCAAAAATCTCTGCTTCTTTTCCGGCGTAATTTTTAGCGATAAAGCCATCTACGAAAGGCGTATGTACCCTTGCCGGTGAAATGCTGTTGCAGCGGATGCCCTCTGCCATATAATCGCGCGCTACAGAAAGCGTCATTGCGAAGATGGCACCTTTACTCATAGAGTAGGCAAAACGGTCTGTAATCCCTACTACAGCAGCAATAGAGGCCATATTTAGAATTACTGCAGAGCTGCTGTTCTTTAATGCGGGGATTCCTGCATATAAACAGTTGTACGCACCTTTTACATTTACGTTGAATACTTTAGTGAAATCTTCTTCAGAAGTCGTATCTGCTTTCCCAATATGTGCGATACCAGCGTTATTCACTAAGATATCAATCGCACCGATCTTTTGAAAGACTTCTACTACTGCTTCCTGATTGCTCACATCGCAGCCATAGGCATCAGCAGTACCACCTGCGGCCTGAATTTCGGCTACCGCTTGTTCCGCTGCTGCTGCATTTAATTCAATGATATGGACATTTGCCCCTTGTTTAGCAAAGAGCATGGAAATAGCTTTTCCTATTCCACTGCCTCCACCTGTTATAATTGCTGATTTTCCTTTTAAACTAAACATAATATGATAAAATAATGAAAACTCTATTTATTGATCATGAGCGTTCTAATTGTCTTTTAGAGTGAAACTCCTCTTTTCCAAGGAATAAAGTCATCCTGATTTAGTAATACTGCTTTCGGAGTGATTTCACCACTTGCTGCTTTGATACAGTATTCCAGGATTTCCACACCCATTTCTTCGATTGTTTTTTCTCCGCGGATGATCGCACCGGTATCAATATCGATGATATCCCCCATTCTGGTAGCCAAGGCTGTATTTGTCGCGATTTTGATCACGGGACATACCGGATTTCCTGTTGGCGTTCCTAAACCGGTGGTAAACAAAATCAGTGTAGCGCCACTTGCTGCTTTTCCGGTCGTTGCTTCCACATCATTTCCAGGCGTACATACGAGACTTAGTCCAGGTTTGGTAACCGGCTCTGTATAGTCCAGCACATCCACTACTGGCGAGGTACCTGCTTTTTTGGCTGCTCCTGTGCTTTTAATCGCGTCGGTAATCAGGCCATCTTTAATATTTCCTGGGGAAGGGTTCATGTGGAAACCGGAACCTACGGCATGTGCCTGGGCATCATATTCCTGCATCAGGCGAATAAACTTATCAGCGGTTGCTTTGTCCACACACCTGTCGATAATGTTCTGTTCTGCACCGCACAATTCCGGGAATTCTGCCAGCAGGACTTTAGCACCCAGCGCGACTAATAAATCTGAGGTATAACCTACGGAAGGATTTGCCGAAATCCCGCTGAAACCATCACTACCTCCACATTTCACGCCTACACACAAGGCACTTAAAGGTGCTGGTGCACGTTCTATTTTATTGATTTCTGTCAGCCCGACAAATGTTTTGAGAATTGCTTCTTTGATCAATTGTTCTTCACTCTGACTTTGCTGCTGTTCAAAGATCAGGATGTCTTTATCGAATTCTGGGTTTCTCTTTTTGACATCATTTAATAAGTCCTGTGTTTGCAAATGCTGGCAACCCAAGCTCAATACGGTAATTCCCGCCACATTTGGATGGTCTGCATACGCAGCCAGCAGATTGCTCAATAAAGCAGAATCTTGTCTTGTGCCACCACAACCACCTTGATGATTTAGAAATTTGATCCCATCTACATTTTTAAACACCCTGTTTTTCACAGGTTCTGCAGCGGCGATATGGTCCAGCTGGAAAGATTCCAAAGCGGCACCTTCCTTGAAGGCTGTTAGCAACTGATCTGTAAAAGACCTGTATTTATCTGTTACCGCGTAGCCTAAAGTATGGTATAAAGACTCTTTAATTACATCCAGGTTTCTATTTTCACAGAAAACGGTAGGGATGAACAGCCAGTAATTGGCGGTCCCCACTCTACCATCTTTACGGTGATATCCATTGAATGTGCGTTTGGCAAACCTGGAAACGTCGGGTTTTTGCCATTGGTAATTGATGTCTCTGAAGCTATAATCCTGAGAAGCGTGGTGGATATTATCTGTAGTCATGAGTCCACCTTTTAAAATTGGGCTGGTTGCTTTTCCTACTAATACGCCATACATCAATACTTCATCGTCCACTTTCATGTCCTGGATAAAGAATTTATGTTTTGCGCGGATATCATCCTGTAAGATAATCTGCGAATTGTTCCATTCGATGACCTGCCCTTTTGGTAAATCCTGTAAGGCTACCAGCACATTATCATCCGGATGGATTTGTAAAAAACTGTTGTTATTGCTTGCTGACATTGGCCTTTATAATTGAAATATTCTATCCATCATCATCCATTTCTCTCCGGGTTTGGCGCCCGGTAAGGCCTGTTGATATTTCCACATGAGGGTTTCCCACTCCTGCACTTTTTCATTGCTGGCATCCATGGCTGCTTTTTGCTCAAAGCTAAAGTCATCGCTCACCTCCATGATCATAAACAGGCGGTTTCCTACCCTATAGATCTCCATATTCTGTATCCCGGACGAGGTGATGCTTTCTATGATTTCGGGCCATACCGCCTTATGCATTGCTTCATATTCTGCGATCAATTGATCGTCCGCTTTTAAATCCAGCGTTAAATAATACTTTTTACTCATAAAATTAATTTGAACTACCAGAGGTGATTGGCACCACTTTATGGCCTTTGATTCCAAATAGGAATACCACTATAAAACATATTAAGGGAACGATATAACCCAACTGAATGTTGTGAGTAAGGTCGGCAATATGCCCCATTCCTAAGGGAAGGATGGCACCGCCAACGATTGACATGATGATGAGGCTGCTGCCAAATTTGGTATCTTTACCCAGTTCTCTGATGCCCAGCGAAAAAATCGATGGAAACATAATTGACATAAAGAATGCGATTCCGATGACGACATAAATGGCAATCATACCGGTCACTGTCATGGCTGCTGCGGATAGCAGGATACAGATTGCTGCGTAAATCGACAGCAATTTTGGCGGGGCGATAAACTTCATGAGGAATGTTCCAAAGAACCTACCGATCATAAAAGCCATCCCTACACCAAATCCAGCATATTTTGCCGCCTCTTGTTCGTCAATTCCGGCTGCTTTAGTCGCATATAAGATGAAAAGACTGAACACACATACTTGTGCGCCTACGTAGAAAAATTGGGTGATTACTGCCCAGCTCAGGTGTTTATGTGCCAGTGCATGAATGATCCCTGTTTTTTCCCCTTTCTTTTGCGCTGTTTCTTTAATTTCAGGAAGTTTCAGGAAGACAAAAATGATGGCGATGACCAGGATAATACTACCCAAAATGAAGTATGGCATTTTCACGCTGGATGCTTCGGAAGCCAGGGCAATTTGTCTGGCCGACTCCGTCATCGCATTTAATTCTTCTTCTGTATTTCCTTTAGTCATGATAATTTTAGCACCGATAATCGGGGCTAAAGTGGCTGCCAGGCCATTAAATGATTGTGCAAAATTTAAACGAAAAGTAGAAGTTTCCTCAGGTCCTAATAAGGAAGCATAAGGATTTGCTGCTGTTTCCAGGATGGTTAATCCGCAGGCAATGATAAAAAGCGCGATCAAAAAGAAAAAGTAGGACTGTGTATTTGCTGCAGGAATAAACAAAAACGAACCAATGGCGAATAAGATCAGTCCCATAATGATCCCTGCTTTATATCCATATTTTTTCATCAGAAATCCTGCTGGTAAGGCCATCAGGAAATAGGCGATAAAAACTGCCGAATCTACCAATGAAGCTTGTAAAGTAGACAGGCTAAATGACTTCTTCAGGTGAGGGATTAAAATCGGATCAAGATTATGAACGAAGCCCCACATAAAAAAGAGGGACGTAATCATGATAAACGGAAACAGGTATTTATTCTTAGTCATCGGTTTAATTTATTTGGTTACCCAAAGGACGCGAATTCTCTTACATTTTATTTTATGATATTATCATATCATTAAATGATTTTGGCTAGTTTTCTGGTAAAACAAGGCTAACATTTGACAATCCAAGCGTACTATGCGGAGAATTTGGTTGATGGAGCTGCCAGCTGAAAGGATAATATTTTCCTTTTTCCAGAGAGATCGCAGGAAGTTCTTTTGAAAATAATTCCTGTGGCTGAGTTGTATCAATTCCAAGATCTATTTTCTTTTGATAACCATTGTAAATCTTCAGCAGCAACTGGTTTTTACCTTTCTTTAGCGGCAGTAAGATCAGGTCATTCCACTGGTTTTCTTTGAAAGGGTTGTTATGGATCGCCAATGTCTCTCCATTGAGCACGACCACCAGACCATCTGTGCTGGTCATACCGGCCAGGAAGGGCTGATCTTCTGTTGCTGTGATTTCCTGCAGCACATAAACAGCACTGCTGCGATCTGCTGCTAAGGTATATTTCTCGTTGTTTTTCCAATCGGCTTTCTTCGTCCAGGTTAATTTACCATTACCCCATGCCTGGTTTGGGTCTATATTTTTGACCTGTCCTGGAAAACCTTCAATCCCTGTCCACTGAGAATCAGATAGGTAAATTGGACCCCAATTGAGCGACCCCTGCTGTTTTATAGGTATGGCTTTACCATCAGTGAAAGTCAGGGAATTTACTTTTCCATTGATTTCAAGGTCTATCGTTTTCCCTTTTTCCTGTGCCGAATAATAGATTACAGGTTTATAGCCTGCGTTTTTCAAGGGCTGCAATGTCCAGGATTCTTTAACTGTGCTTTGGAATCTGGTATTGTAATCTATTCCTGAACTGCTGTAATGTTTAAACGCATTATGGGAATTTAAGTTGATTCCGTGTCCGTTTGTAGGAGCTGCTGCATTTACGTTTAAGCCATCCGCAGGAATTTTAATCACATTAGCCGGTGGTACACTGAAACCATTGGCAAACGTTATCTTGATGACTTTGAATTCTTTATCTGGGTTGATGCTAGCTGGGACATTGATTTTGAACTCTTGATTGTTCTGTATAAAACTGATCTTTTGATTCTTTTCGCCCAATACCCCTATACTTTTGATCTTGCCTTTAAGGCCTGGTAAAACGATCTGTCCATTTTCAGGATGACTCATTACATGTAAATAAAGCTGATTAGGCTTTGAGGTTAAGCTGCCCCATTTAAAGGAAACATGAAAAGGATCTGCATCCGTGCTATAAATGGCTTCTCCATTTTTGTCCAGCCATTTTCCGATATTGAGTAAAATGTCTTTTTCAAAACCGACTACTGATCCATCACCTTTTGGGCCGATATTCAACAGGAAGTTCCCTCCTCTGCTCACTACACGAATCAGACTGGTTAACTTTTCTTTGGTTTTAACGGCTTCGCTGCCTCTGTCCTGCCATGATCTGTAACCCCAGGTATCATCGAAGAAAGAAGCTGGCGACTGCCAAGGCACGCCAATCGCATAATCTGGTTCCTGGTTATCTCCCATCACATTAAAATCGCCCATATCGTTTCCAATACGGCTGCCAATCATACAATCAGGCTGTAATTTATGTACTAAATCTCTCAGTTCTTTACTTTCTGCTGCATTCTGAGAGCCCATATCGAACCACAATTCTGAGATTGGGCCGTAATTGCTCAGCAGTTCTGTGATTTGTTTTTTATTGTATTGAACGTGTTCGGGAGTAATGTAATCGGAGTTACTGCTGGAGATCGGCGATGCCTGTGGATAATGCCAGTCGATTAGGGAAAAGTACAACCCGAATCTTAAGCCGCCACGTTTACAGGCATCCGAAAGTTCTTTCAGAATATCTCTTTTAAAAGGCGTCGCATCCACCACATTGAAATCGGTAGTTGCCGTTTTAAACATGCAGAAACCATCGTGGTGTTTAGAAGTGATCACAATGGAGCGCATTCCTGCTTTTTTGGCTAGTGAAACGATAGTATCTGCATTCCAATCTTTAGGATTAAACCTTTTAGCAACACTAGCATAAGTATCACTATAAATGCCTGCATGCGCCTGAATCTGCTCGCTCAGGCCTTTGCTGATTTCTTTGCCTTCCCATACACCACCCAATACCGAGTAAATTCCATAATGAATAAATAGGCTATATTTCTGGTCTTGCCAGGCTTTTAACGCCTTAGGATCATGTTGTTGCTGCTGAGAAAAGCTAATGTTGCTGCATAAAAGGAGTAGAAGGAGCAAAATTCCTGATTTCTGTTTCGTTGTCATTGGAGTTTCTATTTTGTTCTAGAGGCGTGTCAAGGATTAAGGTAATAAAAAGCTATAAACTCAAAGAAAGCGGATTATACAGCGATATACATTGTTGAAATTGCCAAAAGATTAAATGATTTTGGCATCAGCATAATTGTTACTTTCTAAAGGGCTCCATCTTTAAAGATAAAACGGAGATTCTGCCCTTAAGACCTTGAAAACTGAATAGATGGTCAGTAGACTAAATAGCTGATAAAAAAGTTTTTCCATAAAAAAACCCGGCGAATTGCCAGGTTTTGGATATGATTTATGATTTGAGTACTACTTGATCATTTTCAACAAATACGCACCATAACCACTTTTCACCAATGGTATCGCGATTTTACGCAGTTGTTCTTTATCGATAAAGCCCATTCGGTAAGCGACCTCTTCGATACATCCGATTTTCAGTCCCTGACGTTCTTCGATCACCTGTACAAACTGTCCGGCCTGCATTAAGGAGGCAAAAGTTCCGGTATCTAACCAGGCTGTTCCTCTGCTCAATACGCCAACTTTCAGCTTATTCTGCTCCAAGTATACTTTGTTCACATCTGTGATTTCATACTCACCACGAGGGGAAGGTTTGATATTTTTAGCAATTTCCACTACGCTATTGTCGTAGAAATAAAGTCCAGGAACTGCATAATCAGATTTTGGTGCTACTGGTTTCTCTTCGATAGAGATGGCACGATTTTCGGTGTCAAATTCCACTACACCATAACGTTCCGGATCAGAAACGCGGTAAGCGAAAACGACACCACCTTCAGGATCTGAACTTGCCTGTAATAGGTTAGACATCCCATCACCATAGAAAATATTGTCGCCAAGTACCAAAGCCACCTTATCTGTACCGATAAAATCAGCACCGATCACAAAGGCTTGTGCCAGACCATTCGGATCTGCCTGTTCTGCATACGAGAACTCGCAGCCCAGCTCTTTTCCATCACCTAATAACTTTTTAAAGTTCGGCAAATCATGTGGCGTAGAGATGATCAGAATTTCTCTGATTCCTGCAAGCATTAAAGTTGACAATGGGTAATAGATCATCGGTTTATCATAAACCGGCATCATTTGCTTGCTCATTACTAGAGTCAGAGGGTGCAGTCTTGTCCCGCTTCCTCCTGCTAAAATTATTCCTTTCACTTCCGTAGGTTGGTTTTTGTAAGTATATGTTTTGAATTCTGGTTCAAATTATTTTGGCGGTCAGGCTTCGGAAATTCTGCTTCGCTTTATTGATTTGTGGCTACACTATTTTCCAGCTCTGCATACCATTCTGCGCCATACTTTCTAATCAGCGGCCCTTTCAGGAACTGGTATACCGGGACTTTCAACTCTCTTCCAAAGGAACAGGCATCATGGCAAATGTGCCATCTGTCGTAGTTTAACACTTCAAATTCCGGGTATTGCGTTACGCGGATAGGGTACAAATGGCAGGAGATTGGTTTTTGCCATTCTACCAGACCTTGTTCATAACCTTTTTCGATACCGCATTTGGTAATGCCATTTTCGAAAGTCACGTAGGCACATTCTTTATTTCCATCCACACAAGGCGTCGTCAGGTCGCCATCAGCATCTACTACTGAAGTTCCCTGTTCTTCGATGGCCTGAATCCCTTTTGCTTCCAGCAGGTGTTTAATTTTTGGATAAATATCCTTCAGGATCGCGGTTTCAGCTACATCTAAAGGGGCACCTGCATCACCTTCGACGCAGCAAATGCCTTTACACTTGTTTAAGTTACAGACGAAGCTTTCGCTGATCAGGTCCTCGTGAACGAGTGTATTTTGTACTTCTATCATTTTATTTATTTTACGATCGCCAGGGGATACTTCAATCCATCGGCTGATTTAATTTCCATTGTCACTGCACCCACCAGGATCTCCACCTGAGCCTTTACAGGCACCCTGTTTCCATCATCTGTGATCCACAGGTATAATCTGCTATCTTTTCTAAAGATCCTTCCGGGCTTAATAGAAGGGCTAAATTTCAAACACCTGATTTTACCCATTTTGGTTTTCACCACTTCGCGGCCTACAAACTCTATTTTCAGCTGGTTGATTTCATCCCCTAAAAAGTAATTCAGTTTGACTTCATCACCGGGATTCAATTTCGAAATGTCCAGACTTCTGGCAAAATAGTAGGTAGATACCAGGTCGAATGTCTGTTTATCAGGAGTTTTAAAAGTCCCTTTCGTGGCGACTACCTTTTGATCGGTCTGATAAAATCTTGCTTTATCTTCTCTGCGGTAGCTGCCTTCGCGGATGTTCTCCTGGTAGAAATAAGGTTTCAGGTTTACGCGGTCGATATAAGAATCATAATGGTCTCTTATTTTATAAAAAACATCGAATGTACCGGATGTTTCTCCGTCTACTGAAAGGCGATAAGTGGGTTTACCATCGAATTTAAGGTCAGTATCCAGCACTTTTAAGGTACCTTCTGCTGCGGTAATGAAACCATACCTCAATTTATATTTCAGCACTTCCCCCACCTGAAAAACAGGTTCTTTAACAAAAGGAAGTTCTTGAGCCATGCCCCTGAAACTTAATAATGCAATAGTAATGATCAATAATGATTTCTTCATATCAGGGTTTAAACAAAAAACACTCCAAATTTAATCCTTTCGCTTATATATTGGCACGGTAGAACAAGGTTCTCCGTACATAATGCTCTTTACCACAGGGCTGAGCAGGCTGGTAATCTCCACATAGGCAGAGATGGGCACATCGATATCTGCGCATCCTTTTACGACCACGCGTTCTCCAGCGAAGGCATTCAGGTCTATTTTAGCCAGTGCTTTGGTAAACAGCACCGATTCCAGGGTTTCGAGGCTTCCGAATACCACTTCATTGGCATAAGGTTTTAATTTATTGGCGAGCAGCATATAGGCCCATGTAGGTACGATGGCATCGGCACTACAGATGACTGCAATATTTTTTCCGGTATAACTGGCCCAGTCGTGGGTTTTAATAAACTCTCTAAAATCTTTCTCTCTCAGCATCAGCCCATGAAAAAGATTGTCTTTGATATCATAAACCACTCTTTCACCGGTATGGTAGTATTCTTCCAGATTGAAAGTGATCAATCCACTTGCAGCTACTTTATTAACGAAGTTTTCTTGAATGTCCATGCTTATAAAATAAAAAAACCGGAAGCAAAAATACTTCCGGTTACAAAATTACGTAAAATAAGATTAATAGAATTTCACTCTATTGTCTTTTATCTTGGCTTTATCCTGCAGGGCCTGGAAAGCTGAACCTAAAGAGCGTTGTGCAATTGCCTGCATCATGGCTTCTTTTTGTTTGTAGGTATTCGCTAAAGGCGCTGGATTGATGAAATTATCTACTGAGAACACATACACCCCACGCTCACCATCTACTGGCTGAGAAACTTTACCTGGCTGAGAACCGAATACGGAACCTACCAATTTATTTTCCTGAGCAGCACCTGGGATGATTGGGTTAGCAAACACAATATTTTGAACTGGGTTTACTGGCTGACCTAATTTCTTAGCTACCTGATCCAGGTTTCCTGCACCTTGTAGGGCTGCATTTGCTTTTTCAGTCAGCATTTTTGCTTTTACAGCATTACGAACCAATGGCTCGATATCTTTTTTAACCGCTTCCAATGGTAAAGTACCTTTTGGATTTACACCAGTTACGCGTGCAATTACGAAAGCATTGTCCATCTGGTAGATTTCTTTCAGGATATCACCTTTATCAGCAGCATAGGCATCGCGGATCAACTGACGAGGGTTATCTAAACCTGGAGCGAAACCTTGAGAAGCAGTCACTTTATCAGCTACACCTACAGTATAACCTTTTTTCTGTGCTAATTCAGAGAAGTTATTGTCTTTCACTTCAGCCAGGAAGCTGCTTGCTTTTTTGTAAGCTGCATCTTTAGTTTTATTACTTGGAGAAAGGTTTTTCTCGATATAAGCTAGTTTAGCAACTTTAGAGTTCCCGATTTGTTTTTCAACTTTGATCAAGTGTACACCGAACTGAGAAGTTACCACTTTAAGATCGCCTGGTTTACCATTGAAGGCAGCATTCTCAAATTCTGGAACCATTTGTCCGCGGCTGAAAGTACCAAGGTCACCACCTTTATCTTTCGAACCATCTACGCTATATTGTTTTGCCAATGCTGCGAAGTTTGCACCACCTTGAACCAATCCTTTTAACGAATCTGCTAATTTGATGGCTTTATCTACGCCACCTAATTTAGCTGGGTCGATTAAGATGTGGCTAGCTTTCACTGAATCCGGAGAGAAACGAGTATCTACAACTTTCACCAATTTGTAAGAGTTACCAGAGAATTTAGGACCGTAATAGCTACCTGCAGGAACGTTAAATACAACTGAATCAACAGCAGGATCTAATTTACCTTTCGACATATATACATAAGGAACTTTCACATCTGAGTTCAATGCAGCGAATAAAGAATCGTTTACAGCCGTTTTGAAGTCTGCCGCTAATTTCTCTACTTGTGTTCTTACTGCAACAGAATCATCTTTTGTTGGGTTAACGCTGAAAGTTACATACTCGAATGAACGGGTTTCTGCAGGGCTTTCAAAGCGAGCTTTGTTGGCATTGTAATAATCAGAGTAATCTGATTCTGTCAATTTTAACGTTGCATCAGCGATAGTTGCGTAATCAAGGGCTACATATTTGAAGTTAGCCAATTTATTACGGTTGATGTATTCATCATTTGCTTCCAGCGTGGTTACATATACTGAATTACGAACCAGGTTCGCATATTTTTGTTGTAAAGCTTGTTTTTCGATTTCCGCCTGCAACATATCCCATTGTTGTTTCAATTGAGGATTTTTTGCTTGCTGTTTTAATGAGGCGATCACTTCAGCGCGGTTTACCTGACCTGTTTGCGGGTTACCGAAGTACTGAACGATCAGTGGGCTTGGGTTTTTACCTTGCAATAAATCAAATAATTCATCACCAGAGATCGTTAAACCCAGGCGGTTGTATTCTTTACCTAAAAGAACCGTTGCAATTTCACCGTTCCAAACGTTGTCTACTGCCATTGCCTGCATCTGGGCATTGCCTGAGCCACCATATTGTTGTTTAAACTGCGCTAAACTCTGGTCTACTTTAGGACCAAAAGTATCAATGCTAATATCTTCACCGTCAATCGATCCTACAACCTTTTGAGATTCGGCCCAAAAAGGCTTACCTACGTTAACTGCATCACCAACTAAAAATGCAACAATTGCAAAACCGATGGCACCGATCAAAATGTACCCTGCGCGATTCCGCAAAAATGTCATTAATCCCATAATATTCTTATTTATAAATCCTTTTTAAGAGGGCGCAAGATACAACTTTTGGGAAAAAAAGAAAATATAAAATTGTTTTTGATTAAGTATTTAAAAATTAAGGAAATATGCGCTTTTAAAACCGCTGATTATTCGCCGAAATTTTTGTCTACATAAGTCTCTCCAAAGCCTTGTTCGAAGTTGAAAACGCTGAAATCCTGCTTTGCGCTGAAGTTTACGGCATTGATGACCGTACCATCGGGTTTCGTGATGACGCCTTGCGGCGAGTAAAACATCTTTTTATTTTGATCCCAGGTTAATTCTTCGGTATTGAAAGTCAGCTGTTCGTCGACAACGACCACATTTCGTTTAAAGATCACGAGTTTTTCGGTGTCTTTGGAGATGGCATAATCGGAAGTGATGGAGCCTTTGACCTTTAGGCTGTCATTCATGAAGTTTATTTTCACTCCTTTAGGCATCTCCTGATAGGTTGCGCCGCTTGCAGGGGTAATTTTATCCATGATGGGTGCCTTACCGATCCCTTTCACTTTGGAGGAATCACTATAAGTGATCTCCACGTCGATGGTACGATCGCGGTTGAGCACCAAGTCTTTTTTTGAAAGTGGGGCGGCTTTTTTCAAGTCGTCTTCCCCACAGGAACTCAAGCAAAGCTGGAATAAGCACAATATAGCCAAACCAGTGGGTATGCTTAAGGATTTCATACCTCGCTTAATAAAGCTTGTTTTTAATGAACCAGGTATCATTAAGCGTAAATGCAAGATGGAAATTGATGTAATTCTCTTTTACTAATCCATTCATCAGTGAACCTCTTTTTCCGATTTCCGTAGTAAAGTTCATTTTGTAAATCGAGTATCTGCTGGAAGCCAGTGGCAATCCTAAACCGAAAGTAATGGCTTGCTGTTTAATGTCCTGACCACCTCTCTGGATGTATGTTTTATCGTAAGTATAACCTACACGGTAATCTATACGGTCGAAATAGTTGTTGATTGAAGTGATATCAGGAGTGAACTGACCACCTGCTGAGAAACCCCAGCTATCTTGTAAACCTTGATTTACACCACCAATTGTTAATTTTTTCCAGCCACCCATTCTATAATCGGCACCGATCAACCATTTATTGTCTTTTTGAACAGTAAATCCAAAGTTATGTGTTAATGGAAGTTTTAGGCTTGATTTTCCGCCATCAATGAAGGAAGTGGTATCAGAAACACCGGTATCTTCACCTGTCGCTGTTCTGATGAACTGAGAAGCTACGTAAGTTTTGGTAGAGTTGATGTTAGAAGAAGCAGATCCGGAGTATCCCAGGGTAATTCTCTTTTTACCGCCTAATTTAATTTCATATTGAGCACCGTAAGAGAAACTTACACCGCCAACGCTATTTTTATCCTGAATTCTGGTATACAAGGCATTGACTCTTTGCAATTCGTAAGAGCTGCTATTTTCTACATCACCGAAGATGTATTCCACATTGGCACCAATCCTGAAATTGTCACCAATTGCCTGACCAATACCTAAATAAGCTTTCGAAAGACCGCCTTGTCCTGTAAATCTATTGATGGCATTAGTGGTATCCACTCTGCTTACCGTCTGATAATCATAACCAACTTGTGTATATGGCATTAAACCAAAGCTCAAGCCTGTTTTTCCTTGAATCAGCGGGAATGCGAAGGCGATGTGATTTAAAGAACCATTAAAATCTTTTTCAGAAAGGCTGCCTGTGCTCAATTTAGTAAAGGTACCGGATAGGCCCATATCAGCAGTAGTCATTGAAATTCCGGCATAAGAAGCTGGATTCTGCATATTGATATTGTTGTAACCATTCGGTTTATATACACCGGCAGAAATTCCACCCATCGCTCTTAACTGAGGAAGCACCAATTCTTTCACATTCCCAAGACCATATCTGGAATATGGAGATTGCGAGGTAACCTGTGCCTGGGCAGTGATGCCGGTAAACAACACCAAAACTGCTGCTATATAATTAATTTTTTTGTACATATTCGAAAGCAATGACTTCATTTAATCCTTTTATAACCAAATACGGATCGTGAATAATTTGAGGCGCAAAGATGCTGTTTTTTAATTGTTTCAGCAAAAATTCAGCATTACCTCCTGTTATCAGTACCGTAAGGTCTTTATTTTTATTAGTGTGTTGAGCGATAAAGCCCTCCACTTCGTTAATTACGCCTTGTAAAACCCCATTTTGAATGGCGGTGGTGGTATCAGTACCATCCGGCACTGTTCCTGCTTCCCGGTCCCATGCTACCAATGGCAAACGCCCGGTATAATGGTTTAATGCCTGGAAGCGCATGTCTATTCCTAAGCTGATGCTGCCTCCAAAATATTCACTTTGGGCATTCAGCAGGTCGTAGGTAATACAGGTACCTGCATCTATTATGAAACAATTTTTACCTTTAAAGTAATGGTTCGCGGCAATAATTTTTGCCCATCGATCCAATCCCAGTGTGGCTAATGTTTGATAATAATTCTTTATTCCGGTATTTACAGCGGTCGAAAAAGGGATGTAAACCGTATTATTTTTCAATAGGGTAATTACCTCTTCTAATTCTGGTCCGACACTGGAGATGGTACTGCAGGTAACATGGTATTTCTGGATTACACCCATTAACACCTTCGGATCAAGCTGTTTAAATGCCTGGCTATGAACAATCACTCTGTCATCCAAAACAGCAATTTTGCTGTTTGTATTACCGATATCTATAACAAGATTATACATCTCCAACCCTCATGGCACAAAGCTATTAATCTTTAGCAAGTTTCAAGGGACCAAATTGTTAAAAAAAGTTAAACAAACAAAAAGTACTGGATTGCTAAAACCAGAATCAGGAATAAGCTCTCATAAAACCAGCGCTTTTTGGCGTTAGAAAAATAATAGGCTAGTAATACCGACCCTGGAGGCACGCAGAGCAGGAAATGATAAAGTCTGAAATCCGGTTTCGTATAAAAGCTGAGGATGGCGACCACGAACATAATGAATAACATCTGGAAGGCTTTTCTCGTACTGATGAAGCTCCTGAAAAAGTTTTCCCGCAGCTGGATCATCGCCAGTACCATCATCACCAATACCGGCACCAGTACGAGGTAATCGTTGTAATTGATCTTGAAAACCGAAGGGAATTTATTACCCAATGGCAGCCAGATTTTGTAGAACATCGAGAGGCTGTCATTCCAATAATAGAAGACCCAGACGAAGAAAAATATCGTTAAAAAGCCAACCAAACCGGCAATCCACTCCTTACCGTTAAAGGAACGGTATAATAAGAGTGTAAACCAGATCATCACCAGCATCACAATAAAAGGGAAGTAAATCAGGGTACCGATTGCGATCAGCATGCCGATATCAAACATGATCATCAGGGCATTGGAGGACTTGCCTACTTTCAGCAATTTGTCCATGATCCAGATCAGTATAAAGTTACAGATTAGGGTTGGGCTCAGCACCAGAAAGGGCATGAACAGACCTGAAGCAGTCACATACATCAAGGCTGGCAAGAAATTCGGCTTGTTCAATAAGCCATGATTATTGACTACCCTATTGAATAAAATCGCCTGAACATAGATAATGATTGCGGCAAAAAATGCGTTTCCTATAGGCGAAAAGCTATTTTGAACGGGAATCTGAATAAAAAACTTGGTATAAGGTTCCAGGAATTCAAAATTCAGGTGTTCTGGCGGGTCTGCAAAAATCGCCATGCGCATAAAAAAAGTATATGCGAATAACAGGAGCAGGTTTATAGGGTTTAAATTTCTAAATTGATTGATCATGCCTGTATATTAAGGCAAAGTAAAGCAAATTATCTGGCAAAATCCTTCACTACTTTCTCAATTACCGCAGCGGTTTCATCAGGGAACTGGAACTGGTGTTCCTGAGGGTTCTGCACCCAGTCTTTGATGATCGGCAGCCAGTTCTTATTACTTGCCCAGATGACAGGGAGCCCGAATTTCTTCAATGCGAAGGCATTACACTGCTGTTCGTACTGAAATTTCATCGGGGCAACCAGCAGCTTTTTTCCCAGAAATAATGCTTCTGCAGGGCCTTCAAAGCCGCCACCGGTAAACAATCCTTCGCAGGAGGCCAGGCTTGTATTGAACAGCTCGTTATTGATTGGATACACTTCTACGTTGCCATCGATATAGCTGAATCTGGTGTGTTTAGAAAACACCTGCCATTTCACCTGGGGAATCTGTTTAAGAATAGGCACCAGGTATTTATCGTCGATTGCAGGCAGGTAAACCGTATAATGGCCAAGATTACTGACCTTCATATTTCGGATTTCGGAGCGGATGACCGGGGTATAAATAAAATCGTCGTATCGTTCAAAATGGAAACCTACATAATGCGTGGCTGGTGCATAATACTTCATTACCAGCTGCGCCCAGTCGATACTAATGGGTTTTGGTACTTTTCTGGATTGGAAAGAGGCCTGGTGACTTAAGCCTACGCTTTCCAATCCCTGCATGCGGCAAGCCCATGCCGTTACCGGCTCAAAATCATTCAGGATCAGGTTGTAATCTTTTAAGGGAATGGTCTTCATGTCTTTCACGAAACGTGGAAGGTTCATCGTTTTCCAGGTTTCATAGTGGTTCACGCCACCTTTTTTTCCAAAAACAAAACTGAATCCATGAAGCTGGTACTTGACTTTCTGCACCAATTGAACATCTGCCTGGGTACCGCTGATCAGTAAATCTACGTCTCCATATTGCTGCAATAGTGGAACGATTTCCCTTGCTCTGCTAATATGTCCATTTCCTGTACCCTGAATAGCGTATAGTATTTTCATCCGCACCGAATATCTACAATTTTTACGCTTTAGACAATTTCTAATTTAATCTTTTGAAGCAGCACATTGATATCCAGTTTGCTGTGAAGGTCTTCGCTATCGGACAATTCGCCCTCTTCGAGTTCTTCTTTTTCAAAGTCTTTTGGGTCATATTTGAAAATCTTCCATGCTTTATCCTGGTATTCCAGGGCGGTCAGGTTTTCCACCCAATCTCCACTGTTTAAGTACAATACTTCACCGGATTCATTGGCAATGGTTCTCATTTCAGGTTGGTGGATATGTCCGCAGACTACGTATTGATAGCCATTTTCGATGGCGAGATCTGCGGCTGTATTTTCAAAGCTATTGATGAATTTAACGGCATCTTTAAAGGCTGCTTTAATTTTTTTGGAAAAGCTCATTTTCTCTTTACCGAAAAGTCCGAGGAACCAATTGGCAAGGCTGTTGATGAGAATGAGGGAGTCGTAACCGACAGCGCCTAGTTTGGCAAGCCATTTGGAATGCTGCATGGTCACATCGAAAATATCGCCATGAAAGAACCATGCTTTTTTACCGTCCAGCTCTAGAACCAGCTTATTTTGGAGGTGGAAAGCACCCATGTGTATATCGGCAAACTTGCGCAGCAGCTCATCATGGTTGCCGGTCAGGTAATATACCGGAACGCCTTCTACCACAAATTTCATGAGCTTACGCAACACTTTCATGTGTGTTTCCGGCCAGTAGCGTTTACTAAATTGCCAGATGTCAATGATATCACCATTGAGAATAATCTGATTGGGTTTGATACTTTTCAGGTATTTTAAGAGTTCTTTGGCCTGGCAGCCATAGGTTCCAAGGTGAACGTCGGAGATGACTACGATATCCACTGCTCTTTTAGACATCATCTTCCTCCAGCCAGAGTTCGTAAGGGCTGAAAAAGAAAGCGAGCCCAACGACTAAACAAATGATCAATAACAATTCCTGCATCATGTTTAACAGTTTATGACACAAAAATGCAATACTAAGATAAACAGCAGGTTAAGAAATCGTTATTTATTGAGCAAGTTGTATTTCGTGTGATCCGGTTAGGCTTCTGAAAATGATAAAGCCACATAAGGCAGGGATAAAAAATCCTGTTATACGAGAAAGGCCTGAGGTTTTTCAACTTCAGGCCTTTCTATTATATTTCAAAAGCATTAAGCTGCTTTTTTCTTTTTATTTTCCGAGTAGAAGGCAAAACCTAAACCTGCAATCAGTAAGATTGAACCTACTAAGGAGATGTTTTCGCCCATGTAGTAAGAAACTGGCTCAAACTTAAATTCTACTTTATGATTTCCTGCTTCCAGCTGTGCTGCACGAAGTACGTAATCTGCTCTGAAATATGGTTTTTTAACCCCATCTACATACATATTCCATCCTTTATCGTAATAGATTTCGGAGAATACAGCGATTGCATCTCTTGGTGCGCTGTAAGAGTACACCAGGTGATCCGGGTGGTAGCTATCTAATTTAATGAATGCGGAAGGATCTGCACCCAGGCGTTTAGTATCGATTAAATGTTTGTATTGTACATCTACGATCGCTTCTTTCTTAGGATCGAAGCTACTGATTGCTTTCATTTCCTCATCGGCATCTTTGGCAAACTGCACATTCTGAACGATCCAGGCGTTACCTGCAGCTGTCGGATTGCGCTGCATTTTATAAGAACCATTTTTTGGATCCTGAGTGATGATATATTTCGTATTTAACATATCCAGCACGTCCTGATTCACGCTTTTAGAAAGCTGGCTGTCAATCAATTCCTGGTAACGTTTCAGTTTAGCGGCATGATAACCGCCGATAGTTTTATGGAATTGAGAAGCACTCGCATCAGAGAAGGTAGAGATCGACAGATCCAGTACCCTATAGTTAGGATCTTTATCCGACATGATAAACGTATCCACATCACGAGGCTGGAAATGATTGGTTAGATCACTTTTGCTGGCGAAATTGCTGTTGTTTAAATAACGACGATCTACTTGCCAAAGGTCTATTAAGGTCGCTAGACCAAGGATAATGATGGCAGTTTGTGCATTCAGTTTTTTATTGATGAATGCCCATACCAGCGCATAACCAATGGCGATGAACACTAAAGAACGTAAGGCATCTGCGCGTGCGATATCTGCACGGTCGCTGATTAAGGCATTGGTAATACTTTGTGCTACACCGCTGTTATTGTCCAGCATCTGCGTCAATGCCTGCAGCATTTGAGGATGCATAGATGAGGTGAAGCTAAAGAAAGCGGTAGGCATAATGGCCACCAATAAGCTAAGACCACCAGTAATTCCCGCAGCGATTGTTAATTTTTGAGTCAGTTTTTTTGGATCGTAGCTACTTTCCTGTGCTTCTTTGATCGCTAGAACCGCCAGTATTGGTACCATTAATCCAACTAGTGCCAGAATAGATTCTACTGCTCTGAACTTGTTGTACATTGGGAAATATTCAAAGAATAAGTCGGATACGAATGGTGCATTTTTACCGAAAGAAAGGAGCATAAATAGCACTGTAGTACCTACGATCCACCATTTCAATCTGCTTCTCACGATTAGAAGACCGAAAACGAATAGGAAACAGATGATGGCACCGAAGTAATAAGGGCCAGAAGTACCTGGTTTTTCACCCCAGTATTGCTGCAAACCGATTTGTCCGGCCAATTGCTGAATCGCCTGGGTAGGATCTCCACCGGTTACTGCTTGTAATGCTTTAAAGGTATGGCTTTCTGGTTTCACGATATGGTCGATGCTCGTTGCGCCACCATACAGGTTCGGAATCAGGAAGGTTAAGCTTTCGCCTACACCCTGGCTCCATCCGTATGCATACTCTTTTGACAAGCCATTTTTCTCTTCTGACTTATCGGTAGTGATGTTAGATTTTCCACGGTTAGACTCTAAACCATATTCATAAGTAGTCCAGAGTTTACCCGCATTTACCATTAAAGAGACTAGCAATGCCAGTCCTAAGAAAGTCATGGACTTTCCAAAAGCAGCCAATTTCTTTTCTTTTACCGCATGATAAACTTCGATACCGATGAAGATCAATAGCGCAATCATCAGGTAATAAGTCATCTGGATGTGGTTCGCTCTGATTTCCAGCGCCAGGAACAAAGCGGTTAAACTTCCTCCCAGCCAATATTTCCCTCTTAGGGTGAGGATAACGCCGGCAATAATCGGGGCAATAAAAGCGATGGCTAATGCCTTATTGCTGTGCCCTGCGGCGATAATAATAAAGTTATAGGAGGTAAAGGCGAATGCAATTGCGCCAACTGCGGCGAGCCATGGATTTACCCGAAGCACGCAAAACAGCAGGTATGCACCTACCAGGTACAGCAATACTGCATCTACAGGGTCAGGGAAAACTGCTTTAATTGTAGAGATCACATAAGTTCCTACGTTCATTGGGTGCTGCACCCAAATCTGATACGCAGGCATACCGCCAAACATTTGATTCGTCCAAAGAGGGCCTTTGCCGTCTTTAGCCTTGTAATCCATAATTTCTTTAGCAGTAGCTTTTGCCTGGATGACGTCACTTTGTGCAGGAGCTTTTCCTTGCATAACAGGACTGAAATAGACAAAACAGATGATCACAAAAAATCCAATGATGGCCAGGTGGATGCCATTCGCTTTTAACCAATTATTCATTAAGGTTTGTTTAAGATTTAAACTAACCCCAAAAATATAAAATTGATACAGATTAGGAAGGAAATTTATCGATTAGCCTAAAATAGTTTATTTCACTTCTTCGTAATCTACGAAATCTCCGAGTTTGTCTGTTTTACCACCTTTAGTTTGCGGTGGCATATAATCGATAGTAATTGCGCCCTCCGGCTTGCTGTCTTGCTGTCTGGCCTGGCCTTGAGCTTGTCTGGCTTGGTTTTCAGCCTGGCGCTGTACCTTGCTAAACATACTTTTCAATACCATAGGAAATACCAGGCGCAAAATTAAGCGCAGGAGATACAGTACTAAAAAGGTGACTACAATAAATTTTAAAAATGCCATTGTGTTAAATTAATGTTTACAAATATAGACGGAATTGGGATTTCATTATTACAAAATTCCGTAGATTATTGCTTTTTCATTACAATAGAGGCCTAATCTTCTATGATTTCCGCGACACGACCTACTTGTCCATCTTCCAAACGCACTTTTATTCCTCTGGAATGGAAGGCCGATGAAGTGAGCAGGTTGGCTACAATTCCTCTTGTTAATTTTCCTGTTCTCTGGTCCTTTTTAAGGATAATCTCTACTTCCAATCCTGGATATACGTCTTTTCTATTTTTTCCGTCCATTGTTATTTTAAATGATCAGCAGTTGCTGATTTACTAAATCTTTCTTCAAATACTTTTTCCATGGCAAACATCTCATCACGAAGCCTTGCAGCCATGAGGAAGTCCATTTCTTTGGCTGCTTTGGCCATATCTTTACGCGTTTTATCAATTGATTTCTGCATTTCAGCTTTGCTCATAAACTGAACAATCGGATCTGCGGCCATACTCACTTCATCTACTTCCACATACGCTTTTGCTCTTGTAGCATTTCCGGAGAAGTCCAGTACGGAGGTTTGCTCCAGGATTGCTTCCCTGCTTTTGCCGACAGTTTTTGGCGTGATGCCGTGTTCGAGGTTATAGGCAATTTGTCGGTCGCGGCGTCTGTTGGTTTCACTGATTGTTCTTTCCATAGAGTCAGTGATGCGATCTGCATACATGATTACCCTCCCTCTGTCGTTACGTGCCGCCCTGCCGATGGTTTGGATCAATGCACGATCAGAGCGTAAGAAACCTTCTTTATCCGCATCTAAGATCGCCACTAAAGATACTTCCGGTAAATCCAGTCCTTCTCTTAGTAAGTTGATCCCGATCAATACGTCAAATTCTCCCAGGCGAAGACCACGCAGGATCTCTACCCTTTCCAAAGTTTTCACTTCGGAGTGGATGTAACGGCATTTGATATTTAGGCGGTCCATATATTTGGTGAGTTCCTCTGCCATTCTTTTGGTCAGTGTGGTCACCAGCACCCTATCGCCCATTTTAATGGTTTTATCGATCTCGTCGAGCAGATCATCCACCTGGTTGACTGCTGGTTTCACCTGAATTAATGGGTCTAATAGTCCAGTAGGACGAATCACCTGTTCAATCACCACCCCTTCAGTTTTCTGCAATTCATAATCAGCGGGGGTTGCACTTACGTAGATCGTTTGAGGCGCAAGGTTTTCAAATTCATCAAAATTCAATGGCCTGTTGTCCAATGCGGAAGGCAGGCGAAAACCATATTCTACCAGCGACATCTTACGGGACCTATCGCCGCCGTACATCGCGCGAATTTGAGGGACCGTCACATGGCTCTCATCGATTACCATTAAGTAATCATCCGCGAAGTAATCCAGCAAACAGAAGGGTCTCATTCCTGGAGAACGTCCGTCAAAGAATCTCGAATAATTCTCAATTCCTGAACAGTAACCGAGTTCTTTCATCATTTCTATGTCGAATGTGACTCTTTCTTCCAGCCTTTTTGCTTCTAACAGGTGGCCATCATTGATCAGCTGTGTCTTACGGACTTCCAGTTCTTCCTGAATTCCCCAGATGGAGGAGGTAAAACGGTCTTTTGGCGTCACGAAAAGATTGGCGGGATAAACGGCCATATCTTCCATCTTATCCAATGTTTTTCCGGTTACCGGATCAATCAGGCTCAATTCTTCAATGTCATCACCGAAAAAGGAAACGCGGTAGGCTTCATCGAGGTAAGCAGGAAAAATATCTACAGTATCACCTTTGACACGGAAGGTACCTCTTTTAAATTCGGTGGTTGTTCTGGCATATAAAATTTCCACCAGGCTGTGTAAGAAGCTATTTCTGGAAATTCTGGTGCCCACAGAGAATCGGAATACCGATCTGGAGAAATCTTCTGGATTTCCCATACCATAAATGCAGGAAATGGAGGAAACTACGATCACGTCTCTACGTCCGGACATTAAAGCGGAGGTGGTCCGTAATCTAAGTTTTTCTATTTCTTCATTGATGCTCAGGTCTTTTTCTATATAGGTATTTGTGCTGGGCATAAATGCCTCAGGCTGGTAATAATCGTAATAGGAAACAAAATAATTGACCGCATTTTCCGGAAAGAACTGTTTAAATTCTCCGTAAAGCTGTGCGGCCAATGTTTTATTATGACTTAAAATCAACGTTGGCTTTTGAGTTTGCTCGATCACATTGGCAATCGTAAAGGTTTTACCCGATCCTGTTACGCCCAAAAGTGTCTGGTAATTTTCTTCGTTATTCACTCCATCTACCAATTGCCTAATGGCATTGGGTTGGTCTCCTGTTGGCTTATAGTCTGATACGAGCTGAAACTTCATGTGCAGATTTCCTTATTTATCTTGATGTTGAGTTCGAAAGATGTAAAGATAAGGAATTATTTGCTTGGATAAGGGAAGCGATCGCTATTCCTGTGGAGATTTGCCCTTGCTCTGACAGCTTGAATCATCTGTCAAGCTTTGATTTTAAGACATTAATTCACAGCAACATACCTCATGTAAAAACACAACTGCGCGTCAAACAATTTGGAATTTAAAATGTATAAGTAATGTTAAAAGGTATTTGCCTGCTGCGGATTCCTGATGACCAGAATCCAGGTGATAAATTATATTTAAAATTACACCCTATGAAGCTTCAGGTTTATGCCCCATTGGTTAGCCCCCGGATCAAATACATTTTCAATTTCATGTTTAGCGGGATTTTAGGACTGGAGCTGGAATATCCGAAAAGTTTAGCGGAATTTTCCCAGGCGGAAGGCCCTAAAATTTCTTATGGGAAGCATCCCATTCCAAACAGCTTATTTTTTAAGAGCGCAGGTCTATTGACCGACCGCTCCATCAGGCGCCAAAAAATTAACACCACTGTATTTGGAGAAAACCAGGTTCCATTTGCCGTAGAAGGTAGCACTTTACCTTTTGACCCTTTTTCTGCTGCCTTTTATTTTCTGAGCAGATATGAAGAATACCTGCCCTTTGACGACCGGAAAGACCAGGGTTATCGGGCGCGTTTAAGTCTGCAGTATAAATTGGGACTTTTAGAAATCCCGGTAATTGATGAATGGGCGATCATTTTAAAAAACATCTTACATCAGCACTTTCCATCACTAAAATTCCCAAGAAGGAATTTTAGCTTTAAGGTTGCTTATTCGCTGAACCCGGAACATCAATCGCTGGTCAGGCCACTGAAAAAGGCTTTTAGCTTCATTAATCATAAGATAAAGGAGCAGTTTGGTGGAAAAATAAAAGAAGAACAGCTGACTAAAATCCGTCAGTTGATTAAAAAGATGGAGAAAGATGGCCATGCTGCTCCGCCAGAATTCCTATTGCCAAATACACAGCGGCGTATCAACTGGCAGGAGAAACTGAACCTACCGAAGAGTTATATCCAACTTTCCGCCAAAAATGTAGCCCAGGATTACAGCATGTATTATTCCGATACACCAGGTTTTAGAGCAGGCACCTGCAGCCCCTTTTTCTGGTATGACTTACAAATGGAGAAACAGTCTCAATTGAAAATATTTCCTTTTGCTGTAAGTTTCGCCGGAATTGCCGGTGGAAAGAAAACTAATAAAGACCCTATGCTGTTACTAAATGAACTGATGGACCATGTGAAATTTGTAGATGGCAGTTTTTACAGCCTTTGGCAGCACAAAGTAATCGCCCTTGCGTAATTGATAGTTGCTGATCGCTATTGATAGTTTTTAATTTTCATTGTATCTTTTCATGCGGAGCCGTTCAACTTTTGCTCCTCATTTTCAGTTCTTTTTCATGTTCCTACTTGTTTATTCTCCTAATTTTAATTCCCAGCCCGATGATTTTTAACCTAGACAAAATCGACTCCATTGCTAACGTTTTCCTTGCCGAACTTCGTGATGAAAACATTCAGAAAGACACCATGCGTTTCCGTAAAAATATGGAGCGGATGGGTGAGTTTTTCGCTTATGAAATCAGCAAGACACTGGAGTATGAGCGAAAGGAAACACAAACACCGCTAGGGATGGCAAAAACTGCCTGCCTGGTGGAACAGCCTGTATTGGCAACCATTTTAAGGGCCGGAATCCCCTTGCATCAAGGCTTATTGAATGTTTTTGATCAGGCAGAATCAGCTTTTATCACTGCTTACCGGAAAGTTCATAAAAATGGTAATTTTATAGTGGAGGTAGAGAATATCTATTCGCCGGATTTGAACGATAAAGTGGTGATTATAGCAGACCCAATGCTGGCGACAGGTCTGAGTATGGTGCTTTGCTGTAAAGAATTGTTGAACCGATACCGCATTAAAGAACTGCATATTGTATGCGCCATCGCCAGTACAGAAGGCATCAACCACCTGAGGGCCAATCTACCTAAGGCAAAATTATGGTTTGGTGCTATTGATGAAGAAATGACCAGTAAGTCTTATATTGTACCTGGATTAGGCGACGCAGGAGATCTTGCTTACGGCGTAAAACAGTAATCAGCCATGTCCAGCGCACCATGACCAGCTTCAAAAGACCCCTAATTAAGCTAAAGCTCTCTTTATTTGATAAAATAATTGAAGGAATAGGCTTTTTTCTGCTGATGAGTCTATGGTTATGTGTGTATTTTCAATATGCGGGATTGCCGGAATACCTCCCTGTTCACTTTAATTTTTCAGGAGCGCCGAATAGTTTTGGCCACCGATCAGACATATATAGTCTGCCGATGGTGGCCACTGCTCTTTATATTTTACTGACGATAGTCAACAATTTTCCTCATTATTTCAATTATTTAACTTCTGTTACCCCAGAAAACGCACATCGGCAATATACCATAGCGACAAAATTACTTAGATACTTAAAAGTTCTGGTTGTTGTTATCTTTGCAATGCTCATCAGCATTACTATACATTATTGATGATCAGTATAACGGAACAGTAGCATGATTAAACATATTTTCTTCGATTTAGACCATACGATTTGGGATTTTGATAAAAATGCCGAGGAAACATTGATGGAATTGTACCATCACTATGAACTTGCGGCATTAGGACTGGCATCCCCGGAAGCCTTCATTGCAACTTACACTGAGAACAACCATTTATTATGGGCAGAATATCATTTAGGAAAGATCACCAAAGAAACCCTGAGATCTGAACGTTTCAGCAAAACTTTTACACAGCTGGGCGTCTCACCAGAACTAATTCCTTTGCAGTTTGAAGAAGACTATGTACGTTTAACCCCTATTAGAACCAACTTATTTGAAGGTTCGAAAAAGGTATTGACCTATCTGAAGGAGAAGTACACACTACATATCATTTCTAACGGGTTTAAAGAGAGTACCCTGACGAAAATGGACAAATCCGGTTTAAATCCATATTTTTCAAATGTGATCATTTCTGAGGATGTGGGGGTGAATAAACCCGACAAAGCCATATTTGAATATGCATTGGCAAAGGCGAAAGCGACAAAACCGGAAAGCATCATGATTGGCGACAGTCTGGAGGCGGATATTCGCGGAGCACAGGATTTCGGAATTCAGGCGATCTTTTTTAATCCATTACGCAAGGAAAAGCCGCAGGACGTAGCCTGGCAGATTAATCACCTGGAAGAATTGTTAAATCATTTTTAATTGCTTATTCTTATCAGGGAAAGCCTTAAAACCCATCCTTCAAACCCTATGAAAAAACTACTATTTCTCTTTGTGCTGTTCTTGCAGAGCAGCTTTATTTTTGCACAAAATACGCGCAGTACTTCCGAGTTATTCATAGAAATTCCAGAACGGGGAAATTACGTCGTTTATGTAGATGATGAATTTGCCGGATCTTCAAAAGGACGATTCCGTTTTTATGAAATCCGCAATAGCGCTCCTACGGTAGTCGTGATGAAAGACAATGCGGAGGTCTTCCGCAGACGTATCAATTTACCGATGAATGCCCGCTTACTGGCCGGTTACACCAGTCGTGGGGGTTGGAGAAACATCAGCACTTTAAATTTATACGACCGTGGCCAGTACGCATTGGACAACTGGGATCGAGCAATTTTTAGTGACCGACCTGGGCCTGGGCAAATAGATGACAGACCTGAAATCATGAATGCTGATGAATTCAAGCAATTGCTGTCTATGATCAGCAAAGAAACCTGGGCTGATGGTCAGGTAAAATTGATAAAAATAGCTTTGAAGAGTTCATGGATAACTTCAGACCAGGCTTATGATTTGGTGAGGGTATTAAAATTTGGCGGAGACCAATTGGAATTGGCAAAATATATTTATCCTTTCATTTCGGATAAAAGGAATGCCATGAAAATCGGCAATTTATTCCGCTTCCCGACCGACAAATCAGCTTTCATCGACTTTATGGCTAAACAAAATTAGAACAAATGAGTACTGGCAAAGACTATAAAAAGATCCAGCAAATCGTGTTGGCTTATCAAAATAAACTAAAGGAGCTGGAAGAAGATCGTTTTCTCGAAACGCCTGCTATTGGCGGCTGGTCCTACAGTGAAGTGTATTTTCATATTTTTGACTCCAGTATCCTTTCTTTAAAGCAATTGACGTGTGCTATTACTGGTCAGGGTGAGCAAAAACCTACTGCTTTTATTGTAAAGCTGATTCTATTTATGGGTAGTCTTCCTCCGGGAAGAAAGTATAAGGCACCGAAAAGGTTGGTAGAAAGACTGAAAAAAATCAGCAAAACGGAGGCTGTGGCTTTAATGGACGACTTTGTAAAGCAACTGGAAAAAGATGCTTTACTACTCCCAAATGCGGATAAAGGCTTGAAAATGCCGCATCCAAGGTTTGGTTATCTGAATGCATTTCAGTGGTTGCGCTTTATTAGAATTCACCTGAACCACCATTTGCAACAATTACATAGGATTGATCAAAGCTACCTACGATAACCCAACAAATTTCACATCTTTGCCTATCTTTTATCTCTATTAGAAGGTTAATAAATGTATAACTTATGAAAAGGATCCTTTATATCAGTTGTTTTGTTCTGGCACTTTCTGCCTGTAACAGTGAACCTAAGCAAAGTCAGAATGTAGTAACTCCTACACCTGGCGGCCTTCCTTCGGCTAGTCCAACCATGGCCAGCGGAGAAAAACCAGCAAACAATCCAGCACATGGACAACCTTTTCATGACTGCGCACTTCCAGTTGGAGCACCATTGAATGCCAGTGCGGCAGCAGCGGCTCCAAGTACAGGAACGGCAACTTCAGCTCCTGTTGCTGTGCCACAAACGACAGCACCTGCGGCGACTGCTCCAAGTACGCCTGTAAACCAGAAAGAAGCGAAATTAAACCCGGCTCATGGCCTTCCAGGTCATGATTGTGCGATCCCTGTTGGTGCACCCTTAAGTTAATTTTAGCAAGAACAGGCGAGCATGAAAATCCCAAGTATTCCTGGTTTTGACCAGGGAGCGATAGAGAAATACGCAAAAAATGCAGGCTGGCTGATGATTGCCCGTGTGGGCAGTATGGGCATAAAAATAGTGGCCAGCATAGCTGTCGGGAATTATTTAGGTCCAGAAGTATTCGGAGTTTACAATTACCCACTTGCATTTATTACGTTTTTCATTGCCGCAGCGGCTTTGGGATTAGACGGTTTTGTAACCAGGGAGCTCCTGCGTTTCCCGGAAAAGAAAAACGAATTACTCGGCACAGCTTTTACTCTGAAACTTATTGGTGGTATCGCTGTGCTCCCACTGATTTATCTCGCTTATCATTTTGCGGTAGACATGACCACCGTAGACGCGCCATTGTCTTATATTATGGTGGTCGGTTTTACGGGGGTTGTTCAGGCATTTAATATCATTGACAGTTATTTTCAGTCCAGGGCCCAGGGGAAATTTATAATGGCTGTGCAGGTGATGGGAAACCTGTTATCTGCAGGTTTCAAATTGCTATTGATTGTACTGGGCATGAGCCTGAATTGGTTTATCGCTGCCTTACTGTTTGATGTGATTGCATTGGCGCTTGGTTATGTGTATATATACCAAAAGGAAGGAGGATCTATATTTGAATGGAAGTTTGAAAGTCCTTTAGCACGTTTTCTACTAAAACATTCCTGGCCAATGGCATTTTCGGCCATCCTGATTTCCATCTACATGAAGATAGATACGCTGATGATCCAGGGATATTTAGGTTCTGCACAGCAAGGAATCTATGCCACAGTGGCCCAGTTTTCTGAAGCCTGGTACTTTATCCCTGTAGCCATTGTAACGGCCGTTTTTCCAGCCATTATGAATGCAAAAAGAGATGACCCGGAAAGGTATCAGCGAAGAATGCAGAACATGTACGATTTAATGGTCTGGATCAGCCTCAGCATCGCACTTTTCATGACCTTTGCTTCTCCCCTTATTTACAGAATATTGTATACTCCTGACTACTGGCCTGCAGCGCATGTATTGTCAGTACATATCTGGGCAGGGGTTTTTACTTTCCTTGGTACTGCCAGCGGACAATTCCTCATTGCAGAAGGTTATACCAAACTTTCCATGGTTCGCACTGGTGCTGGAGCGATCATCAACATTGTTTTAAACATCCTGTGGATTCCAGAATATGGGATTATGGGTGCCGCAGTGGCGACATTAATTGCCTATGCGAGTTCAAATTTCATGATTTTATTCATTCCAAAAACAAGGCAGCAAGGCATTATGATGCTCAAATCTTTATTCCTCATCACGCTGTTTGAAAAGGTCAAAAACAGGCCTTCTGGAGTTAAGTAAGCTTAAAGAAATTATCTGATCCAATAATTATACGGATATATTAGCTTTTTGCGTTTAACATTTTAACTTTGACACTCAAATGACCTGCATCTTAACATGGAACTGCAGGACATAAATTTAAGCCATACAGGTGAACCGACACATGATTTCATGACCGTTACATCTTACAAAAACACATATTATACAGATGAATTCCTTAAGAAAGGTAGTAAGATCAATCGTATTAAAACCAAAAAACATATTGGATCTTCTGCAGTTGAAGTCCAAAATCAAGAAATCGTCGGATCCTTTGAACATCATTATCGGTTCAGAAAACACCGATTATGAAAACTGGTTGCCGACCAATATCGAGAGTTTAAATTTATTGGAAAAGAGTTCTTTTGAAAACTTGTTGGGCGAAAAGAAAGCCTCAAAATTTCTTGCCGAACATGTATTTGAGCACATCAGCTATGCAGATGCCCTGATCGCTTTAAAAAACTGTTATGCATTTATGGAGAAAGGCGGCAGCATCAGAATTGCCGTTCCAGATGGTTTCCATCCTAATCCAGCTTATATTGAACAGGTAGAACCTGGTGGACATGGAGAGGGTTCCCATGACCATAAGTTGTTATACGACTATAAAAAACTAAGCAAAGTACTGGAAGACGCAGGGTTCCGAGTGAAACTTTTAGAATATTATGATGAGCAGCAGCAGTTTCATTTTGTAGACTGGAAAAGCGACGATGGCCATATTCTAAGGTCCAGAAGGTTCGATAAGCGCTTTAATGAGCCTCTAGGCTATTCTTCATTGATTATTGACGGTATAAAAGACTAATCAAATGGCCATCATCACAGAAGATATCGTCGCTTCTTACAACGACTTTTACACCGATAGCGATGTAGAATGGCGTATGCTTGGTGCAAAATCCAAAGCAAAAAACCTGATCGCGGTGTGTCAGGGAATTCAGCCAAAGAAGATATTGGAAGTAGGTGCGGGAGATGGCAGTATATTACATTACTTAAACGAGTGGAACTTTGGCACGGAGCTTTATGCGCTAGAAATAGCGGATAGTGGTGTTGAGCTGATCAGAAAGCGCAATTTGAGTAAATTAAAGGAGGTCAGCCGTTTCGATGGCTATAGTATTCCCTATCCGGACGACAGCTTTGACCTCATCATTCTTGCTCATGTACTGGAACATGTGGAGCATGAAAGAGTGCTGTTAAGAGAGCTAAAAAGGGTGGCTAAATATGTGGTCATTGAGGTACCATTAGATTACCGTTTTGGCGTTGACAAAAGAATGAAACACTTCCTGGATTATGGCCATATCAACATGTATACCCCAACATTGATCCGTTTTCTGCTGCAAAGTGAGGGTTTTGTGATCGAAGCGGACAAAACCACCCTTACCCCTATTGACACCATTAAATTCTGCGAATTTAAAGTTAAGAAAACACCAAAAACTATACTGACTACTTTAAAAATAGAGTTGGAACACCGCATTAAAAACATTTTGGGTACTATTCTAGGAAAAAATAAGCGGGAGCAATTTGGGAACGCTTATACTGTGCTCACTAAAAAGTCAAACCAAAACCTCGAGATCTTCTAATATGCAGCTTTTTGCACCTATTGCTTTATTCGTTTATAACCGTCCGCAGCATACGGAACGTACTATTAAGTTTTTGCAGCAGAATCAACTGGCGGCAGAAAGCAGGTTATTCGTATTTTCTGATGGATTTAAATCCGCGGAAGACCAGGCAAAGGTGATGGAGGTTCGCGAGCTGCTGAAAAGCATTGATGGGTTCAAATCTGTGGAAATCATTGAGCGTCCGGAAAACATGGGACTGGCCAATTCGGTCATCGCTGGTGTCAGCCGACTGGTAAAAGACTACCAGCAGGTGATTGTGATGGAAGATGACCTGATCACTTCCCCTTTTACCCTGACCTATTTTAATGAGGCCTTAAGCCGCTACCGCGAAGAAGAAAAGGTGATGCATATCGGGGCTTACATGTATCCTTTAAAAGAGAATAATCTTCCTGAATCATTTTTCTATCGAGCGGCGACAAGCTGGGGATGGGCGACCTGGGAGCGTGCATGGCAGCATTTTGAACCAAATATCGACACTTTAATGGGTCAGTTTGATGCGAAAAAGAAGTCAGAGTTTTCTATTGAACATAAAATGAACTTCTGGAAGCAGATGCAGGATTTTAAAAATGGAAAGAATAACTCCTGGGCGATCCGATGGTATGCTTCCATCTTTTTAAAAGGCGGATTAACCTTGAACCCTTCCCAATCATTAGTGAACAATATTGGCCATGATGGAACCGGAATCCATTCCGGGATCAACGATATTTATAATGTGATCATTAACCCTAAGCCGATTCAGCATTTTCCAACGGAAATTAAGGAGAACAAAGCCGCTTACGAGACCATTAAAAGCTTCTTGTCTACACGTAAAGGTAGTTTATGGGAAAGGATCAAAAGATACGTTAAACAGCGTTTGGGCTAGTGCGTAGACGTTCTAATCTTCGACAGTGCTCTCCTCTCGTTCTGCCTGGTTTAGATGAGTCAGTTCATCTAATTTCCGCTGGATTTTAGCCTTCAGAGGCCTATCATCCGATTGGTAATCTTGATAGAGCATCACTCCAAGTTCATATCCTCTCTTCGCTTTTTTTGTTCTAAACTCCAGATCAGCCTTATCTTTATCTAATAATACCATCGTTTCCATGCGTTTGACTATTGCGAGGTTTCTTTTCCAGGAATCCAGGACGCATTTTTTGATCAGTTCCAACTTTTCAGTTTTAGACATTCCCTGGTGGAGGCTATAGATTTCATTAAATGCCAGTTCATTGCTCATCAATTTTTCGCGAAGCTTAGCATACTCTTTGATTTGATAAATCGGTGAAAACCGCATAACACCTGCTCCTAATAGCAATACCAGGAAGAAGGCAGTGGCTGTTCTCCAATATACTGGCAGATTAATTTTGAAAATCACTGGATTATAAAGGAGGTAACCAAGTACAAATCCAGATATTACTCCCCCAAAATGTGCAGAATTATCTGTTTTTTTGCCCATCAATCCATTCAGCAGCATAAAAGCAGTCAGGATCAGGGTACTGATTAATAGTGCCCTATTGGCATTTTTCTCGAAGGCATTGCTGAGTAGTAAGGCCAGAAAGGCACCGAACATCCCCATAATCGCGCCTGATGCACCCCCCATAAGGCCTGTTTTATAGTGTACTACACTGATCAGTCCACCACAAATACCGCTCAACAGGTAAACGGCTAATGTTTTCCAGCTACCCAGTTTATTCTCCACCATGAGACCGATATAAATGAGTGCGTACATATTACAGAACAGGTGAATAAAAGAAAAATGAATGAATTGATGGCTCAGTAATCTCCAGACCTGACCATTTAGTACCGCATCTCTGGAGTCCGCACCGAGGTTTAGAAAAATCCTTTCTCCGACCTCCTTCCATTCAAAAGGGGTTAGATTTACTCCTTTAAATTTAATGACCTGGAGCGTGAAGACCAGTATAATCAACAGATAGTATAAAATATTAGCGATCAAAAGCAGCGGTGTGACTACATATCCCTTTCTGGGAATAAACAGGTAGAGCACATTTTTGATCTTATTCTTGATGGCCAAGGGCGCTTTTTCGAAATACTGGTCGTCCTGACTGGCAATATGTTCATGAAATTGTTCGAGTTTTTCTTTCCAGACATCTTTCAGATGAAACTGAACATATTCAAACTCATCGAAGAACTTTTGAAGGTTCTCTTCATTTTTTCCATAGTCATTAAACAGGAGCTGAACACCTACGCATTCGCTTTTAAAAATGGCGAAGTTAAAGTTGATGCGGATGGAGATCTCTTCGCTATAGGATTGAAAAGAAAGCCCAGTATAGGCAATAAGACCTGATTCTGAAACATGACTTAGCTTCCAGCCCAGGTTTTCGATGACTTGCTGTGCAATAATGAGGTACTGGTCTGCCGGGTAATCTCCTAGCGGTATATATTTTTCAACTTTAGGTGAATAGCCCCAGCTTAGTCCCATTTTCTTTTTACTTTTTTCTTGCTTCTAAGATAATATAAGGAGACAATACTTTGGAGTTAAAAGGAATGATTTTAGTAAATATTTTTCCTGCAAACCAAAGTGTTTTCTTCAAAAGACGAACACTTAGTGGTTTTTGCTGTTCATTTTCCAGCCACAGACTGAAATTTCCGAAATATCTGGATTGCACGACATCCAGGCCTGCCTGTTCACAAATGCCAGCCAGCAGTTTAGGATCCATACAATCTATGTTGTGTTTATCGTAATTTTCGCGGTCGAAAGACTTTTGGAACCAGCCATTCAGGGCTTTAAAATTAGGGAGGGTGATGAATAAGGTTCCACCAGGTTTTACAAAAGCAATGTGACGGTTGATGATGTCGGCGGTATCGTTGAAATGTTCGATCAATCCACAAGATAAGACCAGGTCAAATTCCTGCACGGGCTGATAATTAAACAGATCTGTTTCAATAATATTGATGTCGCTTGGTTTCAATTGATTGGCTTCTAATAACGTATTGGTCACCGGCTGGTGCACGAAATAGTCGAGCAGTGTGACATCCAGCTTAAAATATTTTTTCAGAAATACGGCATAATATCCTGGAAAGCCACCCAGTTCAATTGCCGTTTTTACGCCCTGTTTGTTGATAATTTCGCCGAGTTCCTGATGAAACAAATAATTTGATGGAATATTAACCGATAACCCGGTTTTACTTTCCCAATAATTCACCCAAAACTGTCTGTCGGTTAACAGGTTTTCCATATTATATTTTTAGCTTTTATAATTATCTTTTGATTGATTCCTGTTCATTTAATTGTTTTCAAAGTCCTAATTTAATGTCATATTATCATCATATACCATTTGTGAGCTTACAGCTTAGGATTGTTTCGATTTTTAAATTAAATTTAACGGCAGGCGAACCGGCTTTATAAGTTTGGAACGAAAATACAGAAGAATTTAACAATAACCGCTAATTTTGATAGATTGAAAGTAGTTCACTTAAATACATACGAAGGAAATGGCGGCGCCGGAAGGGCTTGTCTTAGGCTAAGTGATGCATTAAAAGCGCATGATGTTGATTCTGAAGTGATGGTTTATTTTCAGTTTAAAGAAAGCAAACTGACCACTGCTTTTAACAGAAGTCCATTTCAGAAAGCGGTGGCTGTTGTGAAGATTCTGGCAGAGCGGTATTTGTCGAAAGCCTTCTCAAAAGCGTTAAAAACCCCTTTTTCTTTGCAATGGTTTGGCAGATCTGTCATTCATCACCCTAAAGTAAGATCTGCGGATATTATCCACATCCACTGGATCAACCATGGATTTTTATCGCCCAAATTTCTGGCACAGATCGATGAGTTGGAGAAACCGGTGGTTTGGACTTTTCATGATAGCAATGCGTTTACAGGAGGTTGTCATGTACGTTATTCCTGTGAAAATTACCATAAGGAATGCGGTAATTGTCCGCTGTTGAAATTTAGCGGCAAGGATGATTTTTCTCATAGGAATTGGTTACAAAAGAAAAAAGCTTACTCTGAATTGAACTTTCACATTGTAGCACCGAGTCATTGGATGGCAGATTCTGTAAAGTTGAGCAGTTTAATGGGAACAAGAGCAGTTACTGTGATCCCAAACACGATAGAGACCAAGGTTTTCAAGCCTTATGTAAAATCGGAAGCCAAGAAAATATTAAAGATCAATCCTGATAAGTTTGTACTGATGAGTGGTTTCATGCCTTCCAAGAATGACAAACACAAGGGGACTTCTTATTTGATTGACGCTTTAAACGACCTGTCTACTAGGCCGGGAATCATAAAAGAAAATATTGAACTGGTTATTTTTGGCAATAAAGACAATGTGGATATGCCGGAATTCCCTTTCAAAACCACATTTTTAGGAACGATCAGTAACGACAGTCACCTCGCTAAATGTTACTCTGCCGCAGACGTATTTATTACGGCTTCTCTGGAAGACAATCTACCGAATACGGTAATGGAGAGTCTGGCTTGTGCAACTCCGGTGGTGGCCTTTAAAACAGGTGGCATTCCTGACATGGTGAAGCATCTTGAAAATGGGTATTTAGCGGAGTATAAATCTTCGGAAGACCTCGCCACTGGAATTGAGTGGTTGTACCATGATGAAAACGCTCCTGATATTCAAAAAGAAGCCAGAAGAACGATATTAACTGAATTCTCGGAGTCGGTTATTGCAGAAAAACACTTATTATTGTATCAATCGCTGATTAATTTACAGCCTCATTAAAAACAATTCACTCTATGCAACCAAAGCTCAGTGTCATCACCATCGTTTATAATAATGTAAAGGATATTGAGCGCACGATGCTTTCTGTGTTGAATCAGACTTATCCGAATATTGAATACATTTTGATTGATGGTGCCTCTACCGATGGTACCAAAGACACGATTTACAATTATAAATCTCGTCTGGCGCAGTTTATTTCAGAGCCTGACAAAGGAATTTATGATGCCATGAATAAAGGGCTCGCATTGGCAACAGGGGATTATGTCCTGTTCATGAATTCGGGTGATGAAATTTATTCTCCGGTCACAGTTACTGAGGTATTTGAAAGTGCTTCTGCTGCTGACATTTACTATGGTGAGACGGAAATGTACGATGAGAACTGGCATAGCCTGGGACAAAGAAGACATCGGGCTCCGGAAACTTTTAGCTGGAGAAGTTTCAGGTATGGCATGTGTATCAGTCATCAGGCGATCTATGTGAAACGCAGTCTGGCGGGACCTTTTGATTTACAATATAAGTATAGTGCAGATATTGACTGGATCATCAGGGCGGCTAAAAATGCGTCAAGTATTGTCAATACGCACAGTTATGTGGCCAAATATCTGGTTGGGGGAATATCTAAAAAGAAACACATGGCGAGTTTAAAAGAGCGTTTCAAGATCTTTACCAAATACTACGGTTTTATTCCGAATGTGATCAACCATCTTTTCATTGCGGTCAACTTAGGGCAGTATTACATCCGCCATCGCCGAACAAACGATTAAGTTTTCATTTTGCAGGAAAAGGGAAAAGCTTTTCGCTCCTCCCTTTATTATATTGTTTTTGATCTTTTCAAAGATAGCTGAGCCAATGATCAAAGCTAGTCATCTGCTTTTTGAAAGATCCTTGTGCTGTTTCTTTTGAAAACTATGGATTAGTAGACCACAATGCGGCTTCTTTCACAAATACCCTGCGGTTTAGCTTCAATTGAGCTATTACAAATTCTGCAAAATCTTCTGCCTGCATCACGCGATCAGGGTTACCATCAGTTAGTTTCAGGTCGATTGCCATATCTGTAGCAACTGTGCTTGGCACTAAAGTAGTGACACGAATGTTGTGTTTACGGCCTTCCTGCATTAAGGATTCAGACATTCCAATTAGTCCGAATTTAGAGGCACTGTAGGCACTCGTTACTGCTGCTCCATTTTTTCCTGCGGTTGAAGATACGTTGATGATATCACCAGTTTTTCTTTCGATCATTTCAGGAAGTACAGCACGTGTCACATAGTAAGGACCTAAAAGGTTCACTTTTATAATTTCTTCCCATTTCGCTGGCTCCAGTTCCATGAATGATCCGAAGGTACCGATTCCGGCGTTATTGATCAGGATATCAATTGCACCCAGTTCCGATTTTAAAGATTCCACGGCGGTATTTACACCATTGATATCGGAAACATCCATTGTTGCGATTGCCGTTTTAACACCATATTGTGCAAGTTCTGCAGCAACTTTTTCCAAATCGGCAAGTGTTCTTGCGGCTAAACCTACGTTTACACCTTCTTGTGCTAAAGCGATAGCAACGGCACGTCCAAGTCCTTTTCCGGCACCGGTAATGATTGCATTTTTTCCTTTCAATGATTCCATCTGAGCTTGTATTTATGTTTTATAATGCACAAAACTAAGAAAAAAGAAGGGGCTATACCTGATCGCCTATAGACTTATGACTTCTAAATAGAAAAAGCCCCTGAACATGAAGTTCAGGGGCTTTTTCAAAATATTAATCTTGCTAGAAGCGGATTAGTTTTTGTTGTTTTTACGTGCAGCTTCAGTTAAGTGAATCTTACGTAAACGCATGCTCAATGGAGTAACTTCAATGTACTCATCAGCCTGGATGTATTCCATAGCTTCTTCCAGAGAGAACTTAATTGCCGGAGCAATACGGTTGCTATCATCAGTACCTGAAGCACGCATGTTGGTTAAAGCTTTACCTTTAACGATGTTTACTACTAAGTCATTGTCACGGATGTGTTCACCCATAATCTGACCTTCATAAACGTCAACACCTGGATCAACGAAGAAACGTCCACGATCTTGTAGTTTATCAATTGAATAAGCAGTAGTACTACCTTTTTCCATTGAAACTAATACACCGTTTAATCTTCCAGGGATTACACCTTTCCAAGGCTCATAAGCTTTGAAACGGTGAGCCATAATCGCTTCACCACCAGTGGCAGTTAATACGTTATTTCTTAATCCGATGATACCACGTGCAGGGATTTCAAACTCTAAATGCTGTAAATCTCCTTTAGGCTCCATGATCAACAATTCACCTTTACGTTGTGTTACCAATTCAATTACTTTACCAGCAACTTCACCAGGAACGTCAACGATTAAAGTTTCAATAGGCTCACATTTTTTACCATCAATTTCTTTAATGATTACCTGTGGCTGACCTACCTGAAGCTCATAACCTTCACGACGCATCGTTTCGATCAATACTGATAAATGGAGAATACCTCTACCATACACTAAGTAAGCATCTGGAGATTCAGTTTCCACTACTTTAAGGGCTAAGTTTTTCTCCATTTCTTTGTAAAGACGTTCTTTGATACGTTGAGACGTTACAAATTTACCTTCTTTACCGAAGAATGGTGAGTTATTGATGGTGAACAACATGTTCATTGTTGGCTCATCAATTTTAATTACTGGCAATTGCTCTGGAGCTTCGAAATCTGCGATAGTATCACCGATATCAAATCCTTCAATACCTACAACAGCGCAGATATCACCAGATCTTACTTCAGTAGCACGGATTTTTCCAAGACCTTCGAACGTATATAATTCTTTTACTCTTGATTTAACAGTTTTACCGTCACGTTTGATCAAAGTAACCGGTTGGTTTTCTTTAATTGAACCGCGGTGAACACGTCCAACTGCGATACGACCTACGAAAGATGAATAATCTAAAGAGGTAATCTGCATTTGTAATGTACCTTCATTTGTTGGTGCAGGGGGAATGTTAGCTACTACAGCATCTAATAATGCGAAGATATCAGTAGTAGGTTTTTGCCAGTCTGTACTCATCCATCCTTGTTTCGATGAACCGTAGATTACAGGGAAATCTAATTGATCTTCTGTAGCCTCAAGGTTGAAGAACAATTCAAAGATTTGCTCATAAACTTCTTCAGGACGACAGTTTTCTTTATCTACTTTGTTTACAACAACGATCGGTTTTAAACCAAGGGCTAAAGCTTTTTGTGTAACGAAACGAGTTTGAGGCATTGCACCTTCAAAAGCATCACACAATAACAATACTCCATCAGCCATTTTCAATACACGTTCTACTTCACCACCAAAATCGGCGTGACCAGGGGTATCAATAATGTTGATTTTTACATCCTTGTACATCACAGATACGTTTTTGGAAACGATGGTAATACCACGTTCACGTTCCAAATCGTTATTGTCAAGTATTAAATCTCCGGATTGTTCGTTATCACGGAAGATTGAACAAGAGTGTAAGATCTTATCAACCAGTGTAGTTTTGCCGTGGTCAACGTGTGCTATGATAGCTATATTTCTTATTTTTTGCATAAAATGCGTGTAAATTTTTGCGCAAAGATACAGTTTATTATCGACATATCAATCAATTAGTTAAGAGCAAATAATGAAAAATAACGCGCGTTTTATATTACCATAACAATGACCGTTTTATTATAAAGGTTTATTGCAGCTACAGGAGGGAATTTGTACTTTGGAGCAGCAGAAAAACCAATTGGCACTTATTCCAAAAAAACAAACGGTTTGTGCTAAAAATGAAATTGTCCTATAAAAATTCAACATGAAGAAAAAAGCAGTAATACTTGGTGCGAGTGGTTTAATCGGGACGAGTTTGTTAATGCAACTGCTCGATAGTCCGGATTATACGGCTGTTTTGGTGCTGGTTAGAAAGAAACTAAATCGCGAACATCCTAAACTGGAGCAGTTGGTGGTAGATTTCGACCGATTGAACGATTATGGATCAGAAATTCAGGGAAATGTGGTGTTTTGCTGTCTGGGAACCACAAAAAGTAAAACCCCGGATGTGGCGCAGTACCGGAAAATTGATTATTTATATCCTTTGGATGCGGCGGCTGTTGCAGAGGCAAATGGTGCTTCTCAGTATCATTTGGTCTCTTCTATGGGCGCTAATCCCAATTCCAGTATTTTCTATTCCCGCACTAAAGGGGAGACAGAGCGAGATCTGCAAAGTATTCCTTTCAAAAGTATTCATATTTACCGACCTTCTGTATTAGATGGCGATCGGGAGGAACATCGCCCGACAGAGGGATTGATGATTGGCCTGATGCGCTTTTTAAACCCTATCATGGTGGGAGCTCTACGAAAATATAGAAGTATAAAGGTGGAGCATGTGGCTTTAGCGATGTTAAAGATGTCTTTAACGACTAAAGAGGGTGTATTTATTTACCCTTCAGATGAAATTGAAAAAATTGCTACAGCGCGTTTTTCCGACCAAAAGCCCAGCAAAGAAAAGCCGGCATTACTTTAGACCATGTTTCGACATCATGCTTGCCTCCTACCATTTCGTAATAGGTGATGTTTTCAGGACGCTGGTATCCTTTTTTCAGCAGTTCTTTAATGATATCTATCGTATCATCAATGGAATCGATGATTAAGTTGTGATTCCTATCGGCTGTTTCATCTTCCGTTCCAGTCATGAGCCAGAATTTAAGCTTCGGACTGCCCCCTGTTTCGGAAACAGGATTTCCCTCAGCAACACTGCTGGCCTCTGGAATCCTGGCAGCAGGCGCTTGATCCACAGCTAATTTTTCTATCCCATCTGCCTCCCTAATCATTTGATGTACAATGCGATCCTCATCTGTATATCCATCTTTAAGGTCTTTTTTGCGCCACCAGAACGCGCCAGAAAATACGCCTGCAAGGTCAAAATATTCGGCATTATTCCAGACGATATCAAATGCTGAAATCCCGCCAAGCGAACATCCAGCAAACCCTTTTTTTCCAAGGATTGGCATGCCTATCTGCTCTTGAATGTAAGGCAGCAATTCGGTAAATACAAAATCACGGTATAAACCTGCAGAGGCACCTCTGTTGAGAAAATCAGGAGCACCTGCAACTCCGTATTCTTGAGTACGGTTTTCCGATGCATGGATCGCCACCAGGACGGTAGGTTCCAGTCTTTTTTTATCATAAAGTTCCGTGAAAGTCTGCTCCAGGTCCAGGGATGTCGCATCTTGCCCGTCATTTAAAAGCAGCAAGTTTAAAATTTCATTCCCAAGTAAATCATTTGGGATAAAAAGATCAATCACAACTTCTCTTTTTAGAATGACAGACTTAATGGAATGCTGAGTACGGGCAACTTTGGAAAGTAACATAGCAATGGTATAGCGTGCAAAGGTACTATTCTTCCTAAAACATCCTCAAGACTGCTAATAATTTTACTTAAACGCCAGATTCATAGAAAGAAATACAAATATTGCCTTGCGTTTGAAAATACTTTTTTATACCTTAAAGCAGCTAATTTCTGTATTATGGTTGAGACTTATAAAAAATGGTATAGTCCGCATTTGAGCGCAGATTTTGAGCTATTGACCTTCGGAGAAAGTGGCTACCCGATTGTGTTGTTTCCTACGAGTATGGGGAGGTATTATGAGCCTAAAGATTTCAAATTACTGGAATCCGTGGAGCAGTTTGTTGATGCTGGAAAGGTTAAAATTTACTGTGTAGACAGTATTGACAAATTGAGCTGGTACAATAAAAACATTAGCCCTGCGGACCGGATCAGGAACCATATCTGGTACGATCAGCTGATTCTAAAAGAACTTGCCCCTATTGCCAGGCAAGAAACCGGTAAGGGAAAAATCATTACCGCAGGATGTAGTTTTGGTGGTTATCATGCGGCAAATTTTGCTTTTCGGCATCCCTGGCTGGTGAGCCATTTATTTAGCATGAGCGGTATTTTTGACATCCGGGGACAACTGGATGGCTTCTATAATGATGATGCTTATTTCAATAACCCAATAGACTTTTTACCTCATGATCAAAATAGGGAGTTATGGAACATGAAAATTGTTTTAGGAACGACAGACCGAGACCCCTGCAGACCAGACAATGAAAAGCTTTCGACAACATTAACGGGCAAAGGAATTGACCACTGGCTGGACATCCGTGAAAATGCAGACCACGACTGGCCGATCTGGCGGGAAATGTTTCCTGCATACATTTCGCAACTCTGATCCTATAACCTGGCTTATTCCATGAGGAGGCATAGGTAATCCATGATGAAATCAAATATTTTTCATTAAATGACAGTAAGAAACTAAACTCAGCAACAACTATAAACTAATATCATACAGAACATTAACCTGTTTTTTTTGTTTAAAAAACAATGGAATTTAACCTGTATCCAACAAAAACATTAGTAGAAAATCTATAAAAACCATTGAACGAATGAAAAAAATAGGAATCTTATTCGGGCAGGAAAGATCCTTTCCTGCGGCCTTTATAAAGCGCGTAAATGAAATAGAAGGAAAAGATATTATTGCTGAATTTGTGAGTATCGACAAGATTTTTCAAGCCAGACCATTAGATTATGCAGTCATTATTGACCGCATTTCTCAGGATGTTCCTTTTTATCGTGCCGCTATGAAAAATGCAGCAATAACCGGAACGGCAGTCATCAATAACCCATTCTGGTGGAGTGCCGATGAGAAATTTTTCAACAATGCACTGGCAATTAAACTAGGTATCCCTGTTCCAAAAACCGCCTTAATCCCTTCTTACGACCAACCTGAAGATACTTCTGAAGCTTCTTTCAGCAATCTCGCTTTCCCAATGGATTGGGAAGGAATTTTTCAATATACAGGCTTCCCTGCCTACATGAAACCCTTCGATGGCGGCGGCTGGAAGGAAGTTTATAAGCTTACTGACAAAGAAGATTTCTTTGAAAAACACAGTAAAACCAAGCAAACAGTCATGATGCTCCAGGAAGAAATCATTTTTGATGAATATTTCAGGTGTTACTGTATCGGTGGAAAATATGTAAAAATTATGCAGTATGAGCCTAGAAATCCGGCGCATTTAAGGTATTCCGTAGATACTCCTCCTTCGAGTGAAAAGTTATTGAAAACCATTCATGATTATGTGATCCAGTTGAATGAATATTTGGGTTATGACTTCAACACGGTTGAATTTGCGGTGAGAGATGGGATTCCTTATGCTATTGATTTTTGTAATCCGGCACCCGATGCAGAGGTATCAAGTGTAGGATTGGAAAACTTTGAATGGGTAGTTGAAACCTCTGCGAGGTATGCTATAGAACGCGCAAAAGCGCAGGTAGATGGTCAGGACAACCTGACCTGGGGTGAGTACATCCGCACTTCTGCAGCTGGTGTTCCATTAATTGAGAAAGTATAGGCTTAAATCGCGTATGGATTAGATCGATTGACATGCTCCAGGTCATGGGCCATTAAGGATCGCATCATCAGGAGGGCTCAATTATAAAAACCGAGCATAGCAGCCAATTATCCATTAGAAGAAAAAATAAAAGAACCGCTAAATACCAGCCTCCACCCTATTTAGCTATAAATAACCAAGAACCAACAGCTAAAAATTAAACGATGAATATTTTCACACTTGGCGTCGAGGAAGAATACATGGTCATCGATCCTGTAACCCGCGAATTGACCTCTCATGATCAAAAGATTGTAGAGGCGGCACAAAAAATACACAAAGATCAGGTCAAGGCAGAGATGCACCAGGCAGTGGTGGAAGTGGGCACTGGCATTTGTAAAAACACAGAGCAGGCACGCGCAGAAATTTCACAGTTACGGTATACGGTATCCCAATTGGCAGGAGAACAAGGCTTACGGATTGGTGCCGCAGGCACACACCCGTTTTCACACTGGGAAAAGCAATTGATTACCGAGCATCCGCGCTATAGCGAGATAGTAAATGAGCTGCAGGAAGCAGCCAGGTCCAATTTAATCTTTGGTTTACATGTGCATGTGGGATTCCAATCCAGGGAATTGGCGATCCATATTGCCAACCAAGTGCGTTATTTCTTACCCCATGTGTTCGCATTATCTACAAATTCCCCTTTCTGGGAAAGTAGAAATACAGGCTATAAATCTTTTCGGACGAAAATATTTGACAAGTTTCCGAGAACAGGGATTCCTGATATTTTCAATAGTATTGAGGACTATGATAACTATGTGAAGCTATTGATCAAAACCAATAGTATTGACAATGCTAAAAAGATTTGGTGGGACATTCGGGTACATCCATTTTTCGAAACCATAGAGTTCCGAATCTGCGACTGTCCGATGTTAATTGATGAAACGATGGCATTTGTCGCCCTATTTCAGGCATTATGTGCAAAATTATACAAGCTGCGCCTGCAAAATATGAAATTCATCAGCTATTCGAGGGCATTGATCAATGAGAACAAATGGAGAGCAGCAAGGTATGGGATCGATGGAAATCTGATCGATTTTGGAAAAGAAATGGAAGTAAATTGCAGAAATCTCGTATTAGAGTTACTCGATTTTGTAGATGATGTAGTAGATGATCTGGGCTGCAGAGAAGACCTGAAATATGTGCATACGATATTGGCTAACGGCACAGGTGCCGACAGGCAATTGGCTGTTTACGAACAAAATGGTAACTTTGAATCGGTGGTAGATTACATTACCTCACAAACATTAATCGGTGCCAGATAAATATGACCAGGGATAAAAATAACATTAGAGTTGCTGTAATTGACATGAATAATGGAGTCGCGAATCAGGGGATGCGCGGGATACAAGAAGTTTTGCTTCGTTATCAGAAAGAAATGGCGATCAACCTATCTTTTGATATTTTCGATTTGAGGTTAAAAGGAGAGATCCCTGATCGCAGTTACGACATTTACATTTCGAGTGGCGGCCCAGGAAGTCCTTATGATGGCATAGGAAAAAAGTGGGAAGATGATTTCTTTGCCTTATTGGACGAATTGGAAGCTTTCAATCAGCAAAATGAACATCAAAAGAAACATGTTTTCCTAATTTGTCATTCTTTTCAAATGGCCTGCAGGAAATTTGGCGTAGGAAAAGTGATCAAAAGACGTTCAACCGCTTTTGGAATCTTTCCAATTTACCTGACTGAAGAAGGCGAGAATGATCCTATATTTAATGGATTACCGAATCCTTTTTATACGGTAGACAGCAGGGACTGGCAGGTGGTAAATCCGGAAGATATTTTCTTTTCTAATAATGAAGCCGAAGTTTTGGCCATAGAAAAAGAACGTCCGCATGTAGATCTGGAGCGTTGTGTGATGGCTATTCGCTTTACACCAGAAATTGTGGGGACACAATTTCACCCGGAAGCGGATCCAGTAGGCATGAAGCTATACCTCCTGCAGGATGACAAGAAAAAAGCAATTATTGAAAACCACGGGGAAGAAAAATATCTGGATATGCTGAATAGCGTAGACGATCCAAATAGAATCAGCCTGACCCAAAGTCTGATCTTACCCAACTTTTTAAATGAAGCCTTAAATGCTTTACAAGAAGCTTAGCATCGTTTGTTAACCTTAATAGCAGCCAAAGACCAACCACCCAAGATATGATCAATAGCTACCGGACTTCTTTTAATGAACAATTTACGACGGAACAATATGATTTGTTCTTGAAGGAACTGGAAAAAGGCTTTATTGAAATCCCATTTAGGGTGGCAGAAACACCGGTTTTCCTTCCCTCAGACTTAAAAGATCAGCTGATCGCAGCCGGAGAAGAAATCATCGCTCTGATTAAATCGGAAAACTTTAAGAAACTAACAGCACATTCAATTCCGGAAGAATGGAATGTGCCTGCAGAGGATGCCCATCCTCACTTCCTCACCTTCGACTTTGGCATTTGTAAGGATCAGGAGGGAAAATTGATTCCAAAATTAATTGAACTGCAAGGATTTCCTTCTCTTTATGGCTTTCAGTCACATTTAGCAAAGATCTTTCAACAATCTTTTAACTTATCAACTGCATTGACTCCTTATTTCAGCGGACTCAATGAGCAAAGTTATCTTGAGTTACTGAAAGAGGTTATTGTTGGCAAGCATGAACCTCATGAAGTGGCCTTGATGGACATAGATGCGCCACATCAGAAAACAGCAATTGATTTTTTCCTGACGGCAAAATATCTGGGTATAAAAGTGCTGAGCATTACCGACATTAAGAAAGAAGGAAAACGCCTCTATTACCTAGAAGATGGCCATAAGTTCTTTTTAAAGAGAATTTATAATCGGTTAATTTTCGATGAGATTGGTACGAATACCGCTATTTTCAAGGATGGTTTTGATCCAAGGGAAGGAATGGATATTGAATGGGTAACGCATCCAAACTGGTTTTACAGGATCAGCAAATACACCATGCCTTTTTTAAACAGTGACTTCGTCCCTCCCACCCATTTCTTAAAAGATTTGAAGGTGATCCCTGAGGATTTAGAAAACTATGTACTCAAACCATTGTTTTCATTTGCAGGCATGGGTGTTCTTATAGATGTTCAAAACAAAGACATTGAAAACATTTCTGACCCTGAAAATTGGATCCTGCAAAGGAAAGTAAGCTATGAACCCGTTGTTCAGGCACCTGATGGAGGTATTAAATTAGAGATCAGGCTGATGTATCTTTGGCCAGAAGGAAAAGAACCTGTACTTTGCATCAGCCTTGCGCGCTTAAGTCGGGGGAAAATGATTGGTGTGAGATATAACCAGGATTTCGATTGGGTTGGCGGAACGGTTGGCCTGATGGAAAAGTAAATTTACATTTAACAGACCTGCCTAATGCAGGCTTTAACTAGTTTTGTACTTATGGATATTCAAACCATATTAGTTGTCATTCTTTTCATCGCTGCCATATTTTATATAGGGCGGATGATTCTCAGATCAGTATCTCCTAAAAAAGGGGGCTGTGCGTCTAATTGCAAATGCGGTGTAGACTTCTCCAATATCGAACCTACTAAAAAATAGATTTTATCTATATCACCTATGCTTGAGCCGTTCAAACTCTATTTACAGAAGAAGGTTGCCATTACAGATGAGCAATTCGACTTAATTTCCGACCGTTTGAAAGTAAAGAGCTTTGATAAAAATGAAATGATCCTGATGAAGGGAGAAGTATCTCCACACGGTTATTTTGTCTTGAGCGGCTTGCTGCGCAGCTATTCAATCGATGCAAAAGGTAAAACCCATATCATTCAGTTCGCCCCTGAACAATGGTGGCTTTCTGATCGGAATGGGATGTTTAATGAAGCTTCAGAATTTTTCATTGATGCCATTGAGCCGACCCTGGCTGTAGTTATGCCTAAGAACTTCATTGATGGAGCGGCAAAGCATGTCCCTTGTATGTATGATTTTAACAACACCATGCTGAACAATTCTATTCGTTTCATGCATAAAAGAATCAATATGCTCCTCAGTGCGACCGCCGAAGAAAGGTACCTGAACTTCATTCAGCTTTATCCCAACCTCACCCTAAGGGTACCACAATGGATGATTGCATCCTATTTAGGCATCACTCCTGAGTCGCTGAGCAGGGTTCGTAAAGACCTCGCACACAAGCATTTTAAAGTTTAGCCATTTCTTATCATACATCAATGTATGCCTGGCTTTGTGGCCGTAATTTTGTGTTGTAAATAAAGACAATCTAAAAACAACAATATTATGGCAACTACTCAATGGTCGTTAGACCCAACCCACAGTGAATTACAATTTAAAGTAAAACATTTAATGATCACTACAGTAACTGGTAGTTTCAATTCTTTAACCGCATCATTAAGTTCCGATGCTGATGATTTTGAAAATGCTAAAGTTACTTTTGAAGCAGAGCTAAACTCGATTGATACCGGAAATACGGACAGAGATAACCACTTGAAAAGTGCCGATTTCTTTGATGCTGAACAATTCCCTAAAATGACTTTTACATCTAGCTCTTTTGATAAAGACGGCAGTGATTACGTTTTAAAAGGTGATTTAACCGTTAAAGGGATCACTAAGCCGATCAAATTAAATGTAGAATTTGGTGGTATTGCAACTGATCCATGGGGAAATACAAAAGCAGGATTTACCATCAGTGGTAAAATCAACAGAACTGACTTTGGTTTAACCTGGAATGCAGCATTAGAAACTGGTGGGGTGATGGTGAGTGAGGACGTAAGAATATTAGGCGAATTACAGTTTGTAAAACAAGCTTAAAAAAAACACGTCCATCTTAATTTAGAATGGAGACGTAAATGAATGAAAATATAAAACAGGTATCGGCGGTGTTGAAGCCGCCGGCACCTCAAATGGTTGGAGACGGATTTAGGGTTCATAATTTTTTTCCCAGCGGGTATAAACTCAATATGAGCCCTTTTTTCCTGTTGGACTATAATTCTAAAATCCAGTTTTCTGCACGCAATGAGCCTAGAGGTGTAGGTGTACATCCACATCGTGGATTTGAAACGGTCACCATTGCATATCATGGGGCTGTTGCGCATCACGATAGTGCTGGAAACAGTGGTGTCATCTATCCTGGAGATGTGCAGTGGATGACTGCAGCCAGTGGTATTTTACACAAAGAATATCACGAAGAGGCATTTAGTAAAAAGGGTGGTGCCTTCCAAATGGTACAGCTATGGGTCAATTTACCTGCGAAAGACAAGATGAGCAAGCCGAAATATCAGGCACTTAGTCAGGCTTCAATTGCTAAACATGAATTGCCTGATCAGGCAGGATTGCTGGAGGTCATTGCTGGTGAATATCAGGGTACTAAAGGAACTGCAAGTACTTTTACACCCATGCATGTCTATAACCTTCGTCTGAATAAAGGCGGAAATGCAAGTTTTAACTTCCCTGCTGATTTCAATACTGCCTTTGTGATCATTGAAGGGGAAATCAAAGTGAATCACCAGGAAACTGCCAAAGCAGATCAATTGGTTTATTTCAAAAATCAAGGCGAGGAAGTTGTAATAGAAGGTGTTCATGATAGTGTGGTGCTGATCTTAAGCGGAGCACCGATAAACGAACCCATTACACATTACGGGCCGTTTTTAATGAATAAACCCGAAGAAATTCAGCAAGCTATTGCAGATTATAACCAGGGGAGATTTGGTTATTTAGAGGAGTAATTTAATTTTAAGCAGCCAATAACTTCAATTACTGGCTGCTTTATTTTTATCCTTTTTGAATCAGGCAAACGGCATAAGCGACAACCCCTTCTTCTCTTCCTATAAATCCCATTTGTTCGTTGGTGGTGGCTTTAATTGAGATGTCTTCTACATCCATTCCCATTGCTGCGGCGATGTGCTGCTGCATAGATGGAATATGAGGATTAATTTTCGGTGCTTCCAAGCAAAGCATCGCATCAATGTTTCCAATTTCAAATCCCTTTTCCCTGACCAGTTTCACACTTTCCTGCAATAGGATCAGGCTGCTGATCCCTTTCCAACGCGGATCCGTATTTTTAAAATGGAAACCGATGTCGCGCAGATTTGCTGCACCAAGTAATGCATCGCAAATTGCATGCAGCAATACATCCGCATCTGAATGACCAAAAGCACCTTTATGGTGTTCCAAATTTACGCCCCCTACTATAAAAGGATGTCCATCCTTTAGCTGATGTACATCAAAGCCAAATCCTACCTTAATCTTCATTTCTATACCTGTTAATTTCTATGTATTCTTGTTTTCCTATCCCGGTTTCTCTTCCTAGTTTCAGGTCGCTGAGCCGGATTTCGAAATTAAGCAATAAAGCCCATCTTAATGGGTAATCAGCCGAATTATTGAATATTCTACTATAAATATTCAAAGTTGAAAAGAAACAGATCATATTTTACCAGCGGATATTACCTGACCATATCACCCAAAAACATCTGACAATTAAGACATTTTTTTGCAAAAACCCCCTCAGATATGCGCAAAACATATTTTACTAAAGATTATTTTTTACTTAACTCGTATTTTTTGTTGCTCAATAAGTCTTTTTTTATGTAATTTTAACAGTTAAAGCACTATGAGATCCCTCAATATGAAAAAATCATACTTATATTATTCGATTGCATCCATTGCAATCGTAGCTTCTCTCTCTTCCTGCAGCAAAAAATCAGGGACTTCTGAGAAGACAGGAATGGCGTATAACAAGCGCGAGTTTGGTGGCTTTGAAGTAAATAAAAAATTTAAACGTGGCCCAGGTCCAGGATTAGTGGAAATTGAAGGCGGTGTTTTTGTGATGAGTGGAAGCGCAATTAACGTTGCTGGTGAAGAACTGAGCAATTATAACCACAAAAGAGAAACCACTGTTTCTTCGTTTTATATGGACGAAACCGAAGTTTCCAATACCAACTGGCTGGAGTACCTGAACTGGATTCGCACCAATTATCCAGCAGATCACGAATACTATTATAACGAACTCCCTGACACTTTAGTGTGGCGCAGGCCCTTATCCTACAATGAACCTTACGTAGACAACTATTTAAGGCATCCTGCCTACCAGGATTATCCGGTAGTAGGAGTTACCTGGGAACAGGCCGAAAGGTATTGTGCCTGGAGAACCGATCGCGTAAATGAGCTTTTACTTCGCGAGAAGGGATATATGACCAGCTTTAAAGACCTGAATGGCACTGGAAATTCTAATGCAGCAGCGGCATCTACCAATAATGCAAAAGGAGCTTTCAATACGGACATCTACCTGAGCGGCCAATATGATGATAAGGGTAAAAAAGCCATGAAAGACCTTAATCCATCCAATGCCGGTAATGCTGCAGGCGCGGCAAATGCGGGTGGCAGATCTGGTGCAACGAGAAATGTAAGATTGGAAGATGGAATCATCAAACAGCCTTATCGTCTGCCAACAGAAGCAGAATGGGAATACGCAGCACTTGGATTAATCGGCAATACTCAGTATGAAAACATCAATGCCAATAAAATTTATCCCTGGAATGGTCTTGGATTAAGCTCTGCCAAAAGAAACACCAGAGGTTTGATTTTAGCGAATTTTAAGAGAACTAAAGGAGATTATATGGGTGTTGGTGGATCGCTGAATGATAAAGGTGGTTTAACCGTTGCAGTGAGGTCTTATATGCCGAATGATTTTGGCTTATACAACATGGCTGGAAACGTAAATGAATGGGTTGCCGACGTTTACCGCGCAAAAACATTCGAAGCTGCTGATGCTTTTAATCCATATAGAGGTAACTATTACCAGGATAAAAAAGTAGCTGATCCCATCAGTGGAAAGATAGAAATTGATAAATACAACAGGCCTGTACTCACTGATGCCAAGTCTTATAAGAAACAAACCTGGGCAGAAAAACAAGCTGCAGCCCCTGCTGCCGCTACGCCTGCTACAAATACATATGCGGACCAAAGAGGTTACCGCGATAGAGCGAATGATTTATATGGTGAAATCACATTGGTAACGGATAAATCAAGAGTTTATAAAGGTGGCTCATGGGATGATCAGGCTTTGTGGTTAAACCCTGCTACCAGAAGATTTCTGCAGCAGGATGAATCTACCGCTGATATAGGCTTCCGCTGCGCGATGACGATGCTAGGTGCATCTGAAATCAGGTCTACCGGAAAACCACAGTTTAAACCGAAACCGGCAAAAGCATTTAAATCACGTTAATTGATTCATCAGGTATAAAAAAAGGGAGCTTAAAGCTCCCTTTTTTTATACCTGACATTTTCAGGCCGGTGATATTTTCAGTTAGGATTTAAGCAAACTGAATCAAAATTCCGTTCTTCTCTACCTTATCTCCTTTTTGCACTAAGATCCGCTTTACAGTACCTGCTGCAGGTGATTTAATGATATTTTCCATCTTCATTGCTTCCAACACCAGCAAGCTATCTCCTTTACTCACGTCCTGCCCTTCGGCAACCATCAGCTGCAATACCAAGCCAGGCATCGGTGCTTTAACCTCCTGAACCTTATTTCCTGCAGCAGTGTCCATTCCTAATTTTTTCAGTAATTCATCGTACTGGTCTTCGACTTCCACCTGGTATATATTTCCATTTACCCTGATGCTGGTCTGCTTTCCTCCTTCTTCCTGCTCCAAAACCTCTACGTTATAGGATTTATGCTGATAAATAATATGCTGAGTGGTGCCTGATAACTTTTTGGCATCAATATCCAATGCTTTCCCGTTTATGGTTAATGATGGATTGGAAACCTCTACGTCAAAATTGTATTGTTCATTTACTTTTACCTTCATAGTTATTGTGTTAATGCATACTGAACTAAATTAGCGCCCATTTTTAGCGCGTTTAAGCGCTTATCTTGCGTATCATCTGGATAAGTGCCGAAATCTTCCCAACCATTGCCCAGATCGCATTCAAAGGTGTAATAGCAAATCACTCTCCCATCCCGGATTAAAGCCAGGCCCTGAGGTGCTTTCCCATCATGTTCATGGATCTTCGGTAAACCATTTGGAAACTTAAATTTTTGCTGATAGAGCGGGTGATTTGATGGAAGTTCTACAAAAGAAAGCTCAGGGAATACCTTTTTCATTTCTTTGCGGATGAATTTATCCAATCCATAATTATCATCGATGTGAAGAAAACCACCACCGCTGAGGTATTTTCTCAGGTTCTGCGCTTCAGCATCACTGAAAACCACATTTCCATGCCCGGTCAGGTATACGAAAGGGTAATTGAACAATTCCGCACTGCCCACTTCAACAGTGGCATCCAGTGCTGCAAAATTGGTATTTAGATTTTTGTTGCAGAACTCGATAAGGTTTGGGAGTGCAGTTCTGTTGGCATACCAATCGCCTCCCCCGTTATATTTCAGTTTAGCCATCTTATAAGTTGGCGGCTTAAAGCCACACAACAAAAACATCAATCCGACAACTAAGCCTGTTTTTAATTTCATCTGTTTAAATAATTCACTTCAAAGCAGGCTGCCAATGCAGCAGTTTCTGTTCTCAGACGCGTATTACCTAAAGTTAAGGGTTTAAAGCCGTTTTGCAAAGCAAGTTCGATTTCTTTCGGGCTAAAGTCGCCTTCCGGACCAATCAAAACCGTATAGCTTTTTTGAGGTTCCGCCACCTGGCTGATGTACAAACGAGGTTCCCCATCGATGCAGTGTGCAATCATTTTGATGGAGTTGTTCTCTATTTTCAGAAAATCAGTGAATGAGATCTGTGGATTTAGCACCGGATGATAAGCCTGTAAAGACTGCTTCAGGGCAGATGTAATCACTTTATTAAGCCGATCTTCTTTGATGATTTTCCTTTCAGAACGTTCGCAGATGATCGGAGTAATTTCGTCGATCCCTATCTCGGTTGCTTTTTCAAGGAACCATTCCAGTCGATCAATATTTTTTGTAGGTGCCACCACGATATGAAGGTGGTGATTTCGTTTTTGATATTCCTGAACGGATTTAATCACACGGAGCTGAACATTTTTCTTTCCTTCTCCGATGATTTCAGCTTCATAAAAGCCTCCTTTTCCATCAATTAGGTTCACTACATCGCCCATCCCTAATCTCAGGACCTTCAGACAATGTTTACTTTCTTCTTCATTTAAAGAATACTCGGCGGTCTCAATATCAGGGGTATAAAAAACGTGCATTGTATAAAAGGTTTAGTGGTTGTCCACCATATCGCTTTTATCAATCACAAGTTCAAGCTTTATGGTTTCAATATTTTGCTCTGTTTTCTTTAGGATGGTAAATAAATAGCCGTAGCATTCTTCGCTGTCTCCTACTTCCGGTATTTTACCAAAAGCATGTGACACCAATCCGCCTACGGTATCAAAATCCTCATCTTCAGGAAGGTCGTGCGGTAAATGCTCATTCACATCATAAACTGTGGCATAAGCATTAATAATGAATTCAGTTTCAGAGATTTTCTCTACTGTCGGTTTTTCTTCATCATATTCATCCTGGATTTCTCCAACGATCTCTTCTACGATATCTTCCAGTGTAACCATACCTGCGGTACCGCCAAACTCGTCGATTACGATCGCGATCTGAATGCGTTTCTGCTGAAGTTCGCTCAACAGGTCATTGATTTTTTTCGTTTCAGGAACGAAATAAGGTTTTCTGATGATGTCTTGTAATACCCAGTCTTTTTTAGAAGCCAGGAGTGGTAAGATATCTTTGGCATGAATAATACCGATGATCTTATCAATAATACCATCATATACCGGTAGTCTGGAATATCCGTCTCCGATGATTTTATCAATCACCACTGCTGGGGGAGTAGACAATTCTATACCTGATATTTTGGTTCTGGGAACCATAATATTTTTTACAACTCTTTCGTTGAAGTCAAAGACATTTTTAATCAATTCATGCTCATTGGTATCTAAAGCTCCACTTTCCTTACCCTGATCCAATAAATAATGAAGTTCTTCCGTACTGTGTACCGACTCATGGCCTCCTACAGTTGAAATTCCAAAAATTTTAAGGATCATGTTTGCAAATCCGTTCAGCACCCAGATGAAGGGTCTGAAGATCAGATAAAACGCTTGTAATGGCACTGCGATAAACAGTGTTGTCGCTACCGGGCGTTGTATGGCAACCGATTTAGGCGCCAGCTCACCAAATACGATGTGCATTACAGTGATAAACAAGAAGGCGATTGCGGTAGAGATAGAAGAGATGTATACCTCAGAAAAATTAAAGCCGACTAACATGTCGTGGATCAGGCTGTGCATCACAGATTCACCCACCCAACCTAAGCCCAGAGAGGCTAAAGTAATACCTAGCTGCGTAGCAGCCAGGTATCCGTCCAGATGCTGGGTAATATATTTTGCAATATTTGCTACCCTGTTACCTGATTTTGCTTTAATTTCAATTTGTGATGCCCGGACTTTTACAATTGCAAACTCTGCTGCAACGAAAAATCCGTTCAGTGCTACTAAGAAGAATGTTAAAAATATCTTGAATCCTTCCATTAAGATGTTTGATTTCTAAACTTCTGGTCATAAAGGAGGATACTTTCTTGTATCACTTTATGCGCATATCGAACGCCTAAAAGGTGCTCAATAGTAACTTGTTTTTCTTCTAAGGCTTTATAATCCTGGAAAAATTTTACAATTTCCTTCATCGTATGAGGAGGCAATTCTGCTAAATCATTGATGTAGTTTACAGACATATCATTTTTTGCTACTGCAATAATTTTATCATCTTGTTCACCATTATCCACCATGTGCATGACACCAATAACTTTTGCTTCTACGATTGACATTGGATAAACGTCAACAGAACAAAGTACAAGGATATCCAGAGGGTCATTATCGTCACAATAAGTTTGTGGGATAAAACCGTAGTTGGCCGGGTACATTACAGAAGAAAAAAGTACCCTGTCTAATTTAATCAGGTGGGAATCTTTATCGATTTCGTATTTTGCTTTAGATCCTTTAGGAATTTCAATAATTGCATTTACTGTTTCAGGTAAGTTTTCACCTGGAGAAACAAAATGCCACGGATGACGCTCGTCTTTAATCATTTTTAATGTTCAGTGTTTGATATATCGTCATTGTCTTCTTTCACTACTTGCTTCTTTACGAATGTGTAAACCAGCGGAATGGTGGTGATGACAATAAAACCTATAATTATGTATAATAAATAATCGTTAATTTCTTTTTCAAATCTTTTGCCAAGGAAGTAACCCAGCAAAGTTAAGGAAGCAATCCAAATAATTGCACCTGCAAAGTTATATAATGCAAATCTTTTAAAGTCCAGTTTTACTACACCAGCAAAAATCGGTGCAAAAGTTCTTACAATTGGCACAAAGCGCCCCATTATAAGTGCAAAGGCCCCCTGTTTATTATAATAATCTTCGGCAGCCTTTAAATAGCGTTTTTTAAAGAAGAAAGAATCCTTTCTATCGTACAGTACGGGGCCCGTCTTTCGACCAAACCAGTAGCCAGTAAAGTTACCTGATACGGCGGCAATAATTAGTCCGAGGATCAACACATATAGGTTGACGTCTAATTTGCCTGTAGCGACGAACATGCCGGCAAGAAACAACAGGTAGTCCCCTGGTAAGAAAAAACCAAAAAACAAACCTGTCTCGGCGAAGATTACAAACATTACAACATAAAAACCACCTTCTTTAAGTAGTTTTTCAGGATCAATGAATTGCTGTAATGAGTTCCAGAAATCTTGCATAGTTCAATTATTCGTAAAACTACATATAATTATCTACAGAAATGACTATATCAGATTTAAAATTACAGCAGGATAAATCCCTAAGAAAACAGTGATGATCAGCGATAAAGCCAATACAACCTTATACTGCACAGGCGTTTCCAGTTCTACTTCCGCACCTTCTTTGAAATACATCGCTACAATTACTTTGAAATAATAGTAAAATCCTACTAGCGCATTCAAAATCGCAAAAGCCACTAAATAGAAATGATAATCGTGCATTACATTCAGGAACATCAGGTATTTCCCAATGAAACCAGCTGTTAATGGGATACCCGCTAAGGACAGCATTGCTACTGTCAATGCGAAGGCTGCAAAAGGATTGCGTTTGCCTAGACCATTGAAGCTTTCAAAGTTGTCATTGCCTGTTTTCTGTTTCACCAAAATCAGCACACCAAAAGCTATAATACTTGCAAAAGTATAAGCTGCAGCGTAAACCAATACATTGTTCATTGAGCTTGCAGTAAGCGATACTAAAGAGAACAATAAGTAACCTGCATGAGAGATACTGGAATAAGCCAGCATTCTTTTGAAGTTCTTCTGAAATAGCGCAGTTACGTTACCGATGAATAGCGTCAGACATACGATCACCATCAAAGGAGGTAACCAGAAATCGTGCAATGGTGCAAACGTATCTGAGAATAAGCGAAGAATCGCGGCGAAACCTGCAGTTTTCACTACGGTTGACATGAAAGTCGTTACCCATGTTGGTGCTCCTTCGTAAACATCCGGAGTCCAGAAATGGAAAGGCGCAGCACCGATTTTAAAGCATAAACCAACCAATAAAAGGATTACTCCAGGATAAAATAGAGGAGAAACCTGCTGTGGGTTCTCCACCAGGTATTTATTGATCGCATCCAGGTCGAAAGAAGCCGTCGCACCGTAGATCAGGGTTATACCGAACAACAGGAAGCCTGTAGAGAATGCACCCATCAGGAAGTACTTTAAAGCCGCTTCATTGGAAGCGAAATTGTTCTTTCTAATCCCTGCCAGAATATAAAGCGCGACAGACATGATCTCCACACCGATAAATAACATCGACATATTCTTGTAAGAAACCATGATCACAATCCCCGTCAGGGCAAAGAGCATCAGGGTAAAATATTCTGCAATATTCTCACTATTGGCGGCAAAATAATTTTGCGTCAACAGGAAGATGAAAAATGTTCCGATAATTGCTAGACCTGCGAAAGCTAATGCAAAGTTATCCATTTGCATCATTCCGTAATAAGTCTGATTTGTGTTCCAGGAAGTAACGACAAAAGCCAGCGAAGTAAGCAAACCAATTAAGGTAAGGGGTAATAACGCTTTTTTAGCTTTAAACAAACCTGCATAAAGCACCACTAAAGCTGTAACAGTAATTGTTATGATGATATTCATTTGCTTAGTTTACCGATGTTAATTTTTGTGTTACCTGTTCTATTAATTGTTGTACCGAGGCTTCAGATAAATGAAGAATTGGTTTAGGATACACTCCTAAAGCAATGATCAAGGCACAAATGACGTACAATACTACTTTCTCAGATCCTTTAATATCTGTAAAGCCTATGGTGAGGTCATTGGTTTTTCCAAGCATAATGTTCTGATACATTCTGAACATATACACCGCACCAAAGATGATAGACAATCCGGCGAAAACGCCTGCCCATACCTGGTATTGATAAATTCCGATCAGTAATAAGAACTCTCCAATGAAACCATTGGTTCCTGGAAGTGCTACCGTCCCCAATACGATGATTAGGAAGGCAATGGCCAATTGAGGTGCTTTTTTAGCAATACCACCCAATTCAGCGATTTTATTGGTTTTCATGCGACTGGCAATGATATCCAGCACAAAGAATAAACCGACTACGTTGATACCATGACTTAACATCTGTACCATTGCACCCTGCATCCCCTGTGTATTTAAAGCGAAAATACCTGCTGAGATTAACCCTACGTGAGCAATGGAAGAATAAGCAACCAGTCTCTTTGCATCTTTCTGTGTAAAAGCAATGATCGAGGCGTAGACAACGCCAATAATCGAAAGAATGATGGCTAAATGACCCCATTGCTGAACACCTTCCGGAGCAATTGGCAATAACCATCTGATCACGCCATAAATACCCATTTTCAGCATAATACCTGATAACAGCATCGTACCGGGAGCTGGAGCTTCAGTATACGTATCTGGCTGCCAGGTATGGAATGGGAAGATTGGCATTTTAATCGCAAATGCGATAAAGAAAGCCCAGAAAATCCATCCCTGCTGTGCAGAATCAAGTTCCAAATTATAGAAAGCCTGTAACTCAAAGTTATGAGCGGGATTTTGTAAGTACAGATAAATGATACCCATCAGCATGAATAAAGATCCAGCAATGGTATACACAAAAAACTTCATGTTTACTTTAATCCTGTCTTTACCACCCCAAATTGCGCAGATAAAGTAGATTGGGATCAAGGCTGCTTCCCATCCGATATAGAATAAGAAGGCGTCTAAAGCCGTAAACACCAATAGTAAACCAAACTGCATGAACAAGATCAATGCAAAGAACGCATTGGCCTTGTTATAGTTGTGCTGATAAGCCGATAAAATAATGATCGGAACCAATACATTGGTTAATAAAACGGTGATCATGCTGATCCCATCAATTCCCGCGTGGAAATTGATGCCTAAATCCTGAATCCAAGGATAGTTTACCGCAAATTGCGTACTGGCATCCGGTGTAAAATTACATACCGTGATGAGCGTCAAGCCTAGTGAAAGGATTGCTGAGCCCAGAGCCACATGTTTCGCTGCATTACCTGTGAATGCAGTAACCACGGCGCCAACCAATGGTAGAAAGATAAGAAGTATTAAAAGTTGTTCCATTATGTTTTCTTGAACGATCTTTTACAGAGATAAATAAGTATACAATAACAATGAGATGATTCCTACCACCATCATTAACAGATAGAAGCCAACGTTTCCGGACTGAACCAAGCGTAAACCTTTACTGGCTTCCGAGGTGCTCCAACCTAAACCGTTCACAATACCATCAACAATTTTATTGTCAATAATTTTATAGAAGAAAGTTGAAAGTGCATCCAAAGGTCTTCTGATTAACAGATCATAAATCTCATCAATATAGAATTTCTGGTAAGATAGGTTAGCCAAAGCAGATCTTTTCCCTTCATCAGGAAGTGGGATGTGGTTTTGTTTCACATATTTCACATAGGCAAAGCCGATAGCAATCAGCACACCAATTACAGAAACAGCCATTAACATATATTCCGTTGCATGATCTGGTCCTTCTGTTGCATGTTTGATCACAGGAGCCATCCAGTGCGACAACCAATGGTTGCCACCCAATGCTTCAGGAACACCGATCATTCCACCGATTGCAGATAAAACTGCCAATACGATTAAAGGAATCGTCATTGACTTTGGAGATTCATGAATTTTCTCTTCTGCATGGTGCGTTCCGCGATACTTTCCTGAGAAAGTAAGGAACAGCATTCTGAACATATAGAAAGCCGTTAAGAAAGCGGTGAATACACCGATTGCCCACATGGTTTTATCGTGTGCATATACATGCGCCAGGATTTCGTCCTTAGAAAAGAAACCAGAGAATGGAGGTAAACCAGCAATCGCAATCGTACCGATCAGCATGGTCATGAACGTAACTGGTAATTTCTTCCGTAAGCCACCCATATGTCTCATGTCTTGCTCATGGTGTAAAGCATGAATCACAGAACCTGCACATAAGAATAATAAGGCTTTAAAGAAGGCGTGTGTGATCACGTGGAAGAAAGCACCATTGTAAGCGCCAACTCCTAAACCAAGGAACATATATCCTAATTGAGATACAGTAGAATAAGCCAGTACCTTCTTAATGTCTGTTTGTGTTAAGGCAATAATTGCCCCTAATACTGCTGTCGCTAAACCAACAATGGCAATAATATGCTGAATCATTGGTGCTAAGTCGAAGAGCACATTTGATCTTGCGATCATATATACACCGGCAGTTACCATGGTCGCTGCGTGGATTAACGCAGAAACAGGCGTTGGACCAGCCATCGCATCCGGTAACCAGGTAAATAATGGCAATTGAGCCGATTTACCACAGGCACCGATAAATAACAACAAGGCGATTAAAGCGATGCTGCCATTTCCAGGAAGCATATTGGCCGCCTGAGGAAAGATTTTAGAGAACTCTACAGTACCGAAAGTGGTAAAGATAAAGAACACTCCTAATAGGAAACCAAGGTCGCCGATACGGTTCATGATGAAAGCTTTCTTCGCTGCCGAAGCATAGCTGCTATTCGTATACCAGAAGCCGATGAGTAGATAAGAACAAAGTCCTACGCCTTCCCATCCGATAAACATCACGATGTAGTTAGAACCTAGTACCAATAGCAGCATGAAGAAGATAAACAGGTTCAGGTAGCTAAAAAACTTCCCGAAAGCCTCATCAGCGTGCATATAGCCAATAGAGTAAATATGGATTAAAAAACCTACACCGGTAATGATCAGCAGCATAATTGAGCTTAGTGGATCTACCAGGAAGGAAAGTGGAATGTTCAGCTTACCAGCGCTGATCCAGTCGAACAGGAAAATCTCGTGCGACTTATTCGCATCTGCTCCCAATTCGAAAAAGATGCCTACACTGATGGCAAAGGAAATGAATATCACGCTGCTTCCGATAAAACCAATCAGGTTTTTAGAAAGCGTATTTCTTCCCAGGCCATTGATAACAAAGCCTAAAAGAGGAATTAAGGGAACCAGCCAAACTAAATTTATCATGTTATTACTTTATTCTTATTAATTACCACTTAAGGCGATTCAACACATTTATATCTATAGATTGAGTATTTCTGTATACCATTACGATGATACTTAGTCCTACTGCAACTTCTGCGGCGGCGAGTACCATGATAAAGAAGACGAATACTTGTCCTGACGGATCATTGTTATGTACCGAAAATGCGGTCAGCAGTAAATTTACTGCATTCAGCATTAATTCTACCGACATAAAAATGACGATGGCGTTTCTACGGGTCAATACCCCAATTACACCAATGGTGAAAATAATCGCACTTAGCCAGATGTAGTGGTTAAGTGGTACTCCCTGCAATCCCTGAGTTATGTTTTCCATTCAGTTTATACTTATTTTATGGCAATGAGTTTTACATCAAATGATGCGAACCCAATACTATGCTTTTTCTTTTTTAGTTAACAATACTGCACCTACCATTGCGGTTAGCAATAGAATCGAGGACAGCTCAAAAGGCAACATATAAGGACCAAATAATTCCTTACCTAAATTCTTCACCAATCCAAGATTAGGGTTTTTCAATAATACCGGATCAGAAATCGCTGTTGCTTTTAAAGAACCGATGATGGTGACTACTAGACAACATCCTGCAATTACGCCTACCACCTTAACCAAATTCGATTTTAGCGGCTCATTGTCCTTATTCAGGTTGAGCAGCATCAGCACAAAGAGGAAGAGCACCATGATGGCCCCCATGTAAACGATAAAATTCACGACTGCCAGAAACTGCGCATTCAATAGAATATAATGAACCGTTAATGTAAAGAAAGTAACAATTAAGTAAAGCACGCTATGCACCGGGTTCTTAGAAAAGATAACCATCAGTGAAAAGATGACGCTTAATGTTGCTACAAAATAGAATACCGATGTACCCATTTATTATATAATTTAAACTGTTTATATTAATAACCCAAAGGTTACCTATGCTTATTATTTCTTCTCTAATGGTGCCTCTACCAATTTATCCTTGCCGTAAATAAAATCTTTACGCAGGTAATCTGAAGGGACAATCGGACCGTCTAAATAGATGGCTTCTTTTGGACAGGCTTCTTCGCACAATCCGCAGAAGATACAACGTAACATGTTGATCTCATATACTGAGGCGTATTTTTCCTCACGGTAAAGGTCTTTCTCTTCCGGTTTACGTTCTGAGGCAATCATAGTGATCGCTTCAGCAGGGCAAGATAATGCACAAAGGCCACAGGCCGTGCAGCGTTCTTTACCTTCTTCATCTCTTTTCAAAGAGTGCATTCCCCTGAAGTTCGTAGAAAACTCTCTTTGCTCTTCCGGGTATCTGATCGTCGCTTGTTTCTTAAAAAAGTGACTGATGGTAATAGCTAAGCCTTTAGTGATTGCAGGCAAATACATGCGTTCTGCAAACGTAAGGGGCTTTTTCTCTAATACTTTCTTTTTACTGGTTAATGGTTCCATTAAACCTCCTTTTATACCGCTAAATGCGGACAGTTAAAACTTTTCAATTATAGCAATCACAATACTTGTGATGATGATATTCGCAATGGCCAAAGGAATCAAGACCTTCCAACCTAAGTGCATCAGCTGATCATAACGGAAGCGAGGAATCGTCCAGCGTACCCACATGAAGAAGAAGATGAAAGCAAAGATTTTAAGGAAGAAAACACCCACTCCGATTAGAGGAGCAATCACTGGTCCTGCTTGTACCAGTACCCAATCCATTCCTGGGTAGTTGTAACCACCAAAGTATAAACTAGCCATTACCGCTGCAGAAACAAACATATTGATGTATTCTGCGAACAGGTAGAAACCTAATTTCATGGACGAATATTCTGTGTGGTAACCACCGATCAGCTCGGTCTCACATTCCGGTAAATCGAAAGGTGCCCTGTTCGTCTCTGCAAAAGAGCAGATCATGAACAATAGGAAACCTAAAGGCTGGTACAATACGTTCCAGCGCCATCCGTGTTGATTGGCAACAATTTCGCCCAAACTCATAGAGTTGGTCACCAATAATAAGCCGATAATGGATAAACCCATTGCAATCTCATAACTGATATTTTGTGATGCTGCACGAATCGCACTTAATAAAGAGTATTTGTTGTTGGATGCCCAACCACCAATCATAACGCCATATACACCCAGAGAAACTACCCCGAAAATATAAAGCACACCAACGTTAATGTCTGTTACCTGCAGAGGAATCACGCGATCACCGATCGTCATTGCGCTTCCCCAAGGAATCACTGCAGTTCCGATACAAGCGGTTAACATTGATAAACCAGGTCCTACCATAAACAACCATTTACTGGCGTTTGTAGGAATGATTTCCTCTTTCATGAACATTTTAACCCCATCAGCCAGTGGCTGAAGAATTCCAAATGGACCTGCTCTGTCTGGTCCTAACCTATCCTGTAGAAATGCAGCCACTTTCCTTTCTGCATAAGTGGAATACATGGCTATCACTAAACTTATACCGAATATAATCGCTACCAGTACAAATTTTTCTATTACAAAAGCTATATCCATTAGAATTTAGTGGTTTTTTCTAGTTCAATCCTATTTGCTTCTTTCAATCGCTCATCTTCCTGAATTACCGGTAAAGGTATTAAAGTCTCGTAGTGATTTGAGGCAATTACAGAGGTATCTGGGATGTGTGTAGGATGCTCAATTGTCCAATCTGCAGTCTTTTTCTTGTCAAAGCGACAAGTGTTACAGATAAACTCTTCCACCTCACCATAAACATCTTTTCTTGCCGTTACGCGCAAAACATCTTCTCCTTTATACCATAGGGTTACTTTACCGCTGCAGGTAGGGCAATCTCTATGTGCATCGATTGGTTTTGTAAACCAAACTCTGTTTTTGAATCGGAAAGTTTTGTCTGTTAATGCACCCACCGGACACACATCGATCACGTTTCCGGAGAAATCATTGTCGACAGCCGTTTGGATATAAGTAGAAATTTCTGAATGATCTCCACGGTTTAAGATACCATGAACACGTTTATTGGTAATCTGGTCCGCTGTAAATACGCAACGGTAACACAAAATACACCTGTTCATGTGTAACTGAATTTTATCACCGATATCAATGCGTTCGAAAGTTCTTCTTTCAAACTCATATCTAGTTTTTTGCAAACCATGCTCATAACCTAAGTTCTGAAGGTCACATTCACCAGCCTGATCGCAAACCGGGCAATCTAATGGATGGTTGATCAACAACATCTCCACTACACCACTCCTTGCTTCGATCACTTCCGGGGAAGTAATGTTCATCACTTCCATTCCATCCATTACAGTGGTACGGCATGAAGCCACTAATTTCGGCATTGGACGCGGATCTTTTTCAGAACCCTTGCTCACCTTTACGATGCAGGTTCTACATTTTCCACCGCTACCTTCTAATTTGGAATAATAACACATCGCCGGAGGAACAATATCCCCACCGATTTGGCGCGCAGCATTTAGGATGGTCGTCCCTGGTGCTACTTCTACGGTTATTCCGTCTATGGTTACCTTAACTTTATCACTCATTGTTAAAGATATTCTTTATCATCGCGCTGCTTTTCCAGGTATTACCCTTTCCAGGCATTGGTTTGATCGTTAATTTTCTGTACTAACTGCTTTAGCTATTGGTTCAGCATAATTTGCCAATCCGTAATTCGTATCCAGGGATAACTGAGGGTTTTTCACATGCCATTCAAATTCATCTCTGAAATGTCTGATGGCACTTGCTACCGGCCATGCTGCCGCATCACCTAATGGGCAAATTGTATTCCCTTCAATTTTCTTAGCTACATCCACCAATAAATCAATATCGCTCATTTTACCATGGCCATATTCAATGCGGTGAAGCACTTTTTCCATCCATCCAGTACCCTCACGACAAGGCGAACATTGTCCGCAACTCTCATGGTGATAAAAACGGGAGAAATTCCAGGTGTTCCTAACCATACACTGGTCTTCATCAAAAGCGATGAAACCACCAGAACCCATCATCGTACCCGTAGCAAAGCCACCTTCAGATAATGATTCATAACTCATTAAACGAGGTTCCCCGTTCGCAAGTTTTAAGGAAAGGTTAGCAGGAAGTACCGGAACAGAAGATCCACCGGCGACAGTTGCCTTTAACCTTTTGCCATTGGCGATACCACCACACCATTCATCAGAATAGATAAATTCTTCTACAGGAAGTCCCAATTCAATCTCATAAACACCTGGCCTTACCAGATTTCCAGAGGCCGAAATCAGTTTTGTACCTGTACTGCGTCCAATACCTACTTTAGCATACTCGTCCCCACCATCATTAATGATCGGTACTACAGCAGCAATAGATTCCACATTGTTCACAACCGTCGGACAGCCGTACAATCCTGCAATTGCAGGGAATGGAGGTTTAATCCTTGGATTACCACGTTTTCCTTCCAATGATTCCAATAATGCGGTTTCTTCTCCGCAGATATAAGCACCACCACCCGGCTGAACGTATAATTCAAGGTCGTAACCTGAACCTAAAATATTTTTACCTAAAAATCCAGCATTCTTAGCTTCCGCAATTGCTCTTTCCAGAATACGAATTTGAGGCATCATTTCACCACGTACATAAATGAACGATGTTTTTGCACCCAAGGCAAAGCTGGATACAATCATACCTTCAATCAGTGCATGAGGAATGTGAGTCATCAGATAACGGTCTTTAAATGTTCCTGGCTCCGATTCATCGGCATTACAAACCAGGTAACGTGCTACCCCATCAGGTTTAGCTAAAAAGCTCCATTTCATTCCCGTAGGAAATCCTGCACCCCCGCGACCGCGTAATCCAGACTTCTTTACCTCTTCCACTACTTCATCAGGAGTCAGAGTTTTCAGGGCCTTTTCCACGGAACGGTACCCGCCTTTCTGGCGATAAACATCCAATGTATGAATGCCTGGTACGTTTATATGTTCTAATAATAGTTTACGACTCATTATTTCTTGCGTAAGTCTTGTATCAAATCGTCTACCTTTTGTTCGTTAAGGTTCTCATAGAAAGTGTATTCAGGGCCAATTTGTAATACTGGTCCGTAGCCGCAGGCAGCTAAACACTCTACGCCTCTCCAGCTAAATAAGCCGTCGGGAGTAACCTCGTTTTCTTTAACGCCAAGGCTTTTTTCAATATGGCCCATTAGTTTCTCCGCGCCTACCAAGCAGCAAGGTCCCGTTCTGCAAACTTCCAGCACGTATTTTCCTTGTGGCTTTAAGAAGTACATACTGTAGAACGAAGCTACTTCATATACTTCAATTGGCGCTATGCGCAGATATTCCGCAACTTTATCCATAGCATTTGGACTTAACCAGCCCAGTTCTGCCTGTACTTCATGCAAAATTGGCAATAACGCGGATTTTTGCTTTCCTTCCGGATACCTTTTAACGATCTCTTCAAACTTTTCAACTAAAGCTGAGGAGAACTGTACAGGTTGTTGTTCTTCTACTTTAAGCATCTAATTCTCCTGCAATAATATTCATACTACTCATGTTGATGATGGCATCTGATAACAGCATACCAACACTCATGGGCGCAAACATTTGATAATTTATAAAGCTTGGTCTTCTAAAGTGCAAACGGTAAGGTGTTCTACCACCATCGTTGATCAAATAGAAACCTAATTCTCCGTTACCACCTTCTACTGCATGGTAAACTTCTGCTTTTGGTGCATCAATCTCTCCCATCACAATTTTGAAGTGATAGATTAAAGCCTCCATATTGTTGTAGACCTCTTCTTTAGCTGGCAAATAGAATTCAGGAACATCTGCATGGAAGATTCCAGCAGGCTCATGCTTCAATTTCTCCAAAGCTTGTTCAATAATGCTCACACTTTCCCACATTTCTGCATTACGCACCAGGTAACGGTCATAAATATCACCGCTGGTACCTACAGGAACCTGAAAATCGAAATCCTGGTAAGAAGAATAGGGTTCGCTGATACGAACATCATAATCTACACCTGCAGAACGCAGTAATGGGCCAGTCCAGCCATAATCCAAAGCCATTTCCGCAGTTACTGCAGCCACACCTGAAGTACGGTCGATAAAGATCCGGTTACGGTCAAGCAAACTTTCGAATTCTCTTAACGCTACTGGGAATGTTTTTAAAAATTTATTGATTTTCGCAAAGGCGATTTCATTGAAATCTCTTTCAAAACCACCAATTCTACCAATGTTAGTCGTCAGACGCGCACCACAAATCTCCTCGAAGATTTCATAGATGTGCTCTCTGAACTGGAACAGATAAAGGAAAGTAGTGGTTGCACCAGTATCCTGAGCAATAATGGTGTTACATATAATATGATCTGCGATCCTGGACAACTCCATTACGATTACCCTTAAGTAATCTACCCTTTTAGGCATCTGAATGTTCAGCAATTTCTCTACAGTCATGTGCCATCCCATATTATTGATCGGCGATGAGCAGTAGTTCAATCTATCTGTCAGCGGAGTGATTTGATAGAATGGGCGGTGTTCTGCGATTTTTTCAAAAGCACGGTGGATATAGCCAATGGTAGAAACACCACTTACAATACGCTCTCCGTCTAACTGAATAACATTTTGAAAAACACCATGTGTTGCAGGGTGAGTAGGTCCTAAATTCAGGGTGACCAGCTCATTCTGAGGATCATTATCTGTATATACCGGTTGATTGTGATTCATGTGCTTATCTACCAAAGTATTCGTCTTTTTTATCTACTCTGTTTGGATCTTCCAAAGGATATTGTTTCAACATCGGATGAACACCAAGGTCGTCCATGTTTAATATTCTTCTTAAATCCGGGTGACCTTCGAATTTCACACCGAAAAAGTCATACGTTTCTCTTTCCATCCAGTTCGCGGCATTCCAAAGAACGGTTGCCGTAGGAATAGTAGGATGATGCTCATCGATAAACACCTTTACGCGTACCCTTACTTTTTTCACCATACTGTGTAAGTGGTAAACCACTGCAATACCGTGTTTTTTCTCCGGGTAATGAACTGCTGTAATGTCCGTAAGGAAGTTAAAATTTGTGTCGCTTTCTTTTAAGAACCGCAACACATCAATGATGACATCTTTAGTGGTTTCGAAAGTAAGTAAACCATAAGGCTCATTTACCCCTATAATTTTAGCACCAAACTTTTCATTCAGTGCGTCCAAGATTTCTTTATTTGTCACCTCTGCCATTATAGAATTCCGTATGAAGCCAACATTTCTTTGTATTGATCTGAATCTCTTCTTCTCAAAGATTCATTCTTAACCAGCTCCTGGATCTTCCCAAAGCCGTCTAAGATTGCTTCTGGTCTTGGAGGGCAGCCTGGAACATACACATCAACAGGAATGATCTCATCGATCCCCTGAAGCACTGAATACGTATCAAAGATACCGCCACTGGAAGCACATGCACCTACAGCAATCACCCAGCGAGGTTCAGCCATCTGTAAATATACTTGTTTTAACACCGGACTCATTTTCTTAGCGATGGTACCCATCACCATTAATAAATCCGCCTGACGAGGAGAAAAACTTAAGCGTTCAGATCCAAAACGACCGAAGTCATAGTGAGAACCCATTGTAGCCATAAATTCGATACCGCAACAAGACGTTGCGAATGGCAGGGGCCATAATGAATGGGAACGTGCCAAACCAATTACTTTGTCTAAAGAGGTGGCAAAAAAACCAGATCCTTCTATGCCTGGAGGCGCGTCTACTATATTGATGTTACTCATGATACAAAACGAAAAAAGGTTCATTCCTACAAAGAATGAACCACAAATTTACAATATTTTGAAAGGAATTGGCCTAAACCTTGATCATTTAGAAACAATCTAAATAGGTTAATTCCAGTCTAAAGCTTTCTTTTTCAAAATGTAGATAAAACCTAGCAGCAAGGTACCCATGAAGACGAACATCTGGATCATTCCAGTCATTCCAAGCTCTCTGAAGTTTACTGCCCATGGGTACATGAAGACCACCTCAATATCAAAAAGAACAAACAGGATCGCTACTAAGAAATACTTAATAGAGAAAGGCTGGCGTGCATTACCAACCACCTTTACTCCCGCTTCAAAAGTAGCCAACTTATCAGCTGTCTTCCTTTTTGGGCCTAAAAAGTGTGTGGCAATCAAAGTCACAACAACAAATCCTAAAGCAACAATAATTTGAAATACAATAGGTAAAAAATCTACAGGTACACTTTGGGTTTCCATGGCATTAAATTTGGGACAAAATTAAAAGAAAAAGGCAGGATAACAACCCTGCCTTTTTCTTTTATTGGAAATTATTACTTTTTCTTAACTGGAGTCTTAGCTGCCGGAGCAGTTAATTGCTTCAAACGCTCTTGTGCACCTGTATTTGCAGGGTCAATTGCTAAAGCTTTAGTCAAATATTCTTTTGCTTTTTCTTTATCAGTTTGTGCATAGTAAGAACCTGCATAAACATAAGCTTCTACCAATTCTTTTGGTTGTGCCGCTGCAAGCTCAGGCTTAGTCACCGTTACCAATTGAATCAACTGATCGTAGTAAGGAACAGCTAACCATTTAGGGTTATTCGCATCATCATTATATTTTGCAATACGTGCTCTAAAAGCATACGCTAAAACGAAATCATTTTTAGCCTTGATGATATTAGCAAATGCAGAATCAGCATCAGCTAAAATTTTCTTATCTGGATGTTTACCGTCTCTATCTTTGAAAGCATAATCATAGTATTTTGCAGTACCTAAATAGTAATTATTAGTTAAGCTATTTGGACCATTAGGATTTGCTTTAAGTGCTAATGCATATACATCACCAGCTTTATCATATTTTTTAGCTTTGAACAATGCCAATGCGATTTCTTCTAAAGCCTCTGCTTTTGTCGAATCTTTCTCTACTGCTTTTACGATATTTCCTAAAGCTAAGCTATCGTTACCAGTTTGCATCTGAGCTCTACCCAGGTATAGGTAATCATCGGCGATGATACGTGAAGGATCTTTAACTTTTGCAAAGAAATCGTTCATGTATTCTAAACTCTTAGGAAAGTTCTTGTTTTCATAAGCTGAATAACCACGTAATCTTGATACCACAAGGCTTTTCTCATTGTTAGGGCTCATTGTAGCTAACTCAGTAGTTACCTGCTCTAACGTTGGGTAGTCCTTTGCATAGAATAAGAATTGTGCATAGCGTAATTTAGACTCATAAGAATTATCCGTTAAGTCTAAATATTTTTTATAGTTAGTCAATGCCAAAGCAGATTTAGCAGCTTGTTCAGCAGCTACCTGATTTGCCCATTGCATATATAATTCTGCAAGTTCTCTATAAGCCGGACCGTAGTTAGGATCAGCAGCAATCGCTTCTTTTAAGCGGTCTTCTGCTTCTGGAAATGCTCTTGATTCTGTGTACATTCTACCAATCTGAACTGTTGCTCTCAATAAGTTTGCATTGATGTTCAATGCTCTCATATAGTTTTGCAAAGCTTCAGAGTTCTTTTTCTGAGCGGCATAGTAATCACCTAATGCTAAGAAAGTCTCTGCATCTTTATCATTTGCATCCAGCTCATCCGCTTTTTGCAGGTAAGGTAATGCCGCAGTAAAGTCTTTATTATCGGTAGCGATATAAGCTTTACCGATGTATAACTGTGGGATATAATCTTTTTTAGAAGATACCTCTACAGCTTTATCAAAATTAGTTTTTGCTGAAGTAGGATTTTTATCATATAAATCTGCTTCACCCAAACCAATATAGTTTAATGGGTTTTTAGGATCTGCCGTTACACCTTGAGTAAAAGTTGCTCTAGCTGAATCTACATAATCCATTCTTAGATAAACATCACCTAAATTAAAGTAGTTTTCTCCTTTATTCGCTTGTGATTTTACCAATGCTTTCAGCATGGTGGTCGCTTTCTGGTACTGTTCGGCATCTATTGCCTTCTTTGCATCATTTAAGCTTTGAGCAAAAGAGGCAGAACCCATCACTACTAAACCTAAACTTAAGGTTATTGCTTTCTTTGTCATTTTCATGGTTCACTATTGTTTTAATTGTAATGAAGCTCCTAAGCAGGCTTCATAGTTCAAATATAAAATTTAGTTTGTATTCTTTAAATTAAATTCTCTCGGCATCATTTTATGTGGACCTAGTCCAGATTTGAGTACGATCAGTTGTCCGCGTGGACTTACTAACCAGTTTGCAAAACCTGTGCCTAAACCTTCACGGCCTTCCGCATTAATGATGTAGATATTTCTTAAAAAAGGATATATCCCATTAATTAAATTCTGTTGAATTGGCGTATAAAACGCATCATCCCCTTTTTTTCCTGGTAAATTCTTCACCCCCAGCATCTTCACTTTGGCGATTGGCCCAGCCATAGCTGCCTCATTAGAGATTAACCAGTTTACTCCAACAACACCAATAAAATTTTTATTCTCTGCAACGTATTTAATAACGTCATTATTGTCTTGTAAAGTATAAACTCCTTTTTTTGGCAGTTCCTTTACTCCGGCAAGGTCTTTAAAGTAACGTAAAGTACTGGAATAAGCATTATCAAACACCAATTGTTTTCCAGTAACTGATTTTCCCTGCAAAATATCGATTACTTCCTGTACCTTAATGGTACTATCCACATTCGCTGCATTCGTAATTAAAGCAATTCCATCAATGGCAAACCTTGACGTTCTTGGAACAATACTTCTATTTCTATAAATCTTGTCCTCTTCTGGTGTCAGCATCCTTGAAGAGATCATCACCCTGACACTATCATTTAGAAAGGTAGGTATAATTTTATTCTCATTACCTTCAATCACGGTGAACTCTGCAGTAGGGTAATCCGTTTTGAATACCTCAATCTGATCTGCCAGCACTCTGGCAAAGGACGCGTCAGTCAGGATCTTAACGCTCCCCGTCGTGCGACTTTGTTCCACTGTATTTTCCGGCTTAGGCTTACGCTTACAGGCCACAAATACGAATAACAGCAATATCAGACTTAAGTGTTTCATTTGAATCAATATTTTTCGATATGATGCGATTATGCTAAGCTATTTTAACGCTTTAGCTTAGGATAATTCGGATTTAATCGTCTTTAGGATTAATTAACCGGGCAAATCTAATGGCTGCATAAACGATCAGCAATAACCCAAACAAGATGCGATAAGTTTTCTGGATTTCAAAGGGAATATCAGTCCAGAAGATCAATAATAGGCCTAATACGAAATAAAACGTAAACATCACCAGGCCTAAAATGAACAGAAATCGCTGTTGAGGCGATTTCTGTTTAAATGTTCTTAAATTAAACATTCGTAAATACTATTGAGATAAGGTAAAGCTGATTGGAATATTGAACTTCACACGTACCGGTTTTCCGTTTTGGATACCCGGAGTCCAACGTGGGCTAGCTTTCAATACTCTGATTGCTTCTTCATCAGTACCACCACCAAGTTTTCTTTCAACCTTGATGTCGGTTAAGTCTCCATTTTTCTCTACTACGAAAGATAGGAACACTTTACCTTGAATGTTATTTTCCTGAGCCATTGCTGGGTATCTTACCGCTTTCTTCAAGTAAGCGTAGAATTTCTCCATACCTCCAGGGAAACCTGGCTGTGTTTCAATACTCACGAAGTCATAAACCTTTGTATCTTCTACTACAGCTGCTTGTTTAGGGCCATCTCCAACAGGACCGGCAATTACAATATCAGCAGTAGGATCACCTTCAATGGTTTTCTGACCTGGATCCGCTTTCTTCAAATCTTCGATCTGAACCGGCTCCTTGTCAATCACCTCATTATCCGGTTTTACAATCGGAGGAGGGAATTTAATCTGATCCTGTTTCGGTGGCGGTGGCTCTACCGGTGGAGGTGGAGGGGTATCCGGGTTCACCGGTGGAGGTGGCACAACTGTAACCTCTACTTGCTTCACAATCTCGTCTTCTGGAAGACTACCTTTGATCAAGCTCAAAACTTTTGGGGTCATAAATGCAACTACGAAAATAGTAGAAGCAATCAATAACGCTTTTGTGGTATTTGCGGCACTCGTGCTGCGAAGCTGGTATGCTCCATAGCTCTTGTTTTTACCCGCGAAGACGACGTCAAGCCATTCCCGTTTCAATAAATCTATTTTAGAACCTAACATAGCTTACTATTTAATATTTTATTAATTCTTTTATTATAAAATTCCAGCACTCTTCATGAAATCTTTTTCAGCATCAGTAATGTTCTCATCATCGATTGCAGGTGCCGTTTTGATCTTAGTGATCGCCAACTCATCCATAATATCAACGAAGTTCTTGTAATTAGCTCCTGATGTAGGTTTGATCACCATGATGATCTGTCTGCCACCAGTAGTTTCAGCTACTTTCTTTTTATTATCCAATATTGATTTTCTGATATCAGCAAAACTCTCAACATTAGGTTTTGATTTACCAGCTTCTCCCATGTACCAGGCAACTTTATTGTCTTTGCCCAATAATATAGTCATGGTCTCTGAAGCACGCAATTCATTCTTTTCAGTCGATTTGTCGTCTTTATCAGGCTTTGCAATATCCATTGCAATTGGTTTCGACAGGGAAGTGGTCAACATAAAGAAGGTAATCAGCAAGAAGGCTAAATCTACCATCGCCGTCAAATCGACTTTGGTATTCGCTTTCTTACTCCTTACTTTTTTGCCTTTTTTCCCCCCGCCGGAGGTATCTAATTCAGCCATAATATTTATCTATTGAGCATCGCCTTCGGCAGATGTGATTAAACTAAACTTGTTAATTTTTTGCTTCTGCAGAATGTCGATCACTTTCTTCACCGCAGGATATTCTTCCTTAGCGTCTCCTTTGATACTGATACGCATTGGCGCAGCGTGTAATTCTGCTACTGCCGTACGTGATTGCATTACCCATTCCGCCAATTGATTGTTTGTTGAATCAGTTGGGATACCGCTCGCAATACCTGACTTAGTACGCTCATCACCACTCATCATGATGAATTGCTTTAAACTCTGTACCGGTACACCGAAAGCACCAACCACACCAAAACGCTCTCTTTCTTCCGGAGTGAATTTAATGCCGTACTTTTCGCCCATTTTATCAAGGGTAGCCATTTTAATGTCTTTCCCTACGATTTCATAAAACACTTTGCCTTTTCCAATCGACAATATACCCATGTCCAAATCTGGAACCTTAAGTTTATAAGTCGATGAAGGGATAGTAACATCCAAAGGATCAGGCTGACGTGCTGTTGCTGTTAAAATAAAGAAAGTAAGCAATAGGAAAGATACGTCGCACATGGCGGTCATATCTATCGAAGTACTCTTTCTTTGAACCTTTGCTCTTGGCATAATTTTAAAAATTACTTATGTATTTAACTAATGATGTTTATTCTTCCGGTTTTCCATAAAGCCGGTAAAAAAAAATACATTATTTTTTATTTATGCGTAGAAGCGTAAGTTTGGATGATGCTGAAACCTGCTTCATCAATAGCGTAAGTCAATTTATCGATTTTCGAAGTTAAGATGTTGTACATGATAATCGCGAAAGTAGAAGTACCAATACCTGTAGCTGTGTTAATCAAAGCCTCAGAAATACCAGTTGCTAATGCAGCCTGATCCGGAGCACCAGAGTTAGCTAAACCACCGAAGGCCTTGATCATACCTGTTACTGTTCCTAATAGACCTGTTAATGTACCTACTGATACTAATGTTGCAATTACTGTTAAGTTTTGCTCTAACATTGGCATCTCTAATGTAGTTGCTTCTTCGATATCTTTTTGGATCGCTAAACATTTTTGATCTGTATCCATGTTTGGCTCAACTTCCATCTCTCTGTATTTTTTCAAACCAGACTTGATTACGTTAGCAACAGAACCTTGTTGTCTATCACACTCAGCCATAGCTCCTTCGATGTTGTTCGAGTTTAATAGTGATTGTACTTTTTTAACGAAAGCGTCTAAGCTACCTTTACCAGTTGCTTTACCGATTACGATCATACGCTCAATTGAGAAAACGATAACCATTAAGAACATACCCATTAATACTGGTACGATAAAACCACCTTTGTAAGCCATACCTGCGTAGTTACCTACTTTTGGCATAGTCTCATGCAAATCTGGATCTGCGCCGTCAATAAAGTTATCTCTACTACCCAAGACAAACTTGAAAATACAAATACCGATAATGATACAGATAGGAATTACTAATGTTGCAAATAAATTTGAAGCAGATGAAGAGCTCTCTTTTTGAACTGTTGTTGGTTTTGGTGCGTTTGCCATTGTTTTTTAGTTTTTTAGTTTTTAGTACTCGTGTTTTTTTTAAATTTAGATTATTATTCTGTAATACACACAACGATCATTACAAACAATTGTTGCAAGAACAAATTTATAACTTTGATTTTAATTCCAAATTAAATAATCGTTAGTTTCTTCCCTTGAGCTAGGTCTCCCCCCTGTCCGCATCGGCGTATATTAAAAAAAGATTGTCCCCATGCGGAGACAATCTTTCACAATTAAAACTAAAAAAAAATTGATATGCAAATTTTTGAGCAAAAAAAAAGCTTTAAGAGGCGTTTTCCACAACTTTAGGGAAGGATGCGAGGATTTCAGCACTCGCGAAAGCTTCAAACTGTTTAAAGTTGGCAATAAACTCCTGTGAAAGCTCATTCGCTTTTTGATCATATTTCTTCTGATCTGCCCAGGTATTTTTAGGTTGTAATATTTCTGATGGAACCCCCGGACAAGCTTCAGGAATCTGCAAACCAAACACAGGATCTGCGTTGTAACACACATTTTCCAGTTCTCCTTTCAAAGCCGCAGAAATCATAGCGCGGGTATACGATAATTTCATTCGTTTCCCGACACCGTAAGCTCCGCCACTCCATCCGGTATTGACTAACCAGACATTTACATTATGTTCCTTCATCTTTTCTCCCAGCAATTCCGCGTATTTAGTAGGATGCAAGGGTAAAAAGGCTTTTCCAAAACAAGCCGAGAAAGTAACCTGAGGTTCTGTCACCCCTGCTTCTGTACCCGCCACTTTAGCCGTATATCCGGATATAAAATGGAACATGGCCTGACCTGGTGTTAATTTAGAAATTGGCGGCAATACGCCGAAAGCATCTGCCGTCAGAAAAAATATATTTTTAGGTACTCCCGCAATAGAAGGCAGGATCGCATTATCTATATAATGGATTGGATAAGCCACCCTGGTATTCTCCGTTTTCTCTACATTGCTGAAATCAACTTCGCGGCTGCCCGGAAAATAATTGATGTTCTCCAACAGCGAACCAAATTTGATGGCTTTAAAAATTTGGGGCTCTTTTTCTTCAGTCAGGTCCACACATTTTGCATAACAGCCGCCTTCAAAATTAAAGATCGTATCTTTACCCCAGCCATGCTCATCATCACCGATCAGCCCTCTATCCGGATCCGCAGAAAGCGTCGTTTTACCTGTTCCAGACAGTCCGAAGAAAATCGCCGTATCGCCATCTTTGCCTACATTTGCAGAACAATGCATCGAAAGCGTATCTCTTTGCTGTGGCAAAATGAAGTTCAGCACAGAAAAGATCCCTTTCTTGATTTCACCAGTATATCCGGAACCACCAATAAGGATCATTTTTTTAGTAAAGTTTAATAAAGAGAAGTTTCCCTGGCGGGTTCCATCTACAGCTGGGTCTGCTAAAAAACCAGGTGCTGCGATAATCGTCCATTCCGGGCTTGCAGGCAGGCCTTCCTCGCCCAACCTTAAAAACATGTTATGGGCAAACAGGTTCTGATAGGCACTTTCTGTCACCACACGGATGGTAGTTTGATAACTCTCATCCGCACAGGCATAAGCATCCCTTACATAGAATTTGTCTTGATTAAGGTGATCAGTAACCTTTTTTAGAAGCGAATCAAAATGTTCAGGGCTAAATTTAATGTTAATGTCTCCCCACCACACCGAGTCTTCCGTCAACTCATCGCAAACAATAAATCTGTCTTTTGGAGAACGACCGGTAAATTTACCCGTGTCTATTGCCAATGCTCCGGTATCGGCAAGTGTTCCTTCTCCATTTTTTAAGGCCTCTTCAACCAATTGTGATACATTAAGCTGATATAGGGCCTGATCTGAATTTAAATTCAAATATCCCAAATCCGGCTTAAGCGTAAGTGCTTTGCTCATAAATAAATAAGTTAGTGAGGCAAAGTTATACAGATAAAAAGGTATTATCAGCGCTTTTGCACGAAAAAATTTACTTATTGTTGTTGATACACTAACAATAAAACACCTAAATATCAGTTAATTACAAATTAACAAGGGCTTTTCTTAGCCTCCAGATTTTTTAACTTTATAACCTTCTTTCTGCAATAGTAACAAAACTTTATCCCTGAAATCACCCTGGATTAAGATTTCTCCATCTTTAGCCGCACCGCCAACCCCGCATTTAGATTTCAGCATTTTGCCCAGCACCTCCAGTTCTTCCGTACTTCCGATAAAACCAGTCACTAAAGTCACGCCTTTACCGCCACGGTTTTTGCGGTCCAAAGTCACCCTAAGGTCCTGCTGATTCGCTGCCAAAGGAGTTTGATCTACTTCCTGATCGGATTCATAAACAAAAGAAGGATCCGTAGAAAACATAATCCCCCCAAAATCATTTAATATTTTCTTTTTCGCTTTCATTGCTGTTTAATTTAAGCACCAGGAAGCGCTGGCGCTTCTTCATCTGGTGTAATGATATTTAAAGACAAAGGTACCATAGAGATGTCCAGCTCCTTACCCATAAAATAAGGTTCTCCGTCAATGTGGATGGCATCATTGGCAGGCCGCACAATCTTGATGTCTCTTCCCTGAATGATTTCGACCATTTCTGATTGATCAGTAGAACCATTCAGCATGTGATAAGCCAATAGTGGAATCTTGAAAAGTGGAAACTGCTTAATGATACACACATCTAACAATCCATCTGTAATCGATGCATGAGGAGAGATATGTGCATTATTGCCATATTGAGAAGAATTTGCCACGCTCACCACAAAAGCAGTGCGAACATATTCCTGCCCATCTATATATATATGGTAAGTCTGCGGTTTGTAATTCCTCATTTCCCTAAATCCGAGTTTCAGGTAACCAGATAAGCCCCTCGATTTATTTCCGGCAAATACTGAGCTGATGTGTGCATCAAAGCCCATACCTGCCATATTAAAAAAACATTTGTCGTTAAACCTTGCCGTATCGATCACCCTCACCTTAAAGTCATTGATCACCTTGATCGCCTGCACAGTGTTCATCGGGATCTTTAAAAATCTCGACAAACCATTTCCGGACCCAAAGGGAAGAATCCCAAGGATCTTGTTCTGCTGCATCACCTTGGTCCCAATCTCATTGATCGTTCCATCTCCCCCAACGGCTACAATGACATCGAAATTTTTGCTGGCCGCTTCCTCTGCAATTTCGGAGGCATGACCAACATATTCCGTAAAACTGTAATTCGCATTAAATTTGGACCGATCCAAATGTGCATCGATCAATGCTGGAATTTTCAGCTTGTCCTTTCCTCCCGAAATCGGGTTGATAATAAATAATATATTCGATTTTGACAAAACACTGGTTTAAATACGGTACAAAATAATTGATATTTTTTGACTATTTGAATATATATAGTAATTTTGCATCATTAAAGTGGACTGATTTGCGATGCTATCATCAAAAATAGCGGGATTGCAACCACGTAAAAAAAAGTGCTAACCTATCATACACTTCAATTTACTGCCTGCGTTGCAGGATCAGAGGCCATTTTATATAATTGTTTATTATAAAATTAATTATTTAAGATGTCATATTTATTTACATCAGAATCTGTTTCCGAAGGTCATCCTGATAAAATCGCAGATCAAATCTCCGACGCACTAATTGATAATTTCCTGGCTTTTGATGCAGATTCAAAGGTTGCATGTGAAACTCTTGTTACCACCGGGCAGGTTATTCTTGCTGGTGAGGTTAAATCGAAAACTTATCTTGATGTACAGCAGATTGCACGTGACGTCATCAAAAAAATCGGTTATACCAAAAGTGAGTACATGTTTGAGGCCAACTCTTGCGGAATCCTTTCTGCAATTCATGAACAATCACAAGACATCAACCAAGGTGTAGATAGAAGCAGCAAAGAAGAACAAGGTGCAGGTGATCAGGGAATGATGTTCGGTTACGCAACCAATGAAACTGAAGATTACATGCCTTTAGCATTGGATCTTTCTCATAAACTACTACAGGAACTTGCAGAATTGAGACGCGAGAATAAGGACATCACTTATTTACGCCCGGATGCAAAATCTCAGGTAACCCTTGAATATGATAACCACAATAAACCAGTTCGTATTGATGCTATCGTAATTTCAACTCAACATGACGACTTCGACGAAGAAGCGACCATGCTTGCGAAAATCAAGTCTGACCTGGTATCGATCTTAATTCCAAGAATTATTGCTAAATATCCTCAATACGCACATTTATTTAATGATACAATTGAATACCATATCAACCCAACTGGTAAGTTCGTAATCGGTGGTCCACATGGAGATACTGGCTTAACAGGCCGTAAAATCATTGTAGATACTTACGGTGGTAAAGGTGCTCACGGTGGTGGTGCTTTTTCTGGAAAAGATCCAAGTAAAGTAGATAGAAGTGCGGCTTATGCTACTCGTCACATCGCTAAAAACCTGGTAGCTGCAGGTGTTGCAGAAGAAATTCTGGTACAAGTGAGTTATGCCATTGGTGTAGCAAAGCCGATGGGAATTTACATCAACACTTATGGAACGAGCAAAGTAAACAAAACTGACGGTGAGATTGCTACAATAGTAGAAGGCTTATTCGACATGCGTCCTTACTTCATCGAGCAGCGCTTGAAATTAAGAAATCCTATTTATAGCGAAACTGCTGCTTATGGCCACATGGGTCGTAAAAACGAAACCGTTACTAAAACTTTCAGAACGCCTTATGGAGAAGAAAAAACAGTAACTGTGGAGTTGTTTACTTGGGAGAAACTAGATTTCGTAGATCAGGTGAAAGCTGCTTTCTCTTTGTAGAACTGAAAAAATATAAAATTAGAAAAGGCGTTATCCAATCGGATAGCGCCTTTTTTGTAGTTATAACTTCAGCTGCTTTAACGCAGCAAGCTCGGGTTCCAGTAAAGGACCGTCATCTACCAGGTAAGATTTGATATCCGCAATCTTCATCTCATCCAATACATCTACAAAATTCTTATAGCTGGAAGCCTCCGTTGGTTTAATGATTACTACCATAAACTTATTCGGATCATGGCCATGAAGATTGGCAATGGCTTTTTTATGCTCAGTCAGGACTTGATTGATTTGCTGAAAATTGCTTTTTACGCGCGCTGATTTCCCCGCCTCTCCACGATACCATACGATCTGATTCTCCTTCCCCAAAACTAAGGTAACCGTTCTTGAAGCTGGATAAGGCTGATCAGGAATGTCAATCACCGGCTTCAGCATGTCCATTGCCTGAGACTTTGACAAGGAGGTGGTCAGCATAAAAAAGGTAATTAAAAGAAAGGCCAGGTCTACCATTGCGGTCAGGTCTACAGCGGGAACAGGTTTGCGGGTTCTTGCATTTCCCTTTTTGGCACGGCCATTCTGGGAGAGGTTTAAAGTTGCCATATCAATTGAGTTTAGTTTAATTGAGGATGTAAAAAAACTCCCGATTACATAAACGAAAAACCATTTCCTTAAATAAATGTTAATTAATGAAACAAACAGCAATCATTATGGAACAGCCCGTAGAAATGAATACCCTTAGCCAGATCCTGGATAAATTAAGACTTAAAGGACTGGACAATGAAGTAAAGATGACCGATCATGGTAAAATGCAAGGTGTAGGCCTGAATAAAATATACAACCCGGAAGATCTCACCATTATAAAAACCTATCGTTTTGAAGGTGATTCTGACCCTGGAGATAACTCCGTCCTTTACATCTTAGAGGATAAAGATGGTCAGATTGGCTATATTCTGGATGCCTATGGCATGTACAGTTCTCAGGAGGGTGCAGGATTTGATGACTTTTTAAAGAAAATCCCTACCGCAGACCGCGATCTTCAGGAACTCTTAAAATAGAAAGCTATTGCAAGTAAAAGGCCCATCGTAAGATGGGCCTTATTTATTTATACTTTTTTATCCATTACACTTATCCACAATACGATGATCCCATCGAGAATTGCTAAAACTAATATTGCCCATTCGTATACCTGCATCTATTTATTGTTTTAAAATGTAATAAAATCCGCCTAATATTTAGTGATTTCGTAAATACGCAGGGGCTCAGCCGAATCCGTTTCAAAGTACAAAGTATCTATATTCTTCAACGCAGACTTCTCGATTTTAATAAGATCTGAATCACCCTGATAGATCACCAACTCTTTACCACGCTTATCTTTTGAAAAGACGGTTACAGATTGCCCGTTCAGACGCAGTAACCATCTTAAATCAGCTTCCTGAAAATCTTTTGGTAAATGCAGCATTCCCGGTTCATTCTTAGAAAAAGTACTAAAAGTTGCTAAATTTCCATCTAATACATACACTCCATTGTCTGTTTCATTCTTCGTCTTCACGTCCAATTTAAACAATTTGAGGTAAAAATTCTGTGCCTGATCAGATTGATTTCTAAAGCGAATATACTGTCCTCCCGCATTACCAAGCTGACTTGCCTTACCATTCCCTTTTTTCTCTTTCACAGGGAATGATTTCCAGTTGATGCCATCAGCAGAACTTTCAAACATCCCCCAGGCACCAAGCGAAGCCGATTCCAGGTTAAACTGTAAAGCCAAAGGTGTTAAATTCGGGTGCAAACGTAAGCCGAAATACTCCTCAGACTTCAAGATAATGTTTTCCAAGATCGGCGCAATAGCTACGCTTTGATTGCCAATCTGTAACGGTTGACTTTTCAATTTGGCCGCATTACTGAACAGCGTAGTCTGTTCCTGATGACTAGCCGTAGCTTTCACAGCAGCCAACCTATTCCCCTGAGCCATTTGCTGACCAATCATCAGTAAGACCGACTTTACAAAAGGGGTCATCACCAGGGAGCCTGTTTTAACGCCTGGCTGATAAGGATTCAAGTTCATCCTTTTATCCAGGTCAGTCATTTCATCCAGATACCGCTCAGTCTGCAGGTATTTACCCCAGGCCGCAGCAAAGGATTTATTGTTCCAGTCTTCCGCTAAACCCATTACTGCAATCCCCGCTCTTCCCAGTAAATCAAATTGCTGAAGCCATGGGCTAATCTGCTCCACTAACCTTTTATTCTGGCTCTTTAAGGGAATATCTCTAGCTGCAGCAATCATCCCCTCAAATTCTTTTTTAAGGCGCTGTGCATCGGCAATCGAATACCCTCCTTCACTCAGCGACTTCAGAAAAGCAAGGGTATAAGGCTTGATTTCTACAGACTCTGTCCTTCTATAACGGTGGCCATTGGCTCCCGGATCACTATTATGGGCATTAAACAATTGGAAAGCTTCTGCCGCCTCCGGCATGATGTAACGGTGAGAAGCCAGCCATGCCTGTTCCGGATCATAATTCTTCATGTTCCAAGTATAACCTGCTACGCCAAATATAGCAGTCTTCGAAGGCTCCGCTTTATCCATCGGATTAGAGACGAAACCAGACATATCCTGCTGGGCATCAGTATCAATTCCATAGGATGGCCCCATTAATAAATGGTCACGCACATAATCACTAACCGGGAAATTCCACCATACGAATGCAGGTCTGCGAATGCGTTTATTGACCCATTCCAAGCCTTCCTTCGAAATATCAGCGACTACGGTATTCCCTGTCCACATAATATGGATGGCCGGATCCAACTTTTCGCCTAAAATATCAAGGTAGGTACCTGGCTTCGGATCAGACCAACTTTTATTATATTCTGTAGGGCACATGATCAATGGCGTCACATCCTTTTTCTTGTTCACAAACTGGTACTGGATATAATTCAATAGGCCCGCTTGTTTGGCCGCATCAGTACCCACACCAGAAATGTCATCAAAGAATACTGCAAAAGAGCGAACCCCTAATCCGTACATCATTTCAAACTTTTTAAGCACCGCTGTACTGTCTTCCAGGTTCCATTTGATGTCTTTCCCAGGGTGAATGGCCCATACAAAATCTACATAATTCTTTTTTGCCTCCTGTACCAATTGCTTAATTTCTGCCTCTTCCTTTTCCGGATAATGTAACCTCCAGTTTGGTGAAGAATGATAAGGGTCATCTTTAGGACCATAGATATAGGTATTCAATTTCAGCTGACCATAAAAACGCAGCTGCGCAATTCTATCCTGCTGTGTCCAGGGCTCTCCATAAAAGCCTTCTACTGTACCGCGAAAAGGAACATCCGGATAATCAGTAACTTTTACATAAGGAACTGAAGTTTTACCCTTAGTCATTTGGATTAAAGTCTGTGCGGCATAAAATACGCCCCGGTCATCCGTAGCAATGATCTTAATGCCTTCTTTATTGATGATCAATTGATAAGCACCTGAACGCTGCACCGGAGATTTACTTTTCAAAACCGTTAATGGCAATGCTTTTTTTCCACCGTCCATCTTGAGCACATTGCTTAAAAAGCTTTGCAGTTCTGGATTTAAAGTTCCAGGTTTCACATACAGTGCTTGTTCCAATGAAAATGATCCAGGTTCCGTCAGCAATTCATGGGGCTTAGGATATACCGTTATCCGCGGCAGCTCTTGTGCGAAAGACACTTGAGTAAGTACACATAAAAAAATAGGGATCAGTCGTCTTTTAAAGTTTAGCATCTTCTTCTTTTGTTTCTTTTTTAACAATGGGGATCTATATTAAAATGGGCCCCAGGATAGATCCAGGGGCCCACAATAATAGGGTTAATAATAACTATTTTCTTACGTAGGCTTCAAAGTTGGCCAAACAAGGATAATCAGAACCACTAATTAAAGTGATTTTTACGTATCTGATTGGCACTGGAGTCACTACTGAATACAATTGTTCTGAGGTTACTGCTGGTGCAAAATTCTTTAGTGAACCCCCAATATCATCGAAGTCAACACCATCCACACTGCCTTCAATTCTAAAGGTATTGAAACCTTGATTTTTATCGGTATGTGCATTCAGACCAATTTTAGTAATCTTCTCTGCCGTTTTCATATCTACGATCAACCAATGCGGGTAAATCAGCATCGGATCTGCATTATAATCTGTTTGCCAGAAAGATGGGCTGGAAGACGATTTACTGATCACAGTCACATCATCCACAATATTTTCTGCCCCATTAAACTCATTGTCTTCATCATTGATTTCACTGGAAGCACTTGCATGCCAGCCCGTTTTGGCCAATTTTGTTTCGGGGTTTAACAAAGGAAGAATAGCCATAGTTCTGGTACTCACCGCTTGCCCGCCAACATTAGTTACAGACACATTAAAAGTCGTTAAAGCCGCTATTGGAATGGTTGCTGTACCAGCTGCATCCGAACTTGTGGCTATAACCACTTCCTTAGGCAAAGCATCCTGCACATATTTAAATTTAAGATATACTGGTTTTTTAGCCTCATTTACCCAGTTAAATTTTGCGCCGTTCAATACTGCGGACACCGTAACAGTATTAGCCACTATCTCATAATTTGGATCTTCCACTACTTCGACTACTGGTGGCTCTACCGGCCCAATCGGAGCCACACTACTCTTTTTACATGACGCAACCGTCATAACAGTACATATCGCAAATAAATAAAGGCTCTTTCCTTTCATCGTATTCAAGTTATTTTTTAACTATTCAGCTGTTAATTAATTTTTTTCAGGAATTCAATCTCATAGTTTGAAATCCATGGATTTCCGTCCATTTTCCATTCGTCTTTGATTGGAATTTTCAACCAATAAAGGCAAAGAGAAGCCACATCCGGACTAGTTGGCACAATAGACACGCCGCTAATGGTTTGCGGGGCTCTGCTCACTGGGATGTCATTCCCTAAAGCAGCCCAACTGCTAGGTCCTGCAATATTCAGGTTAAAACCGATAGGTGCTTTATTCGCAACCACTGCACCGCCACCATCATCAAATGGCCAGTATCCTACCAAGTTACTGTAGTTAGGATGTTGAGTGACGTCTTTCAGCGCAACATTTGCTTTAATGACAGCAGGATCCAAAGCCACATTAAAATACTGCAGATCTGCGGCATAAAAATCAGAGTTGCTGCTGGTTGAAGCTTCTACCCCACCTATGCTCAATGGTGTAGTAGGACTGCTCAGGTCGATAGTATTGGTGATATCCAAAGTTTGTCCAGGGATCCCATCTGTAAACACAGTAGCAATCCTGGTAGCGCCTACAGTTTTTACCGTAAAGGTTAAAGTATGCCAGCCCCCACCTGCTACAGAAGTACCAACCAGTTGTCTTTTCCCATTTCCACCAGCAGCTTTTCCTCCAAAAATTACTGCCCAGGTACTGCCATCATTCTGTAGCATGGTCCAGCCAGTAATGGCATCACTTACCAATGGCGTGCCTTTCGAAAGAAATCTAGGATAGGTAGTAATCACATTAAACTTCATCTGTACCTGTACCGTGAAGTCCTTGTTTTTACCTGCATCATAAAGGCCATTGTCATTTTTTATCGTTCCAACTAAACCTACTTTGCCAAATCTCATTCCATTGAAACCCACTTTTGTTAACATTCCCTCTTTCAAAGCCGGGTTTGAAGTAATGATAAATCCTGCTTTTGGATTCGCTTCAGTTCCAGCTTTATTGGTCGTCACAATAATCAGCCAATCTTCATTACTGTAGTTCTTCCTCTTTTTTATCGCAGCCACCATTTCACCGATATAAGTATCGGTTTTCTCAATTGCCGCCTTATACGCAGGTACACTTGCAGCATATCCTCCTGCAGCACCTGCGGTCTCCACATCTTTAAAGCTTGCGATCACCAAATTTGGATTCTCGTTGGTTAAAATCGCTAGCGTAGAATCCTTAATCACTCCATCATTAGCCGCTAACACGCGATGATCCGCTTCAATCAGGTATTTATTTAATGCCGCATCAGAAGTAATGGCTGCTGTTTTCAATTCTGGTTTAATATCCAGGATTCTCGCCACCATATTTGGAAAATATGGTGGCGCAGTATGTTCCTTACCTGGTTCAGATACTGGTCTGTAGCTGTTATCAGAGATGCCATGCTTGGTACTTGAAGCACCGGTCAGCATACTTGCCCAAGTCGAAGCCTGTGTAGAGACCAATTCCGGCCCCCTGTTAAAACTATACTTTCCTGTTTTAATCAGGCTCATGATATTTGTTGGGGCTATCTTTTGTAGTTCCCCACCATCTGTTCCATCAATACTGATGAGCAGGATCCTTCTCGAGGATTTCACCTCAAGCTCTCCATACTCTTCAAAATAAGGTGCAGGATTTGGATATTTCTTGCAGGCAGTAAAAGTGCTGGCCAGCAGTAAAGCCATTCCGAAAAAGGCAAAAACCTTGTTTGTATTTATATATTTCCTCATTGTCTTATTTTCTAGCAAAAAAACTTAATTAATAAAGGAGATTTCCGAAAGGGAGGCATAATCACCTGTAGACCACATATCTTTAATCACCACGCGATAGAACCTTGCCTTCTGAGGATCCGTAAAAGTCATCGTAGTAGGCGTAGCCGCATTTGCAATCACCACTGTACCCACTAGAGTAAAGTTCACATTGTCCGGACTCGTATAAACCTCTGTTGTTTTTGGTCTTTCAGCCCCAGAGTTTATTCTTGGTGTGAAAGACATCCCTTTTGCTGAAACCAGCTTTTTCATATCCATGTTAATGGTGAATGGCTTTTTAGTGGTTGCGTCAGGGGTTGGGCTATATTGCGAATGCCAATACGTAGCGGTACTCCCATCAAACATCGCAGCCACAGAACCTTCATTGCTTTGTGAAGAACTAGCCGTATAGGTAGGCACAATCGCAGCCGTACCACCGGTTTTCGTAATCGGGTTATAAGTCCAGATTTGTGTGGTTAAGGCAGGGTAAAGGCCAGAGATTTTTTTTCTTGACAATGAACTCAGTCTGATGTTATACGAATCAAAGAAAGTCTGTAAATCCAGCTTCGCATACTCAGAGAACTTTTCGTACACAAAGTCCTGACGATCCTGATCATTCATAGAATAGCGATCTGCTGTTCTTGCTGCCTTGTATAAATAAGTCATGGCATTATAACCTAGTTTCTCAAAAATCTGTACAAATGGAAGAATCTTAAAGAAAGCATCGGCGTTGTCATTGAAGTTTTTCGCTAGATTTGGTGTAGAGCTTACTGCAGCCCAGGCCAGAGATTTAGGGAACTGCTCCAATAATGCAGGGTGTCTGGCTATGGTACCATTTCTGTTTGCACCTTTAAATACAAAAAGATTGTTACTGGTTTCTCCTAAACCTTCCCAGCTCCACATTCCTGGCTGCTGACAATTGTGTCCGATCTCATGGAAGAAACCCCAGTTACCCCCATTTTTTAACTCGGCCAAAGTAGTAAACTCAGTAAACCAGTTGTCGTCCAGCTGTGCCACTACAGGATAGTTTGAATGCGCATAACCTACGGAAGGCTGTATATCTAAAATCACGCGCCAAGGCAGATCCGGACTTCTTTGTGTCATATCAGTGGTTGTTGCTGATAAACCCATCCACTCATAATAATCTTTGTCAATAATGACATCCCATTCTCTCATCAAAGCTGTTGCGTTCATTAGTGGGTAGCGGAGAAACAAATCTCTTGGTAAACTGAAGATCACATTTTTACTTCTAAGCTCTAACCATGGTACAGAAGATTCCACCACTGCCTTTGCAAAATCTGCATCATTAGTTTCGCCCAATATAAAATCAGGTGCCTTTACTACACCTGAGAAGGTTACCTCTACCGGTGCTGTAATGGCTACCGAAGCATTGATATAAACCGTTCCGCCATAAAGGTTACGGATATAATTTACTCCAGGAAACAACTGCTTTCTGGTGGTAATTAAAGGATCTCTTCGCAATGGCGAGATGGCCGACAAATTATCTGTATGCACACCTACCTGAACACTTAGTCCTTCTATACCTGCTGGCAATACAATTTTGATCAGCTCGCCCGCAGGAGCCCAAAAGCCTGTACTGAACTGCGGATCTGGAGTGATGTTCATCCTTAGCATTCTAGGCTGTACATCCACATAGTTGAAATTCATCATCAACTTCTGGTCTTTCAGACGAATCTCCTGCGGCTCCATTAAGCCTGGAAAAACACGTGCCCTGGGATACAAGCTTCGATCTACTCTGGACATCGCCGTATCGACCTGTATATTTGTTAGCGGATTATCATTTGGTTTATCCGTTCCATCCTCAAAACTGTATCCATATTTTTTACAAGAGGCCAAGCCCATGATTAAAATAAAACAGCTGATTTTGAATAAAAAATTAAAGCTTTTCATATTGAAAATTTAAATATTGTAAACAATAGCAGCCCTTAATAAGGCAGCTTAAGGTCAGTAAAAGTTGTTTTCCATAGTTTTCCTTCCAGGGAAATACCTGATGGTGCAGGAACACCTAACCATTGATAAATGTGGAAAGGAATGTCTACGTTATTTGGAACGATCTTAAAAAATGCATCAGAAATAACCGCATCCAGATTCGGACTATAATCACTAAAAGAAGACCATACGGCATTGCCTACCATATTGAAGTTCTTGCCCGCACCTAGTGTTGATTTATTGAACATTACCGTTCCTATTCCTTCATCTAATGGCCAGTAACCAATCAGGTTATTGATATTAGGGTGACCTGGATTTAAAACTGTGCGACGTGAATTTGCCGTAATCACTTCATCAGCAACAGGTACATTAAAGATTTGTAAATTACTGTAAGAGACATCGATTTGTCCACCACCATCATTTATATAACCTAGAGTTAATGGTGCTGGTGAATCTAGACTTCCCCATGCAGTAATATCAATGGTTGCTTTTAATACCCCATCGGTAAATACTTTTGCTTTACGGGTGGATCCATCCTTATAAAACTTCGCTGTTAAAGTATGCCAGTAGCCATCGCGGATTTTCCCACCATTTGCCTGAACATTTCCTGCACCAACACGTCCAACATTTAACTGCCAAATGTCACCTTCCAAGAAAAACACCCAGCCTGGTTTACCAATGGTAAAGCTTTCACGTTTCCCTAAAATAGTTGGATAATTACTGGCTGTACTGTTAATTTTCACCCTGATGTCAACGGTATATTCACCTGTTGTACCGAAGTTATACAAGCCAGCATCGTTACCTAGAACTGCTTGTCCTTTGGTATCGACATTTCCTGCCAGACGTGGACCTACTCCTGAAAAAGGAATTTTATCTGAATCCGGCTTAGGGATAAAGTTCGTTGCAAATCTTGGGTTGTAGAAAACGATAAAACTATTGCGGGCATCATCTGCATACACTGTTTTATCTGTGACTGACGGATCCGGAGGCAATACCCCACCTTTATTCGAAGCGACCACCACCAACCAATTTTCATCTGCAAAGCTCTTTCTTTTAGCCAGAGCGGCCATGATTTCACCGATATAAGTATCTAACTTTAGGATGGTATTTACATAAGCCGGGTTTGTGTCCGAATAACCACTTAATTTACCCGCAGTCTCTGCTGAACCAAATTCTCCCAATACCAATGTGGCATCCGGGTTCTCCAATTCCTTGATCAAGGCCGTTTTCACGCCTACATCGTCACCGGCAAAAATTTTATTTTCCGTCGCATCGATGGTTAGGTTATTGGCAAAAGCAGATGTTGCGCTGTAGGCAGCAGTTCTCGTTTTACCATTGTTACTTTGTTTAATCGTAGAGAACAAGCTTGGATACTGTGCCAGTTTATTGCCGACAAAGTCTTCGCTGGTCACATTGTGTTTAGAACGGGTCACCCCGGTGAGCATATTTGCCCAGCTTCCGGCATTGGTGGTTCCCATTCCTTCGTAATCTGTGAGCGCATCGAACGCGTAGATTGACCGCTTATAAATTTGGGTCATGTTAGGCGCTTGTATCGCCTTAAGTGCTTTTCCACGAACTCCATCTAAAATGAGGTACAGGACCTTTGCTTTTTTAGGGGTTACACCAGCAGTATCATTTTTAAAATCTTTCTGTAAAGTATTTGGAAAATCTTTATTGCAGGAAGCTCCTGCGATTAATACGCCAATCAATGCCACAAGAGAAAGGCATCCTCTCCTCCATTTCGTTGCCGTATGTTTTTCTATTCCGATCATATCAATATTCATTTATAAGGTGCAACTATTACTTAATTTCGACACGGACTACACTACCAACCCTTTTATTATCGAACTTGCTGATAAATCCAGAAAGGATAACTGCCGGGTTGCCCAAGGCAGAAGTCGTTTCAATTACCGTAGAGATCAAACCTTGAAAGGTACCCGTATTGTTGTATCCAGGTGCAAGTGTCCCATTTTGATTTAAGATCATAAATCCTTGTCTGACTACACCAGCATAGCTTTTAAAGCCCCCAGAAACAATGATCTTACCACTGTTCAGCTGATGAGCGAAAGTGACAATGCCACCGGTAACCTGACCTAAGTTGAAAAATGGATCTACACTGCCATCTTCATTCAACATGATCGCTCCATTGCTGGGCTTTCCATTAAAGTTTCTGAACAATCCAGTGATTAGAATTTTTCGTTTCACACGGTTATAGGTAATGGAAGTGATGACATCATCTGCTCCGGTACCCACGTTAAAAGTCTTGTCCTGAGTTCCATCTTCATTGATTCTGGCAATGCGGTTTGCTGCTGCACCATTAAAAGTAGTAAACTCTCCGATCGCTACAATTTTACCATCATCCTGCATAAAGGCATCTGATATCGAAGCATTCAGACTCTCATTACCTTGTCTGGTCACCATATTAAAATTAAAAGTAGAATCCATAGTGCCATCTTCTTTCAGTCTGGCGATGTGTTTCATTTTGGTGGCGTCTATTCTTTTCTCATCTCTAGTAGATCTGTCATAGAAATAACGCAGGTAATATTCAAAATTCCCCAATACAGTAATCTTGTTATTTCTAACAAATGATTTCCTGATAATTCCACTCACTCCTCCATTAAAGGTGGCTACCGTATCAAATCCATTTAGTGGTTTATCAGGCGTTAAATTAATCACCGCCACTTTTGAGGAATCTAAAGAACCATCACTATTCAGGCGGGTAATGCCATTGATCCCTTTTCTGCGGTTATAACTGTCCATGATTCCTGCAACGATCAATTTTCCTCCATCCAGTCGGTTAGCAGAGAACAAGGCACCATTTTCGGCACCGCGAGCAGACATCAGAGGCTGAAAATCACCCTGGCTATTCATCATAGAAATACCATTCACCGGTTTTAACGCCGCTCTTCCATCAAAATCCGAAAACGCGCCCACCATCAGATAGTTGTTGTCTGCAGGGATCATCCCGAATATCGGCCCATTAGCTCCGCTGATCACTTTAAACGAAGGATCAATGCTCAATCTGCCTTCTATTGGAAAAGAAGGACCAAAAAAAGTTTGTCCATCAGCGACCACAGTAATTCCTCCTGTACTTGCCGTAAGCGGAACTTTAACAGTAACGGTACTATCTGTTAATTTTAAGATCTCCGCTTCCGTCTCATTCAAAAGGATTTGGAATTTCCCTTCAAATGGCTTAAGTCCCCTTACCTTAAATGTAGCCTCCTCTCCCTGAATTCCGGTTTCCGGAATCGCCAGTTCATTTGCGAATTTTATGCCTAGTGGTTGTTTACCTCCCTCGTAAGGATCTGCGATTACCGGTTCTTTCTTGCAGGAAGGCATCGTTAAAGCAGCCATCAGCATGAGACTGTAAAGCGGCACCACGAATCTTTTTGTATTAATTGATATCATCTTTATTTCTATTAATAGTCCTTTCTAAATAATCCTGTTTATTTTTTTGGAGAGATTCCATTTGCAACGGCCAGCAAGACAAAGTCATCCGCATCAAAACCGAAATACAGGGGATACTTATAGTAAATCATGTCTCCACCAACGGTCAGCTTCAGTGAGCCTATCCCCATAATACTTAAAGCATGAATAATTCCATTGTTTGGTGCAATGTCAGAACTGGCCACCTGAGCGTAGTTCAAATAGCGGGTAGGCTGAGATAAGTCGGTGATGTAAGACAAGACCACTTGTCTATACCCTGCATATTTAACTCCCGCCGCGTCATTAAATATCACGCCAATATTCATGGTTTTGTTTAGCTTTTCATCCAGATTTCCGTAGCCTTTGTATCCTTGTCCTGGAAAAGCCAGAATGGAAGTGGTATCAATCTGCTGGTAGTCTTTCAGGCGATTTGTGCCTTTGAAAGTATAAAGTGCCAGCATCTGACGCCATACCGTGGGCTTAATCTGTTCCAGCTGAGATACCGTATCACGACCATTGAACCTTAAATATTGATTTAATCGCATTACAGATTTATGCACCAATGCACTCGGTGGCGCAAAAAAGGTCAGGTTTTCTTTTTCATAAATCTCGTTCATGCCTGCCAGGTTGATCACCCTTACCAAAGAGTCGAAGTAAACAGGTTTTGATTTTAGATAACTTAGGATACTGCCATCGTATTCTGCTTTATGTACACCAGTATCTAAAAAATATTTGTCTTTATTACAAGCTGTAAGCACCAACAAAACAAGCAGTAGACTTAACAGGGGGCTTTTTATTAATTTATACATGTTTTTCTTTATTAATAGCGCAAAATCCGCTAATCATTATTTCCAAAACTCATTCAACTTCATATATGGATTATTCTTTAAGGCATCCTCATAAATTGGCCATGTCCATCCGCCCTGGATAAAATCACTCACCGACATTACTTTCGACAAATTGAATTTAATATTCATGATGCGCTTGGTACGTACCAGGTCATTGTAATAATGTCCTTCTCCCATTAGCTCGCGACAGCGTTCCATATAAATATCATCTTTCAGGTCGCTTCCGGTAGTGGTGATTAGCGATGCGCCAGCCCTTACTCTAACCAGGTTAACCAAACGCTGTCCTTCTCCAACATCTTCCAATTCAGCAGCAGCTTCGGCAGCCAAAAGAATGGCATCTGAATATCGGAACACGATGATGTTATCGTCATTTCTTACAGAAACTCCTTCTCCACCATATACGTTGATGAATTTTAAAAATTGAAATTTGTTATTCCCGCTGAAAGGCTGGTCAAACCAGGTGGTTAAACGCTTGTCTGGCCCAGCACTGCTTGGGTAAATACTTTCCATGTATTTGGTGGTATAATAACCATCATTGGTAGTTTTGGTCACCGTTCCACGGTATGGATAATACGTCATGATACTGGCCAGGTTGGATCTTATATTAAAGAATTCTCCATAGTTAGAGTTCTGAAGCACTTCAAAAAGCCCTTCTTTGGTACGCCCTTTAAAGATTTCTTTAGTCCTTTCTAATGGCAGCAATTCATGTACACCAGGATTAGCCAGCAGCTCATCACCTAATGCTTTTGTACTCCTATAATGAGCCTCAGCCTTGCCTGGATCAAAAGCGGCAGCCCACATGTTCAGGTGCATCATTAGTGCCAATGCGCTCCCGCGGGTAGCTCTGATCGCTACAATAGACTGATCACCATAAGTCCAGGGTAAATCTTCCTTTACCGCTTCCATGTCTGCAATACATCTCTCCAATACCTCTACCATCGGCATTCTAGGCAAAGGAGTAGTATGGTAAGCTTCAGTATAATAAGGTACATCCCCATACAGTCTCACCATAAATAAATAACATAAGTTTCTCATGAAAACAGCTTCTGCACGGTAGCGCTTTTTATCATTCTCAGAGAAAGTAGCTGTAGGGATTTTATCTACCTGAGCGACTAGAATGTTAGCTGCCTGAATAATGTCATAAAAAGCCTTCCAGTCGGTCATTCTGTAATAGCCATAAGCAGCATCTTTACCCCACTCCGAATTGCCCTGCAAGGCCCTGATATTACCTCCAGCCAGCAGGTTCAGGTGTGAAGCAGCGGCAACAATTGGCGCATTTCTAACATCGAATGTTAAATAAAAAGCCTTTGCATTCTCTCCCGCCACCTTAGCACGGAACTGCTGATACAATCCTGAAGTATAGGCCTCTACATCTTTTTTATTTTGCCAGTAGTTGTTTCCGGTCAGGTTATCGATCGGCACTACGTTAAGAAATTTCTTACAGCCTGAAAACAGTGTTACACTGCAGCAAAGCCCGATTATTATATATTTGAAATTTTTCATCTTTAAATAGGATTGAGATTAGAACTGAACATTTAAACCGAAGGTATAAGAACGGCTATTTGGATATCCTCCTGAATCATCTCTACCCAAGGCATCTACACTCTCCGGATTCGGACCTGAGTAGTTGGTAAACGTATATAGGTTTCTTCCAGTCAGGTACAAGCGTAATCCGGTAATTCCGAAACGTTTTGTCAACTCTTTTTTGAAGGTATAACCGAAGGTCACGTCATTAATTTTCAGGTAAGAGCCATCTTCCTGGAACAGGGTCTGGTCGTAACGGAAAGGTCTAATCACCGCCTGACGAGTAAAATCAAAAGGATTAGGATAAGTGGCTACATCACCTGGATTAATCCAGAAGTTATATTCTACCAGAGGCGTCAATGATTTCAGTGAAGTTGGAAAACCAAAGTTCTGAAAACGCTGGGCCGCAGCATTGTTCAAAATATCTCTCAAGTAAGTATAGGAAAGGTTGATATTCAAACTAAACTGCTTGTAAATCATGCTGGAGTTAATACCTCCAACCATGGAAGGCTGCGCAGTACCTACAGATACCAGGTCACGATCATCCAATACATAATCTCCATTTAAATCAGTCCATCTTGGATCACCACCCTGGAAGTATTTTACATTACCACCAGTTCCGGTACGGTACCTTAATCCAGTAATTGGATCTACAGGCACATCAGCGGTATTCGAATACACACCATTTGTATTTAGCAATACGTTAGAAAGGGTGTTTCTACCTAAACGGTATAAAATGTTCTGACCAGTATTTGCATCTTTTATCATGAATTGTCTAACACCATCTGGCAAACCAGTTAAGATTTCCTTACGGTAATCCCCGTTGATGCCGATCGTCCAGTTCAACTTACTGTTGTTTGACAGCGGTTTAAAGTTAATGGCAAGTTCATAACCGCGAACCATAAAACTCATCTCATTAGTAGAAATCTTCTCAAAAGAGTTCATTGTTGCCAATTCTTTTCCTCTCAGCTCATTGTCAACATATTTCCAGTAAGTATCAAAAACAACATTTACTCTGTTGTTAAAGACTCCCGCGTCGAAACCAAGGTTATAAGTGGTAGTAGATTTTGGCTCTAATGCAATGTTTGGCACAGTTCTCAGATCCAGACTAACCGTTGGATTGTTATTGTAATTACCGGAAGAAACATAACGGCCATACACATCGTAAATGGTTCCTGTAGGCACAATGTTACTACCATAACTTGCCCTTAGCGAAGCGTAATCCAGCCAGCTAATTTTTGATAACCAATCTTCCTTACTAAAGTTCCACCTTGCGCCTATAGAAGGATTTTTAGCATAACCGGACTCAGGTCCGTTGGTAGAAGTTCCATCCAGACGGTAACTTAAATCCAATACATATTTCTGCATATAGTTATAAGAGAACGATCCAGCAAAAGCCACAGAACGACGGTCAAAGAAATTATCCAGTGTACCACCCGGAGAGAAAGGATAACTGTAACCCATAGTAGGGCCATGAATATAATCATTCACGGTATTTCTGTTGATCATTGCATCTGCAGAAAACTTGGTGGAGGTTAACTCATTAAATACCGTTGCATTAATGTTGTGTTTTTCAGCAATTGAAAGGTTATAAGCCAGCGTATTTCTGTTGTATAAGGCTACTTTTTTATCGTTGTAGAGGTATAGTTCTCCAGCATTGTTATTGATCGCCGCAGGTACAAAATTATCCTCCGTTCCGGAAGCATACGTATAACTAAAGCTAGTAGAAGCGGCCAGATTTTTCAGAAACTCGTAACGTAAGTCCATATTGGCCACCATATTAATAGTCTTATTCTCATTTTGGGTCTGCTTACTCGCCAGTACAGAATTTACCGAAGTATATTGACTTGGCGCCGGAAGCAACGAAGATTGCGAACCGCCATCAGCTGCCTTTTTTTGCAGCAAGCCGTTTCCGCTTCCTTTACTGTTTTTAGCCAGGGCATTACTAATACTGGCAAACATCCGGAACTTCTGACTTGGCTGGTACTGCATGTTCATATTTAAACTTACACGGCTCAGTCCCGTGTTCTCCACAATTCCTTTTTCATCGTAATAACCAGTGTTCACTTTATAGTTGAACGTGTTGTCACCACCGGAGATGTCTACGTTGTGCGACTGGTTATAAGTTCTGCGGAAGAAATACGACTGCCAATCTGTAGAATTGTTGTAAAAAGAGTTCAAACTATCTGCCAGAAAAGGACTTCCATTGATCATTTGCATCGCATGGTAGTAACTACTGTCGTTCATTAAGATCTGATTGACACGCATATCACGTTCTCCTCTACCACCGATCACATCTCTTAATTTAGGAATAGTGTTCATGAAATAGTTGGATACATATTTGATGATCGGTACTTTTGAATTTCCACGTTTGGTAGTGATCAGGATCACCCCATAAGCCCCGCGGGAACCGTATAATGCGGTCGCCTGCGCGTCCTTAAGGATCTCAATTCTTTCCACATCTTCCGCTGGAATCAGGGATAGTGGACTAATACCTGGACCCGACTGCTGGAAACCATAATCAAAAGTCTCAGTATCCTCAATCGGCACCCCATCGATTACAAATAATGGTGATGTTGGTGTTAAAAAGGCTGATCCTCCAGATTCCTGAACATTGATACTAGATAAACCACGTAAGTTAATAGATCCACGCATCCCTGGAGATCCATTGTTGTTCTGCACGTTCAAACCAGGAACTTTACCCTGGATCAATTCCATTAAGTTGGCAACCGGTACATCCTGGATCATCTTGGCGGTGATTACCACACTTGATCCTGTACTCGTTTCCTTGGTTTTGGTCTGATAACCAATAATTACCGTTTCTTTTAGCGCACTTTGCTCTTCCGCTAAATAGATACTCATTTTTGACTTGCTATCCGATTTTCTTCTAACCGTGGTATAGCCAATATATTTAAAAAACAGTTCTGCATTTTCTGGAACACTCACAGAAAATTGTCCCTTCTCATTCGTCACCCCCACACTTTTCAATGGGCTCCCGGACTGAATGTTAACGCCGGGCATTCCGATTTTTTCGGCCTTATCAAAAACAGTTCCCTGTATGATCACTTGCTTCTGCTGCGCAAATACCTCTTTATTAAAGCCGCAGAGCAGGAGTAAAGAAAACACTATAATTAGATACTTCATATCTGATTTATATTAAAAATTATAACCTTGGTTAGTCATTGGTAAATTTTGGACGCTCTCCTTTAAACTTGAAGATGATTTCCCAATCTCCACGTTCATAGATACTGAAGTCCATAGCCATATATGCCTGGATCAAACTGTTTCCGTAACCGAGTCTTTCATATCGGAATACGGCTCTTGATCTGGTTCCACTAGGATTGGTGTAAATGGTAGGGAATTCCACCGATGGAATGGGATAAGACACATCATAGGTCACCGCTTCCTTAGTCATTTTCATATTAAATCCATGTACCAATTCTTTCCATTTGGTGGTGTTAAACAATGCCGGATCGATCGCATTATTCAGGGAATCTTTAAATTTGAAAGTCAGCGAATTACCTGTACTGTTTTTCTTGTTAAAAACAGCTTCAATGTCATAAGGGCTGATAAAACTCCGCTCGCCTTTCAGATTGGACATCTCAGAAATCATTACCCCCAGTGATTGTGCCTGGCCCGTAATTGGATCAAGGTTAGAAGGCTCAAAAGCCCGTTCTCTATATGGCATCAGTTTAAAATCTCTGAAATACCTCCTACCACCAGAGTTAGAAACTTCCACATCAAACACATAGCCTGAATCAGGACGTGCTTTAACAAAGGAAGAATTTGAATTTGACCACATAAGAAACTGACCAGAGTGCTGACGAATTTCAAAAAGCGGGTGATTTTCTACTGCACGTTTGGATTCAATTTCTTCTAATGAAGTCTCCTTACCGGTATAAGCTTTCTTCCAGACGGTAACAGGAAAGTTTTCTGTCAGTTCAGGCGCTGGAGAACCATCTCTTCTGCGCATATTGATAATCTTAAAATCCAGTGGTAGGCCTGAACCTGTACCAGAATTAAAATTATCGGTAAAAAGGGTATTACGCCCTAATACAGGGCTATAGAGGCTTGCTGTAAAAATGGCATCCGATCCCAATGCCAAACGGTCATCAGGAAGGTCCTTTTTGCAGGATACAGTCATCATTACTGCAATCCCTATGAAAAGCATATAGAATGATGTGAATGAGTATTTATTGTTCATGTCTTATTGCCTTATTTATTAATCCTTTGTGTGAATTCATTAAAGCCAAATTCATGGCTAGGTGCCAGAATATTGACAATTGCGTTATGGGTCAGAATGTTCACCGCATTGGTTGGGCTGCGCTGCCAGAATTTCACGAAAATGGAACCTCTTGGATCGCTATAGGTTAAAATCTGAGGGCCACCATTGATCAGTCCTGAAGCACTTGCTTTTGAATATAGGATGTGCATTGGATAGTTATGAAGCAAGGTCTTTACATGCAGACCATCGGAGTAGCTCATATAATCATCCGACTTTGTTTTACCTGCGATCAGGTATTTACATACCATTATTTCCAATTCTGACAGGTCTGCCGTAGCCAGATAGATTGGTGCTTTTAGCTCCATCTTTCTCGTCACATTCAGGTTTTTAATGGCCGATTCAAAACTTCTATTCGATACCGCAAAAACCGTCAGGTTTTTATTTTCCAGGGAATCTTGCAAAGCAGGCAGGCGATTAAGCACCAGTAAAAGGGAGTCATACTGTCCTGTTTGTGATTTTAGGTAGCCCAAAGCAGTCCCATCAAATTCCTGAATCTTATTTTCGTAGGCGTAATAAGTTTTATCTGTTTTTTTACATCCAGGCAGGATCATGAATAGACCTACCGCTGCCATAAACGGGAGAAAAAAGAGATTTTTTATAGTATTTTTCATTACAATTTATTTAAGGTGATGAACTGAAAGGAGCTTAATTCCAGAAACTATTTTGAACGATCTTTTTATTGGCATTCAGCACATCTCTTGAGATTGGCCAATAGATTCCGTTTTCATCCAGCAGTTTATTAAAACCAGGGTTGTTGCGTTTGACTCTATTGTATCTTACCAGATCATACCAACGCCATCCTTCGCCCATCAGCTCCCTTCTGCGTTCCGCAAAAATGGCGTCCATCACGTCAGCCTTAGAAGTATTTGAAAAAGCGGTAGTACCACGTTTCGCTGCTGCAGTATTTAACCAGCTAATCGCTTCATCTCTAAAGCCAAGTACTGCCAGTGCTTCCGCCCTAAGTAGAGTTAATTCTTCTAGACGGGTAAATAATACCGCTGAACTGAACACGGCATAAGTTCCGTCATTACCGATGTCACCATTTTGGACAACCGCAATCTTTTTGAAAATTGGTTTTTCTGTATTGAAATTCACAAAGTAATTGGTGCGGTACAGTTTAGTAATTGTATCTAGTCCAAAACGTTGATCTTTCAAGTCCTTAAAGGCGCTAAGAATCGTGTCTTTTGGCACATACATGTCTGGTACTGGCTTACGGGTAATTGGAGCGGCTAAAGTCAGCTGCTCAATGTGACCGTTTGCAGTTGCTTCACCATTTCCATATTCGAAGGCGAAACCAACAATCTGTACTCCCCTCTTAAAGGCAAAAGGACTGTAGAAACCGTTTTCAGTCAAATCGTTCATAGAAATGTACCTTGGAGAAGATTGTGAACCATCTTTCTGGAAATTTTCCATGATAAATTTGGTGTAAATCTCCGTTTCCAGATATTTTCCCTGCCATGCAGTGATGTGCGATAAAATTGCATAAGCAGAAATCTTGGTGAACAGTACCCCATTCCAGTAATCACGGTTTCTACCGTAATAATCACCTGGAAGCTGAGGATCTGCCCATCCATAATAAATAGGGAGCACTTTTGCCGCAGCTAACAATTCAGATTCTGCAAATGCCAGTACTTTCTTCTGATCGGTTCTTTCATGTTCTTCAAACTGTCCATCGTGTGAAGAAGTCAGCAAAGGAACATCACCCCAGATGCGTACCATATAAAAATAAGCGAATGCTCTCAAAGCTCTTGCCTGTGCAATATCCACGTCATTGTTGACTTTGGTATAGCGTTTATCTTTTGCAAGGATCTCTCCTGATCTTTCAATAAACAAACTCGTAGCATTCACCACAGAGTAAAATCTCCGCCAGTTGCTGATCTCATTCATGATGGGATAAGAAGCTTTCAAATCTCCACGAATGATGGCTTTTAAATCAGACCTGTTGGTGGCTTGAAAATCTCCTTGTCTCAATTCTCCCATTAACCAGTGGGTATTGTTACTGGCCATTGCAGTACGCATTAAAGCATACATACCCAATACGCCAGATAAACCATCTTCCAATGTAGTCCACTGTGTTTCTTCAGTAGATAACCTTGTTGATTGCACGTCCAATGCCTTTTTACAGGAGAAGTTAGCTGACAAAACTGCCAGCAATAACAAAGCGGTTAGGGCTTTATTAAAAGTTGTGTTCCTGTTTATAAAATTTATCATCTTCTCTATTCTATTTAAAACTATAAATCAAACTTTACCCCAAGCGTGTAGGTTCTTGGAATAGCCATTCCGTAACCATTGTACATGCCCGTATAATCAATTAGTTCGGGATCACCACCTGTAAATGGAGACATGGTAAGCAGGTTGTTGGCAGTCACATATACATAGATTCTCTTGATGTCTGCTTTCATGTTTCTGATTGCTTTCGTTTTCGTAAGGTCATATCCTAATGAAACTGTTCTTAATTTTACATAAGAAGCATTTTCTAAGAATAGGTCCTGATCGATACGGTAAGGGATCACATCACTCCATGGGTTGTAAATCGTATAACTTTTTGCGTTATTGCTGATCTGCCAGGAGTTTACTTCTCTGATGGAACCAATGTTATTGGAGTTTTCTCTGTTGATAAAATCGTAACGGCTGGCATCATATTGATTCAATGCTTTTTGTCCGATGGCTGCAAAAAACTGTAAAGTCAGGTCTACACCTGCATAACTGAACTGGTTGGTCCACCCTGCAGTAAATTTGGGAAGGCGACTGCCTTTCAATACTTTATCTGCATCGTTTACCACATAGTCTCCGTTTTGATCTTTCCAGATCGGATCACCAGCTTTCAAGGTATTGCCATCAAATGTTAATGCTCTGCCATTGGCTGGATTTACTGGAATTTCAGCACTGTTATTATAGATTCCTTTATTTTCATACAACCAGAAAGCACCAATAGACTCTCCTACTTTCAGGAGGCGATCGCCGATGATCAGCTCTTTCAATCCGTTTGGCAAAGCAGTCAGTTTGTTTTTATTGAAATTCATATTGAAACCTGTAGTCCAGCTTAAACTGCTTTCTCTTTTCAGAATTTGCGCATTCAAAGTCAGGTCTACTCCGGTATTTCTCACATCCATTCCGGTAGCATTGATACTTGCGTAACCACTTTCCTTCACCAATGGTAAATTCAATACCATTCTCTTATCGTTCTTTTGGTAGTAGGTAATACCTCCATTTAAGCGGCCTTCTAAGAAACTGCCCTCTAAGCCCAGGTTAAACTGATCTACATAAGGAAGTCCAATGCCGTAACCTACCCATCCAGAAGTATAAGGTCTCATGATACCACCACCACCACCATAGGTAGGTAAAGTTGGCTCTTCATTCCATCCCATGTTTACTCTGTATTGAGGTCCGCCAGCGAAACGATCGTCATTAAATGGCTTCATGATTCTAGACCAGGAGGCCGTTACTCTTAAATCTTCGAATAAATTATTTGCGGTTAAGAATTGGTTTTTAAGGCTCCATTCCGCACCAAATGCTGGCGTTATCATCCAGCGACTATCCGGCTGCCCATTTGAAGAACCATCATTTCTTAGGCTGGCTCTTAAAGTAAGCAGGTCTTTGTATTGGTATCTTGCTGCGCCATAAAATGAAAGTAATTTACTCTTTTCGCGATCGTTGAAACGGGATACATAAAATCCACCATAAGGAGATTCCAAATAATCATCATGGTCTCTATTACCATCTACCTGATTGATTTTGATAAAATCGTTAGGCCCATTATAAGCTTTCGCGTAGTTATATTTATAGGTATCGTCCTGTAAAGACTGCCCCAATTCGAATTCGAACTTGTGGTCTTTATTTAAATCATATTTATAACTAAATGCGTTATTCAGGATCACACGCTGGTTAAACCCAAAATAATTGGAAACAAAATTATTGTCTTCCATTAAGGTAGAAGGGAAGAAAGCATCCCTGGTGCCTTCCATATAGTCAAAAAGCACACTGGTGGTGAAGCTGATTTTATCCAGTTTCAGTGTCAGTGCTACTGCTCCTTGTAAAAGTGTATTGGTATTGTCGTCAATTACCTTTTTATATTCATCTAAGAAGTTTTGGTAAAGCGCTTTATTTGGAGATAACGGAGTGGTAAAATCTGTCAAGTAAGTGGTTTCACCAAAACGATCTCTCACGCTTCTATTCCTGTTTCTATCTAATCTGGTCGCATTGATCTTGGTAGACAATGTTAACCATTCAAATGGCGCCATGTTGATTTGAAATCCTGCAGTATACCTGTTTAAGGCAGTTTCATCGGCATTGCCGGCACTACGGGTATTACCGCCAAAAAATCTGAAGTTTGCACGTTCAGATCCACCGGTTAAGCTTAAGTCAAGTGAGTAAACAGGAGCTGTTTTGAAATACAGGTCGTTCCAGTTGGAAGGCCCATAATAGTCGGTACTGGTAGAATCTCTTAAATAACCTACATAATTAGCGCGGTCATCTGCGGTCGCATATTTCTGGTAGAAAGGCTGGCGGAAAGCATTTTCATACGCACCATTCACCGTATTTACCTTACTGGACTGCACCATTCCGAAGTAACTGTTCAGACTAATTTGTCTGGTACCGGATTTTGCATTTTTAGTAGTCACCCAAATTGCGCCGTTGGCTGCATTAGGCCCTAATTTCGCCAATGCTACCGGGTCTTTGATGACCTCTATAGAGTTGACATCGTTGATGTCTATAAAGGATAAAAGGTTGGTGGCAGGGCCAATACGATTGAAGTCGTATTTTTGGATCTCAAAAGCAAAAGGGTTGTCCTGAGATAAAGGAATACCATTTAAATACACTGCAGGCTGTACTGCATATACGTCTTTTCTACTGAAGATCGGAGCAGAAAGTCCTCTGATCAACATACTTTGTTCAGCGCCGGGCTCTCCGGTGGTTTCCTGAACGTACACTCCGGCTACATTTCCTTTTAGCATTTGCTGGAGGGAAATATTTGGACTTAAGGCTGCAACTCTGATATTGACAGAGTCTCTGGTTCCTTTAAGTATAGCAGAGTTACTGATTTTCTTGGATATTGCTTTGTCTATCCTTTTTAACTCAGCAGAGTCTTCGGGCACCGTATCCTGTCTGATGAGAATACTGTGGTAATTCAGTGGAGCGGTATAAAGGGGCTTTGCCTCTGCCTTTACAAAACAAAGGGCAGAAACCAGGACCGCAAAGAACGCACTCGCAATAATTCGGACCATTTTCATTCGTATTAATTAATTATTAGATTGTTAGCTTAGTTAATTTCCTGTTGTCGGATAAATCACAAGAGCGCTGATGATTTAAAAAACAGGCCATAAAAATCCACTGACCACAAAATGATGTGGAATGGGTTAATCATTAAAAAATATCTGGTAGATAATAAAGCCCTGGAAAACGTGTTATAGAAAAGAGCTGATGATCTGATTTAATAATGGAATAACCTGATTGTTCTATTTAATCGAATGGGGTTAAATCTGGATCAAACAATTTAGATGCAATTGCTGAGAAAGAGTAAAGATTGTAATCATAGTTTGTTTGGTTTAGGTTGCTGTTTGGTTAGTTATAGCATATGTTGCTTAAATGTCTTTTTCAATGGCATTCGTATGGCTATCCTAGTGTTGCAGAATAAGTTATTCTGGTGGTTGATCAACGACATAAGATTATGTAATACTTAATGAAAGCAATTTAGGATATTTATATCGCGACTTTTCCGCAAATGACAGCGCAAACGTTTGATTAACGTACTATTATCGCATAATATGTCAATATCAACAAGTAAAGCGCAATAATTTTTCCGTATAATATGTCCAATTTAATAATACTTAAAATAGAGACGCAGATTCTGTTTTAAGAAGCAAGTGATAAAATAGTATTAACGAACTAATTATTTTGACCAAACTATTACATTACTGAGGTGTTTTAAAAAAATGAACTCATAACAGAAATAATAATCGTGTTTTTTATTTACTAATAGCTTATAAATAAGGTAATTATCATTACATATTAAAAGCAAAGTTTTCTTGAATTAGACCAGAATGTCCTCTTTCTTAGGGCTTAAAAAAGAGATTTACAGTTGTTTACCGTTAAAAATATTGTAATTTCTACTCCACACAAACGTTTGCGCTCCGGGATAATTTACAAAAAATCGCCTTTTTACACTTTCCATGGCATATATCCAGAATTATTAAAAATAAAGACGGCAAAAAAAGAAGATTTTTGGGCTTAATTTTCAAAAACTGGTTGTTTTGGTTTTACAGTTGAAACTAAATTATTCGGGTTTTTAAAAAAACATTTCTTTTGTTTCGGTGGATTTTTTCTGAATTTGCTGGGGTTGAAATGTTAAAAAAGAAGGGAAAAAAATAATTTTAAAGAAAGATAGGTAGTCGTCGGGAAGTGGTCGGGAAGAGAAGGGCCTTATAATAGGGAGCGGAAGGGGTTTGGATAGGGTCTACGTAGGGTTGCCTTAGTCCCTGCTATCCAGACCCTATCCAACCCCCTTCCTTCCTCCAAAGACGAGCAGGTCTCTTTCCCTTGTAAAGCCGGTCTTTTGCGACAGCCTTTTTTAGGTGAAAGCCAGCCCGAGGGTTGGCTTTCTAAACAAATTCTTATCTGTTAAAAACAGTTATTTTTTGACGGTTGCACCTTCTTCGATTTCTTCAGTTGCTTTTAACAGGATTTCATCTCCTCCTTTCAAGTCCCCAAATATTTCTACCTGATCCGGCATCATTCGGCCTTTAGCAACCGAAATATTTTTGGTTTTTCCATTTTCAATTCGAATCACATATACGCCTAGATTGGCATCCACCAAAGCTGTTTTTGGAATAAAGAAACTGGCTTCCGCCGCTTGGAGCGGGATGTTCGTTTCCGCCACCATCATTGGCTTCAACTCCTGGCTTACATTGAGCAGATCTGCCTCTATTTTTTCAGAACGCAATTTCTCATCCAGGGCACCCGATTTTCTGGAGATCCTGGCCATATATATCTTTTGAGGAATAGACTTTACTTTGAACCGGATCGTATCCCCAATATTTAGATAAGGTGTATTCGCTTCTGGCACCGATAGCGATAAGCGCAACTTTTGATTGCTCTGTATAACCAATAAAGGTAGATCTGCCGCTTTACCCATTGGCCCTACATAGGCACCTAAATCTACATTTCTATTGGTTATCGTCCCGCTGAATGGTGCCCGGATCACCAGGTAATTGTTCATGGCTTTGAGCTCATTGTAGATGGATCTCGCCGCATTTACCTGCGCCTCATCTGCTAATTTTTTGGCCGTAATCTGGTCCAAAGCATCCTTGGCAATGGCGCCTTCAGTTTTATCGGCAACAAACATCCGGTCGTAATTGGATTTGGTCGCGATGTAGATCGCTTCCTGTGCTTGCAGCTTTGATTTCGCCGTGGCCAGCTGGGCTTGGATCTCTGGTGCATCTAAGACCACCAGCACTTGGCCAGCTGTCACTTTTGAGCCAATATCGACCTTGATCTGCTGTACATAACTATTGACTTTGGCATATAATGCCGTTTCCTGATCTGCCAATAACTCTCCTGCCAGCTTCAAAGTAACTTTTGGATTTGTTTTATGAATGGTAATCGTCTCAAAACTTTGCATCATCATCGGCATAGCTGCCGTTTTTTCCGTTACTTTTTTTTCATTGCTGCAGGCGGCGAGAGCAAGCGTCAATCCCGCAAGGATATAAGTGAATCTTTTCATTTTTTTTAAGCGTTTGGTTTAACAAAATGTAAACTGTTTTCATCTTCCGGATCTAAGGACGGAGAGGTTGTACCGGTTTTTCCCTGTACCCAGGCAAATACCAATGGCAATAAAATCAATACAGAGAAGGTCGACGCGAATAATCCACCAATCACCGCACGGCCTAATGGCGATACCTGATCTCCACCTTCCCCATGACCGATAGCCATGGGCAGCATGCCAGCAATCATCGCCATAGAGGTCATAATGATCGGGCGCATTCTCAAAGCCGCTGCTTTCATGGCAGAAGCATAGGCATCTCCGCTTTGCAGCCTTAACGTTTCTGCATTGCTAATCAGCAGTACCGCATTCGCAATAGACACCCCCACAGACATAATAATGCCCATATAAGATTGCAGATTTAACGTTGATCCGGTGATTTTAAGCAACACCAATGACCCTAATGCCACAAAAGGCACAGTGGTCAATATTATAGATGACACTTTGAAAGATTGGAAATTGGCGGTCAGCATCAAGAAAACCACCAATATGGCCACTAATAATCCACTCAGCAGGCTGTCCATAGTTTCGTCTAGTACAGGCGCCATCCCTGCTACAGAAATATTCAGGCCTTTAGGAATCTCCCCTAAGGAAGCAATTGCTGCATTGACATCTTTTTGCGCCCTTCCCAGATCCATCTGGTGCAGATTGGCGGTCACCGTGGTATAAGCCATCGTCCCCAGGTTATAACTTTCGCCTAAGGTAGTGCTAGGCATAATCGTAGCCACATCCCCCAATACCGGTCGGGCGGAATTTTTGGACAGCGGGATGTTTGCCAGCTCATCTTTACTGTTTAGGATATTTTGAGGCGTTTGCACTTGTACATCATAAGCGATTCCCATCATCCCCTCTACCCACATGTTTTTGCTGGTGTAACGGGAAGAGGCGGTCGTGGCAATCATTGATTTAGCAATGTCCTGAGCATCAATTCCCAATTGCGCTGCCCGGACTCGGTCGATATTGATCGCCAATGCGGGATAATTTAAAGATTGGGGAATTTGCTGATCTCTCAAATAATCAATCTCCTTCAGTTTTGCCAGCAGCCTATTCGCATACATGATGTTTCTCTTTTTCATCATCCCGGAGAAGCGGACTTCAATAGGCGTGTTTGTCCCTTGGCTCAGGATTTTCTCTGTCAGCTCGATCGGCTCAAAAGAAAGCTGGAGTTCCGGCATTTTCTTTTTCAGGTGTGCTCGGATTTCATCTTTTAACAGGCTGGTATTTCCGGTATAGTCTTTTAAGGCTACTTGCATTAAAGCTTCATGCGGGCCAGCATTGTATAGGTAAATCGGACTTACGGCAAAAGAAGAAGGGTGCTGTCCGATAAACACGGAAGAAATCGCGATATGATCTTTGCCTATCACTGTTTCCAATTCCCGCAGCACCTGCTTGATTTTTTGCTCTGTCTTTTCAATTCTAGTCCCTTCCGGTGCTTTGATTCTCAATTGAAACTGACTGGAATTAACCGCAGGCAGTACATCTGTTCCGGTGATACTGAACATCAGGTAAATCAAAGTACCAACAGCCAGGAAACTCAGCAGAATCACTGGTTTCTTTTTGGGCAGCAGGCTTGTCAGGAAGTCGATAAAGCGGTTTCTAAAACGATCAAAGCGGCTTTCTTTCTGTAGTTCTTCCACCGAATGCGGTTCCATCATCCAGTTACATAGAATGGGCACGAAGGTTTGCGACAATAAAAACGAAACGATCATGGAGAAACCAATGGCCAGGGCTAGAGGCATAAATAAAGCACCCGGGATGCCAGTCATCATAAACGCTGGGGCGAAAACAGCCAAAATACACAGCAGGATCAATAGTTTTGGAAAGGCAATCTCTTTACAGGCATCCCAGATCGCCTGAGATTTTGCTTTGCCCATGGCCAGATGCTGGTGGATATTCTCAATGGTGACGGTACTCTCATCCACCAAAATTCCAATCGCCAATGCCAGCCCGGATAAGGACATAATGTTAATCGATTGCCCGAAAAGTTTCAGGAACAGCAGGCCCGAAAGGATAGAAATTGGAATCGTGAGGATCACAATGATCGCGCTGCGCTTATCTCCTAAAAACAGCAATACCATTAGTCCGGTGAGTAAAGCACCTAACACGCCTTCTAATATTAAACTTTTCACCGCATTGATCACATAAACCGACTGGTCAAACTCATAAGAAATTTTTATATCGTCGGGAAGGTTGTTCTGGATATTCGGAATGGCTTTTTTTAGCTTGCTCACTACATCCCAAGTGGATGCATTGCCGGATTTAGCGATATTGATATATACGGAACGCTTGCCATTGATCAAGGCGAAGCCAGTAGTGATGTCAGCACCATCTTTTACCGTGGCAATATCCCGTATGTACAGATTGTCGGCTTTTCCTTTGAAAATAGGGATATTCCCGAAATCTTCTACCACTTTTATGGTATTGTTTGTTGGCGTCAGATAGTTGATGTCATTGATATAGACATTTCCTGAGGGCGCAGTGATGTTATTCCGACTGATCGCCTCCACAATCTGATCCGGAGATAATTGGTGACTGCGCAGTTTATTCGGATCAATATTGATTTCCACTGTTCTCGGACTACCGCCAAAAGGCGGCGCTGTAGTGAGCCCGGGGATGGCAATCAGGAAGGGACGCGCCGTAAAATTGGCAATATCTTGCAACTGATTATTCGTTTTCGTTTCGCTCCGGAATACCAGCTGTCCTACAGGCTGCGAAGAAGCATCAAAACGGATGATAAAGGGAGGTGGAGCACCTGGCGGTAAGAACACCTGCGAGCGGTTAGATAGCGCAGAGATCTCTGCAATGGCCTGTCCCATATCAATCCCTTCATAGAAATTGAGTTTCATCAGGGTTAATCCCTGTGTATTTTTGGTTTCTATACTTTTGATGCCACTGGTAAACAGCATCATATTCACATACATTTTAGTAAAATATCCTTCCATCTGCTGTGGGGTATAGCCATTAAAAGAATGGGCGATATATACCACAGGAAGGTTCATTTCCGGAAGAATATCAATCTTGATATTCCTGGAGGCTTTGATCCCGAAGAACAAAAGCCCCATCACCATCACCATAATGGAAATGGGCTTGCGCAATGCTATACGTAATAAATTCATGGGTTTTCAGGGTTATGGAATGGCATTTAGTAAAACAGACAGTTCTCCTGCCGCAGCAGATTTTAACAGTAAGGCCTGCCATATATTATTTCTGGCAATCTCCAAGTCGATTTCCGCTCGGTTTAAGGCGTACAGCGATTGGGTTAAGTCCACAATCGTGGTTAAGCCGCTCCGGTATAAAGTGGTGTTCTGACGATACGCATCCGCCGCCGCTTTAACCTGGATTTTTGTCTCTTCAAAGTTTTCTACTGCATTTTCTAGTTTCGCATCTGCGAGTTGGGCCTGAGCTGACAATTCCTCATGCATCAGGTGATACTCGTTTTGAAGCGCTTGCGTCTGGTATTTTTGCTCTTTTACTTTAGCACCGAAACGATAAAGATTGGTCAGGTTCCAGCTCAAGGTTAATCCTGCCAGGTAATTCCCCCTTTGTATGCCTACGCCTTTATGATAAGATTTTGAAAAAGCACTGTTGTCTTGCACGTAATTGGATTCAAAGCCGGATCCACGCCCTTGTACTACTCCAAAAGCAGATAAGGAAGGTAGTTTTTGCAAACGCTGGATTTTTTCGGATTTCGTGCTTCCCGAGATTTTGCTCTTTTGCCATTGTAATAATGGATGATTGATTAGGTTCAAAGGTAGCGCAATCGGATCAGAAGCTTGAGTTCCTGATACTTTTCCTGCTGAAGTATTACGCGCAGTCAGCTCATGTTCGGTCAACATCGGAGTTTTACTGGTGAATACGGAATCCAGTGTAAAACTTTGATATTCTTCTCCAAGTAATACTGCCAATATTTTGGAGTACTCCAATTCCATGTCGTAGGCTTTAATTCGTGCAGACTGCGCGTTAGAGACCTCCGCTTTCGCTAAGGAGGCGTCCACACCCGGAATCAATCCGCTAGCTGCACGGCTCAGTGTAGTACTCATGAATACCTGAGCACGCTCCAGATTTTTCTCTTGCACATATTTGATCCGCTGACTGGCAAAGAGGTTGAAATAAGCAGCACCTACTTTTACCTGATGCTGGAATTTCTCTTGCTCCAGGTCGGCTGCCGACTGCCTTTCTTCGACTCTAGCCAGCTGCACCTGGTTTTTGATCCTGCCAAATGTGAACAGGTTCCAGTTGATATTGGCCAGGTATAGCGATCCAAAAGCCGCATTCCAATTTTGATCTGCCAGTGGCATAGAGGTAGCTGCCGAAGCTAATCCTCCATAACCATACAACGGACCATTCTGCGCGTTGATCGTCCCATAACTCTGTTGCGCCTGTACTGTAAGATCTGGTAGATACAGGCTTTTTTGATAATTTGTGTTTTCTTGTGAAGCTTTTATTAAGGCCTCTTTTACTTTGATTTTTTCGTAGTTCTGAATAGAACGCTGTAGTGCGTCTGGCAGCTGCAAAGTTTGGGCATACGACACCGTCGATAAGCCGCAAAATGCCGCTAACGCAATGAATCTGATATTCATTGTTTTATATCTTTTAGAAATTAAACCATCATGATGAAGGAGGATGTTTCCATGCTCCAGAATTCAAAATGAAGACGGCCTATATCAGATATACGCAATGTAAAATGTAGAATGGGGGTTGTTTTAATGGGGTAGAAAAATAGAAATTATCCGTTTTAAGGGTTTTTATTTTATGATCCCAAATGGTGGCATTTGCTGGATGTAGGTATAAAACCGCTTCTCCTGAGAATTTCAAAAGGTTTTCCTGCTGGGCGATCTTTTGCACTTTATCCGCTAGCTTTACCTGCTCCTTTTCATGTTTGCAACAATTGTCCTTCTTGGTTTTCTGCTTGTTTTTTAAAGCGCAAACCGGACATACCTGACCCTGATGTTCTTTAGAAAATAAACGCATTTCTTGCTTTATCCCTTTGCAAATATGAGCACTGGTCGTAAATCCAGTGGATACGATCAGAAACAAAAGGCAAAGAAACAGGCTGAGCAGTCTTTTCATAAGGAGTCACAAAGATGGCTCAGCTATTTAAGATAAGCATTACAGGATTATGCGAATCTTTTACATAATTCTGAGAGTGGTTCGGATAGTAATTTCCCTTTTGCACTAAATTTAGACTGCTCTACAATTAATAACAAAATGAATTGATAGAAGAGAATATCTTACGATCAATCATTTTTCAAATCCAATAGGAAGTAAAAAAATAACAGTTAAATACGTCCAAAACAGACAAAATAAAATATGTATTACGGTTTCCTTAAATTTTCCTTTCCAGAGCGCCGAAGAATATCCAAAAAACTGCATCAATAATCTGATTAACCAAAAAACACCAAACCCTAAAACAATCTTCTTTCCAAGTCCGGTGGAGAGTAATTCATCCGACAAGGTTAGACATAACACTCCAATTAGAAATACAACCAAAGCGATGAAAAATGTATGAACATACATCATCTGGCGATTGACTAGACTCAAAGAAACCAGTTATTTAGACCAATTGAAATACCTTGGGAAAATCACATGCATAAAAGACAATGCAATTAATAAAACGCCAATAATTTTAAAATGTATTTCCATTCTTTTCAAGTATAAATGTGGAAATAAATGGTGTAATTTTTATTTCATTTTGAATTTTAAGCTCTGCTGCCTGAAAGACTTCAAACCAGGTAGATTTAGAATAAAAATGAAGGAAACCAATACTATATGCCATAAAATTGACCTTATCTCTCAAATGTTCAACAATAAAAATCTGACCCGAAGGTTTTATTAGGCGTTTTAGCTCTTTAAAAAATCTTATCCGTTCCTCTTTGTTCCTAATCTCATGTGCGGATAGAATTACAAATATTTTATCAGCCGAATTTTCCTCCAGCTGCAAATTATCTGATGTTACATTTCGAGTGCCAGGAAATGCCGGATATGCTTTTCTGGCTCTTTTAATTGAGACTTCAGTATGTATTAAGGGGTCATAAAAATCCAGCACAATTAATTCTGCAGCCATAAACCTCTTTCCTAGAATAACACTCGTCTCATCAAATCCAGCATTTATATTAATGATGCCTAACCAGGTAAATCCAACGACCTTTCCATAGATGATTTTCTTTGTCGACAACCAAGCTAATAAAAGAATAACTGTAACCGGAATCAATATGAAGATAAAAAACAAGTTAAATCCAAATCCCATTTGCTGTTATAGACTAAATTTGCTGCAATGAAAATTCATTCGTTCTGCCCATTCTAATTCCTCGTGCAGCTCCTGATTACAAAATTCGATATGGATCACTCGTCGTTTATTGTTATTGATGCTGCGGCTTGAACTATGTAATAATAATGGCTTCATGATCATGATTCCACCTTTCGTGACCTCACAAGTATGTTCAGTCTCAAAAGACCAATCTATATCTTCAACTCTATAGATCCCATTTAAATGAGAGCCAGGAATCACCCTTAACGCTCCATTATTTTCATCTGTATCATCAAGATGTATACGAACGGTAAAACTCTGTTTTAGGATGTCCAATGGCGGCTGAACAGAGAATTGGTCTTGTTTTACTGTCCACTTACTATATCCGTCTAATTCTACCTTTCTGTCCACTGATATGGTCAAATCCTAGTGATAAGAAACGAACCAGTTAGATTGTCCAGGCTTATCAAAATAAATAGATTTTACCATAAAATAATCTGAACCAAAAAGCTCTTGAATGAGCAGCTTAAATTCATCATTAATGATGAGCTCTCCTATTTCTGGTACTTCCTTTAAAAATTGCCTGATTGCAAACAGGTCAGTAGATTTTCTGAATGTTTTTCTGGAAGTATCAGCTTGATCAATTAGCTGGATAATTTGTTCGATTTTAGCATCAGAAAACACATTATCAATCGCTACAAAGCCTGTGTCTTCAATTTCAACCCTATACTTATTAAAATCTACCATACATCGAATATACAGATAGATTAAAATATTAAACAATCCTATTGCCGACTGGGACTTTATGAAAAAGGTCAGCAACCAATTCATAGAGTTTTGGAAAATATTTTGTGGAATCCTAAAAAAAACCTCATCATTGCAACATGCGTTTCATCTCACCAATATTTATCATCCTGCTGTTATTCGTTATAAAACCGGTATTTTCCCAGAATCCATATTTAGCCAGGCTTTCAATAAGTGGCATAATTGGAGAACTGGGAGTCTCACCAAAAGGAGATATCTGGGTGGCCACTGCATCGGGACAAGTATATTATCGGTCTCAAGCCGATCAGCTTTGGCGGGAGAATAGCATCAGCGCCAATGATAATCATAGCTCTAATCACTTCGAGCGCATCAATTTCTTTTCAGATAGTACTGTTGTTTTGTCCGGATTCTTACAGGAAAACAGGAAAGAGGATTTTATTTTTAGAAGCGAAGACGGTGGAAAATCCTGGGCAAAGGTTCAGTTTGGTGAAAGCAGCTGGCTAAACGGAGCCTATTTCAGTAAAGATGGAAAAGCTTGGATGACCGGTAATTCGCAATACATCTACTATACTAAAGACAGTGGCAAGACCTGGCAAACATTTGATAAAATAGAAAAAACAGGTAACCTAAGACTGATCTCCGCTCACTTTAAAAAAGATGGAAAAACAGGCCTTTTCGGATCTACCTGGAATGCCCTATATCTGACATTAGATAATTGCAAAAGCTGGATCAAAATTCCAACACCGCTGGACCAAAAGAAATATGTCAGAATTTCCAAAACAAGTCACCCCGAAATAAAAAAAATCAGGTTATTAGACAACCACTATATCATTAAGCAGGAAGGAAGAACATTTATCAGCAAAACAGATCAAATAGAGTGGCGTTATCTCCCGGAAATTGTAGATTTCGAAGTTACTGACTCTGGAAAACTATATGCTATACAGAAAGACCGGAATGTTCAGCTTTACAGTTCTGATTTCTCAGCCCTATGGACATCCAATCAAAAATTACAACTACCTGTTGCTGCGATAGCCGTTCATGGCGAAAAACTTACTGCCTTAACTCATGAACAGCTCTACACGATCGGTCCCAGCATTTTTGAAAGCACCGAACTACTCCGCAGTAATAGTAGTATATCCAAACCTGAGTTGCAACTGCAGATTGAAGGTGAAAACTACGGATTTGTCGGAAAAGATATTCTTAAATACGATATCGTAAGAAACCAATGGTTTAGATATATGCGCCTTGATTTTCACATCACAAATGCAAACACTATAAATGGAAAATTGTTGATTTCTAATCGAAGCTACAACAAATTTTATGAATTAAATCTCCCAAAAAAGATGCTTCTTCCTGTTCAGGTACCCTCAATAGTGATTGACCTTAAGGCCAATCCAGTTGAAGAGTTCCATTTGGAGCATGGCAGCCAGGGGTGTTTTCACCATAGCAATTCAATTCAGTCCTTTGTCAGACATGGAAAGCGGTTTATGCTCGATAAAAAAGTTTCACGCGGATCTTTTTTAGCCAACGCTATCGAAACAATTGATGCCAACACTATAAATACACTAGCAGGAATGATCGCTGGCTTCAAGACCGATAAACTAAGCATTGAAGATCTTGATATCAACAAGCATGACATCGAACGTTTCAAAAAATATATTGATCAGCAAGCAGCGCAGATTAAGATTAAAGGTCTTGATGAACACCGTTTCGATGAAACGGTTTATACTTTTCCAGGAGAAAATACAGATTTCAATTATTATAAACAGGTTGCAGATTCATTATACACCCTATCTCCTGAACTGCTCAATGCTGTGTTTTCCCAAGCTGACAGCTATTGGAGTACCACAATTGATACAAGAAGAATAATCCTTGTTTTTAAGGATGGTAAAAGACTCATTGTCGAAAATTCCTACAACCGCCCAAACTACCTTTTTATGCCATGGAATATCGAATACGGGGCATTGAAACTCAAATCCAACTCTATTCAGTTCGGTAAGGCTATTGATCATCTAACAAAGGGCAGCTTTTTTGTCCAGCATGTACGCGACAAAAACTATGCGATATTTAGAATTGCCGATTATATTTATAGGCAAAAAATTAGTCAGTAGTTATTCTGAATGTTTTTACAAAATTATCAGTTTATTAATATATATAAAGGATAGCTATTGAAGCGGGCTTATGGCTGGGTGGTCAAAATCCCTGTAAATCAAAAAAGCCACTCGTTGGAGTGGCTTTTTGCGGACCGGACGGGACTCGAACCCGCGACCTCCGCCGTGACAGGGCGGCATTCTAACCAGCTGAACTACCGGTCCGTGTTTCCCTTACGGGTGGATTTTATAGTAGATCCTCTACTTAACAACTTCAAGTTCTCGATGAGAAACTTTTGCGGACCGGACGGGACTCGAACCCGCGACCTCCGCCGTGACAGGGCGGCATTCTAACCAGCTGAACTACCGGTCCGTTGTTCCCTTTCGGGATTGCAAATATAGAGTCTTTATTTATATTTACAAACTATTTTTTGAAATAATCGCAACTGGTTAAACCACAGAGCCTTCTTTCATCTTTTCAGCATTCTCTGCAAACTGCAATGCATCGATCAGCTCCTGAACACCACCATCCATCACATGATTTAGGTTATAAAGTGTCAATCCGATGCGGTGATCTGTTACTCTTCCCTGAGGATAGTTGTAAGTTCTGATCTTTGCAGAGCGGTCACCGGTAGATACCATCGTCTTACGTCTTGCCGCAATGTCTCCATTTTTCTTCTGCAATTCGATATCATATAGTTTACTACGCAGCATCTCCATTGCGATCACCCTGTTTCCAAGCTGAGAACGTTCCTGCTGACAAACTACTACCAGTCCCGAAGGTCTGTGGGTCAATTGCACTTTCGTCTCTACTTTATTCACATTCTGACCTCCGGCTCCACCTGAACGGGAAGTCTGCAAGTCAATATCTGCAGGGTTAAGGTATAGATCGATTTCTTCTGCTTCTGGCAATACCGCTACCGAGGCTGCTGAAGTATGCACACGACCCTGAGTTTCTGTATCTGGTACACGTTGTACACGGTGTACACCTGATTCATATTTCAATTGCCCATAAACATCCTCTCCGCTCACTTTCAGGATCACCTCTTTATAACCACCGGCAGTACCTTCAGTTACATCCACAGTTTCTACCTTCCAGCCTTTTTGCTCAAAGAAACGGCTGTACATACGGTATAAATCACCAGCAAATAAAGCTGCTTCATCACCACCAGTACCACCACGAATCTCGAATACGGCATTTTTAGCATCTTCAGGATCTACAGGAATCAGCATCAAACGTACTTTTTCTTCCAGTTCATCCTGCTGCTTCAGCAACATATCCAATTCTTCTTTAGCCATTTCGCGCATTTCGGCATCTTTCTCCGTAGATAAGATCTCCTTGTTTGCTTCGATATTGCTCATTACATTCTTGTAGATTTTATATTGGTCTACAATCTTGCCTAAATCTTTATACTCTTTATTTAAAGCCGCAAAACGTTTCATATCCTGCATCGTATCAGGATTACTCAACTGTTCTTCTACATCTTCCCAGCGTAGCTTAATTGCTTCTAATTTTTCTAACATATTCTTTTTTCAGAAAATTAATACTTGTTGCCTTCTTGATTCAGACCCGTCCTGCGGATCCTGTCCTGGCAATTGATTTATTTTGGAAGGCAAAAATACGGCTTTTTCAGTTAATTGACACTAAAAATTTAATGCTTGCCGGATTCTTACAGCCCTGATGATTATTTTTCGAAATAGTTCAGTGTTAATTCTTTGCCGTCAAATACCGCATAAGAATTAAAATTAATCCATTCCCCAAGGTTCACATACTTACTTTTCCCATTCAGATTGATCTCTAAAGGCAAGTGGCGGTGTCCGAATACAAAATAGTCGTAATGTCTCTTTTGCAATAGTTCTTTTGCATAAATCGCCAGCCATTCGAATTCTTCTCCATGAAATGCTTCCTCAGTTTTATTGGCTACCCTGCTGCTTCCAGACCACCAATTGGCGATTCCCAGTCCAATACGTGGGGGTACGATGGAAAATAACCACTGACAAACCGGGTTTCTAAATACTTTTCTTAACAACTTATATTTTTCATCACCAGGTCCTAGTCCATCCCCATGGTGCAGGTAAAAACTTTTACCATTTCGCTCCATGACCATTTCATCGCTAATGATTTCAATTCCCATTTCTGTCGTGAAATAATCCCTCACCCACATGTCATGGTTGCCTTTAAAAAAATAAATTTTAATTCCTGCGTCTGTCATCGAAGCGAGCTTACCTTGCAGGCGAACAAAACCTTTTGGGACTACTTCCCGATATTCAAACCAGAAGTCAAAAATATCGCCCATCAAAAAAAGCTCAGCACAACTGCTTTCTATAGCGTTTAACCAACGAATGATTCGATCTTCGCGCTTTCTACTTTCCTGATGACTGGGAGAACCCAGGTGGAAATCAGAAGCAAAATATATGTTTTTTGTCATCAGTATCAACAAAGATAAGTAAAAAAAATATCGCAGGTTTGTCATAAGTTCTACCAATTATCTAGAATATATCTAAACAGTCGCGGTTATTAAAACAAAAGTTCGTAAATTCGCACAAAATTTAAACACATGATTTCTACAGATATAGCCATTATTGGCGCCGGACCCGTTGGTTTATTTGCGATTTTTGAAGCAGGACTCCTTAAAATGCGTTGTCATTTGATCGATTACTTACCTCAGGTAGGTGGTCAATTGTCTGAAATATATCCTAAGAAACCTATTTATGACATTCCTGGATACCCTACGGTACTAGCTCAGGAATTGATTGACAACCTAATGGAGCAAGGGAAACCTTTCCATCCTGGTTTTACTTTAGGAGAACGCATTGAAGGTCTGGAGAAACGTGGAGAAGGAGATTTTGTGTTGACCACTAACATGGGTACGATCATTGAAGCTAAAGTAGTAGTAATTGCAGGCGGATTAGGCTGTTTTGAGCCTCGTAAACCAGCAGTAGAAGGATTAGAACAGTTTGAAAATGGTAAAGGGGTGAATTATATGATTCTTGATCCTGAAAAATACCGTGGTCAGAAAATGGTAATCGCCGGTGGTGGTGACTCTGCTTTAGACTGGACAATTTTCCTTGCGGATATTGTAGACGAATTGACTTTAGTTCACCGCAGTGAAAGTTTCCGTGGTGCACCTGATTCAGTAAACAAGGTAATGGCTCTTGCAGAAAGCGGAAAAATCAACCTGGTATTGAACAGCAATTTAAGCTCTGTTCATGGAAATGGAAAATTGGAAACAGTGGAACTTGTTCATAACCGCAGCCTGGAAAAAAGTACAATCCAAGCGGATCATTTGATTCCTCTTTTCGGATTGAGCCCTAAATTAGGTCCAATTGAACAATGGAACTTAAACATCAACAAAAGTGCAATTGAAGTAAATACAGATGACTATTCGACCAATATCCCAGGTATCTATGCGATTGGCGACATCAATACTTACACGAATAAATTAAAATTAATCCTTTGCGGTTTCCACGAAGCGGCACTAATGAGTCATAGTGCTTACCAGTACATGAACCCAGGTGTTAAATATACCATGAAATACACTACCGTAAACGGAGTATCCGAATTCTAAGCATGGAAGAAAATAACATTACCCTGCACGTCCAAAATCCGGACGGCAGCAGAACAACATTAGAAGCGCCTGTAGATATGGGCCTGAGCTTGATGGAATACCTGAAAGCATGTGAATACGATATTCTTGCCACCTGTGGTGGAATGGCACTTTGCGCAACTTGCTGCGTAGACGTGCTGGAAGGAGAAGAAAAATTGAATGAGATGACCGATGACGAATATGCCATGCTGGACACCTTACCAGATTTACTTCCTAATTCCAGGTTAGCCTGCCAGTTACAGTTGAGTCCAGCAATGGATGGACTGGTCGTTAAACTACACTAATTAATTTTCTATAGGAGCAGCCGCAATTGTCTTGATTGGGCTGCCTATAGTTTTATATTCGCCTTCTCCTTTCAATATTGCCATCATTTTTGACGAATTGCTCAACACAGCTTTTGCTGCACTCAGCTCTTTATCATATTGGAAAGCCTGGATCACCTTCCCTTTTTCATAATAATACCTGCTTACGATCTGTGTTTCCAATACCCTTTTGATTTCCGGTTTGAAGGTAGTCAAGTCTGTTTTCTTTGCCACTAACATCTTAGCTTTAAGGTCTTCCAGATCTGCTTTTACAGCCGGTAGTTTATTTTCCTTTTCTGCCTCCGTTCGCAAATCTGCCAGCAAACGCTCTGTTTTAGAAACATAGGCATAGTCTTTTCCTTCCAGGGAAGTCAGGAAAGCAGCATAGTCCTGATCTGTCAATTGGAAACTTACTGCAGGGGCAATGGTTTTGTTGTTGTTTTTATAGGCATTCGCATAGTCAAAAAACAAGCTCTTATTCAATAAAGAAATCGTAATTGGACTCAGTTTAGGTGTTTCCACAAAGATGTCAGGATAAATTCCATTGCCATCATAGACGCTTCTGCCGGTACGGGTACTGAATTTGTTCATCAGGGAATCCGCTACTTTAGGTGTTTTTCCATTCTGGTCTTTATGGGCATAATCCAAGGCCTGAATACATCTGCCTGAAGGCGTAAAATACTTGGCCACGGTTACTTTCACCAGGCTATTATAAGGCAAGGGAAAAGTTTGCTGCACTAATCCTTTTCCATAACTGCGCTGCCCTACTATAATGGCTCTGTCTAAATCCTGTAAAGCACCCGCCACAATTTCTGAGGCAGAAGCGGAGTTACCTCCTACCAGAATTACCAATGGGATTTGAGGAAGCAAGGGATCTGCCAAGGTTTTATAAGTAATGGTTTTTTGTGGGTTTCTACCTTTTTGAGTCACCACTAAAACGTCTTTATTCACGAAGAGGTTTACAATTTTTACGGCTTCCTGCAAGATTCCACCGCCATTGTAGCGCAGGTCAATGATCATTCCTTTAGGCTGCTGTTTATTCAGATTGATGGCCGCATCCTTTACCTCCTGTCCTGCATTTTCCAAAAATTTATCCAATCTGATATAGGCAAAATGATCTTCAGTCATGCCTGAATAAGAAACATTAGGTTGTTTAATTTCATCCCGATTGAGATTTTTGGTGATCACGGCGCCATTTCTGATGACTAACAAAGTCAGGGCTGAACCACGAGGGCCACGCAGCAGCTGACTTACCTGTGCGCGCTCTTTTCCTTTTACCGCAACATCGTTGATCTTTACAATCTGATCGCCAGGTTTCAGATCTTGCTTATCTGCAGGGTAGCCTTCTGTCACTTCATTTACAAATAGCTTTCCTTCGATAAAAAGCGTACTCGCTCCGATGCCCCCATATTGGGTGCTCACATATTTTAGTTTATAGTCTTCTACTTCAGACTCAGGAATATATTCTGTGTAGGGGTCCAGTCCATCCAGCATGGCGTCAATACTGCTACGCATGAGGTCGGATGGATTGGTTTCGTCTACATAATTGACGTTAATCTCTTTATATAAAGACGCGAAAATATCCAGGTTTTTGGAAACCTGAAAAAGATCTTCCTTAAAAGACCAGCTTATGGAAGCAAAAGCGATCAGCGAAAAGGCGGCTACAAGTCTGAATTTTTTCATTTTACCCATCTGTTGAAGCGTAAATTTACAAAAAAGGCTTGGAACTCAATAGGCTAATGGGAATTATAGCCTGTTGCCATCAGGATCAGCCAGGGCTTTCTTGATGGTAAATTCTACATACTCGCGGTTTCTTTTCACTAAGCTCATCAATTGCTCTACCAATTGATCTTCTTGTCCAGGCACAAAAGATAGGTTCTCTTTCGCCAGATCGCGGTATTTTCTAAGAAACTTAATTTTAACCTTTGTCCAGGTCTCAGGAGTAAGTGTAAAACTTGCCATAATGTATTATAGTTTGGTTGCAAAAATAGGAAAATTTATGAGAGGAGCACAGGGATTCCGTATTCTCCGGTTAATCAGGCAGAGAGATTTTTCCCATTCGGATGGAAGGGACACCTTGGCGCGCACCGAAATTGATTTTTTCGCCAACTAAAGTCTCATTAGCCAGGACGGCAAAAAGCACTGCTTCTTTAGCATCCGGATTAATTTCCAGCTGTGCTGTAGTGCCGAATTTCGCCTTTGGCAGACCAGCTTTCAGCATCCTTACTAAAAGCGGATTGTGCATCCCTCCTCCACTCATATATATATAAGGTGTGGCTGTTTTTTCAAAGCATTTGTTGATAGCAGCCAGGATCACTTTTGCCGAGCAGGCACATAAAGTGGCAAGTACATCTTCTTTAGCAAGGTTTAAAGTGCCTGATTGTTCTTGTGCTGTGGATAAGTAGCTCAGATTGAAAAGTTCAGGCCCGGTGGTTTTCGGAAAATCAGCGTTTAAAAATTCATTTGTTAATAAAGCGGTTAATAAGTCTTCATTCACTGTTCCTTCAATAGCGATTGCTCCATTTTCATCGAAATATAAGCCCGGATAATGCTGCTGAACAAATTGATCCATCATGGTATTTCCGGGACCAACATCCGTAGAAAAAACTTTCGAGGCATCATGGTCGGCTGGCAGATAGGTGAAATTGGCAATTCCTCCGATATTGAGCATGATGCGGTCCTCTCCTTTTTTTGAAAAGAGCAGGTAATCTCCATAAACTGCCAATGGTGCTCCTTCTCCTCCTGCTGCCAGGTGTTTCTGACGGAAATCTGAAATGGTAATGATGCCGGTTTTCACCGCGATATGGTCGCCATCACCAATTTGAAGGGTGGCATTTGGGAAATCCTTCAGGCCATGTAAAGTTGCAGGCGCATGAAAAATCGTTTGACCATGACTGGCGATCACATCAATTTCTGCAGGTGTCCTTCCCCAGTTTTTTAAGGTTTCCAAAATCAGCGCGGCATGGTATAGCCCAATCTTCTCATTCATCAGACAAACCATTTGCAGGTCAGCATCTGTTCTGGAAAAAACAGATTTGACTTCATGCTTAAACTCCTGGTGATAAGGAACCGTAGTAAATTCCAGCACTTTTAAAACGGTTTCGGCACCATTTCCTTTTACCGCGCAAAGGGCAATATCCAGACCATCCAGAGAGGTGCCAGACATCAGTCCGATGATCAGGCGTTCCGGTTTCTGCAGTATTTCGAAGAGTGATTTCCAGTTTGAATTCATAAGGCTGATTTGTCGGATACTAAAATAGGTTAAAATCAATTGTCTGAAGGGATTTCATAAAAAATCCTCCCGATCCGTTGAAAAAACTAACAGTTTTGCAAAAAAAAACCATTTTGATTGCCAATTTGAAACAAAAAACACAGCGGGGTTAAAAATTTGGATTAAGTCGGCAGAGTCCCTATATTTACTGCTCCGTACAAAATTTAAGAACAATTAAATGGCAAGATTAAATCTTCTGGAAGAAACGCGTTTTGAAAAACTGCCCGTTTCTGTCTTTGAAAATCCTACAGCAGCATCTTTAAGTGTTGCTCACCGCATCGGGGACCTTATTAAAGAAAAACAAAAGAACAATTCCAAGGCTGTCTTAGGCCTAGCTACCGGAGCTACACCAATAGCGGTGTACGCGGAATTAGTTAGAATGCATAAGGAAGAAGGTTTGAGCTTTAAAAATGTAATCACATTCAACCTTGATGAGTACTACCCTATGCAGCCAACTGCTGCACAGAGCTATGTATCTTTCATGAATGATCATTTATTTGATCATATTGACATTGAAAAAGAAAACGTAAACATCCCTGATGGTACCCTGAAACTGGAAGACATTCCTGCTTTCTGTTTAGCTTACGAGAAAAAGATCACTGAAGTTGGTGGTTTAGATATTCAGATTCTGGGTATCGGTCGTACTGGTCACATTGGTTTCAATGAGCCAGGCTCTGCGCCAAACTCAGGTACTCGTTTAGTAACGCTAGACGATTTGACCAGAAGAGATGCGGCCCGCGACTTTGGTGGTAAATCTTTTGTTCCTACAAAAGCAATCACCATGGGTATCGGTACTATTTTCAAAGCCCGTGAGATCATTCTTATGGCCTGGAATAAGAAAAAAGCTTCCATCATTAAAAAAGCAGTAGAAGGTGAAATTTCAAGTGAAGTTCCTGCTACTTATCTGCAATTATCTGAGCATGTAGAATTTATTCTGGATCAAGATGCGGCTTCTTTATTGACACGTTTTGATACACCTTGGTTGGTAAAAGACTGCATCTGGGATGAAGTAATGACCAGAAAAGCAGTAATCTGGCTGGCAAATACTTTAAGTAAGCCAATTTTGAAACTGACTGAAGATGACTATAATAACCACGGTATGGCTCAGCTTGCAGTGGAACAAGGTCCGGTATACAACATTAATATCCACATTTTCAATAAATTACAACACACCATCACTGGATGGCCAGGTGGTAAACCAAACGCAGATGATTCTCAAAGACCAGAGCGCGCGGAACCAGCTAACAAACGTGTGGTAATTTTCTCTCCACATCCTGATGATGATGTGATCTCTATGGGTGGTACTTTTATCCGCTTAGTAGACCAGAAACATGATGTACATGTGGCTTACCAAACCTCAGGCAATACTGCAGTTTGGGATGATGATGCACTGCGTTTCCTAGAATTCAACATCGATTTCTCAGAAAAAATGGGCATGGCTCAGGATGAAATGAAAGGTATTTACCAAAATATCCGCAGCTTCATCGAGACTAAACAACCAAATCAGGTAGATACTCCGGAATTACAAACGGTTAAAGGATTGATCAGAAAAGGAGAAGCGATTGCTGGTGCCAGATTCTGCGGTTTGGAAGACGACCATATCCATTTCATGGCCCTTCCTTTCTACGAAAGTGGAAAAACTAAAAAGAATCCGGTAACAGAGAGAGACATCGAACTGACAATGGAACTTTTACAAAAAATCAAACCAGAGCAGGTATTTGCAGCTGGAGATTTTGAAGATCCACATGGTACACACATCGTATGTTTCAATATCATTTTATCAGCATTACAAAGACTAGCGAAAACTGAAAGCTGGGTTAAAGACTGCTGGTTATGGTTATACCGTGGTGCCTGGTTAGAGTTTGATACTTATGAGATCGAAATGGCCGTACCATTGAGCCCGCAAGAAGTAGAGAAAAAGAAATTTGCTATTTTCAAACACCAGTCGCAAAAAGACCGCGCAGTATTCCCTGGTGATGATTCGAGAGAATTCTGGGTAAGAGCTGAAGACAGAAACAGAGAAACTGCAGAAGCTTATGACCACCTTGGATTAGCTGAATATGAAGCAATGGAAGCCTTTGTGCGATACCATTTTTAATCGTATTTAATACTTAAATATTTTACAACCGCTAAGCTCCTGAAGCTTAGCGGTTTTTTTATGTACGCCATTTTATTCTGAACAGAAAATCTTTGCCGATAGCTCATGAATACTCATGATAAAACTATAATTTAGTCCAACTTATTACCAAACTACATGAAGAAAAATATTTATATTCTTGCGATAGGACTGGTCGCACAATTGACTGTTTATAGCCCCGGATATGCCCAAAAAAAAACCGGTGCTGCGAAAACCGGTACTACAAGCCCTGCAAAAAAAACGGATGGACAGCTCATCCCGAATGATCCAAATGTTAAAATAGGAAAACTTTCAAACGGACTCACTTATTACATCAGAAAAAATACAGAGCCTAAAAACAGGGCAGAGCTGTATTTAGCCACCAGCATAGGCTCCTTAATGGAGAACGATGACCAGCGTGGCCTCGCCCATTTTACAGAGCACATGGCTTTTAATGGTTCTAAAGATTTCCCAAAAAATGAAATGATTGATTACCTGCAAAAAGCAGGCGTTCGCTTTGGCGCCGACTTAAATGCTTATACCAGTTTCAATCAAACCGTATATCAACTGCCTATCCCTACCGATAGTGCTGCAGTATTCAAGTCAGGATTTAAAATCCTCGCCAACTGGGCAGGAAAAATCAGCATGGATGGCGAAGAAATCGATAAAGAACGTGGTGTAATCATTGAAGAAGATCGTCAGCGTGGAAAAAATGCGCAGGAAAGGATGCAAAAGCAAATGCTGCCTTTAATTTTGAAAGGTTCACGTTATGAAAATCGCATACCAATTGGTAAAATTGACTTGCTGCAAAACTTTACACACGATAAAATCCGCAATTTTTATAAGGATTGGTATCGACCAAATTTACAGGCAGTGATTGCTGTAGGTGATTTTGAGGTGAATGAAGTAGAACAGCTGATCAAACAAAACTTTTCTGACCTGGCCAATCCTGCCAATCCGAGACCACGTTTAACCTACGATCTTCCTGATAATAAGGAACCCTTAGTCAAGATCATCACAGACCCTGAACAGCCTTACAATGTGGCGCAGGTGATGTATAAACACCGTGGCGGAGTCGTTAAAACTACCGCAGATTTAAAGAAGAGCCTGATGTACTCGATGATCAATAGCATGTTAGGCGCACGTTTACAAGAGATCCTTCAAAAAGGAAATGCACCATTTTTAGTGGCACAGTCTAGTTATGGCCCTTTCCAGGGAGGTTTGGTACCCAACATCAATGCCTTTCAAACGGTAGTTGTTTCCAATTCCGGAGCCACTTTAGAAAAAGCCATTACTGCTGGCTTAGCTGAAAATGAACGTGTAAACAAATTCGGTTTTCTACCGTCAGAAATAGAGATCGCTAAAAAGAACATTACCGCTGCCAATGAAAAACGCATGAAAGAAAAGGATAAAACTCCTTCTTCCAGCTTTGTTCAAAAATACCTGAATAATTTTCTGGAAGGAAGTAGTATTGCTTCCACAGAATATAGCTATAACCTGACTAAAAAGACGCTGGAAGAAATCAGCCTTGCTGATCTCAATGCACTGGCAAAAACCCTGATTACAAAGGATAATCAAATTATCCTGGTGATGGCACCAGAAAAAGAAAAAGCCAGTTTACCTACTGAAGCACAATTATTGGCTACCTTAAAAAATGCAGGCAATGGCATCACTCCTTATGTAGACAACACCATCAACAAGCCGCTCCTGGACAAAAAGCCTGCAGCTGGAAAGATTGTTTCAGAAAAGAAAATTGATGCCGTAGGCGCCACAGAATTAACGCTAAGCAACGGTATTAAGGTATTATTGAAGCCTACGGATTTCAAAAATGATCAGATTATTTTCAGCTCCTTCTCTAAAGGAGGAACTTCTCTGGCCAGCAATTCGGATTTCCGCTCTGCTGAACTCGTAAGCCTGATTCCTGAAAGTGGTGTTGGAGAATTTAACCCTTCGAACCTGAATAAACTGCTTGCAGGGAATACAGCGAATGCAGGCGCTTATGTGAGCGACCTCTACCAGGGTTTCAGTGGAAGTGCTTCTCCAAAAGATCTGGAAACAGCTTTCCAATTGGTATACGCATACGCGACCAAACCAAGAAAAGATGTAGAGATTTTCAATAAAAACATGAGTGATTATAAAGTCATTTTAGCCAATAAAAATGCAAGTCCCAGCAGCGTATTTGCGGATACGGTACAGGCAGTGATGGCTTCTTACCATGAACGAGGTATGCCAATGAACTTATCGGATCTGGATAAAATTTCACTGGATAAGGCCTTTGAATTCTATAAAGACCGCTTTGCAGACCTTGGAGAGCAGACTTTTGTGATCGTTGGTGCATTTAATGTGGATGCAATTAAACCTTTAATCGAAACTTATATCGCCAGCTTGCCTTCAGCAGGCAAAAAACAAAACTTCGCAGACAATGGTGTGAAAGCTCCGGTAGGAAAGATCAGCAAAACTGTTTACAAAGGTTTGGAAGATAAAGCAGCGGTACAATTGTACCTGCATGGAGATTACGACTTTTCACAAGAAAACAACGTACAGCTGGATGCCTTAAACGAAGCCTTGAAAATCAAAATCCTGGAACGTCTGAGAGAGAAAGAAAGTGGCGTATACAGTCCGAATGTAAGCCTTAGCATCAACAAAGAGCCGAATCCGCACTATTATTTCACGATTTCATTTAGCTGTGCTCCAGCCAATGTAGAAAAGTTGATTGCAGCGGCCTTAGATGAGGTCAACAAGATCAAACAGAGTGGTGCATCGGTGGATGACCTGACGAAATTCAAATCTGAAGAACAACGTCAGACAGAACTCAGCCTTAGAGACAATGGTTTCTGGTTAGGTTACCTGAGCAGCAGTATTAAAAATGGAGAACCAATGGATATGGTATTCCAGCAACCTAAATTATTAGAAAAGGTAACTGTAGAAAGCACAAAAGCTGCAGCAAACAAATACCTGAACGAAAATAATTACCTGCGTTTCGTACTGGTTCCACAAAAATAAGCAGGTGGCCGTACGGGAAATAGGAAAAAATCCTGAAATAGTACGGACACAATGGTAATAACAAGACCTGATGCTTTTTAAACATCAGGTCTTGTTATTTATAGCATGGACCGAGTCTATTATTGAATTGATCAGCTCTATCGAATGATACGAACTTTATTTACTTACTTTTCTAGTTTAACCAATGCACTTGTTTCCAGCCCAACTGGGCTGCTTGGTTCACTCTCATTCTTCAATCGATCCAATGCGGTCACCAAATAGGTATATCTTTTTCCCCTTTCCACTGTGGTATCGATAAAGGAAGTATAATTCTCGAAGCTGATCCTAAGGATATTCCTGGCATCCAGCACATCCACTTTTACCCCTTCATTGAATCGGTAGATTACATATCCTGATGCTGTTTCGCCATCACTGGCAACCGTAGGCTTTTCCCATTTCAGGTGTACTCCATCATTCTTTGCTTCCGCAGTCAATTCCTGTGGCGCATGAGGTACAACATCATCCAGCCAAGGCATTTGAGGAGGCAATGCCGGAAATTTATACAGATCGTTTCTTAAAGAATCTCCCACTGCCCGCGCGACCGTAGAAAAGGATTTTGAACTAAAAAACACACTTCCCTGAACACGGTTATTCTGACGTAAGTACCTGATTTGATCTGGCACCTGCTCTGGTAATCTCCAGGCAGCTTCCATCTTTTGATTCACAAGGTATGCGCCCTGACCGATATAAAGGTGGCGGCCATAAGTATTATTACTCCACCAATCTACCAAGGTAGCAAAAGGCGCTACTTTACGGGTAAAACTGAAATATATCTGTGGATTGATGTAATCTACCCATCCTTCTTTTACCCATTTTCTAGAATCGGCAAACAGTTCATGAAAGTTTGATAATCCACGGGTAGCTGAACCTTCCACATCTTCATTGTCGTTTTTCCAGATGCCAAAAGGACTTACTCCAAATTTAACATATTTTTTATGGGTATGAATACTGTCGTCCAGCTGCTTAATCAGTAAATCGACATTGTTCCTTCTCCAATCGTTGATATTTGTGAAACCATTAGCATACTTGCTAAATGTAGCCTCATCATTGATCTTTTGTCCAGCGATTTTGTAAGGGTAAAAGTAGTCGTCAAAATGAATTCCATCCACATCATAACCTTTTACCACATCAAGAATCACCTGAATGATATATTCCCTTACTTCTGGAATCCCTGGATCAAACTGTTTCTTGCCACCATAGGTAAAAAACCATTCCGGGCGCTTTCTGATCATATGATCAGCGCTCACCACCGTGCTCGGGCTTGTTGTAGCGCGATATGGATTGAACCAGGCATGCAGCTCCATTCCTCTTTGATGTGCTTCTTTAATTGCAAAGGCCAATGGGTCATAATCCTGTCCTGGAGCAACCCCTTGTCTGCCGGTTAACCACTGACTCCAGGGCTCCCTCGATTTGGCATAAAACGCATCTGCTGCAGGCCTTACCTGTAACATGATCGCATTCATTCCATTTGCTTTATGCATTTCCAATAAGCCAATTAACTCCTGCTTCTGCTGATCCATGCTCAAGCCCGGTTTAGATGGCCAGTCGATATTCGCAACCGTAGCCACCCATACCCCCCGAAACTCTCTTTTTGGAGCAATTTTTGATGTGCCTTGTGCGAAAGATAGATATGGAGTTAGTGCTATTAGAAACAATAGCCCATAGATAGTATTTTTAAACATTTTATATAATTTGTACTTAATAATTCTTTTTCTTTGTGTGCTCTGGTATACGTTGTGTATTCGAGATCTTAGCAAGTAAACGATTTTTTTTAAAGTCTCATACAAATAGGCTGTTTTTTTTACTATTTCCTATATTTTTATATTATGTTCGCGTTTTAAACACCTTTAGAGAAGAATTCAAGAAATGTCAGACCAAAATGAGATGGTAAATAAGGGAGACCGCAATAAGATCTATTTTCTAATTGTAGTCATTCTCGCCCTTCTGGGAACCAATGCTTACCTATACTTAAAAGACCGACATCAAAGCCAGCGCTTTGTAACCGTGAGCACAGAAAAAGACAGACTAAAACTTGAAGTGGAGAAGATAGAAGCCGAACTGGATAAGGTGAATGCACTCAATGTTACCTTAACTGACAAACTTCAGGAAGAACAAAAGCTCGCCAGAGCAAAGATTGCGGAGTTGAAACTTGCCCTACAAAACGGAAAACTGACCCAAGGCGACCTCAATATTGCCCAGAAAGAGGTTAAAGAACTACGCGAATTTGTGAAAAACTACAGCGATGAAATCCTCCGCTTAGAAAAAGAAAACGCTTATTTACGAACACAACGTGACAGCTTAAAAGAGTTTGCCAATACTGCCAATCAAAAGGCCGGCGATCTGGAGAAGAAAAACACAGAATTAGAAGCTAAAGTAAAAACTGGTGCTGCTTTAAAAGCTGGAAATGTATCTATTGTAGCTTATAAGGTGAAAAACAATGGAAAAACCATAGAAGTGACCCGTGCCAGTACCGCAAAAAAACTAACAATTAATTTCAATATCGCATCCAATGCGCTAGCCGCTAAAGATTACCACAAGATATATCTGCGTGTATTTGACCCTGCAGGAAACCTGATTGCTAACGGTGAAAACCTATTTGAAGCAGACGGTGAGCAAATGCAATACACCTCTTCGACCTCTATTTCTTATAACGACGACAATACTATTTATAAGATGGACTGGATCAATCCGAACCCTTTTATTAAAGGCACTTACTCGATTATTCTTTATGCAGATGGTTTTACCATGGGTAAAGCAGCAATTGAATTAAAATAGAAACCCGATTAAGATAGTGGGAAGCTCAGGTAAAAAGTGGTTCCCACATCAGCAAAGGACTTAAACGAAACTGTTCCCCCTGCATTTTCCACAGCTTGTTTTACGAAGGCCAGACCTAATCCTGTTCCGGATGATTTAGTCGTGAAGTTAGGTACAAAAATCTTATCCTGCTGCTCTGGGTCAATACCCTTGCCATTGTCTTCTACCTCTACAAATACGTTTTCCTCATCATTCATCACATTCACTTTAATGACACACCTCGCGTCTGTACCGGCGGCTTCAATCGCGTTTTTAAGCAGGTTATTAAATGTACGCAGCAGCTGATCTTTATCACCAAGAATCATGACTTCAACGCTGGTATGGTTAAATATATAAATTTCTACATTTTGCGTATTCGTAAAAACATCCCTTGCCTGCTGTATAATCGGCAGTAAACGTAGTTTTTCCAGTTTGGTATCTGGCATCTTGGCAAAATTCGAGAACTCTGAAGCGATAGAAGCCAGGCTATCAATCTGCTCTATAAATGACTTATTAAAGCGTTCAAACTTCTTTTCAAAATTAGGATCTTTCTCTTTCCAGGATTTCTCCAGCAGCTGCACACCTAGTTTTAATGGCGTTAAAGGATTTTTAATCTCATGCGCTACCTGTTTGGCCATCTCCCGCCAGGCAATTTCCCTTTCGGATCGGGCCAGTTTAGAAGCGCTTTCCTCTAATGCGGCAATCATCTTATTGTATTCCCTAATCAGGGAGCCAATTTCATCATGCCTCGACCATTGAATAGGCTGATTTTTTTGGCCTAATTTGGTCTTTCGGATACTTTCCTGAATAAAAGTAAGCGGGCTGGTGATCTGATTGGCTAGAAACACAGCCAGAATACCAATGGCTACAAATACCAGGGCATAAATGTTAATTAAGGTATTGATGTATAGGCCAATTTTACGCTGATAATCTGCTTCATTGGCATAATAAGGTAGTCCGATATAAGCAATGGTCTCATTCATCGCATTGCGAATCGGCGCATAAGCAGAAGAATAACCGAAATCTCCGATATGTTCATCTGGATTGATGTATTCCGATCTTTGCATCTGTTTCAGGTAAACATAGGCTTTTGCACCCATTTTACGCCCTATAATGCCAAAATCATAAATCCTTGGCAAAGAGGTAAACAAGAGGTTTCCATTTGCATCAAAAAGGTTGAGGTAGGCACCATTCACATCAGCGAACTCATTAAAAAACCGCGTAGACTCCTCATCAGAGGTCGGCAATCCGGTGGCTATGATTCGTTTCTCATAAGACAGCTGTACTTTTCTTATTTTCTCTTGGATATAGTCCTCCTGCTGTCTGCGGTACTCGTCGCGGATGTAGAAATAGGTGGTCCAGCCTACAATCACCAAAGTGGCCACAACCGAAAGTACAATTGAGAACTGAATCCTGGTCTTATAGAGGATTTTGTTCGCATTGATCATTAACGACCGATTGATATTAAACCAGCCACCCCAGCTTTCATCGATATTCTTTAGCACCCAGATTAAAGCGTAGAGCGTAACTGAAAAAATAATGAAAACCAAAAAGAAGAAAGAAAGCGTAGCGAGGCGCGCCACATAAGACACCTTTTCCTTGCTCACCACGATCATTTTGGAGGCGATTGGCATATACACTACATGTGTATACCCAAGGCTGTCTGTGACGATCCTAGGCTTTCTAGGCTCAGCTTTAAAATCCAGAGCAGAGAGCTTATACGTGTATGGCCCAGATTGATTGACTAATTTACCATAACTGTAGAAGGCAAAAGAGTAATTGCTATAATCATCCTCGCTCTTATTTTTACGGTCGATCAGGATATCAGGCAGCTGACTATTGTAATTGTATTGCTGCGATTTCAGTTCGATCACCAGTGTCCCAAGAATGTGATTATCCTCGAAAATAGGAATAATTCCGAAATAGTTCTGATACCCAAAAGTATCATTCAGCCGGTAAAAGAAATTTGATTCAGAAGCTTTTATAGAACCTGTCTGCACCAGCTTTTTATAATAACTTAAGGGAACTCCCTGCTTATTTAGAGAAGAGTCTTTGCTGTTGTATTCGTAAATATTGTATTCGAATTTGGAAAGATAGCCTCCCAAAAACTGCTTATTAATGTGTCTTTGCAAAACATCAGACCTGCCCATCATGGGTTGCTTAAAGTAATCAGCAACAAAACTATCTGTGTAAATGCCTACTTCCAGACTCTCAATTGCACTGATGATCTTAGGATCGTCTGTAGATTCCAGTTTCTGCGCGATCGTAAGCCTTTTATTTTTCTCCTTTATATCGATAAACTTCAGGTACTTGATAGAGGACATGAAGGCCAGACAGAAGAATATAGTAGTAAAAACACCAATAGAGAATTTATTGTCTTTAATAAACACATTCCAGCCTACTGTGAGGATAAACACAGCATACACCACAAAGAAAATACTGAAATCTGTACTCAGGCGGTAGCAAAGGTAAGCTAAGAATGCAAACAGAAACAGCATTAAACGCTCCTTATTCGTGACATTCAGGGTTTTACTCAATTGCAATAATATGGTGATGACCAGGTAAATATTGAACCATACCAGACATAGGATAACAATACTGATCCAGCTTACCCAGCCCAGATTGATGATATTGGTGATGTCAAAGTTGATCTTTGAATTGATGATCAGCCCAAAGAAAATCTGGTCACTGATCAGCGCAAGCAGACCAAAAAAGGCCAGTAATATCAGATAAAAGGCCCATCCTGCTATTTTATTCTGGTTCAGCCAGGAAGGCAAACGGTACTCATTTCTGTGTTTATAAATAAAATAAATGACCCAGGTAATGGCAAATACATTGAGCAGGAAGTCGCCTAAAGAAGGCAGAAAGAAACTCTCCCCGTATATCGTAGGACTAAATATCAGCAGGTCAAACTGTTGATTGAACCATCCATATTCCAGATCTGTTACTCTCAAGACCACAAAGAACAAGGTCAGTAATAAGGTAGCAGAAAGCAATCGGCCTTTTTTCACCATCCAGACACAAAAGGAATTGAAGAATAAGCAAATGCTAAACAAGCCAATTGCCCATAACCAAACCTCAATTTTTGAATAAATACTCTTAGTATAACTCGGTTTTAGCTTTACTTCAAACAGCAGTCGGCCTTCAAAATTATTGATGCCATAAACGTCTGTATCTGTAAAAGAGGCCAGGGATAATGAATTGGAAGGTAATAGGTAAGGTGAAATGTCGTTCAGCAGGTACTGATTCTGAATATTATATTGGTCCATTACCTCGATGAGGAACACCAGCGCGTAATTTCCGGTTGTCTTCCGAACCACTTCATACCAGCCATTGGGCAGCTGAACGAAGGATGAGCCTTCATTTATCGCATCCAAACTGGAAGGAAAGGCACTAAAAGAGCTCCAGAATTTTAAATTATTTTTTTCATACACCAGCAGGTTAATTCCCTGCTGTGGATAAAGGTTAATAAAGTCTAAAGCGTATTTTTCGTTGAGCTCATATTGCTTGGCCTGTTCCACTCTTTTCGAATCGGACAGGAAGTCGTAAACAATACTTTCTTTATCACTCAGGTTTTCCTGAAGGGTTGCCGCTTCATGGGTAAGCAGATCTTTCTTACTGATCGTACTTTTTAAAGTGAGGGCCGTGCCAATACAGCAGGCCCCAAGTATCAATAATAAAAATCTGATTTTACCCGCGATGCTCACGTTAAACCTTTGCTGTGGTAGTTGCAGAGCTTGTTGGGAAGGCTCTATTCACTTTTTTAACCAGGCCTTGTAAAACATTGCCAGGACCCACTTCTACAAATTCACTGGCACCATCAGCGATCATACGCTCGATAGTTTGCGTCCATTTTACCGCAGCGGTCAATTGTGTAATTAAGTTTGCTTTGATCTTTTCAGGATCAGTATTTGGAACCGGATCCACATTTTGATAAATTGGACATACCGGAGAAAGTACCGTTACATTTTCAATTGCTTCCTGAAGTTCTAACCTTGCAGGCTCCATTAATGGAGAGTGGAAAGCACCGCCAACATTTAGCTTTAAAGCACGTTTAGCACCGGCTTCTGTTAACTGCTGACAAGCGATATCTACGCCTTCAATGCTGCCAGAGATTACAATTTGTCCAGGACAGTTGTAATTTGCGGCCACAACTACTTCGTCAATTCCTTCACAGATTTTTTCTACCACCTCATCTGCAAGACCTAAAATAGCAGCCATTGTAGAAGGTTGTAATTCGCAGGCTTTCTGCATGGCATTTGCTCTTGCAATTACCAATCTTAAGCCATCTTCAAAAGACAAAGCATTTGCGGCTACCAATGCCGAAAGCTCTCCCAAAGAGTGTCCTGCTACCATATCAGGCTTGAAATCTGCACCTAATGTTTTTGCCAAAATCACAGAATGAAGGAAAATAGCTGGCTGAGTTACTTTTGTTTCTTTTAACTCTTCATCCGTTCCGGAGAACATGATGTCGCTGATGCGGAAACCAATAATTTCATTTGCCTTTTCGAACAGGTCTTTAGCGATTTCATTTTCGTACAATTCTTTACCCATGCCCGAAAACTGAGCGCCTTGTCCTGGAAATATATATGCTTTCATTTTTATGCTTAATGTGTGTTTAGTGTAAGTTGGCAGTGATTAACCTCAAAAACTCTGCCCTTGTTGTGTCTTTTGCAAATTCTCCTGTAAAAGCGGAGGTGGTAGTCACAGAATTTTGCTTCTGAATTCCTCTCATTGCCATACATAAATGCTTGCATTCAATCACCACGGCTACTCCTAAAGGGTTTAACGTTTCCTGGATGCAATCTCTAATTTCATTTGTTAAACGTTCCTGTACTTGCAAACGGCGAGAAAAAGCATCAACAATTCTAGGAATTTTGCTCAATCCAACAATATGACCGTTCGGAATATAGGCCACATGTGCTTTTCCGAAGAAAGGAAGCATGTGGTGTTCACACATAGAAAATACTTCAATATCTTTCACTACCACCATTTGACTGTAGTCTTCTTTGAACATTGCACCTTTAAGGATCGCTGCCGGATCCAGGTCGTAACCATGCGTTAGATATTGCAGGGCTTTCGCTACACGTTCCGGTGTTTTTACCAGTCCCTCGCGACTAGGATCTTCGCCTAACTGGCTTAGAATGTCTGTATAATGATTCGCTACAGCGGAGATTTTTCCTTCGTTGTAACGATCTATTTTGATGTAACCGTCTTCAGTTTCATCTAAATGATCTAAATGATTGTTCATATCTGATGGATTAGCCGAAGTACTCGACAAAGTTGTTTTCAGTTTCGTAAATTTTGATGCAGTGCAGGGTCGCGCCAGACTCTTCAATATAAGGCAGTAATTCTTCCCATATTGCGATGGCTAAGTTTTCCGTAGAGGCCAGTTTCCCTTTCATGAAATCTACATCAAGATTCAGGTTTCTGTGGTCAATTTTATCCACCACATAAGTATTGGTGATGTCTTTCAACCATTTCAGATCTACAAGGAAGCCTGTTTCCGGGTTAATCTCCCCTTTAACAGTCACATACAGCTGATAGTTGTGTCCATGCCAATTTGGATTGGCACATTTTCCGTAAACTTCTGTGTTTTTATCTTCAGACCAATCCGGTCTCGACAATTTATGCGCAGCGTTAAATGATGCTTTTCTGGTTATGTATATCATTCTCTCTTATATTGTTGACAAATATACGCAGAAAGCTTAAAGTAGAAAGGTTTAATCTCTAACTTAGACTTTATGAAGATTCTTTTAGTAGCAGCAACAAATGCAGAAATCTCTTTAATAACCGAACATTTCGGGTTATCAGGAGCCGCATTGATGAAAACAGAAAGGTTCGACCTGCTGATTACTGGGGTAGGGATGACTGCCACCGCTTTTGCATTAGGAAAGCATTTATCTAACCGGTATCAATTGGTGCTCAACCTGGGTATTGCAGGTTCTTTTGACCCTACGATCCCGCTAGGGACAGTTTTGAATGTAGTGGCGGATGATTTTTCGGAGCTTGGTGCAGAAGACCATGGCCAATTTCTTCCTATCGAAGCGCTGGGTTTCGGAAAAAGCGGTTACCATGCCTACAACAACCTGCTTCATCCCTCTTTATCGGAACTTAAGAAAGTGAAAGGAATTACCGTAAATACCATTCATGGCTCTGCAGAAAGCATTGAAGCGGTTAAAAACAGGCTGCATCCCATTACGGAGAGCATGGAAGGCGCAGCGGTACTTTACAGTTGTGAGCAAGCCGGCATCCCCTGTCTGCAAATCCGCAGCATCTCGAATTATGTGGAACCGAGAAACCGCGAAAGCTGGAAAATCGGCCTTGCCATCAAAAATTTGAATGAATGGGCGATTGGATTTTTGACAAACAGCTAACGATCTTCCCTTTCGATTTTAACTACCTTTGCCTGTCGGCTGCCGCTGATCAGCCGATCTTTCCAAACCCAAAAATTATACTGCAATGACTTTAAGCCTTGGATTTTCCCCTTGCCCGAATGACACGTTTATATTTGATGCCCTGATTCATCATAAAATTGACACGGAAGGATTAGATTTTAAAGTTTCATTTGATGATGTAGAAACATTGAATCAAAAGGCCATGAAAGGGGAACTTCACATCACTAAACTGAGCTTTCATGCTTTTGCTTATGTGTATGAACAATATGCGCTGTTAGATGCCGGAAGTGCTTTAGGATTCGGCGTTGGGCCTTTACTCATTGCCAAAAATGAATACCTCGCCAATCATCCAGATCATATCAATGCCGAACTTCGCGTGGGCATCCCTGGAAAATATACTACCGCTAACTTCCTGTTGGGCATTGCTTTCCCCCATTTAGTACAAAAGGAGGAAATGGTTTTCTCCGCCATTGAGCAGTCACTTCTGACAGATCAAATTGACCTCGGATTGATCATTCATGAAAACAGGTTTACCTATATGGACAAGGGCTTACACAAGGTGATGGATCTGGGTAATTACTGGGAGCAGCAAACCGGCTGTGCGATTCCTTTAGGAGGCATAGTGATCAATAGAGACCTGGATCAGGACATAAAAGAAAAAGTAAACAGAGTACTTCGCAAATCTGTTGAATACGCTTTTGCAAACCCTAAATCTGGAATTGAGTTCATCAAACAGCATGCACAGGAAATGAGTGAGGAAGTGATGTACAAGCACATTGACCTGTACGTTAACAAATACTCTATTGACCTGGGTACAGAAGGCAGAAAAGCAATTGATGTGTTATTTCAAATGGCGCAGGAAAGAGGATTGATCCAACCCATTACAAAAGACCTTTACCTGATTCCTTAGCTGTATTTAAAAGACGGACTTTAATTACAAGGCCCGTCAGGAATTTCTTTAGTGATCTTCAATAATTTCGTCACTACCATAGTAGAATCAAAATCTGCAGCAACAATTAAGCTGTCGGATTTGATGATATGGCATTCTACCTCGATATATACGGGCTCATAGGGCTTTTCAAAATTGAAGTTACTATAAGCCAGTTCCAATGTTTTCGCGCTATCGGCTACCCAATATTCAGTCCCTTCTTCGCAATCCGTAAAAGATTTAATCTCCGGACCATAGCTATACAAGCCTTTTATCACCCTCATGTTGTTCTTTTCAACAGATACTGGTTTGGTATTACAGGCCAGAACAACAACTGAGCAAAGTACTAATAAGGGTAATGATTTGATAGATATATTCATGATGTTAGAGATCTTGATTTAAGTGGTCAATTTTCTTGACGCTCAGATTAGACGACAAAGCTGATGCCATAAAAGAGAACACAGTCACTGTTAAAAATACTAATAAAAAATCCGCCCATTTAAGGCCAATTGGATAGGCATTGGAAATCATTGGGTTGTCTTGCGACATCTTGATCAGGCCAAATTCCTGCTGTACCAGACAAAATATCAGTCCCACAAATAACCCAAGTATACATCCCGTCATGGTAATCATCATCCCCTCCAGCAAGAATATCCGCTTGATCAGGCTTTTCCCTGCTCCCAGACTACTTAGAACGGAAATATCCTTCAATTTGTCTATCACCAGCATTGTTAATGAACCGATAATATTAAATATAGCAATTATTAATACAAAAGTAAGGATGATATATACCGCCCATTTTTCACTCCCCAGTATGCTATGAAGTGCGGAATTCTGCTCAATACGATCTTTTACAACGAATTCCGTTCCGATCTTCTCTTCTATTTTCGCTTTAAATTCATCTGGATCTATTCCTGGATTTAACAGCAATTCTATAGAAGAAATTTTGCTTGGTTCAGCTAATAACTGCCGGGCAAAGTCTAAAGGTACGATAGCCACGTTGTCAAAATCCTGCTGCACCTCAAAAATCCCAGATACCGGAATGGTCAGTACGGTGAAATTATCACCGGGATTAATCGAGCTCACCCCTTTTCCTTTTTTTGGAGAATAGACCTGTAAAGGGTTAAAGGGATCTGTGGTATTGACCACCAGGAAGTTCTGAATTGCAGAGCCAATCACCGCATAATGACCACTCGGATTGTCGAGCATGAAATGTCCGTCAATAATGGTACTGTCCAGGCTTTTGTTCTTCAGATAATCCGGGCCTACGCCTTTAATCAGGCCTACACTTTGCTTGTCATTGTATTTAAGTAAGGCATTTTCTGACAAGACCTCCACGTAAGAATAAATCCCATCTGCCTTCTTCAATTGATTAAAATAAGCGGTATTGGGTTCGAAAGTCTTGCCATGAGCCGGCATGATGACCAGTTGAGGGGTCATGGTATTGAACATTTTCAGCACCATTTCTCCAAGCCCGTTAAAAGCCGACAAAATAATGATCAATGCAGCGCTTCCCACAAACACCCCCAGCACGGAAATTGCGGAAATGATATTGATCGCATTGGTAGATTTTTTAGCAAAAAGATACCTGCGGGCTATGTAAAAGGCTGTATTCAAATCTGGTTATAATGTTACGACTGTAAAAATGGATTGTGCTGTTTTTCAAAGCCAATGGTCGTAAACTGACCGTGACCTGGATAAACCTTGCAATCATCTGGCAATATAAACAAGTTATTTCTTATGCTATTGATTAATTGCGCATGATTCCCACCCGGAAGGTCTGTACGACCGATACTGGTATAGAAAAGTACATCACCACCAATTAAAAAGTTGTCTGCAGCGGCATAGAAACATAAATGTGCCGGCGAATGACCTGGCGCAAAAATCAGCTCCAGCTGACTGTTTCCAAATTTAACCCTTCCTGTTTCTCCCAAAAAGACTTCTGGTTCCGGAGAAAGCTCGTATTCGAAGCCCATCTGTGTTGCATATCCAGGGATGGCTTGCAGCACCGAAAGTTCTCCTGCATGAAACTGAGGCTTCAAACTCCAGTTGTCATACACAAATTTATTTCCCAATACATGGTCGATATGGCAATGTGTATTTAACAACAATACCGGTTTTAGCTTATTCTCCTTGATGAAACGAACCAGTTCGTTTTGTTCATCACCATCATACATTCCGGGATCGATGATCACACATTCCAACGATTCATCAAATAAAACGTAAGTGTTTTCACGATATGGATTGAAAGCAAATTGCTGAATACTAATCATATATTTAAAATAAGTCTTAATTTTTCCATTTGAAGGTACTGATCATCTGATCAATATCTTTTTTTATAAAATTTACAACAGGCTGAATAGAATCGTACTGCGGGCGCTCATTAAAGTATAAAGCACCACGAAAATAATGTTTCGCACTGTCTGTTAAAAAGAACTGTACAGAAGAAGCAGTATTGCCTTCTATGGCGTAATAAATGCCATAAACTTTCTTTTCAGGGTAATTGATCAGTTTTTGATCAATCGCATTCGCCTTCACCGTATGTTTAAAGGCAAAGGTTCTCGCATCTTCTACCAGGCCCTCATATTCTTTTTTGGAAGATACATCGTAATAAGTAAGGTGCAGACGTCCGTTAAATTGCGGAAAAGAAAGGTTATACCAGCAAGGCTGTGTCCCTCTTCCGCTATCGGGAATCATTTTTGCGTACACTGGGTATTCAAATGAAAAAGCACAGCCTTCATTGAAAGTCTGGTATGCTTTTTTAGGAAAATTGATGTGAAAATACCCTCTCGGCTTCGGTGCATAATTGTTTTCCTGATTACAGGCAGTAAAAGCCAATACCAGCGCAAGGAGGCCGACCGGGAAAAATCTATTCATATCAGGAGTTCCAAATGTACCAGGAGCGTTCGGCTTGAAGGTACAACATTTCCAGTCCATTTTTAATGGCGGCACCGGATGCAGCACTTCGTTCTAAAAATTTTGTCAGCTCAGGATTGTAAACCAAATCGTAAGAAAGGTGTTTTTCAGTGATAAATTCATAAGGAATCTGCGGACAGCTGTCTACATTTGGCGACATCCCCAGAGGCGTGGTATTGATCAGCACCGTATATTCCCGCAGCATTTCTTCATTTACAGCTTCGTACAAAATCGTTCCCTCTGCTGGTTTTCTTGTGACCACTAAAAATGAAATTCCCAACTTATGGAGCACATATTTTATTGCTTTTGCAGCCCCACCATCGCCAAAAATCAAGGCTTTAGTATGGTGTTCCTTTAAAAAAGGAAATAAAGATGTTTCAAAACCATAGGCATCAGTATTGTAGCCTTTCAGCACAGCCTTACCGTTTTCTCTCCGAATATCGATACAATTTACGGCACCAATTTCTGCTGCTGCTTCATCCAGCTGATTAATATAGGTCATCACGCCCACTTTATGAGGGATGGTCACATTAATTCCGCAAATTTCTTCATCAGCAATCAGCTCCGGGAAGGAACTGATATTTTCAATTGGATAAAGGTCATACTCACAATCAGCGATTTGCTCCTGCGCGAATTTCTCCGTAAAATGTTTTTTTGAAAAGGAATGAGATAAGGGAAACCCAATCAGGCCAAATTTCTTCATCTGTATAAATGTAGGGTTACAATTTATCCAGATTCAGAAAATGATCAAAAGTATCACCTCTTAAGCCCAAACGGATAGTTTCCAAAGGAATAGTTTCCGCAGGAGCGATATTTCCAAGGTTTACATTGGCTCCAAGAAGCTTAATAAACCAAACTTGTTGTTCTTTCTGCGGTGCTTCCCAGATGATGGTTTCTTCAGGGATTTGAGTCAGGATTTCATCTACTAATCCTTCTCTCACTTCTCCAGAACCTCTGTAGATGCCCACATTTCCACCCTCTCTGGCTTCAGCAATTACTTTCCAGGAACCCGCCTGCAGCTCAGCATTCATTAATTTGATCCATTTGTATGGGGCAAAAATCTTTGCTGCATCTTTAGAACCTACTTCTGAAATTACAGTGACCTGTTTTGCTAATTTCTGAATGAATTCACATTTTAGGTCGTGTTCAATGCTAATCGAGCCATCAGAAACTTCAGCATATTCCATCTGATATTTATCCAGCACTCTGCAGTAGTCGTCAAACTGATTACGAATTACAAAAGCTTCGAATAATGTCCCTCCAAAATAAGTAGGAATTCCTGCATCTCTATAAATTGCGAGCTTCTCTTTTAAGTTAGGCGTCACAAACGAAGTTGCCCAGCCTAATTTTACGATATCAGTATGTACTCCGGCAACCTCGATGAAATCTTCAGTTTGCCTTAAGCTTAATCCTTTATCCATGACCATTGTAATTCCTTTGTTGCGTGGCTTTACAGATCTTTCGGGTATATTATTTAATGGGTAGTTCATATTGGTCACAAAGGTGAAAAAAAAATGGACAGTTTTTATCAGGTATATCTAATAAAAAATGGTAACATTATTTAACATAACGATTAATGACTTCGATTATTGAACCATTATCTTGTAGTTGTGGTAAATATTCGAATAAAATATAGTGTTTATCCGGATCGGTTACCAACGCTGTTTCCAAGTAAACCAGGGCATCATTTTTTTCTCCGAGTGCAAACAGATAGGCCACCATTCGGTAGTATAGTTCTGCAGCATCCGGGTTATTTTTTATCCCATCCAAAATCGTTTCAGAAGCTTCCAATAGCCTTCCCTGCTCATAAAGCACGGTAGAAAAGTCAAGCCAGGCTTCAATATCCACCGGATTAAATTCCAAAACCTTATAGTAAGCTTCGATAGATTCTTCAATCTGACCGAGTTTATAAAAAGCATCTGCCATGGCAAACCAGAAGTCTGGATTTTCGTCGTCCAGTTCTAATGCTTTACGGTAAAAATGAAGCGATTCAAAATAGCGCTCTTCGAAATTGAGCGTCACTCCAATTCCAAACCAGGCGTCTGCCATTTTAGCATCCATTTTCACTGATTTCTTATAATAAGCACGTGCTTCATCCATCAAATCCAGTTTTTCATAGCATTCACCGATGGCACAATACGTGTCCGCATTAGGTGGTTCGTACTCAAAAGTATGTTTATACACCTCTATAGCCTCCGCAAAACGGTCTAGCTGTACCAGTGCATTTCCTTTATTATAATAAGCAGAAGCAAAATTATCCTTAATTAAAATGGCATAGTCATAAGCATCGATCGCTTTTTCAAACAGGTCAAGTTTATGATACGAATTGGCAAGGTTATACCATGCCGCATAAGAATAGGGATCATTATCTATATATTCCTGATAAAATTTAATGCTTTCTTCTTGTTTATCCAGGATATCATAACAAAATGCCAGCTCGTATAAGCCGTCCTTGTTTTCCATATCTTGTTCCAGACTACGTTTGATATAAACAATTGCTTGTTCATAATCGAGCATATTCTGGTACACATAAGCAATTTGTAACAGGATTTCATCAGTAGACTCGGCAAAACCCAATGCGATCTGAAAATTATCCAAAGCTTCTGAATAACGTTCCAGACTATTGTAAATATTACCTCGTAAGATATAAATCTCCGCTTCTGAAGCCTCCAGCATTTCTGCCTTTTGCAAAGCAAGAAAAGCCCTTTCAATCTGGTCGGTTACAAAAAACAATTGCGCCTGTTTCACCAGAAATACAGCGGCATAAGGATGCTGATTTACTGCATAATCAGTCACTTGCAGTGCCTTTACAGGATCACTCTTCTCGATATAATAATCAATAATATTTTCAAAAGCCTGCGCATCGAAAAAGTACTGATCCTCATTACGTATCATTTCCTCATAACGTTCTACAGAACGTTGCGCATCATCACTAAACTCAAATAAAAACTCCTCTTCCATGTTGCGAATAATTAAAGAACAGATCCCAGATTTTTAAAAACACAATATAAGTTTACAAATTAAATATTTGCATAAACTAATTAATTTTCAACATCCACACACCCGAACCCTAAATGACTGATAGTAATATTTTTGGCAAAAGGCTCGGGGAAAATGAGTTGACCGCTTTTTGCAATAGAGATAATGATCACAATTATCTTACAAAATAACATAACTTTAAATGAAAACCTGTAAAATTCAGGTCAGAAAAGAAACCAAATATTAAAAAAATGGTTGTAAAAAGTATGGATCCTCCTCAGGAGAAAGCTTTATCACCGTTCATAAACCGTAAAACGAATGAAAAAAAACATCAGTTCCGTTTTAAAAAACCTAGGGATTCAGGAACTCAATCCTGCATACAGCACTGGCCAGACCTGGTCGGCAGCAAAAAACACTAAAACCATAGATAGCTTTTCGCCGGTAGACGGGCAGAAAATTGCCCGCATTCAGGTGGCTACTGCCGAAGATTATGAAACCGTCATGAAAACTGCAGAAAGTGCTTTTCAATATTGGCGCAGTCTGCCTGCACCAAAACGCGGCGACATTGTACGTCAGTTTGGAGATGCATTGAGGTTGGCAAAAGAAGATTTGGGCACCCTGGTGTCCTATGAAATGGGAAAAAGTTTACAGGAAGGATTTGGCGAAGTACAGGAAATGATTGACATCTGCGATTTCGCAGTTGGACTTTCCCGTCAGTTATACGGTCTGACCATGCATTCTGAAAGGCCGCATCACCGGATGTATGAACAATGGCATCCGATGGGAATAGTAGGTGTGATTTCAGCTTTTAATTTCCCTGTAGCTGTATGGAGCTGGAACATGGCATTGGCATTGGTATGTGGAAATGTTTGCGTATGGAAACCTTCTTCAAAAACACCATTGTGTGCCATCGCTTGTCAGCAGATCATCACTAAAGTACTGAAAAATAACGACATGCCAGAAGGCATCAGCAGCCTGCTAATTGGTAATGCAGTAGGCGAGATGATCAATAACGACAAACGGATTCCCCTGGTTTCCTTTACCGGATCTACCCGTATTGGCCGTACCGTTGCGACTGCAGTAGCGGGCAGGTTTGGCAGAAGTATCCTGGAACTTGGTGGAAACAACGCCATAATTATTTCAAAGGATGCCGATTTAGAGATGTCAATCATTGGCGCGGTATTTGGCGCGGTAGGTACTGCCGGACAGCGCTGCACCTCTACCCGAAGGCTCATCATTCATGAAGACATCTTTGAAGATTTCAAAAACAGGCTGATTAAGGCTTATGGTCAGTTAAGAATTGGTGATCCTTTAGATCAATACCACCATGTAGGTCCATTAATCGATACCGCAGCAGTAGAAATGTACAGCAAAGCGATCGAAAAGGGAATCAGGGAAGGTGCGGAATTTGTAGTGGAAGGAGGCATTCTGGACGGAGAGAATTATAATTCCGGCTGTTATGTAAAGCCATGCGTTGCAGTTGTAAAAAATCATTATGAAATTGTACAGGAAGAAACTTTTGCTCCTATTCTTTACCTGATCAAATATAAAACGCTGGAAGAAGCCATTGCTTTACAAAACGGAGTACCGCAAGGATTATCTTCCGCTATTATGACATTAAACCTTAGAGAAGCCGAACAGTTTTTGTCGGCCTCAGGCTCCGACTGTGGCATTGCAAACGTAAATATCGGCACTTCAGGTGCAGAAATAGGCGGTGCTTTTGGTGGCGAGAAAGAAACTGGGGGTGGCAGAGAAAGTGGCTCTGATGCCTGGAAAGGCTATATGCGCAGGCAAACGAATACGATTAACTATGCCAATACATTGCCCTTGGCACAAGGCATCAAATTTGATTTATAATCATAAAAAAAGCGACGGGATAAACTCCCGCCGCCTTTTTAATAGTACCGCAAATCTTTCTCTTCTATTTCACTAAAGTCGTTTTCGTGTTTGCAGCAATTCCATTTTCAAGGAAAGTGCTCTCTGTTTTCAAGGCAGCAAAATCGGTAGTATTCAATACAGACATTTTATTTTTTACTAAAATATGCTCGTTGGCAGTTCCAAGCAGTCTCAGATCTGAGCTGCCATTTGTCACTGTGTATAAGCTTTTGATATTTCCTTTAAATGTCGCTTTAGCATCATCATTCAGGAATACTTGTAATACATTCAGGTCAAATTTCCCTAAAGTAGCTACTTTAGCACCATTTGAGGCCACAATTCTTTGTAAATCTTTCACATAAATTACTATATCTAAAGTTTCTTTTGCATCAGAGTTGATCAGCAAAGTGTAGCCTTTTTGTTTAAAGATCACCTCATTTCCTTCCACTTCATTCTTTACTTCCACTCTTTCATTTTTACTTTGGACCAAGGTAACCTTCACATTTCCACGTACTTCAATCTTATTGAAAGGTCTTTCAGGACTGATAGCTGTTGGTGTTGTTGCTGCCATCGATGCATTTGTAAATGCAGAGGTAGATAAAACAATTGCGGTTAAGGTTAATGCGATTAATGATTTTACAGCGGTTTTCATAATATTTTGATTTTAAATGATTTCTTAAGGTTTTGTAGATAAGACGCCTCCATTTCAGAAACGTTTCAACAATATTTACCGTTTTAGACCATAATGAAAGAATCCCCGACCAAAGGGCTATTTTTTTCGACGAACAGGCAGAAAAAAAATTAGCTAAATCAGGTATTTTATTTGAAAGAAGTTCAATTTGCTGTATGTTTAAAGATTTTTAAATGCTTACCCTCCCTTTGTTTTAATCTTTAGCTGATGTTACGAGTAGATAGTTCTAAACCCTGTAAAATTGTTTATTCATTGTGTAAACACGAATTTTTCGGTTATTTAATAGAGCCTCATATTGTCCAGCTGAATCCTCAGGGAGACTTTTCATTAACATACCAAAGGATTTTTTCTCATACCGCATCAGAATTCGCAGCACACCTGACAGAAAAAGATTTCAAGCTGATTAAAATTCTGGATGAAACCGAGCAGGACTTCATCATCAAGAAATACCATAAGAAACCCATCCGCCCGGTAGAGTTCTTCAGTAAATTCTTCAATGATAAGTTTTATGAAAATGTAAGACCAAAGATTGAAAAGAAGCTGGCCGAAGCTTTAGAGCTGATTAAAAAAGACGGGGCATTGTACCAGATGGACAGTGATGGCTGGCCTGCAGAACGAAAAATCGAACTCGCTGCTGAACCTGCTACCGTATTGTTTCATTTTAGGCGCAATGCGATGGAAACCCGCTATTTCCCAACCATCAAGTATCAGGGAATGCGCATTGATTTCATGTTTCAGGAAGCACAGGTAGTGAGTAACCAACCGGCATGGCTCCTGTTGAATGATGTATTATATTTCTTCGAACAAGACATTGAGGGTAAAAAACTGCTGCCGTTTTTAAACAAACGCTATATCACGATCCCTAAATCAACAGAAGGCGCTTACTTTGAAAAATTTGTAGCACCGCTGATTGAAAAATACCATGTATATGCAGAAGGATTTGACATCAAAACGGAAAAACATGAGCCTACACCAGTCATCAAAGTAATTTATGTGGATGCAGGCGTCTCTCAGTTACAATTATACTTTAGGTATGATACCCATGCTTTTGCCATGGGCAATGAGAAAAAAATAACTGTACATATAGAAAAAACAGAAGACAACTATATCTTCACTCGCATCAAAAGAGATGCAGCATGGGAAAAACAGAAGTTTAACTTTCTAACCACCCTTGGACTTAAAAAAGTAAGTCCGCTGGACCATAATTTGGAATTACCTGCCCATGCAGATGAAAATCAGAGTTATGCGGTCCTCAATTGGGTAAATGAACATATTGAGCAATTGAAAGCGGAAGGATTTGAAATCGAACAAAATCAAAGCGCGAAAAAATTTCAGTTTGCCAGTAACAAGATTGATTTTGAAATCAAAGAAGACAATGACTGGTTTGACATTAATGCGATCGTTTATTTCGGCCAGCATCCCATTCCATTTATTGCTCTAAAGCAACATATCCTCCATAAAAAAGAGAGTTTACCCTTCCTGATGGCTCCATTGCGATCATCCCTGAAAAATGGTTTACCCAATATGGAAGTCTGTTTAGTCTTTCTGATGGCGGCAAGGAATTGAAGTTAAAAAAGCACCACATCGGACTCATCAATGAATTGGCAGAGGATGGTATTGCCAATGTTACGCTGAGTCGAAAATTGCAGAGATTGAACGATTTTGAAAACATTGCCGATACTAAAATGCCGGTACACTTTAAAGGAGACCTCCGCAGCTATCAGAAAGCAGGTTACAACTGGTTTAGCTTTTTAAGGGAGTATAATTTTGGTGGCTGTCTGGCGGATGATATGGGTTTAGGTAAAACCATTCAGACCCTGGCGATGCTGCAAAAGATTAAAGAAGAAGATGAAGAGCAATCGACGAAAAGTACCTCACTGATCATCATGCCTACCTCTCTGATTTATAATTGGCTGAATGAAGCGAAGAAATTCACTCCGAAACTAAAGATTCATGCGCATACCGGCAGTTCCAGAAACAAAGATATCAGTCAATTTGCGAAATATGACATCATCATCACCACTTATGGGATTACTCGTGTAGACATAGATTTACTGAAGGATTATTATTTCAACTACATCATTTTGGATGAGAGTCAGAATATCAAAAATCCTTCTTCAAAATCATTTAAGGCCGTAAAAGCATTAAAGTCCAGGCATAAGCTGATCCTGAGCGGTACACCGGTCGAAAACTCCGTGAGTGACCTTTGGACCCAACTCACTTTCTTAAACCCAGGGTTATTAGGTACACAGACCTTCTTCAATGAGGAATATGTACAAGCCATCGAAAAAAGAAAGGATGAGGAAAAAGCCAGGAAATTACAGGCCATTATCAAACCTTTTGTTTTGCGTAGAACTAAGGAACAAGTGGCCTCTGAGCTTCCTGCCAAAACGGAACAGGTGATTTATTGCGATATGTCTGAAGACCAGGCCGCTTATTATGAGAAAACTAAATCAGCTTATAGAAACGACTTGCTAAGCAGCATGGATGATGGTACTTATGCCAAAAAACAGGTACAGCTATTACAAGGATTAACTGCATTGAGGCAGCTGGCCAATCATCCCCTGATGATTGATGAAGACTATACTTCTGATTCCGGTAAGTTCGAAAATGTAATCCATACCTTAGATAACGTATTAAAAGGTGGCCATAAAGTGCTGATCTTTTCCCAATTTGTGAAGCATCTCAATATTTTCAGACAGTATTTTGAGAAAGAAGAAATCCCCTTCTCTTATCTGGATGGTGCCACAAAAAACAGAGGAGAAATCGTGGCAGAGTTCCAGGAAAACACAGAACTGAAGGTATTTCTAATCTCGATCAAGGCGGGTGGTGTAGGTTTAAACCTTACCCAAGCCGATTATGTATTTATCCTGGATCCATGGTGGAATCCAGCTGTAGAACAGCAAGCCATAGACCGGACTCACCGCATCGGACAGGAAAAGAAAGTTTTCATTTACAAGTTTATCGCAAAGGATACGGTAGAAGAAAAAATCCTTGCCTTGCAGAACCGCAAGAAAAGGCTGGCCAGTTCATTAATTACAACCGAGGAAAGCTTCTTCAAATCACTCAGCAAAGACGACATCAGGGAAATCCTAAACTAGCCTGAACAATGGCTAGCCTTGTAAAAAACTATAATATTCATCCCGACTGATCATGACTGCGCCCAGGCTCATCAAATGATCATTCGGGAGCTGACAATCGATCAGCTCAAAATTTTTGTGCTGGCACAACCAAATTAAGCCTGCTTTAGAAGCATTGCTGACCAGACTAAACATGCTTTCTCCGCAAAATACATCGCCAATCTCCAGCCCGTACAATCCACCGCATAAAAGCCCATCCTTCCAGACTTCAACACTTTTTGCAAATCCATACTCATGTAACGCAATATAAGCCTCCTGCATTTCTGCTGTAATCCAAGTGCCCGGCTGATCTTTTCTGCCAACTTTAGCACAATTTCTGATCACTTCTGGAAAAGCTTCATTATAGGTAATTTTAAATATCCCATCTTTTAGAACTTTTGCCATGCTTTTGCTAATCTTCACCTGATCCGGATAAATTACACAGCGCTCATGGGGCGAATACCAACAAATAGGATCATCTTCACTAAACCAGGGAAAAATCCCGTGATGATAGGCCAAAAGCAGTCTGTTGACACTTAAATCTCCTCCTACTGCTAATAATCCGTCCGGATCCGCCAATGCCGGATCTGGAAAGCTAATCTCCTTTTCATCGAGTCTAAAAACCATGATGCAATAATAAAAACAATAATTTAATGTAACGAACCCTTCCTTATCGCATCTTAAATGAAAAAAAAGGCTATGAACTTAATAGGCAATATCATCTGGATCATTTTTGGCGGCATTTTCATCTTTTTCGAATACATCATCGGAGGACTGATCTTATGTCTCACCATCGTAGGTATTCCATTTGGTCTGCAATGTTTCAAATTTGCCATTGTAGGATTGGCTCCATTCGGAGTAAAAATTACGGATACCTCCTCTAATACCGGTTGCTTATCTACCATTATGAACATCATCTGGTTGGTTTTTGGTGGTTTCTGGATTGCATTAACCCATTTAGTTTTCGGCTTGTTGTTTTGTATTACTATTATAGGTATCCCTTTCGGCAGACAACATTTCAAGTTAATGAACCTGGCCTTTACACCTTTCGGTAAATCAATCAGTTAAAATCAAGGCAATAAATATTGACCCCTTCCTGAAAACCATATCTACGAGAGGCCCCTCGACTTAATTAATTTCAATCAAACCTATTTTTTGCGCCTTTACAAATGCTTCCTTACTATCTTTAAACAAGCAAGTGTGGATCCCTATTACTTCCATTTTCTTCAATATTCCCGAAGTTTCAAACTCCTTTTCTTTGCGCACATTTCGAATGAATACCGCGGACACATTTTGCGGGAACTTCTCTGCTATTGTTGCGTAAATAGAAGGATCTTTCTGCGAGTTATCACCAAAAAGGATAAACTTCTGATTTGGGAAAACAGCCATAATCCTTCTCAAACGAATCAGCTTCCCTTCATGTCCTGTTTTACCTGTTTTAATTAAGCTGGTCCAGCGTTTCAGCTGGTTGAGTAAAAAGGCTCCTTCCGGCAGTCGGTTAAAACGAAACGTTTCTACCAGATAATCATAAAGATTCCACTCAGTACTCGATACATAAAAGAAGGGATTGGGCTGATCAGCAGTGGTATGAGATAAAGCGAGCAGGCGATAGAATTCCGCAATACCAGGAAAAGTTTTACGCGTTCTTGGATTTTTAATAAATAACTCCCGCAACCTTCGCCCTATAGTGGCCGAATGAGAAACCATCACAGTATCATCTACATCAGAAATAATCGCATACTGGGTAATGTGAGGAACATATACTTTGCCTAAAGATTCACCAATTACGGTTCCATCTTTCGCAAATGCTTTCACCTTTACACCATGCCAACCTGCAGCTACATCCTCAAGAGCTTCCCACTCAAACTTAAAAAAACCATCATAGGCAGTTTTTTGCTCTAGCAACTGTCCATTGAAATTTAGCTGCACCCGAGTAAATGCAGCGGGTTTAACAATGAAAAGCTTCAAAAGATGGGCGATATTTACAAAGATATTATTGCTATAAACTTGTTTTGTTTTCGCCTTAAAGGTAAACACATGGCCATAAATAACCAGGTTATGGGTATGTCCGTAGCCATGATATACTTTAACATTGCAGGATTTATTCATTGCTAATTAAAACAGAGTAAGCCAGAAGTTGTTTGTGATATTAAACAATATCAATGGGAGCAGCCAGTTCGAGCGCAAAATTACTTTTTATCGTTAATCCCGGTTCAGGAAACCAGCAAATTAACTATTCCGAAGCTATAGCCCTTCATTTTAAAGGACAGTCCCAGGAAATTCAGATTTTTGAGCTCCCTAAAAACTGCAGTCAGGAAAAAATAAAACAAACCATTGATCAGTCCAAGGCCGACCGTGTAATTGCTGTTGGTGGCGACGGTACGCTAAAGCTCGTTGCCGAATGCTTACAGGGAGCAAACACGCCGATAGGAATTATTCCTGCCGGTTCTGCCAATGGGATGGCTAAAGAATTGGGTATTCCCCTGGAGCTGGATGCGGCACTTCAAGTGGTGGTAAATGGTCAGCCAAAGAAAATCCATGCCATAAAAGTCAATGGAGAACTTTGCATCCACCTTGCGGATATTGGCTTTAATGCCTACATCATTAAACGCTTCGACAGTCTACCCAGTCGTGGGATGTTAGGTTATGCAAAAGCAGCTTGGCAAGCCCTTTGGAGCCACCATAAAATGGAGATAGCGCTAGAAATTAAAGGAAAACAGATCAAGACCCAGGCAGCTATGGTCGTGATTGCGAATGCCACCAGTTACGGCACAGGTGTAAAAATCAACCCGGAAGGTGATTTATCAGACGATCTATTTGAGGTGATTTTAGTAAAGAAATATACGGTACTCGAAATTTTAAAAGTTCGATTTACAGAACTGCCTTTTAATCCGGAAAAGATTGAGCTATTTCACACCAAAGACCTGTGTATCAAAACAAAGCATAAAGTACATTTTCAAGTAGATGGGGAGTATTTGGGGAAAGTGAACCGTGTGGAAGCCATTATTCTTCCTGCAGCCATTACGATCATTTGTCCATCATAAACCGCTAGGTTCTTTTGCCTAACGACAATACTGAGCGATCAGCTCATCAGCCATATTGGATCCCATATTCTTGACAAATAGAAAATCTTCGCAAGCGCCTTGAGGATCTTTTTGTTTCAGTTTGCGCTTTCCATCTTTTATCCTTTCCGCAAAATAATCATCATCATAGCCCAGTTGTTCCTTTAACCTGGCAAACCTGGCCTCATCTTCAGGCTTAAAACCTGTTTTTTCTCTATTTTTATAGAAATTCTGGATCACTTCTGTGAGGGAGGCATTGGATACATAATTGGCGATTGCCAGGTTAATATCCGTTTTCGTTTTCCCATCGCAGCCAGATCCCGAAAGCTCAAATTTCATAGGAGCAAGCAGTACTACAGTGGAGTCATGGCTTTTAAGAATCTCCCATTTGCCGCTGCTCAGACGAATCAGACGAAGCGCTTCATCGTCCAGATCTGTACCCATACCCGAACGAATCGCGGAATAGGTCACTTCCCCCTGATGATTGAGTTTAAATTCAATGGTTACCAGGCCTTGGATACAGTTGCGCAGGGAATATGCCGGATACACCTTTTTTTCCATGACAAATTTGTCCAGTCCACCTTTTAACCTAGGCTGTGACTGCGCCGAAAATCCAAAAAAAAGGAAGCATAAAAGAAAGATTCTGCCCATACCCTAATTTACGGAAATCAAATCAATGCGGCTTTAAAAGTATGTTTTAATATTGCAGAAGGATCTGGAGAGTTCAGGAGAAATACCGCTTTTTGTGAAAACTGACACACTCCAGGGTAATCACCTTGGGCAGTGTACAGGTTAAAAATCAATTGAAAATGAAGGTGAGGAGGCCAATGACCGTTCTCTTCCGGGATGCCAAAAGCAGCAAATGCTGTTCCTTTAGCAATCTTCTGCCCTACAGACAATCCTGTTAATGAATCTAAGCTCAGGTGCCCGTACAAAGCATGAAACACCTGGCCATTGATTGTATATTTAAGAATAATGGTTGCCCCATAATCCCCATAATGGTCATTGAATTTGAAACTGTGGACTTCCGCATCGTAAAAGTTGTATACTTTCGTTCCTGCAGGACCCCAGATATCGACTCCAAGATGTAGTCTGCGGGGTTCTTCCTCACTATCAAAATGATGACTCCTGGCATAGATAGTCCGGTGTTCATCATATCCGCCAATCCCATAACGGGCATCGACCTTCGAAAGATGATCCCTGATCCAATCGCTAAAAACTGCCGTATCGGCCAATATTTCCGGACTCAGCTCCGTATTGCTAACGGTAAAATTGAAAGGATACAATCGATCCGCTGAAGGATCAAAATCTACCACTTTTCCAATTTCTACCCCTTTCAGATTTAACGGATGCTCTAAGGCTGCTGTTTCCTGCATATTATTTTAGCGCTATAAATTAATCCGCTGTCTCTTCTGTATCTGGCTGTCTAGGCTCCTTTGCAATCTTGTCGAAGATCTTATCCATGTGCTGAACATACTCATTGGTATCATCCAGGAAGAAGGTTAAGGTAGGGACAACTCTTGCCTGATGGCGAATTCTTGCACCTAGTTTATACCTGATCTCACTAGAATGAGCATTCACTTCTGCCACAGATAATGTGGTATTGTTGGTATTTAAAAAGCTTAAATAAACCTTTGCTACCGCTAAATCCGGTGAAACGCGGACTTTAGTAATGGTAACCAGGGTATTTGGTAAATATGCTGCTCCTTCACGTTGAAATATACTAGCTAATTCCTCTTGCAGGACTCCGGCAAATTTCTGCTGACGTTTACTTTCCATAATTATTCCAATCTTAATATTAATATAACAGCTTATCGTAAGGATAGCGCTCTGTATGTAAAGCCTTCACTTTATCGTACAATAGTTGTTTAAATTCTTCTAAATTCTCTTTGTGCAAGGCCGATATAAACATCGCAGGGGCATTATTAGCGGCCATCCAGCTATGCTCGAACTCCTCAATGGTCAATGTGGACTTCTCCCCATTTTCGAGATCTACTTCCGGACTCACATAGGCATCAATTTTATTGAACAGCATGATCGTCGGTTTGTCTCTTGCACCCAGGTCTTTTAAAGTTTCATTGACCACATTGATCTGATCCTCAAAATTAGGATGAGATATGTCTACCACATGGATCAAAACGTTTGCTTCACGCACCTCATCTAAAGTTGATTTGAAACATTCGATCAAATGGTGAGGCAGTTTACGGATAAAACCTACCGTATCCGATAAAAGGAAAGGCACGTTTTCGATCACCACTTTACGCACGGTAGTATCTAAAGTAGCGAATAATTTATTTTCCGCGAATACTTCCGATTTCGAAAGCATGTTCATGATCGTAGACTTGCCTACGTTGGTATATCCTACTAATGCGACACGAATCAGTTCAGAACGATTTTTTCTTTGTGTCTCATTTTGTTTATCGATGAGTTTCAGACGTTCTTTTAAAAGTGCGATTTTCTCCAAAATCATCCTTCTATCACTTTCAATCTGAGTTTCACCAGGACCTCTCATTCCGATACCCCCTTTTTGGCGCTCCAAGTGGGTCCATAAACGGGTTAATCGTGGCAACAAGTATTGCAGCTGAGCCAGCTCCACCTGCGTTCTCGCCTGTGCTGTCTGCGCCCTGCCTGCAAAAATATCCAGGATCAGGTTACTCCTGTCCAGCACTTTTACCTGAAGCTCGCGCTCAATATTTCTCAGCTGTGAAGGTGACAATTCATCATCAAACACCACTAAATCTATTTCTTCCGACTTCACATAAGCCGCTATTTCTTCTAATTTCCCTGTACCTACAAAGGTGCTCCGGTCAGGCTTTTCCATTTTTTGAGTAAAAATATGCGTCACCACACCTCCGGCAGTATCTACCAGAAATGCCAGTTCATCCAAATACTCTTTGGTTTCTTCCGGTTTTTCACCTTGTCTTATTACGCCAACAAGAACAGCACGTTCAGGTTTAAGCGCGGTATCAAAATATTTTTGCTTTCCCATGTAAAGTACAAAGATACAAAAGTTATACCGAGATCAGCTGACTGACAAAGTCGGCCATCGATGCTCCCGGATTTTGAGTTTTCATAAAGTTTTCACCGATCAGGAAACCATCAAATCCAGCGGCTCTCAATTCATTGATGGTAATCGGATCACTAATGGCACTTTCAGAGATTTTCAAAAAGTCATCAGGAATTTCATCTACCAGTTCAAAAGAAGTCTGAATGTTAACTGAAAAATCAGCCAGATTTCTATTATTGACACCAATGGCATCCAGCTCTGGAATTACGCTTCTTTGCAGTTCTTCCAAGTTATGAACCTCCAATAACACGTTCAATCCAAGACTTTTAGCAAACACAGCCAGGTCTTCAATCTCATCTGGTGTCAAAATCGCAGCAATCAGTAAAATGATATCGGCCCCCAATGCTTTGGCTTCCAGGATCTGATATTCATCAATCATGAAATCCTTTCTAAGAATCGGAATATTGTTCACTGCTCTTGCCGCCAGTAAATCATTGGTATGGCCACCAAAGAAATCTACATCCGTTAGTACAGAAAGTGCCGAAGCTCCTGCTGCAGCATAGGCAGTAGTCACCTCTTCTACAGTCACTTTGTCATTAATGATACCTTTTGAAGGTGAACGCCGCTTAAACTCTGCAATGATTCCTGAACGCTTTTCGTCCAATAGAAACTCTTCAAATGAATAAGGTACACGGTTGAAATGCAATGCTGCTTCCAACGTTTTTGTAGAAACCAGTTCTTTGGCCAGCGCCACTTCTTCGCGCTTGCGAAGGACAATTTTATCTAAAATATTCATCTTTTAAGCTTCTAACCAGTTTTTCATCATTTCTTTACCATGGTCTGTCAATACGCTTTCCGGGTGAAATTGAACACCTCTAACATCATATTCTTTGTGTCTTAGCGCCATAATCTCCTGGTCTTTATCTGTTGCAGTTACGGTTAAACAGTCCGGCAAACTTTTCGCATTGACTACCCATGAATGGTAGCGGCCAACATTGATCACCTCTGGACAATTTTTGAAAAGTATCTCTTCTTTATCGAGCACCTGAATTGGGGTGGCAATACCATGCATTGGTCTGCCTAAATTCAGTAAAGTACCACCAAAAGCCTGAGCGATGGCTTGCTGCCCTAAACACACACCAAATATACTCTTGGTTGCTGCATATTCTTTAATTACATCTAATAACAAACCTGCTTCTTCTGGAATACCGGGACCTGGCGACAGGATAATTTTATCGTATTGCGCTACATCAGACAATTCGAACTTATCATTTCTCCATACTTCCACTTCTCTTCCTAACTCGTTTACCAGGTGGACTAAATTATAAGTGAATGAATCGTAATTGTCAATTACCAATACTTTCTTTTGCATCTCTTTATCGTTTGTCATGTTAAATACCTGTGGCCATTTCTACAGCTCTGCGAAGGGCTGCAATTTTGTTATTTACTTCCTGCATTTCATTTTCAGGGATAGAATCGGCCACAATACCCGCTCCTGCCCTATAGTGCAATTCATTGTTTTTACTCATAAAAGTACGGATCATAATGGCATGGTTAAAAGTGTCATTAAAGCCCATATATCCGATGGCACCTGCATAAAAATTACGTCCTAAGCCTTCGTACTCATCAATCAGCTGCATAGCACGATATTTTGGTGCACCGCTCAATGTTCCTGCAGGATAAGTATCCGCCACCACTTTGAAAGCGGAAACATCTTTTTGAAGGTTCCCGCTAACTTTAGAAACCAGGTGTATCAAATGAGAATAATATTGTACTTCTTTAAACGATTTCACGGCTACACCGCTGCAATGTCTGCTCAAGTCATTTCTTGCCAGATCGACCAGCATTACATGCTCTGCGCTTTCCTTAGGATCCTGCTCCAGTTTTCTAGCTAATTCTGCGTCTTCCTCGTCATTTCCAGTACGTTTAAAGGTACCTGCAATCGGGAAAATATTCGCTACATTGTTTTTAATGGTAATTTGTGCTTCCGGAGAAGAACCAAATAGTTTGAAACTTCCGTAGTCGAAATAGAAAAGATATGGAGAAGGATTGATGGAGCGCAAGCAACGGTATACATTAAACTCATCACCTAAAAATCCTTGCTTAAACGCTCTTGATGGAACAATTTGAAAAACGTCACCTCGTAAAATGTGCTTTTTCATTTTGTCAACGATGTCCATAAAACCCTGGTCGGTTAAGTTAGAATGCTCCTCTCCAGTAGTTTTGAAACTGTATTCCGGGAAGTTTTTATTCTGCACCAGGTATTCCATTTTCGCCAGATCATCATCTTCATCCCCGTTAAAAGTATTTTTGAACAAGGTCACTTCATTCTTAAAGTGGTCTATGGCAATGATGTACCGGTAAATATGGTATTGCATCATCGGGATGTCCTCTCCTTCAGGAGAAGTAGCCTGGAAAGAAATGTCTTCAAAATGCTGAATGGCATTCCAGGTGAAATAACCAAATAAACCGTTAGAGATATAGCGCGTATCATTGACTACGCCAGGCTCAAACTGCTGCTTAAAAGCGTCAATTTCTTCCGTGAGCACAAAGTTCTCTTTTTCCACTTTCTTTCCATCGGGGAAATAAGTAGATAAGATGCCATTCTTCAATACGATCCCGGCCACTGGCTGGGCACACACGTAACTCACCGAGTTCTCGCGGCTGTGGTAATCGGAACTTTCCAATAAAATGGTGTTCGGATATACATCCCTCAACCTCAGGTAAATACTTACCGGAGTAGTGGTATCCGCAAGACGCTTCTTGTAGGTGGTGTTAATGATATAATTCTTCATCTTAAATCTTAGTTTTCATCATTATGCAATTGTATTTCATCGCCGTCATAAAAAATTTTATACAAAAAAACCCGACGTGTGGTTACGTCGGGTTTATAAGTGTGGTTTGGTTTAGGTTGATAAACTATAAGGTACACGAAGCTACGACGAAACTCTTTTCAGAATTACTGCGCCATTGCCAAGTATGTATATTGTTAATCATGTGCAACAAAAATATAAATAAATCTTACAACACCAAATTAAATTGTGAAATTTTATGATGCTCCCCAGAATGTCCTTGTAGGATCCACCTGAGTCATTTGAATAATAGAAGCAACGATAACGATCAGTCCAAGGCCAAAATATAGGGCGATAGTACGGTGTTTGCTCGCTGCATCGTCGATACGTTTCGATCTTGCATTACCAACAGTCACTAAAATAGCCGCAAAAATCATCATTCCGATATGCTCCATTTTCCAATATCTAATTCCCGCCTGAACCAGTGGACTCAAGAAATACAAGCCCAATCCAAATAATATTTGGGTATGTACAAAGATCAATGTGAAAACATTTATCTTTCTATTTGCTTCTGTATATGGTTTTTTGCCTAACCATCCAGCCAATGCCTGAACGATTGCCAACACCAACATAATTAAAACCAGGTAACGCCATCCTGAGTGCGCACTTTTCAAAATATGATAGAAATCCATAACAAGTTTTTCTTTCAAACTTAACCAATAAAATACATTTTAAAAAAAAGGAAAAATAGTAATCGATATTTAAAATCATTATAAACTAATAGAGATGTAGTTAGCATGACCTGCTTTCCCATGAATTCTACACATCTGTAGACAAACGCTGCACAATTGTGGAAAAGACCATCACATTTATGGCGTTGACTTTGTGACCAATCTCATCCCAATTTTACCAGATAATTCACATCTATTGTCAACATATTTACACATTTACTCTAAAACCAACCTTCCGCTCTTGGTAAAAAATAGGTTATAAACAAATGCTCCCGTTTTTTTAGGTTAGATTTAGGTACTAAAAACTAAATCTTTATGAAGAAAATTCTACTCTCGCTTGCGTTGGTCTTTTCTGGTACCCTGGTATTTGCTCAGCAGACCTACCCTGTAAATGGGTCTTATGACATCAGACCTGGGAATTATGCTTTTACCAATGCAAACATCGTGGTAAATGCGAACCAGACCATTCCCAACGGAACCTTATTAATTAAGGGCCAAACTATCCAATCTGTAGGCAGCGGCACCGCCATACCGAAAGGCTATGTCGTGATCGATCTAAAAGGAAAATTTATTTACCCTTCTTTGGTAGATGCATTTTCGGCTTATGGTGTGTCGGAAAACACCAGAACCTCAACCGGAGGTATGCGTCAATCCATCTTTACTTCCACGAAAAAAGGGGCTTATGGCTGGAATGAAGCCATTAGACCAGAAACACAAGTGAATGCAATCTTTGCAATCGACACTAAAAAAGCAGACGAGCTGCGCAAAGCTGGATTCGGCAGCGTAAACGTCATCAACAGAGATGGCATTGCTCGCGGCACCTCTTCCGTGGTCAGCCTGAGTGATGAAAGAGAGAACAGTACCATGCTAAAACCTGAAGCTGCTGCGAACTACTCTTTCAATAAAGGAACTTCCCAGAACGACTATCCAACTTCATTAATGGGCTCCATTGCCTTATTGCGTCAAACTTATTATGACGCGCAATGGTATGGCAAGCAAAAAGAAGAATACAACATCTCTTTAGAGGCTTTTAACAAACAACAGCAAATCCCACAAATTTTTGAAGCTGATGGCTGGCAAAATATTCTGCGTGCAGATAAAATCGGCAAAGAGTTTGGGAAACAGTACATTATAAAATCAAATGGTGATGAATATCAACGTGTTGACGCAGTAAAGGCAACAGGTGCCAGCTTAATTATCCCCATCAACTTTGTTAAAGCTTACGATGTGGAAGATCCTGCAGATGCAAGAAATGTGACTTTAGCACAGATGAAAGGTTGGGAAATGGCTCCTTCAAATCCAGGGATCCTGGAGAAAGCGGGAATTAAATTCTCTTTAACCACCTTCGGGCTAGATAAAACAGCTGATTTCTGGACCAATATCCGCACTGCGATCGACAATGGCCTAACTCAAAAACAAGCACTTTTATCCGTTACTGAGATCCCCGCAGCAATGATTGGTGTTTCTGATAAAGTAGGAACGCTGGAAAAAGGTAAACTGGCTAATTTCATTATCACTTCCGATAGCCTCTTTAAAAAGAACAACATTGTCTTGGAAAACTGGGTACAAGGAAAAAGATTCATCACTAATAAAAAGGATGAAAAAGATACCGTATCGAAAACATTGGCTAAAAAAGACCTCGAAAAACCCGTTTTAAATGCAGGTACGCTGCTTTATCCTTTCACTGCTTTCGGTATCGCCAGCCCATTAAAACAGGAAACTGTGTTGCTTAAAAACGCAACAGTATGGACAAATGAAAAAGAGGGAATTCTTCAAAATGCAGATGTATTACTAGAAAACGGCAAGATTAAAGCCGTTGGAAAAAATCTAAGTGCTGGCAATGCAAAAGTCATTGATGCCACAGGAAAGCACATTACACCAGGTTTGATTGATGAACATTCACATATCGCCGGAACAGGCGGTATCAATGAAGGCGCGCAATCTTCCTCTGCAGAAGTTCGTATTGCAGACATCATCAACTCAGAAGACGTGAACATTTACCGTCAGCTGGCAGGTGGTGTAACCACTTCGCACATCCTTCATGGTTCAGCAAATCCGGTAGGCGGACAAGCACAGCTGATTAAACTTCGCTGGGGAAAACTGCCTGAAGAATTGAAATTTGCGGGAGCTGATGGTTTTATCAAATTCGCACTTGGTGAAAACGTTAAACAGAGTAATTTCGGTACAGGTGCACGTTTCCCTGTGACCAGAATGGGTGTAGAGCAATCTTTCGTAGACGAGTTTACACGTGCAAAAGAATATAAAACGGCATTAGCCACTAAAGGAAATAACGTACGCCGGGATTTAGAACTGGATGCGATTGTGGAAATTCTGGACAATAAACGTTTCATTACTTGTCATTCTTATGTACAATCAGAGATCAATATGCTGATGAATGTCGCCGATAGTCTTGGCTTTAAAATCAACACTTTCACCCATATTCTGGAAGGATACAAAGTGGCCGACAAAATGAAGGCACGAGGCATTAATGCTTCCACTTTCTCAGATTGGTGGGCTTATAAAATAGAAGTAGCAGAAGCAATTCCTTACAATGGAAAGATCATGCACAATGTGGGCATCACTACGGCATTCAATTCTGATGATGCTGAAATGGCGCGCAGATTAAACCAAGAGGCCGGTAAAGCGGTATTATACGGTGGCGTACCGGAAGAAGATGCGTTGAAATTTGTGACTTTAAATCCCGCAAAAATGCTCCATATCGACAATAAAGTAGGCAGTATTAAAGTGGGTAAAGATGCAGACGTTGTGATCTGGTCGGCAAATCCATTGTCAATTTACGCGAAAGCAGAAAAAACTTTTGTAGATGGTATTTCTTATTGGGACATCGATCGCGATGAACAAGTTAGAAAAGACCAGCAAAACGAACGCGCAAGAATCATTAAAAAAATGCAGGAAAGTAAAGGAAAAGGTGGAAAAACACAGCGTCCAGTGGCGGAAAGCCCACGCATGTACCATTGCGAAACTGTAGAAGATTATGCTATGGAACTAAACGAATTAGAAAGGACACATGCTCATGAATAAATATATTTTAACCGTATTCCTTACCGCAGCAGCAACGGTTGCAGGCTTCGCACAGGCGAATATCTCTCCGGCTCCTGCACAAAGCAAGCTTACTTATGTGCTGGGTGCCAAATTACATCTGGGCAATGGCAGCGTCATTGAAAATGGCTACCTGATTTTTGATAAAGGGAAAATCACGGGTATTGGAGATGCAACCGTGGTCCGTTTAGACATGAGCAAAGGAAACCTGATTCAGGCAAATGGCAAACATGTATATCCTGGATTTATTGCACCCCTAACCAACCTGGGCCTGACAGAATTTGAATCGGTAAAAGCCACGCTTGACTTTGCTGAAATCGGCAATATCAATCCACATATCCGCTCTATTATTGCTTATAACACGGATTCTAAAGTTCCGGCAACATTAAGAAGCAATGGCATCTTAATGGCACAGGTTACGCCACAGGGTGGAATGGTTTCGGGAAGCTCATCTGTGGTACAGCTGGATGCCTGGAACTGGGAAGATGCAGCGATTAAGAAAGACGATGCCATGCACATCACCTGGCCAATCGTTCCTAAAGGCCGAGGAGGCTTTGGTTTTGGCTTCCGCGGTCCTGTCCTAACACCAGAAGTCCTAAAAGAAAGGGCACAAAATTCGATCAATGAGCTGGATCAACTTTTTGCAGAAGCTAAAGCTTATGCAGAAGGACCTAAACCTGCAGTCAGCAATGCACGTTTGGCAGCGATGAGGAACCTTTTTAATGGAACACAGCGCTTATTTATCAATGTAGATGGTGAGAAAGACATCATTGCAGCAATAAATTTTGCAAAGAAATATAAGCTAACACCCATCATTGTTGGTGGCGATGAAGCTTATCTGATCACAGATTTCTTAAAGCAGAATAACGTAGCGGTAGTCGTGAAACAACCACACGCATTACCGAATTCTGTAGATGACGATGTGAACATGCCTTATAAGAATGCGGCAGTACTGGCCAATGCAGGTGTAAATGTGGTAGTGAGTATTGATGGTTACTGGCAACAGCGCAACCTTCCTTTTATGGCAGGAACCGTTGCTGCATGGGGACTAGATCCGGAAAAGGCATTACAAACCATCACTTTGAATACTGCAAAGGTATTGGGTATCGATAAAACTACCGGAAGTTTAGAAATGGGTAAGGATGCGACCTTCTTTATCTCCTCTGGAGATGCCTTGGATATGAAAAGTAATCATGTAGAACAGGCGTTTATTCAGGGAAGAGACATCAACCTGGACAATCTTCATAAACAACTGGATAAAAAATTCAGTGAAAAGTATCAATTGAAACCATAATCTTTCGGCTATATCTGGCGGCTGTTTTGAAAAAAGCAGCCGCTTTTTTTATGCAAAGACGCTAAAAAGAAAGTGACCTCATCCAAGGTCACTTTTTTTTAACTAACTTATTATTCATAAAAAAACTGGCTGTTGGGGAAGGAGTCGAACCTTCAAGGGGTAGTTAGCTATAGTTCAAAATCAATTGTGGTCAACCCATAAACTACGTTTATCCATTTATCCCCACCACCGAGACAAGGAGGCGTGTCTGCCAATTTCACCACCCAACATTATTTTAAAGGACAATCTTCTGAGTTTTAAGCGTTAAGTTGTAAATTTCCAAATGCACCTTATATTAGAATTAAAAAACTTATCACTCAAAACTTCATGGCTGTAGGGGAAGGAGTCGAACCTTCAAGGAGTAGTTAGCCCTTACGGGTTTTCCATATTCTCCACCACCGAGACAAGGAGGTGCGTCTGCCAGTTTCACCACCCTACAGAGTATAAGCAAATGTTAAAAGAACTGTTATTTTTTGTTACTTGCTTGATACAAATGTAACAACAACCCTATTATGTTGCAAATATTTTAATCATATTATTTTATTATTACCATATTAATAATTATATTTGAATATCGTTAACAAATATCAAAATCATGCTTAAAAAAGAAAGCCAAAATTTAGAAATTGATAACCTGGATATTGACATTTTGAAACAGTTAATGCAGGATGCGACGAAACCTTATACGGAAATCGCTAAAGATCTGATCGTTTCTGGAGGAACTATCCATGTTCGAATGAAGAAATTACAGGAAATGGGCATTATCAAAGGTTCTCATTTGATGATTGATCCGCAAAAGGCTGGTTATGACATCACTGCTTTTCTGGGAATCTATCTCGAAAAAGGAATTCAGTATAAAGATGCTGTAGCACAATTGAGTAAAATCAAGGAGGTGGTGGAATTACACTATACGACCGGCGCTTATAGTATGTTCGCTAAAATTATCTGTAGAGATACGAATCATTTAAGACATGTGCTGAATGAGGAAATACAAGCGGTTGAAGGTATTCAACGCACAGAAACACTGATTTCACTGGAAGAAAGTATCAGAAGACAGATTGAATTGTAATTCAATCTGTCTTCTTGCGCGGAGTCATTTTAAAAAAAATTGCCCGGCTTATTTATTTAAACCTGCTTTTCAAAGCTTCCAGTTTCAACTGTAAATCACCTTCTGGCTGAGCCTTCCCTTTTTGTTCAGACTTCTGAATAGGTTTTGGCCTATTGCCAGCAGGATTTTTATTAACTGGCTTATGGAAAGTTTTTGAGCGCTCTTCAGGTTTTCCTACTGCTTTCACCTTTGGCTTAGCTTCTCCTGATTTCATGGATAAGGAAATGCGTTTTCTTGCCGCATCAACCTCTACCACCGTCACCTCCACCTTTTGATGTACTTTGACCACATCATTAGGGTTCGCTACAAAACGATCTGCCAGCTGACTGGTATGCACCAATCCATCTTGATGAACGCCTATATCCACAAAAGCACCGAAATTGGTAATATTGGTCACAATTCCCGGAAGTTTCATACCGATTCTTAAATCAGCGATTTCATTCACACCATCCGTAAAACTGAAAGCCTCGAACTGTTCCCTTGGATCTCTCCCTGGTTTCGCCAATTCATTCATGATGTCGTTTAAAGTCGGCAGACCAATTTCCTCAGTTACATATTGCTGCAGTTTGATTTGTTTTCTTAACTCTGCATCTTTTACCAGCTGTGCAACACTGCAATTTAAATCTCTCGCCATCTTATTCACCAATGCATAACGCTCCGGGTGAACGCCACTGGCATCCAAAATCTGCTCTGCATCCCTGATCCTTAAGAAACCCGCAGCCTGCTCATAGGCCTTATCACCTAAACGAGGGACTTTTTTCAGGCTATCTCTATTTTTAAACGCGCCGTTTTCATTTCTATAAGTCACAATATTTTGTGCCAATTGCGGACCTAAACCAGAAACATAGGCCAATACCTGTTTAGAGGCTGTATTTAACTCAACCCCTACCGCATTCACACAACTCATTACCGTATCATCCAGCGATTGCTGTAATTTACTCTGGTCTACATCATGCTGGTATTGCCCCACCCCAATAGATTTAGGATCGATTTTCACCAATTCTGCTAACGGATCCATCAGCCTTCTTCCGATAGAAACTGCTCCACGAACGGTAATGTCCTGTGTAGGAAACTCCTCACGGGCCACATCTGAAGCGGAATAAATAGAAGCTCCGTTTTCATTGACCATCACAATAGTCACCTCAGAAATCTGTAAACCACGGATAAACACCTCTGTTTCCCTACCCGCAGTACCATTACCAATGGCAATGGCTTCTACCTGATACTTCTTGCAAAGCTCTATCATCTTATCTGCTGCGTTTTTCACATTCCCTTGTCCGGTATGTGGGTATATCGCAGTATTTTCTAATAGTTTTCCTTGTCGGTCCAAACAAACCACCTTACATCCGGTACGGAATCCAGGATCAATTGCCAGCACGTTTTTCTGCCCCATCGGCGCCGCCAATAATAATTGTCTGGCATTTTCTGCAAACACGCGGATAGCTTCTGCATCTGCTTTCTCTTTTGAGAAAGATCGGATTTCAGTTTCCATAGCCGGCCCCAAAAGACGCTTATAAGAATCCTGGATGGCCATTTTCACTTGTTTCGTCGCTGCAGAATTGCCTTTAATAAATTGTCCTTCAATGATAGAAATTGCGCCTTCTTCTTCTGGCATCGTTTCCAGTTTCAAAATCGCTTCATTTTCTCCTCTTCTCATGGCCAAAACACGATGTGATGGTGCTGCCTTAAGCGGCTCTTCCCAGTCGAAATAATCTTTATACTTGATTCCTTCTTCTTCTTTACCCTTCATTACAGAAGATTTAAAAGAAGATTTCTGCTGAAAATACTGACGCATTGAGGTCCTCAGCTCTACATGCTCATTCACAATTTCTGCAATGATGTCTCTTGCACCTGCCAGGGCTTCCTCTGTCGAATTTACCCCCAGTTCCTCGTTTAAGAAGGCCTGAGCCTCCGAATCCGGATCACCTTTACCTTGTTCCAGCAGTGTAAGCGCCAATGGCTCCAGACCTTTCTTTCTAGCTTCAGAAGCTCTCGTTTTACGCTTAGGTTTATAAGGAAGGTAAATGTCTTCAATTGTGGTGATATCGCTGGCTTCATTGATCTGACGTTCCAATTCCGGACTCAGCTTATCCAATGCGGTCAAGGCTTTAAGAATGGCTTCTCTACGTTTGTCCAGCTCACGCAGCTGTTGAAATCTATCGCGGACTGCCGCTACCTGTACTTCATCTAAACTTCCGGTCACTTCCTTACGATAGCGGGAAATAAATGGTACAGTTGCACCGGCATCTAACAATTCGATGGTTGCAACAACCTGTTTTTCAGCTACGCCAAGCTCGGTAGCAATTATTTTAGAATGATGACTCATTTAATGATCTTTTGATAGGCTAACGTACAATTGGCGCCAAAATTAAGGCTAACAATCGATATCCTCAAATAAATAATGTGTTAATGAATTGTTGGCTACAGGTTAGAATGGGTTAAAAAAAATCCCGTTGGTCATACCAACGGGATCCTATATTAACGATGTAATTTGTAACTTATTTTGCTACGTATAATACTTCTTTTACTGCTTTAATTACTCTTTCAGCGTTAGGTAAACTAGCCGCGATTAGAGTTGGTGCATAAGGAAGTGGAACGTCTGCGCAAGTGATACGTAATACTGGTGCATCTAAATAGTCAAAAGCATTCTTTTGAACATTAAACGCGATCTCAGAAGAGATTGAAGCCAATGGCCATGCCTCTTCTACTACCACTAAACGGTTTGTTTTCTTAACAGATTCAATGATCGTTGCATAATCAATAGGACGTACAGTACGTAAATCGATTACTTCTACACTGATTCCTTCTTTTGTCAGTTCTTCAACTGCAGGGTTTACTACACGGGTTAACATTTTACCGAAAGTAACAATCGTTACATCAGTTCCTTCTTTAACGATGTTAGCTTTACCGATAGGCAGGTAATATTCTTCTTCAGGAACTTCCCCTTTATCGCCATACATTACCTCAGATTCCATGAAAATCACTGGATCTGGATCAAGGATAGCTTGTTTTAATAAACCTTTAGCTTCGTAAGGAGTAGATGGAACTACTACTTTTAAACCCGGGCAGTTTGCAAACCAGTTCTCAAAGTTTTGAGAGTGCTGTGCACCTAGCTGACCTGCATTTCCGGTTGGGCCACGGAATACGATCGGAATAGAGAATTGACCTCCACTCATTGAAAGCATTTTGGCTGCACCGTTAATAATCTGATCAATAGCAACCAATGAGAAATTGAAAGTCATAAATTCTATGACCGGAACTAATCCATTCATTGCTGCGCCAATACCAATACCGGTAAAGCCCATTTCGGCAATAGGAGTATCAATTACGCGTTTGTCGCCAAACTCGTCTAACATACCCTGACTTACTTTATAAGCACCATTGTATTGCGCTACTTCTTCACCCATCAAAAAAATGTTCTCGTTTTTACGCATTTCTTCACTTAGGGCTTCACGTAACGCTTCTCTAAATTGAATTTCTCTCATTGTATATTCAAATATTAACTGATGGCAAATATAACCATTGTAAATTAATTATAAAGTAGTGTTTTAATTACACTGTGTTTTCCGCATTAATTGCTGGGATTTTCCAGGGGCTCACCGAAATGAATAATGTTCCCATTGTTGTCCAAAATCGAGAATTGACGCATTCCCCAGGGCATTTCAGCCAGTTTTCCATTCGGATGGATGATGCCTTGACGCTCATATTCATGATACAATTGCAGTACATTATTTACATTAATATAACAGCCCGTATGCTTCGGAATGGCCGTATCTTCCGTAAACCAGAGGTGAATATTCACTTGTTCCCGACTGAAAATCAGGTAACCATCCCATTGAGAATTGAGCGTAAAGCCCATTTTTTCAGTGTAAAAAGCAATGGTTTCCACCTGATGGATAGAAGCCAGAATAGGTACTGCTGAAAGTAACATAAGCGCTGTTTTTTTGTTTAATTATTTTCCACAAAGCGTTAAATAAGGACAATATGTGCAGTTTTCTGCAACGGTTGTATGCTTAAAAGGAAGGTCTGGATTGAATAATTCTTCCAGTTTCTGGCGCAATAACTGCGTGAAATTTCCCTTCAGATCCTCCAGATGCTCTGCCTGTAAAAGGACTCTCTTTCTGTTTTCTTTTAAATAGAACAGGGTACCTTCATCACGCATTTTTCGTACAATATAAAGATTGGGCTCTACCCCAGAAATTTTTCTCGTCTGCTCATAAACATAAGTATAAAACAAGGTCTGCACCAAGGCTTTATTTTGCTTACCACTCTCGCTGTCAAATAGTTCATCAATAGAAGAAAAGCCGACTTCGTCTCTTCCTGTTTTGTAATCGACAATTCTGGTGACGCCATTTCGCTGATCCACACGGTCAATAATACCCAATAAAGTCAGCTTTCGTTCTTCTCCTTTTACATGGATCGGAAAAGTCACTTTGTCGTAGTCCTTATTATTTTCCAGTTCTACGATTGAAAATGGCGCTTGTTGTTCGTCATGGTCCAAAATTACATTGGCATATTCGGCAACAATGGCCAGCATGACCTGCTGCATCCCGCTATATTCCAGTAGTATTTCTTCCGTATCAAACATCTCTATCGCAAAAGCGAGCTTGCACATTTCTTTGAGCTGTTTTCTGTTTTCGGCGATACGTTCTTTAGTGATATAAGGACTTTCGCCTTTTAACTTCTGATAAAAGAGCTCCATCACCTTGTGTAAGATAGAACCAATGCTGTTGGCTTCCATATTTTCGGCAAGTTCTTCCGGCTCTTCGACTTTGGCGATGTATTTATAAAAAAACTGCAGCGGGCAATTGAGGTAGGTAGTCAGTCTGGTAGCAGATAATTTCACCGGATTTTCTTCCTGATTGTCAAGATAAGTATATAAACGCCTCAATACCTCTCCTTCTTTTTTGATCTCAAATTCTACTTTCGGCTCAATGGCAAGAGATTGCGACTGGTCAAAATATTTAAAAGTATAGCCGCTTTCAAATTCCAGCTGCTTTAAAAAGCGGCTAGGTTCTCCGGTATTGCTATCATCCGCTTGTCCGTTATAGACCAGACTTACTTTATTGGAGCGCTGCAATAAGCGGTAAAACATGTAGGCAGAAATGGCATCCTGATTTTCAATCACCGGTAATCCATAGGCCCTGCGGATACTGTCGGGAATAAAACTTGGCGAAACATTGATCTGTGGCAAAATTCCTTCTGTAACACCAAGCACATATACATGCTCAAAATCCAGACTCCTGCTTTCCAGTAATCCCATCACCTGAACACCTTGCAATGGCTCCCCGCTTAAAGGAACTGCAATTCCCTGCACTGCCTTTTGCATCAAAGAAAGTACAAAAGAAAGTGGCAGATGTGCCGCATAATCTGCTAAAGTATCATGTAATCTGTTGAGTTCTTTCAGCGTAGCGCCAAATAAATCGGCTTCCGTTTGCTTTAAAGTCTTTTCTTCCAGTTGTCTTTCCAGTATCAGTTTGAAGACCTGCTGCAAATGTTCGATGGCAATTAATCCAGCATCTACTTTGCTAAAAAACAAGATGGATAAAGGATCTTTATGCAAAGTTTTTATCGGAACATCAATCAGTTGGGCTTTTAGGATTTCCTGCTGTACCGCATCTCTGTCAATAGGCAACACGCCCGTTAAAGGATGAGATAGGAAGGCTTCTACTTCTCTGTAATAAATGGTGTCTTTCTTTCCATCAATCAGCTGTGCCTGAACACTCAGCCATAAATCTGCCAATCCAAAAATGGAAGTCGCTAATAAGGGATACCCCATTGTCACGTTCAATTCGATATTCGAAATACCTCCTGCATGCTGATATTTGGTGGGAATTGTTTGCAAAACGGGTAACAATAAGCTTTCATCAGCAAGAATCAGTGCGATTTTCCCGGCATTATCAGCTACATCCAATAGTGGATAATCCTGTAACAATTCCTGGTGAAGAATCTTTGCCTGTGCTGTTTGTCCCTGTGTTTTGTAAACATTAATTTCTTTTTGCTGTCCGCGAATCAGATCCCTTGCTTCACCTAAAGCATTCGGCAGCCCGAGTCGCTGTATATTTTTTCTCAGGAACAAACCTGCTTCCTGAGTCTCATCCTCCATATAGTATTTATCGACATCAAAATAGAATAAAGCCTTTTCATCTTTATTCCATTGCTTGAAAATTACCGCTTCCGCATTACTAAGGGCATTAAATCCCGCAAAAACAATCTTTCCATTCTTAAAATCATCAATAAATTCCGGTTTATCTGCTTTTCCTTCTGCCAACTGACGATAAATATAAGCCATGGTGGTGTACCCTTTTTCCCTTAAAGCCGCATGAAATCCACGGTATAATTTAGGCATTCGTCTCCACATGCGGATAAACTGTTCCTGATGGTATTGTTGTTTCCCAGCTGAAAAAGAAGACCAAAACTGCTCTAAAAACAGCTGCTGTTCCGCCGTCAGGTGCTGAAAATCCTTTTCAATCACCGCAATATCTTCCAGCTCCTGAAAAAGCTGATCTGCATTGACCAGATCGTTATCTATTTGAGAAAAATCGCTGAGAATAATACGGGCAATTGGATAGAAAACATCTGGATTGAGCGATTTTCCTCCTTCTTCAATAATGAGTTTATTGTATTCTTTTAACAGGGTAAAAAACTGATTGAAACCATCGGCTACCTGCAAATGAGTAGACAGCGCAAAAAACTCCTGAATGGTAAAAAAGGAAGGTGCCCAGAAGGGTTTCCTCAGCGTATCTGCCAAATGGTTCTGCAGATAGGGCACCGGCCTTTTATTGTTAAAAACAACTGCGGCATGGTGCAGATCCGAACCCAACCTTTTTACTAAATCTTCTGCAACTTCTTTTAAAAACGCCTTCATCTTTACACTGATTTTAAGGTTGCACTATGTGCATAAAATAAATAGGTTTTTACCTTCTGGTAGCCCATTGCCAATAACAAGTCGCGGTATCCGTACACTTGTTTAATATGTGAATCGCTCTCTTTGAGCGTAAATTTATAATCGATTACGATGACCTCATTTCCAGAGATCAACACTTTATCCGGCCGGTACATTTTCCCACGGATATCAATAATGCTCTTCTCATTGATCGTTTCCTTACTGGTTTTCAATAAGGCTTGTAATTCGCCATGAGCCAATACATTTCCTGCCTGTCTACGTAAAGAAGGCAATTCCTCTGCTTTAAAAAAACCTTCATTGAGCATATTACTTAGCGCAGTTTCCATTTCTTCCAAATTAGCAGATCTGGCCAGTACTTCATGCAATATGGTTCCTTCCCTGCCCGCATTGGTACCGGTAAGCATTTCAAGTTCTTTTCTTTTGAGGTTGTTATTGAAAACTTCTGAAAGTCTTTCTGAAGTCGGATATTCTTGCAGATTGATGAAAGCTGGCCCGCTTTCTTCTACGCGATGTGTTTTATTCTTCTTAACCACCGGTTCGTCTACAAAAAACCGCCCATCTTCATCCAGCTGATCTTGTAAAGTCATGGCTAAAACATCCCCAATAGTACTTACCGTATCTGTTTTTTTGCCTAAGCAAGTGATGTACAAATACTCTTTTGTCCTCGTGGTGGCCACATACAGCATATTTAACGCATCCATATTATTGTAAAGTAATTCTTCGTAATAAGGGATGGCTACGGCCGATTGTCCTAATTCTTTATTGTATTTCAATGGGATACTTTGCAGCTGGTGATAAGCGGTGTCTGCAGTAGGCACCCAGAAAATCCCATTTGGTTTTCCATTGATTTCCCAGTTGCAGAATGGCACCATAACCACTTTAAAGGCTAGTCCTTTAGATTTATGAATGGTAATCACCTGTACTGCATCGGTGTTTTCTGAGGATGGCAAAGTTTTTCTTTTGCCTTCTTCATCCCAATAGTTCAGAAAAGCGGTAATGCCCTTTTCACCTTGCCGGGCGAAGTTACCTGCCAGGTCTCTCAAAGCAAATAAATAAGGTAAATGCGAAGAATGCTTTGCCTGATTCAGCCCATAAGCATGAATCAGTTTTTCCAGTAATTCCGGCAATGGCTGCTGCATCCAGCTCTTCCAATTTTCACAAAGCTCAAGTGGCAGTCGATCAATCAAATGCTCCAGACCTTTAATTTTTAGGTTGAATAAATGATCAGGCAGCACTTCCACCACCTTCAACTGCGCATACATACTGATGATATTCGCTTTATATAAAGCGGTATTTCCGGGAATTCCTGCCATCACTTTTAGTGTGTTGATCAGGATTTTAACTGCGGTATTGTTTTCAATTAAGAGTGCCTCACCGGAAATCACATTGATGTTGTTTCCCATCAAGGCATCTACCACAGCAATGGCTTCCGAATTGGAGCGCACCAAAACACAGGCATCTCCTGATTTATAACGCTTCTCTTCTATAATCAGGCGTTTTAAAGTCTCTACCATGCGCCTTAACGCCTCAGGTTTGAAGCCTGTCCGGCCCAAACTAGCGCCATCTGCATCCGTTTTCAAAACGGAAAAATCAATGGCACCACCTGCTGCTGTTTTTGGCGTGATCTTCTGAGCAACTTCCTCATACACATCAGTCATGATGTGACTGAAGCCTTTTTCTTCCCACCAATCTGCTAATTTCTGATTGGCGGATTGTTCTCCAATCGTTTCATTTAAGCGGCGCTGCATCAGGATCGGCAATGCTTTAAAAAGCGTATTGTTAAAGGTGATGATATTTTCTGTACTCCTGTAATTTTCTTCCAGATTTGCGGCAACGACATAGGTTTCGCCAATGTCTTTCTTAGCCTGCTGATGAAGGATGTTCCAATCGCCATTTCGCCAGCGGTAAATAGATTGTTTTACATCTCCGACAATCAAATGGTCGATCAGTTTCCCATTGGCTTCTGCCATCGCATTTTTCAATAAAGGTTTAAAGTTCCCCCATTGATTCGCAGAAGTATCCTGGAATTCATCGAATAAAAAATGTCGGTACCGGCTGCCGGTCTTTTCCCAGATAAAGGCTGGGTTATCATCATCTTCTCCGGTAATCCCTTTCAGTAGATTTTGAGCATCACTGATGAGCAAGTTGCCACTTTCCTGTCGGTAAGTTTTCAGCAAAACGGCCATTTCCTGCATTAAGCGCAGATAGTATAAATTTTTGTTGAAGGCTTGTGCCAGAATATATTCTGGCAGGCCATTGCTATAATGCTGGTATAATTTATCGAGAACAGGATTCAGGGTATCATATAAACTATCATCAGCCCCAGCTTTAAACCACTCATCAGGCTCATTGATTAATTTAGCAATCGTTTCAATTTTTGAAAAATCACCATCAGCAATCTTGGCAATGGCCAATAAAGGTGACCTTGATTTTCCTTTAAGCTGATCGGTCGCGATATTTGCAGCTTCAAATAAATTAACGGCACGTAATGCCAGTTCTTTGAGCGTGCTTTCAAATAAACTGATTTGCTGCTTGGTAGATTTACTATACTCCCCGAACATTACATTGAGGTCGTTATACTCGATTAATTCCTGAATGGCATTATCGAAAGGCTGATAACGTTCTTTAAATATCTCACCGGCCAGGTCGGTCAGCTCATTTCTGTAATTCCAGCTTACATTGTTGCTGATCCGGTCTAAAGCAAGGTCTATGATCCACTGCAGCAAATTTGGATTATGGTCCATCTGCTCATCCAGCTTATCCGCAAGCTCGTTCTTTACCTTTTCAAAATTCATTTCCAGCGCATAGCCAGAATCAAGCCCCAGTTCAAAGGCAAAACCTCTGATCACCTTTTGAACGAAACCATCAATTGTACTCACTGAAAACCGACTGTAATCGTGAAGGATTCTCTTATAAATTGCCTCAGATCTTTGCTGAAGCAATGATTTATTTAAATCTGGATGCGCTTTTAAAACCAATATCCGGTAATCTTCCACTTCATCCTGACCTAAGGCAAAGCCTTTCAACACCTCCATGATTCTGGTTTTCATCTCCTCTGTCGCCTTATTGGTGAAGGTAACGGCAAGAATTTCCCGGTACTTGGTTTCACCGGATAATAAAAGGGTCAAATAATGGGCTGTAAGACTGAATGTTTTACCAGATCCTGCGGAAGCTTGTAGTATTTTTAACGGCTGTTGAGGCATTAGGTAAAGCTAAAGGATTCTTCCGAAGTTTCCACAAAATAGTAAACTACTAGATTAGTAGAGTAATTTTATACTCAGATTACAAAAAGGTCTCAATAGTTTTTTACTTTTGGGTATAGCTGTATTACCATTCGATTTCAAGTCAAAGAAAGGTGAAGCCGATGTTTATTGTACCATAACTAACCTATAAATTGTAATGAAAAAACTAACCTTACTACTTTTCGCTTTTATAACTATCTCTATCAGCACTTTTGCTCAGGATACCAAAGAAGCGGTTAAAATTTATAATCCTGCGGCGAATGCTCAGGCCGACCTTGATGCTGCCATAGCGAAGGCTAAAAAAGAAGGTAAACATGTATTTGTACAGGTAGGAGGAAACTGGTGCTCCTGGTGCATCGCTTTTCACAACCTGGTAGACCATACTCCTGAGCTTAAAAAATTGCTGAACGACAATTATGAAACAGTGTTGATCAATTATAGCAAAGAGAACAAAAATGAAGCAGTATTAGCCAAATTACAATACCCAGGACGTTTCGGTTTTCCCGTATTTCTGATTCTTGATGGTAATGGAAGACTTTTACACACGCAAAACTCTGCTTATCTGGAAGAAGGAAAAGGTCACAGTGTAAAAAAAGTAACGGAATTCCTTAAAAACTGGAATGTTGCCGCCTTAAAACCGGAAAACAATAAATAAAATTACAAAAGGTCTGAATAGCCTTCAACTATTAAAAGAATCCCTCAAAAGCTGCTCTTTTTTTTGAGGGATTTTTTTTCCAGCACATTACTCACCATCACCATACTTAAAGAAAGTATTCACGGTAACCGGTAATTTTCCAGAGGTTGTCAATTGATTTTTAATTACAGACGATGCTGCACGCTGCATAAAATCCTCCTTTTGATAAGCAACCACCAGTACTTTGCTATTTTCCAGCCCTGGCAAAGCAGCCAGATTATATGGATTCGCAAATAAAGCAAATACGGCATTTTTATCGGCCATGCTTTTAATAAACATTTTCAGATCTGCGCTCAACACGATTCCATTCCCAGGGCGGGTTCTTGTATCATGAATCCCAATTATTACCTGATCAAAGTTGCCCACCTCTTTTAATACCTTCGCAATAGCATTGGCATTTGCGGTTTTATCCAAAGTATAAAAAACAGAGTTTTTATAAAATTTACCCAGATCCTCCTGGAAGGTCGTCACCTGAGGGGTACCAATACTAATAATTGCTGTTCTCTTTTGAGCAGCAAGCGTCTTTAGGTATTGTTTTCCCCTTAACAAAGTCATCGAGGCATCTGCAAGCTGCTGCAACAGCACTTTACTTTCCGGTCGGTTAATTTCCGCATAGACATTCTTTTCATCTACCGTGTCTTTTACGTTCAGTCCTGCCCAATACTTAGCGGTCAGGATTTTCTTTACACTTTCATCTATGCGTTCCATAGGAATTCGGCCTTCTCTAACGGCTTTCCTCACAAGTTTAATTGCCCTTGCACTATTTTCTGAAAGCTCCAGGATGTCATTGCCTGCAATTATGCCCATCACATCAGCCTCTCCATCTTTAAAATATTTCACTACTCCTTTCATGCCCATCGCATCAGAAATAATAATCCCTTTAAAGCCAAGTTCTTCTTTTAAGATACCCGTAACGATCGGTTTTGACAAAGTAGAAGGCATATTAGGTGTATTGTCCAATGCCGGAATGTTCATGTGTGCGATCATCACTCCTGCTGCTCCCTCTTTGATCAGTTCACGAAAAGGATAAATTTCCATACTGTCCAACCTTTGTTTTGAAAATGGCAGTTTTGGCAAATCGTAATGAGAATCTACATCGGTATCCCCATGACCTGGAAAATGTTTCAAGCTAACCAATAGTCCGCCATCCTGCATTCCTTTCATATAAGCCGAAGCTTTAGCGGTTACATTGTATTTATTTTCACCAAAAGACCGGTAATTGATAACTGGATTTTTAGGGTTATTATTCACATCTACATCTGGGGCCAGATTCATGTGCATCCCAATCCGTTTGTAATCTTTCGCTACTTCCAAACCCATTCTATAAATCAGTTCTTTTTCTTGAACCGCCCCTAAGGCCATTTGGTAAGGGTAAGAAATGCTGCTGTCTAAACGCATCCCCAATCCCCATTCACCATCAGAAGTAATCAATAAAGGCACGCGAGCCAAAGCCTGGTATTTATTGGTCAGGATGGCTTGTCTGCCCGGCCCTCCCTGAAAAAATACAAGTCCACCGATCCGTTCTTTCTTCACCACATTGGCAATGGAATCTTCAAACACTTTGCCCATATCGGTATGTGCCCTCACAAAAAACAACTGGGCGATTTTCTGGCGTTTATTTAATTTGTTAAACACAGAGTCGACCCATGGATTGGGACTAGACAACGTTTCTATATAGCTTTTACGCTGCGATGCTGATTTGGATGACTGCAATTCTTGTGAAAAAACGGCAGAAAGCCCCGTTAAAGAGAAAATAAAGACAAATATGGGGTACTTAAATTTCATTGAGCTAGTGTTCGGTTAAATTTCAAATATAAATAAAAAAACAGGGAGAATGCTTTCGTTTAGGGTCGGTGATCAGGGCAAACTAAACCCAAATCAGAGGATCATCATCAATTCTATCTGTTAAAAAAAAGGCCTGCATCATAAACAATGATACAGGCCTCTCACAATAGAAAAAGTTTTTATACTTAATCAGATAAATCTATAACACTTAAAAAGTATAACCCAATGATAGGGCAAAACCTTTATTTTTCAATTTATCCTGGTTTAAATCATCATTAAATGATTTTTGAAAGTCCATCGCATACCTTCCATTTATATTGATGTTCGGTGTAATGCTGTATCCAACACCCACAACTCCACCAGCAATAGATTTCTTGTAATCCTTTTTGTTCGTAAAGTTATCTCCTACCTGTTCACCATTCACTTTAAATGAAGACTCCTGAGAAAGTAAGAAGGAAACCTGAGGACCTGCAAAAACAGTAAATTCCGGAGCTGGTCTGAACCCAATCAGAATTGGCACATCCAGGTAACCTATTTTAGAATCGAATTCGGAAGTATTTCCTGCAAAAGTTTCTTTCACTTTACCTCCTTTTTGCGAGTACATTACCTCAGGTAAAAATGCAAAACCACCACCTAAAGGTAAGTCAGCATATACACCCGCCTGAAATCCCACTTTTGAATCTGTGGAATAATTTTGATCACCAATAGAGATCTTACCCATGTTCATCAGATTTGCTCCTGCTCTAATACCGAACCTCATCTGATCATTTGCTGCACTTTGTGATTGTTGTGCATTTGCTCTGAAGGCCAGACTGCTCATCGTCAGACCCAATCCTATAATGAATAATTTTTTCATAGTTATCGATTTTAATTATTTTAAAATTCGGACAGGCTAATGTAATAACCATGCCAAAAACTTAGATTTAAAGGGGAAAAAGAATGATTACCCGGATAAAACACCGCTGACTATCAATACCATAAAGTCAAACACAACCTTGTGACTTTCACCTGACCTATAGATGAATTGTCCGAAATTCCACACACCTAAAAAAAGCAGGGAGTCAATCCTAATTGTCTCTAACACCGAAAAGAGCTGAAGAAAGCACAAAAAAAGGAATGCTCGGTTAGAGCATTCCTTTTCTGACAAAGACAGGTACTAGAATTTTACACCAACACCTACTGAGAATACCTGATTTTTGTATTCAGGAGTTCTTTTCGTTCCATCTTCGTTATTTTTCTGGAAATCCAGTGCATAACGACCATGAAGGTCAAATTTGTCATTAATATCGTATCTAAATCCTATTACACCCCCTACAAGGCTCTTTTTAAACTTATCAGAATCTTCTCTGAATTCCTCTTCTACAGAGGATCCGAAGTTGCTTGAATACTTATTTTTAGTGGAAGTTAAGAAAGAAACCTGAGGTCCTACAACCAGATTTAATCCTGAGCCACCTAAATTAATACTGGCTAGAATTGGAATATCAATAAAATGAGTGGTCTGTTTAAATTCACCTAGTGGTGTTTCCAACTTATAACCTTTCGTGGAATACAATAGTTCTGGCGTAAAGGCCAATCCTTTGATCAACATGATATCTAAGGTAATACCGGCATTAAATCCAGGATTTACTTTAGTATCATAATCGTTATTTCCATCTCCTTTAATAATATTAGGGAGGTTTAATCCCGCCTTGACCCCAAATCTGATAGGGCTCTGTGCATTTACAGCACCTGCGGTGAATAGGCATATTGCCAAAATGATGATCTTTTTCATAATGTGTTGTTTTATTGGAGGGGCTTAGAAAGAAATGTGCCATGATACCGGTAGTGCTCCCTTCATTTTGGCAAAACGATCTTTAATGGCTCATTTAAAGTGCTTTACCGGATTCAACAAAAAGATAAAGCTTATTTTATCTAAGGTTTTATGGCCCGCCTTAATTGTATTAAATTTGATACAATTAGAAGCTAGCCTCTCCAACTTCTTAAAATTCTTGTTATAAATGAGGCTTATTGGAGATTTCCTGCTGTTGACGCAAAGCAAGGCTGAAAAAGGGGGTGCTGAAATATTTCAATTCGCTTTCTTTTAGTTTCGATAACGATTGTTTATACTTACGTATAATTACGCTTGGTTGATTATTAAAATTTAAATCTATAGAAATGTCGGAATTTTCGGCCGAGGTAATCGGCACAATGCTAATGATACTTTTGGGAAATGGGGTAGTCGCAAATGTGGTTTTATCCGGCACCAAAGGAAATAATGGAGGTTGGATTGTCATCACAACTGCCTGGGCGCTGGCCGTTTTTGTCGGTGTAGTTGTTGCTGGCCCATATAGTGGTGCACACCTGAATCCTGCCGTTTCCATTGGTCTGGCCATTGCCGGAAAATTCAGCTGGGCAAAAGTACCATTATATATTGCAGCCCAATTTATAGGTGCCTTTTTAGGTGCATTTCTGGTATGGTTAACGTACAAAGACCATTATAAACCAACCGCAGATCAAGGTGCAAAACAGGCTACTTTTTGTACTGCTCCAGCGATTAAAAATAATTGGTCCAACCTTATCTCTGAAATCATTGGAACTTTTGTATTGATATTTACCATTCTTCACTTTACCGACGCAGCATTAGGCAGCGAAAAAACAGCCATAGGATTGGGATCCTTAGGTGCAATCCCTGTAGCTTTTCTCGTTTGGGTAATTGGATTGTCGCTTGGAGGAACGACAGGTTATGCGATTAATCCGGCCAGAGATCTGGGACCAAGAATTATGCATGCGATATTACCCGTTCATGGTAAAGGAGATAGTGGCTGGGCTTATGCCTGGATTCCTATTGCTGGCCCGCTCATCGGCAGCGCATTGGCAGCATTTCTCAACATATACTTACATCAGGCATAAGGTAGCCCTTTTCTTTTCTGCAAGTTAAAAAGCCCTCAAGAAACTAGCTGTTTTTTGAGGGCTTGCAGTATACACCTACCGTGACCGTAGGTGTATACTATCGGGTTTTCTGTAGCCGATCCAAAATCTTAGTCTGAAGTGCTCTTTCAATTTTAGATTAACGTTATACCTGAGTATATCACCTTATTTCGTTTTCGCTAATGGTGTTGCCAATAACTCTGCAAGTTTATTTTCCAGGTCCTCACCAGTCAGGTTTCTTGCTATAATCACTCCATTTGGATCGATCAATACATTTGCAGGGATTGCCCTTACTCCGTATAACTTCGCAGGAGCGCTATTCCAAAAGGCCAGATCAGACACATGAGTCCAGCTCAGGTTATCATCTTTAATTCCTTTTAACCAGGCTTCTTTTGATTTATCTAAAGAGACTGCGAATATATCAAATCCTTTCTCATGGTATTTCTGATAAGCCTTTACCAGATTTGGATTTTCTCTTCTGCATGGACCACACCAAGAAGCCCAAAAATCAAGCAATAGGTATTTTCCAAAATGATCAGAAAGTTTAATTGTTTTTCCTTCCGGCGTATTGCCTTCAAAATCCGGTGCTTTTTTTCCAATGCTTACAGCGTTCAGCACATTCACCAGGTCTTTTAATACCGCCACGTAAGGTGTACTTTGTAATGTCGGGTCTAATAGTTGTAGGCTTTGATTGATTTCTTCTGGCGTTAATCTGTAAGAAAAATCTCTGTACAACACATACGCAGACACTAAGGAAGCAGGGTTCTTTTTGATGAACTCTTCAATTTTAACGTCTTTTTCTTGTTTATAACTGGTAAAAAGATCATTGGAAACGGAACCAGTTACCACTGAATTTCTATAATATTTTTCCGGATCAAGCGTAACATTCACCTGGCCTTTCTCCAGGAACACATACAGTGGACTTTGCTCCTTATCGACTGTCAAACCATAAAGTTCTGGTAATTTCAAGCTTTTACTAAACTTAAATGTGCCGTTCTTTACTTCCGCAGAATCCAGCGTTTTAAACATTTTATTGTCGAATTTCTGAAGGTATACTTTCCCTGTATTCGCCCCCTTAAGAGTTCCTGTAATGGTTACCTTGCTATTGTCCTGTGCATGAATGGCAGTGCTGCCCAGCAATAGTCCTAAAATGGAAAATTTAAATATGTTCATGGTCTTGAGCTGTTTTAATCTTTAACAGGACAAATATAAACAATTAAACTACTAATTCCATAGACTTTTAGTTATTATAAATGTTACTGACATACAATCAGTTACCACTAATAAAAACTACCTTCACCAGATAAGGGCAATTACGCCCCGATCGCGCCGTACCTTTCCATTGGAAAAAATATTTAATACGCTAATTGACAGCTTTATAGAAGATAAAGTTGGCATAGCAGACCTCTTTTTAAATGAAAATTTATCAGGTCATTTAAAAAATAATTTGACACGGCTCTACCAGGGAAACCAACTATTATCCGCAGGAACAGGCAACGAGACCATTGTTGTTCCCGACAAACTATTTCGAAGTGATCGCATTTATTGGCTTGATCGCTCACACAATGACCCTCATGAAAATGCCTTTTTTGATCTAATGGATTGTTTTGTGAGCTACCTGAACAGCACTTGCTACACAGGAATTACAGGCTATGAATTCCATTATACCCTCTATGAAAAAGGCAGTTTCTATAAAAAGCACCTGGATCAGTTTCGAACAAATACCAGCAGGCAATACTCCATGATTATGTATTTAAATGCGGATTGGCAACTTGCCGATGGTGGTGAATTGTGCGTCCACCATACCAATGGTCTGCAAAATATCCCCCCTATGGACGGGAAGAGTGTGTTTTTTAAAAGCAGTGAACTGGAACACGAAGTTTTAGTAACGAATAAGCCCAGAATGAGCATTACTGGCTGGTTAAAAGTCGACTAATCAATTGTAAAAGAGTGGCTAATGGATTACAGAAGAGTGTTTCTTACTCAAATGGGATGGTCGTAAATTACCGCACACATTGTTGCTTTTACCCCTAGCAAATCGACAAATTACCATTAACTTTAATTCATCAACCAATTAAAGAAAAAAGATGACAACAAAAGATCAAACCGTAATTACGGTAGCAGCTACTGTAAATGCCCCTATTGACATCATTTGGAAAGCCTGGAACGACCCATCGCACATTACCAAATGGAGTGCTGCATCCGACGACTGGCATACCACTAAGGCGGAAAACGATTTACGTACCGGCGGAAAATTCAACTCTAGAATGGAAGCCAAAGACGGAAGTTTTGGGTTTGATTTTGGAGGTGTTTATGATGAGGTAATCCCTTATGAACTGATGCGCTACACCCTTGGTGATGGTAGAAAAGTAAAAATCACCTTCGAAAAAAATGCTGATGGGGTAAAAATTACGGAAAGTTTTGAAGCGGAGGGGCAAAATCCTATAGAGATGCAAAGGAATGGCTGGCAGGCGATTATGGATAGTTTCAAGAGATACGTAGAGTCTGCCAGGCAATTATGAATGAAAGAAAGGGCGAGATAGGGCTCAACTTCGAAATAACTGCTCATAGGAATTGCAGAAATCCCGACTCTTTTTTGGAGAGAGCCCAACTGCAATTCCTATATTTGAGAACTGATTTCAGCAATATTCTGCCCTTTCTTATCGTATGATCAAGTTCCCAAAATTCATCTCAGCCACGTTTCTAACTGCTCTTTTAACTTTCAGCACCGAATTTACTGCTCATGCTCAAAGTAAATTGATTTTTGAAGAAAATTTTAAAAAGAACCTGGACCAAAAAAAATGGTTAACTGTCAATGGTAGCTGGGAGCTCAAGGATCAGGCTTTATATGGCAGCAAAGATCTGAACTGGGCAATTTTACTAGCCAATAAACCATTACCTGAAGATTTTATTTTAACATTTTCGGCAATGGCTGCACCAAAAACCTATTTGTTTGAAGTTATGCTGAACTTAAATGGCTCCAAATTTCTAGGAATTCTACTCAATCAACTCGAAAATAAAGTGGCTTTAGAAGATCGGTCCTTGTTTGCCGATTTAGAAAACAGAGGTACATTTGTTCACAGTACCGGCCATATCGGCATCATGCCCAAGGTAAAAAGAATCAAACAAACGGATTGGCAAGATTGGAAAATACAAAGATCAGGAAATCAGTTTTTTATCTGGATCAATCAGGAAGCTGTGCTATCATTTAAGGATAGTACAGGTTTTGTAAAACCAAAAGGACAGTTCGGCTTTGCCATCAACGGAGATGCAGCCATTAAAGACCTCAAAGTCTGGAAAATAAAAGGCGAAGATGCCCTAGCTCCTAAAGATTTTAAAAGCCTTCCATTACTCAAGCCTTTTTTTGTGTTCGAATAACCTGGGATATTAAAAACCCAAAGACTCATCTCTTCTTCCCTGTTTCATGGTATGAAAAAAGGAAGAACAGACAAATCGGCAATGGTAGGAATGAAGCGAATAAATTTGGTGTTTTAAGCTTTAAAGGTTGCCTTAAAGGCCTCTCTACAGTCCAAATCAACTTCTATTGGCATACCATCTTTAATATAAAGTTGGGTTAATCCTTCATGATTTTGGAAGTAACGGAAATAGTTTTGAATTTTATCAGGTTTGTCACCTGTATCTTTATTTGTATGGCCACTAAACCAGCGATCATATTTCAGAGCAATTTGCTTAAGTTTTTCCTCAAACTCCAGTCTCTTTTTCTCATCTGCACCCTGGTGCAACTCTTTTGTAATATCGCTCATAATCAGGTAAAAGCGCAAGGTACGCTTAATAAACTGTTTATTTTGCGAAAGGCGAATTAAAGAGGCTAAAAGGCATTATTCAAACTGCCCGAAGGGCTATTTACCTCAATTGGCCCTAGCACGGCCCTACCAGCCCCCTACTCATCCCTTTCCAGAAGGAAGCACTTTAGCCTCTTTGCCATTTGCCTGACTTCGCTAAGTGGGCTTTACAAAAAAGGCTTCCAGCAGATGCTGAAAGCCTTTTGATACTTTTGTAATTCGCGGAGAGAGAGGGATTCGAACCCTCGATACCCTTTTGAGGTACACACGCTTTCCAAGCGTGCTCCTTCAGCCACTCGGACATCTCTCCTTTTTGCGGATTGCAAAAGTAGAAAAATTTTTGATTGCTACAAGTGATTAATCAATTACTGTAATTTTCAACATATTGGTTTTCCCTTTTTTCTCCATTGGGATAGCCGCTGTATTGATGATCACATCACCTTTTTTAATCATTTTGTATTCTTTTAGTAAGTTATTTACGTCCTGAATGGTATCGTCCGTACTGTCAAACTTATCATAATAGAAACCTTGTACGCCCCATAATAAGCTCAATGTATTCAATAGCGACACATTGCTGGTGAAGATATAAGTTAATGCTTTTGGCCTGTGACTTGAAATTTCGAAAGCAGTATAACCACTTACCGTCATAGAAACGATACCAACGGCGTTAGTTTGTTTTGATAAGAAACAAGCTGTATCGCAAATTGCATCGCTCAGGAAGCTATCAGATTTCGGTTTAAGGAACTTCTCCGGGTGGAATGGATAGTTGTTTACCTCGATGTTCTGAATGATTTTTTGCATGGTTTCAATAACAATCAGCGGGAATTCACCTACTGAAGTCTCTCCACTTAGCATCACTGCATCTGCACCGTCTAATACCGAGTTGGCAACATCATTCACTTCAGCACGTGTTGGCCTTGGTGTAGTGATCATGCTTTCCAGCATCTGAGTTGCAATAATTACTGGTTTCGAAGCTGCTCTACATTTCTGAACAATCATCTTTTGCAACAATGGAACTTCTTCCATTGGCATTTCCACACCCAGATCACCACGGGCAACCATGATACCGTCGGAAACAGCAATGATTTCATCAATATTGGCAATTGCCTCAGGTTTTTCAATCTTCGCAATGACACGTGCAGTTTTACCTCTTTGTTTGATAATCTCTTTTAATTCAACGATATCAGCGGCGTTACGAACAAAAGAAAGTCCGATCCACTCTACATCATTTTCTAATACAAACTCTAAGTTTTTACGGTCTTCCACAGTAAGTGAAGGGATAGAAACTTTAGTGTTTGGAAGGTTAACCCCTTTTCTTGAAGTCAGGATACCACCATGAACGATCTCACAAACTACCTCGTCAACCAAGTTAGTTTCGATCACTCTCATTTGAAGTTTTCCGTCATCTAACAAGATGATTTCACCTGGTTTAACGTCTTGAGGGAAAGTCGTATAAGTGATGTAAATACGTTCTTCGTTACCGATACATTCTTTAGTCGTGATGACCGTTCTGTTACCGTTAACTAAGTGAATACCACCGTCTTTCACCATTCCAATTCTAATCTTAGGACCCTGTAAATCAGCCAGAATACCTACGTTATAATTGTGTTTTTTATTAAGACTGCGGATGGTATTTAGTACTTCCTGGTGATCTGCCTGAGAACCGTGTGAAAAGTTTAATCTGCATACGTCAAGTCCGGCATTAAACATGCTAAATAGAACTTCTGGTTTAGCTGAAGCAGGACCAAGCGTCGCTACGATTTTTGTTCTGGAATGAAATGGTTTCATTTTGGTTACTTAAATTTATATGGACCAACAAAATGAAGGTTTCGATGTCTAAAACCGATGTTGGCCAGGTTATTAATATTTTATTTCTGAGTCTTCTAAAATCAAATATAGTGTATTTAATACACCTTCAATATAAAATTTACATTACCAAATTTTCACGGGACTTCAACTTTTTCGGATCAATTTGTGCAGCTACCTGAATATCAGCTAGTTTGTTTAATCCTGTTAAAATAAAATTTAGGTCTTCTTTGTCAATATACTGATGAATTATCATAAAAAAGTCAACTTTATTCATTTCAGGGATCAAAAACCCTTCTGCGTTGCGATTATTGATGATGTAGTACTCGATTTCTCCCTGTTCCACAAAAAAATAATACTTAGAAAAGGCCAGGGGATTTTCATCTACGTTGAAGTAAACCTCGTGATCATCAATCTTTTCGAAGTCAAAATTAAGGCTAGTATTGACCTTATGACAGAGCATATAATCCTTCAGTGAAGCTGTAATGGCGATTAAAACAAAATCAAGGTCTAAGGACAGTTTTAAATAAGTTTTGTTCAAAACACACTTTTTTACGGGAATTACAAAATTATAAAACTAATTTTACATTAATGTTCAAAATAAAAACATTAAAATTGGAAGAGAAATAAAAACATTTGAAATGTGTAATTATTTATTTTTCTTTGCACTGAATTATTTAACCATTAAATTATAAACATTATGTCTGATATTGCTTCAAGAGTTAAGGCTATTATCGTTGAAAAATTAGGTGTGGATGAAAACGAAGTTACACCAGAAGCTTCTTTCACTAACGACTTAGGTGCTGATTCTTTAGATACAGTAGAGCTTATTATGGAGTTCGAAAAAGAATTCAATGTAGCGATTCCTGATGATCAGGCTGAAACTATTGGTACTGTTGGTCAAGCAATTGCTTACTTAGAGAAAAACGTTAAGTAAAAATACGGTCTCCGTATAATCCGTATAAATGGAATTAAAAAGAGTAGTAGTTACAGGGTTAGGTGCGCTCACTCCAATTGGCAATACGATCCCAGAATTCTGGGATGGTTTGCTGAATGGCGTGAGCGGCGCTGGCCCTATTACAGGTTTTGACACATCAAAGTTCAAGACGAAGTTTGCATGTGAACTTAAAAACTTCAACCCTGAAGATTTTTTGGACAAAAAAGAAGCCCGCAAGTTAGATCCATTTGTTCAATACGCTTTAGTATCAACAGATGAGGCTGTTAAGGACGGCAATTTTGATTTTTCACAATTAGATTGCAACCGTATCGGCGTTATCTGGGGATCAGGTATTGGCGGTTTTAAAACATTTCAGGACGAAATGAAGAACTTCTTTTTAGGCGATGGTACACCACGCATAAATCCGTTCTTCATCCCTAAGGTAATTATTGACATCGTTCCCGGCCATATTTCTATAAAATATGGATTGCGCGGACCGAATTTTGCCACTGTATCTGCCTGTGCTTCATCCACTAACGCCATGATTGATGCTTACAACTATATTCGTTTGAATATGTGTGACGTGATCATTAGCGGAGGTTCTGAGGCCATCATTAATGAGGCTGGAATCGGAGGATTCAATGCAATGCATGCACTATCGACTAGAAATGACGATCCAAAAACAGCTTCAAGGCCGTTCGACAAAGACAGAGATGGATTTGTTGCTGGTGAAGGTGCAGGAACTATCATTCTGGAAGAATTGGAACATGCCAAAAAACGTGGTGCAAAAATCTATGCTGAATTAGTAGGCGGAGGAATGAGCGCAGACGCGAATCACATTACAGCACCACACCCTCAGGGACTTGGCGCAAGAATGGTGATGTCAAATGCTTTAAAAGATGCAGGTTTAACTACCGCAGATATTGATTATATCAATGTTCATGGTACTTCTACCCCATTGGGAGATATCTCCGAAAGCAGAGCAATCGTTGATTTATTCGGAGAAGATGCTTACAAACTAAACATCAGCTCTACAAAATCAATGACAGGCCATTTACTCGGTGCTGCAGGTGCAATTGAGGCGATTGCCGCGATTCTTGCTGTCCAGAATGATATAGTACCACCAACAATCAATCACTTTACTGATGATCCTGAATGTGATCCAAAATTAAACTTCACGTTCAACAAGGCACAAAAACGCACCATTCGTGCTGCACAAAGCAACACTTTTGGCTTCGGTGGTCATAATGCATCTGTGATATTCAAAAAGTACGAAGAATAATAATTAGTCTCCATAAAAGGAGACTATTCACAAATATGATCCACTAATTTTTGTAACAATTAATGCCGTTATTCGACCTGTACAAGCTTTATTTTTCGACAGATAAGGTCTTTATAAAAAAGCTAAAAAATATTTTAGGCTTTGTTCCTGGAAATACTGTTTTATACAAAATGGCATTCAGGCACAGGTCTGTAGCAAAAGTTCTGAAGAACGGAAGCAGAAGCAGTAATGAACGTCTTGAGTTTCTTGGAGATGCGATTTTAGGTTCTGTCATCGCAGAAGTATTGTTTAAGGCCTATCCCTACAAAGAAGAAGGCTTTTTAACGGAAATGCGTTCAAAAATTGTGAACAGGGCCAATCTGAATCAGCTTGCCCGTAAGATGGGTTTCGACCAGCTGATGGTATTTGATCAAAAGGCTGTTAACATTCAAACCAAACATCATTCCATGCTTGGGGATGCTTTTGAGGCGCTAGTTGGTGCGGTATATCTGGATAAAGGCTATAATTACACTAAAGATTTCTTATTAAAAAGGATCATTAAGCCTTACATAGACATTCATACCCTGGAACTTACAGAGACGAATTTCAAGAGCAAATTGATTGAATGGTGCCAGCGTCATGGAAAAGATATTACTTTTGACATGATTCAAAACACAGAAGGAGATAGCGCTAAGCTATTCACGATCAGCGCCGTTGTGGAGGGTGAAAGCTATGGAATCGGTCGTGATTACAATAAAAAGAATGCAGAGAAGTTAGCCGCTGAAAAAGCGTGTGAAGCGTTATCTATCTAATATCTCCAGCGTAATTTCTTGTTTACGGTGTTTTATTTAAGGATTCCTTGTATTTTTTATAGGAATCACGAATATATTTGATGGCATCATATTCTGCCCAGTTTCTGGATTTTTCATAATCCGGTCTGTAATTGAGCATAAAATCTTCCAGTTCTTTTCCTTTTAAGTCGGTCTGACTTTGGATCAGCGATTCATTAAAAAAGTTATCTACCTGTGATTGCTTCAGCTCATTGTCATAATATCGGCCAAACCTTCTTGCATTTTTAGGGGTACGCCCAAATAGCTCATACATTGCAGTTAAAGGCTGAAATATGTACGCTAAAAGCGGTGGTTTCCCCTGATAAAAAGAGCCTTGATTTCTAAATTCTCTTTTGATATCGTTCATTTCCTGCTTTTTCGTCTGCCCAAATATCTTCACTTCTTCCAAAGTCGATCCTTTACTTAGGTAAACCATGATATCTGCTGTGCTAAACACACCAACTTCTCCATCTGAATAGTCTGCTTTGATGATCAGCAAGCTATCTCCTACTGCTGATTTGATTTGAAAAAGCCCTAAATCAGTAGTAAAAACGGTATATCCATTACGTTTATTGATCACCTGAGCATTTTGTATTCTGGAATTTGTTCCCCGTTCTTTTACCGCTCCACTTAGTAAAAACTCTTTTTGAGAGAAAGCAGAGGGCATCGCCGTAAAGAAAAACACGCCAAATGACAGTGTAAGGAGATGTAGAAACTTCATTTTGTATCGTTTTTTTGTAAACTTAACCATAGTTTTTCAACCGATTACGTTAAAAAAAGTTAAAATCCTCATTAATGACGCTATTTTAACTTTTTACAAATGTTAAAATCTGCCAATATTTAACAATAAAAACAGAAAAAGGTTAGGAACCAATGAGATCTCAGCGTCATTAAGTAACATAGGTTTAATCATTTTAACAATAAATTATATCTTTGCACATGATAAAATCAATGACGGGCTTTGGCCTGGCCTCTACTGATCATGAAAACATCAAGTTTGCAGTAGAGATTAAGTCTTTAAACAGTAAGTTTTTAGAACTCAACTTAAAACTTCCAAGGGCTTTCTCCGAAAAGGAGTTGTTGTTGCGTAATGTTTGCAGTAAAGAGATTGAGCGCGGAAAAGTAAGTGTTGCTATTAACATTGACCGCGGCGAAGAAAGTCTGAAAGGTGCAACCATCAATGCTGCGTTATTGAGTAAATACTACAAGCAGCTGGAAGCCATTAATGTGGATCTGGGTGCAAATTCCTCTAATCTTTTACAGGCTGTTTTGAGCTTCCCTGAGGTCATCTCTTATCAGGAAGAAGAAATCAATGAGGGCGACTGGGATATCTTATACAGCACATTCAGCAAAGCTTTAGAAAGTTTTAATCAATTCCGACTTACAGAAGGAAATGTTTTAAAGACAGATTTAGAGCTTAGAATTAAAAATATCTTACAATTTTTTGCTCAGGTGGAAGAATTAGAACCGCTAAGAATTCCACAGATCAGGGCTAGATTGAACCAGTTTTTAGAAGAAAACGTGGGTAAAATCAATGTTGATCAGAACCGTTTAGAGCAGGAATTGATTTATTACATTGATAAATTAGACATTACCGAAGAAAAAACCCGTCTGAAAAGTCACTGTGATTATTTTACAGCAACTTTGAAAAGTAAGGATGCCAACGGTAAAAAATTAGGATTCATCTCCCAGGAAATTGGCAGAGAAATCAATACTATGGGTGCTAAAGCAAATGATGCACAAATACAACAGTTAGTAGTAGGGATGAAAGAAGAGCTGGAGAAAATTAAAGAACAACTATTAAACGTTTTATAAGTAAGCATGACACAAGGTAAACTCATTATATTTTCTGCACCTTCCGGCGCAGGCAAAACCACTATCGTAAAACATCTTTTACAGAAATTCCCTTCATTAAGTTTCTCTATTTCAGCGACTACGCGTCCGGCAAGAGGCGATGAGGAACATGAAAAAGATTATTATTTCATCTCTCAGGAAAGTTTTCTTCATAAAGTAGCGCATCAGGAGTTTGTAGAATTCGAGGAAGTATACAATGGCACTTTTTATGGTACTTTGCGGTCTGAAATTGAACGCATCTGGAATACCGGGAAACATGTAATTTTTGACATTGACGTAGAAGGTGGCTTACGTCTGAAACGTAAATATGAAGACAATGCTTTAGCCATATTTGTTCAGCCACCATCTTTAGAGGTACTGAAAGAACGTTTAACAGGAAGGGGTACTGATAGTCCGGAAAAACTTCAGGAACGCTTTACAAAAGCGGAAAAAGAATTGGCTTATGCAGAGAAATTTGATGTGATCCTGAAAAATTTTGACCTAGAAACAGCTTGTAAAGAAGCTGAAAAACTGGTAGGTGATTTTATCAATAAAAAATAAATGAAAACAGGGTTATTTTTTGGGTCTTTTAATCCCATCCATATCGGACACTTGGTGATCGCCAATTATATGGCGGGTTTTACCGGGTTAAAAGAGGTATGGTTGGTGGTTTCCCCACATAATCCCTTAAAAAATAAATCCGGGCTTGGCAATATGTACGACCGTTTGGAAATGGCAAAACTCGCCACGGAAAACGCCGATCATATTAAAGTGAGCGACATTGAATTTGGACTGCCTCAACCCTCTTATACCATTGATACTTTAGCTTATTTGCAGGAAAAATACCCTGGACGGGAGTTTGTGCTGATCATGGGTGCAGATAACTTGGCTTCCCTTAAAAAGTGGAAGAATTATGAGACCCTGCTGAAAAATTATGAGATTTTTGTCTACCCAAGACCTGGTATAGAGATAAAAGATTGGGAAAATCATCCTTCAATTACCATTACGGATACCCCACAAATGGACATTTCCTCCACTTTTATTCGCAAAGCGTTAAAAGATGGAAGAAATGTTCAATATTTTGTTCCGGATAATGTCTTGTCTTTCATGGACAATAAAAACATGTACCGCTAATTTTAAGCTGGCTTATACAGCAGAAAGATGGTTGGCTTTTTATGAAGGTCGATGCGTTCTTTTTTCCAGAAAGTAACCGATAACGTTTTAATGTATTCCTCTTCGCCATTGATATTGGAAGCCACACATAACATCGCGTGTGCGGAAGCATTTTTCAATACGTCTTCGAACAAGTGGTTATTTCTGAATGGTGTCTCCATAAAAATTTGCGTTTGCTTGTTTTTTGTCGACAATAATTCGATTTCTTTAATTTTTTTTGCTCTTTCTACCTTATCAATCGGCAGGTATCCATGGAAAGTAAAACTCTGACCATTAAATCCTGAAGCCATTAAAGCTTGTAAGATAGAACTCGGCCCTACTAAAGGAACCACTTTGATCCCTCTTCTATGTGCTTCGGCAACGATTTCTGCACCTGGATCTGCTACTCCCGGACATCCGGCTTCACTCATCAGACCAACATCTTTTCCTGCAGTCAGCTCTTTAAAATAAGGCGCTAAAGAGGCATTACGCTGATGCTTGCCATAATCATGAACGATCAGCTCACTCTGTGGCATTTTCAATCCAGCCTCTTTTAAGAATTTTCTGGCGGATTTTTCATTTTCCACAATATAGGTACTGATGGAGTTGATGGTATCGCCAAGAAAAGGGGTAAAAGATTTCTGAGCAGCATTTTCTGCCAGAGGAACAGGTATTAAAAATAAAGTGCCTTTTTGCATAAGTTGTGTTTTGTTTACAAAAGAAGAAAATATATTCCTGGAAAGAGCAAGACCGGAGATTTAATATTGCATTCTGACTATATTATAACGATGATAAAAAATAATTTTTGCTAAATTGTCAATAAATTGAAAGCAGGATAACGAATTAAATATCATCAAACACCTCTCCAAAGCCAATATTATTAGGTGAAATGTCATAATCCTAATGTAATATTTCTCCGAGGCTTTAAACTATTTGTAAGAATTGGAACTCAAATTGATATATCAAAAGCGTTAGGTAAATTAAACACACACACAGATGAAAAAGTTAATCAAATTACCGGCAATTGTGCTGGGGCTACTGCTCCTAATCACCGGTTTCACGCAGCGCGCTATGGCGCAGGATGATGATGTATCGCTCCAATCATTTTATGATGAGCTTTCTCCTTACGGCACCTGGATTCAAGACCCACAATATGGGTATGTATGGAGACCTGATGTTGACCAACAAGATTTTAGACCTTATTATAGCAATGGCCGATGGGCAATGACCGAATATGGCAATACCTGGGTGTCTGACTATGACTGGGGATGGGCACCGTTTCACTATGGAAGATGGGTATATAACCGCTACAGACAGTGGTTATGGATTCCTGATACCGTTTGGGGACCGGCATGGGTAAGCTGGAGAAGTGGTGGCGGATACTATGGATGGGCACCTTTAAGTCCAGGCCTCAATATCAACATCAATATTGGCATTCCTGATAACTGGTGGGTATTTATTCCTCAGGCAAACATTTATTACGACCGTTTTCCAAGGTATTACTCTCGCAGAAATGTGACCATTATTCACCATACCACGATCATAAATAATACTTATGAAAGAGGCAGAAGGACTTATTATACAGGTCCGAGGATCGATGATGTAAGGCGTGCAACCAGAGGCGACGTGACCGTATACCGTGTAAACAGAACCGACAGATCAGGAAGAAGCGAGATCAGAGGCAATGAATTGAATATTTACAATCCAAGGCCATCAAGGGAAGCAAGAGGTACTGTACAAGCACCAAGAAACTCAATTCAAGGGGATGCTAACTTTAGCAGAGGTGATCGCAACACGGTAACCACTGGCCGTCCTTCCAGAACTGAGGGCATAAACGGCGGTAGAACTCCTGGTGCAGACCGTACTGACAGAGGAAATCGAGACAATGTGAATCCTTCACCGAATAACAGACCTTCGAGAAATGATGCAGGGAATGTTGATGTGGGGAATACAGTCGGCAGGCCAGAAAACAGACCATCAAGAGAAAACAACAGCCCTTCGACCTTACCTGGTCGGAATCCAGAGGTAAATCCGTCACAAACTGACCGGACTTATCCTGGCAGAGAAAACCGCCCGTCGAGAATGCCGAATTCGTCTCCAAATGTTCCGCAGCAGCAACAGCCTGCACCTCAACAGCAGCCACAGCCGCAGGTTAGACCACAGCGTGAACAGAGACCGCAGCAAATGCCTCAACCGCAGCAGAATCCACAGCCTAGTCAAAGGTCGGAAAGGCAAGAAAGGCCGATGCCACAGCAACAGCCGCAGCGTCAGCAGGAGCCACAGCGACAAGCAGAACCTCAAAGGCAGCCACAAGTGCAGCCGCAGCGGGAAGAGCGTCAAAGCGCCCCTCCACGTTCTGAAGGCAGAAGCAGCGAAGGCAGAACTGAAGGAACAAGAAGTTCCAGAGGTGGAAGAGGATAATCTCTTTTGAAAATTATTGAAAACCGGTCCTCACAGACCGGTTTTCTTTTGTCCGCTCTTGCTGATCCGCAGCACTATAGGAAGCAATACGATTTCTTTTATATATTATATTTATCTTTGCAGCCTCATCAAGCACAACAGGCTTAATTCTTTATGATTCACCCAGAAATAGAAAAACGAAAAACATTCGCTATTATCAGTCACCCCGATGCCGGAAAAACTACCCTTACGGAGAAGTTTTTACTCTTTGGAGGTGCAATAAATACAGCCGGAGCGGTTAAACGTAACAAGGCAAACCAAAGCAATACTTCCGATTTTATGGAAATTGAGAAACAGCGTGGAATTTCCGTGGCGACCTCAGTAATGGGCTTTGAATATAGTGGAAAGCGCATCAATATATTAGATACGCCAGGTCACAAGGACTTCGCGGAAGATACTTACCGTACTTTATCCGCTGTAGACAGCGTTATTTTGGTGGTTGACTGTGTAAAAGGTGTGGAAGAGCAGACCGAAAAACTGATGGCTGTTTGCCGGATGCGGAATACTCCTGTGATCATCTTTATCAATAAGATGGACCGTGAAGGTAAAGATGCTTTCGATCTGTTAGACGAAATTGAAAATAAATTGAACATCAGTCTTTGTCCTTTGTCCTGGCCAATTGGTCAGGGACATACTTTCAAAGGTGTATATAGCATATATAACAAACATCTGAATCTTTTTGAGCCGGATAAAACTAAAATCAGTGAGTCAGTAATTCAAGTAAACGACCTGAATGATCCTAACCTGAATAATTTCTTAAAACCAAAGGAACTGGATGGCTTGAAAAGCGAACTGGAACTGGTAGAAGGTGTTTATGGGCAGATAGACAAAAGCATGTATACAGAAGGTTTACTTGCTCCTGTGTTTTTTGGTAGTGCGATCAATAACTTCGGGATTAAAGAATTGCTGGATACTTTCGTTCAAATCGCTCCTAGCCCTAGAAGCAGAGAAGCAGAAGAGCGTGAAGTGAAAGTAGATGAAAAGAATTTTAGTGGCTTTGTGTTTAAAATACATGCCAATTTAGATCCAAAACACCGTGACCGTATTGCCTTTTTAAGGGTTTGCTCTGGTAAATTTGAGCGTAATAAATTCTATTACCATACGCGTCAGGGGAAGAAACTGAAATTCTCCAATCCAATGGATTTCATGGCCAATGAAAAAAGCATTGTAGAAGAAGCATGGCCTGGAGATGTTGTTGGGCTATATGACAGCGGAAACTTTAAAATTGGAGATACCTTAACAGAAGGAGAACAATTGAAGTTTAAAGGGATTCCTAGCTTCTCTCCTGAGATTTTTAAAGAGGTAGAGAATAAAGATCCATTGCGTACAAAACAGCTGGAGAAAGGCATACAACAGCTTACGGAAGAAGGTGTAGCGCAATTATTTACCGCACAACCGGGTAACCGTAAGATTATTGGTGCAGTTGGTGAGCTGCAGTTTGAGGTGATTGCGTTCCGTCTGGAGCATGAATACGGTGCAAAAGCACATTTCCGTACTTTAAGTTATGGCCGTTCAAACTGGGTGACCTCTAAAGACAAGAAAAAGTTAGACGAATTCCTGAAAAGAAAGCAACAGCATATTGGCGAGGATAAGGATGGCAATCCGGTATTCCTTGCGGATAATGATTTCATGATCAATATGACCATGCGCGATTATCCGGATATTGAATTCCACAAAACTTCAGAGTTTAAATAAACGACTGGAGTGTTCATGAAAAAGCCCCATAAAGTATTGAACTTTATGGGGCTTCTTTTTTATCGTATTTATTTAAGCTGACTCAAAGCGGTTTTGATTCTAGGAATCATGTTTTCAATATCTTTCAATGAACAGCCACCAACCGAAGCGCGGAACCAGTTCACCGTTTCGTCTGTACCGAAAGCAGAAAAGGGTACCAATGCCACCTGAGCTTGTTTGATGAGGTAGAAATTCACGTCTGCGCTGTTTTTCAACACCTTGCCTTCAGGAGTCGTTTTGCCGATATAATCGATCTTTAACGTCAGGTAAATTGCGCCCATTGGGATCACTGCATCTACTGCAAAACCTGCTGATTTCAATTCCTGGAACCCATTGTAAAGTGCATCAAGGCTATTTTGAACTTGTTTTTTAAAGGAAGTCAGGTACTGATCAACCAAAGTCGCATCTTTAAAATATTTCGCTACGGCCACTTGTTCTGCTTTAGGTGCCCATGCTCCAATGTGTCCCAGTATTGATTTCATTTTCCCAATCACATTTTCTGGTCCGAAAGCCCATCCTACACGAACTCCTGTAGCCGACAAACATTTAGAAATTCCATCAATATAAATGACGTAATCTTTTAATTCCGGACGTAAACTCACAGGGTTGATGTGTTCTTTACCGAAAGTCAGTAAGGAATAAATCTGATCGTACATGATGTACAAAGGCTTATCCTCTGGTGCCCTGCTGTCGTTTTCCGCGATGACCGCATCACAAATTTCTTCCAGCTGTTCCCTGGTAAACATCGTTCCTGTAGGATTCAATGGGGAACATAAAGCAAGTAAGGTGGCACCTTTTAAATAAGGCTTCAACTGTGCTGCAGTAGGCATGAAGTTGTTTTCTACAGTCGTTTCCACTGCAATTCCTTTGGCAGAAGAAAGGTGACAATAATGGTTGTTATTCCATGATGGTGCCGGGTAAATCACTTTATCTCCCGGATCTATCAAGGCCAGATAGGTTGCATAAATTAAAGGGCGGGATCCACCTGCAACCAGAATATCTGAACTGCTGTAACTTAAGGCATACCTGTCTTTTAAAACACCAACTACCGTTTCACGCAATGGTAAAATACCTTCTGCAGGCGGATAATTGGTTTGATTATGGTGATAAGCATCAATAATTTCCTCTTTCAGTTCAGCGGGAATTGGAAAAATAGAAGGGTCGAAATCACCGATGGTCAGGTTTGCAATTTCTGCACCCTTCCGCTTCATTTCATTCACTTCATTTCCAATTTTAATGATTTCCGAACCGATAAGCGTGTTAGCTAATACTGATACTTTCATTGTATTTTATTTATATATGAATAATTAAGCCAGCAATTTTTCAATTGCGGCAGTCGTTTTCTCAAATTTGAACTGGGAGAGTACTTCATTCATCATCCCTTTAATTTCCGGATTGCAAAGATTACCGATACTGCCTTCATGGGTATGATTTAATTCCGTAGAGGGTGAGAAAGTGCCCATTTCAATGGATTCTCCAACAATTTTATAAGCCTCTCTGAAAGGAACCCCTTTTAAAGCCAGCTCGTTTACTACTTCAACGCTGAACAGGTAAGCATATTTTTTATCTGTCAGTATATGGTCTTTAATGCGGATGTGCTGCAGCATATAAGTAGTCATTTCCAGACATTCATTCAGAGAAGTAATGGCAGGGAAAAGGTTTTCTTTTAGCAACTGCAGGTCGCGGTGGTATCCTGAAGGCAAATTTGTAGTCATCAATGCAATTTCATTCGGCAGCGCCTGGATTTTATTACATCTGGAGCGGATCAATTCAAAAACATCCGGGTTCTTTTTATGAGGCATGATGCTCGAACCGGTGGTTAACTCATCAGGGAAAGTGATAAATCCAAAATTCTGGTTGATAAACAAGCACACATCCATGGCCATTTTAGCTAATGAAGCCGCTACTGAAGACATTGCCTGTGCCAATACACGTTCCGTTTTTCCGCGTCCCATCTGTGCATATACCACATTATAATTGAGTCTTTCGAAACCCAGCAATGCTGTCGTCATCGTTCTGTTCAAAGGAAAAGAAGAGCCATAACCTGCTGCAGATCCCAGTGGGTTTTTGTTGCAGATTTTATAAGCGGCCAGCATCATTTCCATATCATCTACCAAACTTTCCGCATAAGCACCGAACCATAGGCCAAAAGAGGAAGGCATGGCGATCTGTAAATGCGTATAACCAGGAAGCAACTTGTCTTTATGAGTATTACTAAGTTCGATCAGCTGTTCAAAAAGTACAGTGGTATTGCCCACCATTTCTTCAATACAGCTTCTGAAATAAAGCTTTAAATCTACCAGAACCTGGTCATTACGGGAGCGTCCGCTATGAATTTTCTTACCCGCTTCGCCGATACGCTGAGTCAGCAGCCATTCTACCTGCGAGTGTACATCTTCTACCGTATCATCGATGGTAAATTTCCCTGCGGCGATATCCGCGTAAATATGTTTCAATTCTGTTTGTATTTCTACCAGTTCCGGCGCGGTTAACAGGCCGATACTCTCCAGCATTTCCACATGAGCCAAAGAGCCCAGCACATCAAAAGCTGCCATTTGTAAATCCAGTTCCCTGTCTTTACCTACAGTAAAAGTTTCAATATCTTTATTTACGTCTACGTTTTTCTGCCAAATCTTCATTTATCAATCTATAGTTTAGGTTCTTTAAAGGCTAAAGGTATTTTGCAAAAATACAATAATTACGCTATAAAGGAGGGTTGTACAATTTTCTTGTCACATTAGAATATTGTTAAACTAAAACAATAATTTAGGGGAAACCTTCAAACATAATGAACAGAATCAAGTATTCGCTCTTATTCTTGCTCCTACCCTTCAGTTCAGGGGTACTGGCACAGCAAAAACCGGCACTGAGCTGGAAAGATGTCTCCAAATGGAATTACATCAGAAGTAATACCTATAGCCTGGCTCCTAACGGACAATGGCTTTCCTGGGCAAAGGGCCCTACCGAAGGAGACCTTCAAATGGTGATCAGAAAAGTTTCAGATACCCTCAATTTCATTTATCCGATCGGTGCAACTGCCTCCCCTGTTTTCTTTTCTAAAGACGCTAAATATGCTGCTTTTAAAGTTTCCGCGAAGGATGCGGAGGTGAAAGCTGTCAAGAAAACCATGAAACCACTTTACGATCAGCTTTTACTGGTTTCTTTGCCGGGGAATCAAAAGACAACTTTTGAAAAGGTAAAGGCTTTCAGTTTTTCTGCGGACAACCCAGATTGGCTCGCCATTCATTTCATACCCGCAGAAAGTGCGTCAAAAGATAAAGACGCGGCAAAAGGAACCGATTTACTACTGTATCAATTGAGTACAAAAAAGAGTTTTAACCTGGGTAATGTATCCGAATATGCCTTTAATAAGACAGGAAACGTTCTGGCTTATATCATTGATGCAAATGGACAAAATGGAAACGGAATTTTCATCAGGGACATGAAAACCGGGCTGATTACTGCGTTGGAAAATGATAAGGCGAATTATAAAAACATCAACTGGAACGAGGATGGAGATGCTTTTGCCCTACTCAAGTCCAACAAGAATGAAAAATATAAAGAAGACGTGTTTACCGTCATCGGTATCAATAAAATTGCCGGAGAACTGAGCAATAAGATTTCCTTTAATGGCGCATCAGCTAAGAATTTCCCAGTTAACATGGGCATTAGCGCCAATGGCAGACCTTATTGGTCTGACGACCAGGCGAGTTTGTTTTTTGGCATCAGTGCTCAGGAAAAGAAAGCCGACAGCACCGACAAGAAATCTGGCAGCAATCCTGTAGCGACCAATGCAAGCGGCAAAACTGATAGTGTTAAAACCAAGGCCGACAGCACTGGCAAAACTAAACCAGACCAAAAGGCATTGGCAAAAGCTGACATTGAAAAGCCAGATATGATCATTTGGAACTGGCAGGACAAACGCCTGCAATCCGCGCAGCAAACACAGGAAACCCGGGATAAAAATTACAGCTACCTGAGTGCTTACCGCATTGCTGATCAGAAATTCAGTCAACTGGCAGACAGCACGCTAAAAAACGTTGTAATGGCTCCGAAAAACCTATATGCAATTGGGTATGACGACTCGAACTATGAATTAATGAGGAATCTGGATGGACAGGGTTATACCGACATTTATGTAATCGACCTAAAAACAGGGAATAAAAAGCGTATTTTTGAGAAGTTTTACACCGCAGGACGTGATCTTTTCAACCTTTCTCCGAATGGAAAATGGGCTACTTTCAGTAAAGATGGCGCATTCTACAGCATCAATCTGGAAACTTTGGAACAGTATAACCTGACCAAAAACATCAAATCCTCTTTTGTGGATGAATTAGACGACCATAATGTGCTTCAACCGGAAACGCCCAATTTCGGCTGGTCTGCGGATTCTAAATATGCGCTGATCAAAGATAACTACGATTTATGGCGGATTTCTGCAGATGGAAAAACGGCAGTTTCTCTTTCTGACCACTGGAAAAGCAAAAAACAGGAGGTCACAGAGCGGTTTTCCATTTACCAGAGAGAGAAGGGAACAGACTTGACTAAAGACCAATATTTCCTCGTTTTCAACCAGCAGAATAAGAATTCAGGCGTTGGGTTATTGGAAGCTGGTAAAACGAACATCAAACCACTTTTTGTAGATGCTCATGTTTATGGAGGATTGAAGAAAGCGACGGATGCCAATGTTTTCATTTACATGAAATACGACAATGAAAAATCCCCGGAAATGTATTCCACTACCGCAGCTACGCTTGCCAGCGCGAAGCAAATCAGCAACAACACGCCTGATCAGCGCAATTATGCCTGGTCTTCTGGTGTTAAACTGATCAACTATGTGAGTGCAAACGGCGATTCACTGCAAGCTGTTTTATACTTACCGGCGAACTATCAGGAAGGAAAAAGTTATCCGACCATCACTTATATCTACGAGCGCTTAACCAATGAAATGAATGTTTACTCCATGCCTGCGTTTCCTGGTGGAGGTTTCAACAGGGCCATGTATAACAGCAATGGGTATGCGGTTTTAATGCCTGACATCAAGTACAAGTTAAACGATCCGGGAATGTCGGCAGTGGCCTGTGTGGTTCCGGCAGTAAAAGCGGCGATTGCTACCGGGATTGTAGATGAGAAACGCGTAGCGATTCACGGACACTCCTGGGGAGGTTATCAGACTTCCTTCCTGATTACTCAAACCAACATCTTTAAAGCAGCCGCAGCGGGTGCACCACTAACTAATATGATCAGTATGTACAGTCTGATTTATTGGAATAGCGGAGGGACCAATCAGGCGATTTTCGAAGCCAGTCAGGGCAGATTAACTCCTGGCTATTGGGACAATTGGGATGCCTTTACCCGCAACTCTCCAATCTACCACATCAAAAAAGTACAAACACCACTGTTGTTATTGCACAATGATAAAGACGGCGCGGTAGATTATACGCAAGGTATTGAGTACTATAACGGCCTGAGAAGGTTAAATAAACCGGTCGTAATGATTACCTATCGCGGGGAAAATCACGGGATTGCTAAAATGCCGAACAGAAAGGATTATGCAGTTCGCATGATGGAATATTTCGACTATATGCTAAAAGATAAACCTGCACCGGATTGGTGGGCAAAAGGAATTAACCGCTCTGATATGGAAAAACATCTGGAAGCCAGGGCATTTGATCACACGCAAGAACAATAGCCCATAAAACCATAAAGAAAACATCTCCAACAAACACAGGCCGCAAGATTTTTGATCTTGTGGCCTGTGTTTTTCAAAATTGTCATGATCAGCACATCCCTGTCTACCCAAATCAAAGAGAATTTATTGATCTCCTTTAAAGGATCGTCTTTCTATTTTCCGTTAATCACGGGTTTTAACATCTCGATATATAACTTAATTCCTTCTTCTACTTCATTCACAAACACATATTCATCTGCCATGTGAGAACGTGCAGAGTCACCAGGCCCAACTTTCAATGAAGGAATGCTCAGCAGTGCCTGATCTGAGGTAGTTGGAGAGCCGTAAGTTGTTCTTCCCAATGCGATGCCAGCACGTACAATTGGGTGTTCCTTGTCAATTGAGGAAGGCTTCAAACGAACAGATCTCGGAGTTACCGTACAATCCACATTTGTTCTGATAATTTTCAAAACCTCTTCATTTGCATAAGCATCTGTTACCCTTACATCGACTGTAAAAGTACAGGTTGCAGGCACCACATTGTGCTGAGAACCGGCATTGATAATCGTGACCGACATTTTCAATGGCCCAAACATCTCTGAAACCTTAGAAAAACGATAATTGCGGAACCATTCAATATCTTTCAGTGCTTTATAGATGGCATTGTCGCCTTCTTCGCGGGCAGCATGCCCGGCTTTTCCGGTACTTACGCAATCTAACACCAGTAAACCGCGTTCAGCAACGGCTAAATTCATTAAAGTAGGTTCGCCAACAATGGCAAATTCCAGCTCACCGAGGTCTGGAAGGACACATTCCAGCCCGTTATTTCCAGAGATCTCCTCTTCTGCGGTAGCGGCCAGACATACGTTATAGCTCAAACCTTCCTGCTTATAGAAGTAAAGAAAGGTCGCTATAAGCGAAACCAGGCAACCTCCTGCATCATTACTGCCCAATCCATATAATTTACCATCTTCAACGGTTGGCGCGAAAGGATCGCGTGTATAGCCTGAATTCGGCTTCACCGTGTCATGGTGTGAATTTAAAAGCAGGGTTGGCTTTTTCGGATCGAAATGTTTGTTATAAGCCCACACATTATTCAATTTCCGATGAGTTTTTACTTCACGCATCTGCAAAAACTGTTCAATTACATCAGCGGTCTGATCTTCTTCTTTTGAAAATGAAGAGATGCTAATCAATTGTTTCAACAGTTCTAAACTATCTTTTTGCAGTTGTTCTATCATAATTTTATTCTTTGGTATATAAAGCGCCGGCTTTTTGTGCCGACAGCTTGATGCCTTTAATCAAAGAGGAGCTAAAGCCATTGTGCTCCATCTCATTTAACCCGGCAATGGTACAGCCTTTCGGCGATGTTACTTTATCTATTTCCTGCTCTGGGTGCGACTGCATCTGTAACAGCAGATCAGCGGCTCCTTTTGCGGTCTGAACGGCCATTTTTAACGCTTCATCTGCATGGAAACCAATTTCCACTCCTCCTTGCGAAGCGGCTCTGATTCCTCTTAAAAAGAAAGCAATTCCACAGGCACAAAGGGCTGTAGCGGCTGTCATTAAATCTTCATTTATTTTCACGACCGCTCCTACCGTTTCAAACATACGGGTTACTTCTTCCATGTATTCTGGCGAAGCCTGATCGGTAGCGATGCAAGTCATGGATTGCCCGATGGCGATGGCCGTATTTGGCATTGCGCGAACAACCTGGGCTTCCGAGCCCAATTTACTTCTGATGTCTGCACAACTCACGCCGGAGGCCACAGAGATAAAAAGATGCTTTTTCAAATCTACGGAAGGGCGGATCTGATCCATTAACTGGTTTAACTGCTGCGGTAGAACTGCCAGTACAATCACGTCTGAGGCCGCAACAACAGCTGCATTATCACCGCTTACCACAAAGCCTTGTTCGGCAAAGGGGGCTAGGTTATCCACGTTTCTTCTGGTTAAACTAATCTGACCGGGCGCTGCATAATGTGCTTTTACGAGTCCCATGGCCAAAGAAATGCCAATATTTCCGCTTCCTAAAATGGCGATATTGCCGTTAAACTGTTTCATCTTTTTATGGTTTGGTTGGTGATTGATCTGGGTATTCAAAAATTTAAATGATTAACCGGGTTCCGAAACCCGCTTCATTTAGCTGAGGAAGTTCATCGGCCTTACCGATATACACCGCGGCCACTCCTTTTTTTATCGCATCAAAAGCATTGTGCAATTTAGGGATCATACCTCCAGAAACTACTCCTTCGGCTTTTAGTCCTTCAAATTCTTCCATTTTTATCTCGGGAACCAGGGAATGATCATCTTCTATATCGCGCATAACGCCTCTTTTTTCAAAACAGTACACCAATACGGTATCGTATAAATCAGACATGGCTACAGCCACGGCAGAAGCAATGGTATCCGCATTGGTATTGAGCAGCTGACTTTCGCCATCGTGCGTAATCGCACATAAAACGGGTACTAACCCGGCTTTCAGCAGGCTATCCAGCGTGCCGGAAGCCACAGAATTTTCATCCAGGTCTCCTACAAAACCATAGTCAATATCTTTTACAGGGCGTTTAACTGCTTTAATGATGTTCCCATCGGCACCAGTCAGGCCGATGGCATTACAGCCTTTAGCCTGTAACTGCGCCACCATATTTTTGTTGATCAGACCGGCATATACCATGGTCACGATTCTAAGCGTTTCAATGTCGGTAATGCGTCGGCCTTCTACCATTTTCGCTTCTACGCCCAGGGAAACCCCTAATTCAGTCGCGATTTTTCCACCTCCATGAATTAAAATCTTATCACCGGAAAGTGCCTTAAAGTCCAGTAAGAACTGATGCAGTTTCTCCGAGTTGTCAATTACATTTCCGCCGATTTTAATTACACTTAGTTTCTTCATTTTTAATCAATATGTTTTCAATATTTAAGGCTTTACAAAACCTGTTTTCTTTCTTGACCTTAATAAATACTGGCCATTTAACCATTTTCTGCTGACAATGCCAGCAAGAAATTCCAGCTCATTTTATCCCGAACTGATTTACCGGGCCGCACAATTTTAGCGATATAAAAAAAGGATGCTGGATTTACCCCAACATCCCTTAATGAAAATTATAATTTTTCCAGGACTGCTTTCAGGACTGCCTGGGCGGCCCATAAACGATTTCCTGCTTCTTGTATTACCAAAGAATTTGGTCCGTCCAATACTTCCGAAGATAGTTCCAGGTCCCGGCGCACAGGCAAACAATGCATTACTTTTGCATCATTTGTCACTTTTAGCCGTTCATTGGTGATCATCCATCCTTCAGGAAAAGGCAATACCTTTCCATATTGTTTATAGCTCGACCAGTTTTTCACGTAGATATAATCGGCATCTTGTAGGGCCTCATCTATGTTATGACTAATATTCGCCCCTGGCGTAAAGTCTTTAGAAAGCTCATAACCTACTGGCTGTACGATTGTGAAATCCAGGATTCCTTCTTCCTGTGCTTTACACATCCATTCCGAAAATGAATTTGGCACTGCCTGCGGCAAAGCCTTGATGTGAGGTGCCCAGGCTAAAACCACCTTAGGTTTTTTGGCCCCTTTCCAGGTTTCTTTGATCGTTACCAGATCTGCCAGACTTTGTAAAGGGTGACGCGTGGCACTTTCTAAACTCACTACCGGAACACCGCAAAAGCTAATAAATTTATTAAAAAACTCTTCGTTATAATCCTCGTCTCTGTTTACTAATTTCGGAAAAGAACGCAAACCCAACACATCACAATACTGCCCCATTACTGCTGCAGCCTCTCTAATATGTTCTACAGTGGTGCCGTTCATCACTACACCATCACGTGTTTCCAATGCCCAGCCTTCCTTGTCCATATTCATCACCATCACATTCATCCCAAGGTTCAGCGCTGCTTTTTGCGTGCTTAAGCGGGTGCGCAGGCTAGGGTTTAGAAAAACCAGCCCTAAAGTCTTATTTTTTCCTAATTCCTGATGCGCGTAAGGGCTCTTTTTCAAGGCCAATGCCGCTTCTACTAACTCTTTGATGTCTTCAACATCATTTACTGAAGTGAATTGTTTCATCTTATGATCCTGTTAAAGCTGTTTTAAAATGGGTTAAAAACTGATCTGCCTGTGCTTTTGTTAAGTTTAAAGCTGGCAATAATCTGATGACATTCGGTTTTGCCTCACCGGTAAAGATATGGTGCTTAAACAGCAGGTCTTTCTTCACGTTTGGCAAGCTTGCCGGAAGTTCGATACCGATCATTAATCCACGGCCGCGAACCTCAACAACACCTTCAATTTTTTTCAGTTCCGAGATCAGGTAAGTACCAACTTCTTCTGCATTTTTCATCAGCTGGTCCTGATCCATGATTTCCAATACAGCTAATGCAGCGGCACAAGCCAGGTGATTACCACCGAAAGTAGTCCCTAACATCCCATGCCAAGGTTTAAATTTCGGAGCGATTGAGATTCCCCCTACAGGAAAACCATTGCCCATCCCTTTGGCCATGGTATATATGTCTGCATCAACGCCAGCATAGTCATGAGAATAGAATTTCCCTGTTCTGCCGTAACCGCATTGTACGCTATCTGCGATATAAAGCGCATCATATTGATTGCAGAGTGAACGGATTTTTTGAAGGAAGCTAATTGAAGCTTCTTTAATCCCGCCAACACCTTGAATACCTTCAATAATGACCGCACAGACTTCGTTACCATAAGCTGCGAAAGCGGCTTCTAAGGCTGCTTCATCATTGTGAGGAAGGAAAACAACGTTTTCCGTTTCATTTACCGGGGCAATAATTTTTGGATTATCAGTAGCAGAAACTGCCAATGATGTTCTTCCGTGGAAGGCGCCTTTAAAGGCTATAATTTTTTTACGTCCGTTATAGAAAGAAGCCAGTTTCAATGCGTTTTCGTTTGCTTCTGCGCCTGAATTACATAAAAATAACTGGTAATCTACTTTTCCAGATACTTTCCCCAGCTTTTCAGCCAGTTCTACCTGTAAAGGAATTAACACGGAATTAGAATAAAATCCTACTTTATTCAACTGATCAGTCAGTCTTTTCACATAGTGAGGATGCGTATGACCGATAGAGATCACGGCATGACCGCCATAAAGGTCTAAATATTCTTGACCTGCGGCATCCCAAACGGTACTGCCTGCAGCTTTTACGATTTCAATATTGTTTAACGGGTATACGTCAAATAAGTTCATTTTTTGAAGGTTTGAAGAAGTGATTAAAAGATTAAACAGTTCCTGAACTAAGTTCAGCACAGCGGGATTTTAATTAAAATCCTGCCGCTTTAAGCGACAGACCCTGCCGCTCTTCCAGTCCAAAAATCAAATTCATATTCTGCACCGCTTGTCCGCTCGCCCCCTTTAATAAATTATCAATGATACTGATTACAAATAGTTTGTTACCATGCTTTTCTACATGTACCAATGCTTTATTTGTGTTCACCACCTGTTTCAAATCTATATTTTTCTTACTCACATGCGTAAAAGGATGTGCCGCATAATAATCCTCATATAAGGTTTGTGCTTCCTCAGCTGTCAGGTCGCTTTCCACATACATGGAAGCCAAAATCCCCCTTGGAAAATCTCCACGCTGCGGGATGAAATTCAGGACGCCATCAAAATCCGGGTCCATCTGTATCAGGCTTTCGCCGATTTCATTCAGGTGCTGGTGTTCAAAAGCCTTATAAACCGACAGGTTATTGTTGCGCCAGCTGAAATGAGAAGTTGGTGATAAACTTTGTCCGGCGCCAGTAGAACCGGTAGTCGCGTTGACATGAACTTCCCCTTTTAACAAGCCTTTAGCTGCCAGGGGCAATAATCCCAACTGGATACAGGTGGCAAAACAACCTGGATTTGCAATATAACTCGCAGTTTTAATGCGATCACGATTCAGTTCTGGTAAACCATAAACCCAATCTTGTCCTGCTGCTGCTTTCAATCTAAAATCCTGACTCAAGTCAATGATTTTGATCCCTGCAGCAACCGGATTCGCGTCTAAGAATTTTTTCGCATCTCCATGACCGACACATAAAAACAACACGTCGATATCCGATGATAGTTCTCCGGTAAAACGAATGTCCGTATCTCCAAAAAGATCCGTGTGTACGTCAGAGATCAGGTTTCCTGCATTGCTTTTGCTATTTACAAAAACAATGTCCACCGAAGGGTGGTTGATTAGCAAACGCAGCATCTCTCCCCCAGTATAACCGGCACCGCCAACGATTCCTGCTCTAACTCTCATCGCTGTTCACTTTGTGCCAGATCATTACCTGGTTACCAAAAATCTTAGAGAACCCTTTCACATCTTCACCACTCCATGCATTGTTCATTTCGCCATAGCTACCGAATTTATTGCTCATTAAATCATGTGCAGACTCGATGCCGATAATTTGGAAACGGTAAGGCAACAATTCTACGAATACTTTTCCGCTCACTGTTTTCTGTGTATCTGCGAGGAAAGCTTCGATATTACGCATGATTGGATCATGAAACTGACCTTCATGCAGCCAGTTTCCATAAAAAGAACCCAATTGCTCTTTCCATGACAACTGCCATTTTGTTAGCGTATGTTTTTCTAAAGCATGGTGTGCTTTGATGATTACCATTGGTGCTGCGGCTTCAAAACCTACACGACCTTTAATACCGATAATGGTATCACCCACGTGAATGTCTCTTCCAATACCATAAGGCTGTGCAATGGCTTGTAATTTTTGGATGGCTGCAACTGGAGCTAATGTTTCTCCGTCGATACCTACCAGCTCTCCTTTTTCGAAAGTCAGCTCCAATTTACGTGGCTTCGTTTCCGAAACTTGTGTTGGCCATGCTTCTTCAGGTAAAGTTTCATGAGAAGTTAAAGTTTCTTTACCTCCTACAGAAGTACCCCATAGACCTTTATTGATAGAATATCTTGCCTTTTCGGCACTGTATTCTACGCCATGCTTGGCTAAATATTCTATTTCCGCTTCACGCGATAATTTTAAATCTCTGATTGGTGTGATGATTTCTACGTTCGGGATGATGATGTTAAAAATCATATCGAAACGCACCTGATCATTTCCTGCACCGGTACTACCGTGAGCAACATAGTCAGCACCAATTTTTTTCACATAGTTTGCAATGGCCGTTGCCTGACTTACGCGTTCTGCACTTACAGAAAGTGGATAAGTCGCGTTTTTCAATACATTACCAAACACTAAATATTTAATACAGCCTTCATAATAGTTGGCAGTTTCGTCTACTACGGCATGAGAAGCTACACCTAAAGCGTAAGCACGTTTTTCAATCTCTTGTAATTCTTCCTCAGAAAAACCACCAGTATTAACAATCACAGAGTGAACTTCCATTCCACGATCCTGTGCCAAATAAATACAACAAAACGAAGTATCTAAACCTCCGCTAAAAGCTAAAACAACTTTTTTCTTCATCTTAAAATAACAGCTATTTAAATAAAAAGGTAAACAATAATAATAACAGGGCTTTTACTCCCCCTTTTCCTGAAGATTTAGGCTTTAACACCAATCTTTGTTTGATGCGCATAAAGCGTTCATACAATTTCGGCTTGCGCGCTAATTCTTCTGCAAATTTCTTTGCCACATCGTGCTTTTGAGTTGCTGGATCGTATAACATTGCGGTACACATGCAATTTTTACGTTCCTTCATCGTCAGGATTTCAAAGTTCACGCAACTTTGACACCCTTTCCAGAAATCTTCATCCTGGGTAAGTTCTGAGTAGGTAACCGGTTCGTAACCAAGGTCGGAATTGATCTTCATGACGGCCAAACCAGTCGTTAGCCCAAAAATTTTGGCTTTCGGATATTTCTGTCTGGAAAGTTCGAAGATTTTTTCTTTGATGGCATGAGCGAGCCCGGCCTTTCGGAATTTAGGACTTACAATGAGGCCAGAGTTGGCCACAAATTGTCCATGACTCCAGGTTTCGATATAGCAAAATCCTGCCCAGGTCCCATCTTTATGGAACGCAATGACTGATTTTCCATCCGAAATTTTACCTGCAACGTACTCCGGAGAGCGTTTAGCGATACCTGTACCACGTGCTTTGGCCGACTCGGCCATTTCTTCGCAAATTTCTTCGGCAAAGACACGATGTTCAGGAAGTGCAACTTGCACTATAAAATCGTTTGTATTCATTAATAGGTTAACGAAAAAAAATAAATGTTCTGATTAATTGTTTTTTAAGAGGCAATCCTCTATGGAAATGTACTGAGGGTTACTCAGAAATGATTCAAATCCGGGGCGTGAAATTTTGCCGATTAGTGGTAACAGAAAATATGGGTCGCAAACGGACAATAAACAGACTTTTGGAAGCAATATTCTTTGCTTCTACAATAGAAAGTTTATGTATAATTTGCTTAATCATTTCTTGTGTCTGATACTTCTTTAAAATAGTTGAGGCGCAAAGGTTTAAATAAATATTGAGTTGTGCAATACGTTTTTAATTTTTTTACATTTTTACGTAAAAAAAGATGGAATTAAAAACGGAGTGCCTTTCTCTCCTTCGCTGCCATAAATTATCAAATATCAGGCCCCTTTTTCAAGCTTTTTCTTTTTGGCCTCCCTTTCTATTTATCAGTCTGTTTTAAATGCCATATCCTGTCAAGTTTATTTTAAATCTGTTTCTCCAGATATTATCTTATAGTTCAAAAATAAGCTAATAGCTAAAAGTATGATCCCTATAAGCATTAAGTTTTCATTAATTTTTCAAAACCAATAAACACATAAATGACTTAAAAACAACATTTTACCTGCCAAACCTAAAATAATGTGACAGTAAGCCAGGCCTGCCTTTCATCATCTCTGGAATGATGTCCATTCCTGCTACAGAGAAAGTGATGCCATTTCCGCCGAAGCCCAGGACGAAATAGCTGTTGGGGAACTTTGGATGGGCTCCGATATACGGTAATCCGTCTTTAGTTTCACCAAAGGTACCGCACCAGCAAAAATCTTCAACAAACTGATGATCTGGCAGATAAGTTTTTAACGTTTTGATGAGCCGATCTCTTTTTCTGCCGAGCAACGCATCCCTCAGCCCAGGATTTTTAAAGTTTTCATCTTCACCGCCAACCAATAACCGGCCATCAGCGGTACTGCGCATATACAAATATGGGGTATCGGTATTCCAAAACAGGGTGTTTTCCAATTCCGGTGATAAGGTATGGTCTTTTTCGCTCACCATTGCGTAAGTACTTTTTAGGGAAACGACCTTTTCCGGTAACATCGCCTGTGTTTCATAACCCGTACAGTAAATCACCTTTTCCGCAGTAATCTGCAGCCCGGTTTCCAGCTCTACCAGCACCTTATTTTTTTCGTATTTCACCTTTTTCAGCGTGGTCCTGTCGAATACCCGAAGGCCTTTTTTGGCGTTGTAATGGAGCAGATCGTGTGCCAGGCAAAAGGCATCGACGCTTCCTCCATCCTCAGATAAAATCCCACCTTCTGCCAGGATGCCATAGCGTTCCTTAATTTCTTTTTTCTCTAGCCAGCTGACACCGAAACCCGCCGTTTTCCGCGCTTCAAACTCTGTTTTTAGCCAGGATACATCTTTGCGCCTGCCTGCAAAATAAAGTGACTCTTTCCGTTCGAATCCGCAGGGCGATGCAATCTCAGCCACTAAATCTTTTAGGGTATAAATGGCCTCTTTGCAAGCTTTATAACTGGCAATCGCACCTTGTGCCCCAATCATTTCCGTCAACTTATAAAGTGGGACATCAATCTCGTATTGCAGCATAGAAGTTGTTGCTGAACTACTGCCGTTAGCGATTTCTCTTTTGTCTATCAATACCGTATCATAGCCATGTTTCCTCATGGAATGCGCCATTAAGGCGCCCGTAATGCCACTTCCTACAATCAGAACTTCGCAAATGATATTTTCCTTTAAGGAAGGATAAGTATGCAGCAAGCCATTTTTCACTAACCAAAAAGGTTCATTAGATCGAATATTCATATTTTGGGGGATCAGGTATCGGGGTTCCCTGCAATAACAATACTTTTAACGATCTGTTTTAATCCTCCACAGGTTTAAATCCCTTATATTCGTTTTCCAACTCCTGCCCTCACATGAAAAAGCTGATGTTTATCTTCCTGTTTATTTTTACAAGATCGGTCTTCGGGCAAGATTTAGACATGGCTAGAAAGGTAATAGACACCCTGACTTCCAGCGAAATGTGGGGACGGGGCTATACTAAGGATGGCATGGCCAAAGCGGCCAGTTTTATCAGTTCAACATTTGCCGCTTACGGCTTGGTTCCCATGGATGGAAAGGACTTCAAACAGGTCTTCAACTACCCTGTAAACACTTTTCCTGGCGAAATGATGCTGCGTATTAATGGAAAATTACTCCTTCCTGGAAAGGATTTTTTGCTGAGTCCAGAAAGTAAAGGATTAAAAGCAGAAAACCTCACATTGGCACAAAAAGACAGTGTCAGTTTTATCAATATCGAACACCGGGTGCTCGTCCTGCTAAGAGATCAGCTGACCTGGTCTGTCGCGCCGGAAGCAGCCGATTATACGGTTATAGAAGTCGACAAGAAAGCAATAACTGAGGTTCCTGAAAAAATATCGGTTCACATTGAAAATAAATTCCTACCAGAATTTCAGGCGGCCAATGTTTGTGGCCTGATAAAAGGCACACAATATCCGGATTCTATCCTGTTAATGACCGCACATTACGACCACTTGGGGAGCTTAGGGAAAGATACGTACTTCCCTGGAGCCAATGATAATGCCAGTGGAACTGCCCTCTTACTGAACCTCGCAAAATATTACGCCAAAAACCCGCAACGGTATACCATCGCTTTTATCGGCTTTGCCGGTGAAGAAAACGGGTTACAAGGCTCCAAGTATTTCACGGAGCATCCTTTAATTGACCTTCATGACATCCGGTTCTTGATGAATGTAGATATGGTGGGCACCGGCGAAGATGGCATTACTGTAGTCAACGCTACGATTCACCCTAAAGAATTCGCTTTATTGCAGCAAATCAATCAAGACAAAAAGTACCTGAGTAAAATCAATTCCAGAGGTAAAGCGGCCAATAGCGACCACTATTTTTTTACAGAGAAAGGTGTACCTGCTTTTTTCCTGTATACCCAGGGCGGAATTGCAGCCTATCACGACATCAATGATTTATCTTTAACCTTGCCTTTAACCAAGTTTCAAGATCTTTTCAGGTTGTTTATTGACTTTAATAAAGCTTTGATAAAATAGAGCCATCCATCAGTTAACCTCATTTAACTCCATAAAGGAGTCAAGAACAACAAAACCGGGATAAGTTTTTTTGCGTAGGTATCAATAACCTATCATAAAAACACCTACCTATGAAAAACTTTAACTTAAAAGGGATTCTCTTAAAGAAATCCTTCCTGGTTCTGCTCGCTGTCGCGGCAAGCATCACCTCTTGCAAGAAAGACAAAGACACCATCATCGATCCGCCGACACTTCCTGTTTCAGGCCCAGATCAGATTTTCTACACCTTATCAAACAACAATCTCCTTAAATTTAATGCAAAAGATGTCAGCACAGCCATGTCTACCGTTGCCATTACCGGACTTGCATTAAACGAAAAGATTTTGAGCATCGATTTCCGCCCTGCTACAGGAGAACTTTACGGGGTAAGTAATACCAGCAAACTATTTGCGATCCGACTAAATGGGATAGCCAGAGCCATTGGAACAGGCTTTAGTCCGGCGATTAACGGAACTGCAGTGAGCATCGATTTTAACCCAACAGTAGACCGTATCCGTCTGATCACCAATACCGGACAAAACCTTAGACTTCATCCTGAAACCGGTGCTGTAGCCGCTACAGATGGCAATATCAATGGCGTGACCAATCCAAACATCTCCGGTGCAGCTTATACCAACAGCAAAGCCGGAGCCGCAACGACTATCCTTTTCGACATCGACCTGACCAGCAAAAAGCTGTATAAACAAGATCCACCAAATGATGGAAAACTCGTAGAAGTTGGCGCTTTAGGTGTAGAAATAGGCACGACTGCCGCATTTGACATTTCAGCAGACAATACAAAAGCGCTTGCAGCTGGCACTATTGCCGGTATTTCCAGTCTTTATACTATCAGTCTGGAAACCGGCAAAGCAACTCTTGCAGGGAAATTCCCACCTGCTAGTCCAGTGGAAGGCCTGGCCATTCCTACAGATCCTGTAGCCTACGCGGTAGACAATGCCAACAACTTTTTAATTTTTAATCCGATGAGCCCGGCAAGCCTGGTTGCTAAGCCGATCACAGGATTAGCACCTTTAGAAACCGTGCTTGGGATTGATTTCAGACCTGCTAACGGACAGATTTATGCTTTAGGCAGCTCCAGCAGACTTTATACCGTGAATACCGCAACAGGGGCCTTTACAGTGGTTGGTCCTGGGGTATTGACGACACTATTAACCGGCAGCAGCTATGGTTTTGATTTCAATCCTACTGTAGACCGGATTCGTGTGGTCGGCAATGATGGTCAGAATTTACGATTACATCCAGAAACTGGCGCTGTAGCCGCGATAGATGGGATTTTAAAACCTGGTACTCCGTCTGTGAGTGCCGCAGCCTATACGAATAACTTTGCCGGTGCTACAGAAACCATCCTTTACGACATTGACCATGCCACCGATAAACTGTACAAACAAACGCCGCCCAACGACGGGACTTTAGTAGAAGTTGGGAGCCTGGGCATCAATGTGGAAAGCACCAATGGCTTTGATATTGGCAGTGCTTCAGGAACGGCTTACGCCATCTTTACCGTTGGCGGTGTCAATAAAATATATACAATTAACCTGACCAGTGGTGTAGCCACCTCGCTTACTGATTTTCCAAGAACAGTAACCGGAATGACCGTTGGTTTAGGTATGTAACCTTCTTTTATCTACTTATGACTACAGCTGTATCCGATAGGATACGGCTGTTTTTTTTACTTTTCTCCCAGGAAATCTTTACATAAAATGATTTCTTTAAACCAATTTCCCTTAATTTCGTTGTTGTAATAAATAAACAAGCTTATGTTCGATAAATTAATGGCTGCACAAAAGCAAGCCGAAGAGATAAAAAAGAGATTAGATACGGTTTCTGTTTTTGGTGAAGTAGAAGGTGGTGCCATCCGCATTACAGCAACAGCTAATAAAGCCATTACTGCAGTAGAAATCGAAGAAGAATTTTACAAACAAGCAGATAAAGAAGAATTAGAAGAACTGCTATTAACAGCGATCAACAAGGCTTTAGCGCAAGCAGAGCAAGTAAGCGCGCATGAAATGCAAGCCGCTACACAGTCGATGATGGGTGGTCTTGGCGGTCTGTTCGGCCAATAGTCATTCGTTTTAAACCTTAATTTCATAGCCTCATGAAGTATACTTATTATGGTCAATCTTGCTTTTTATTAGAAGCAGATGGCAAGAAATTTCTTTTTGATCCATTTATTAGTCCGAATGGACTGGCGAAACACATTGATACGACCACGATCGAAGCAGATTACATTCTGGTGAGTCATGGGCATGGTGATCATGTAGCCGACTTGGTGAGTCTGGCTAAACAAACAAATGCCGTAGTGATTGCGATGCCAGAAGTGATTGGCTGGGCGAAAGCACAAGGCGTAACCAATACACACGATATGAATTATGGTGCTCAGAAATTTGGGTTCGGTAAGTTAAGAATGGTATGGGCCGCGCATTCCAGCTCTATGCCTGATGGCAGTTATGGTGGAAATCCTGCCGGATTTGTACTGGAAACCGGTGGAAAAGCCATTTATTTCGCCGGGGATACTTCTCTGACGGTAGAAATGAAATTACTTGCAGAACTTTACGATTTAGATTATGCGATTTTACCGATTGGTGGAAATTACACGATGGATGTTGATGACGCACTCATCGCTACGAAATACTTTGATTGTAATAAAGTGATTGGGGTACATTACAATACATTCCCAGTAATTACTATTGACACAGAGGAAGCGGTTGCAAAGTTCAACAGAGAGAATAAAGTGTTGTTATTGCCAGCAATTGGTGAGACGATTGACCTGTAAGGCCGATAAAGGCTTTTTGAATGAGCCAATTCATGATTATCTTTTATGAAAAAGGAGATATGTCGTCGATTCTGGAACCTTTTACCCTGAGAAGGACAAAAATTTCCTAGGAATCTCCTGACCTATCTCCTTTTTTTATTTAATGTGCTTCCAGCCAATTGTTTCCTTCTCCGATTTCTATTTCAATCGGCACAGTGGTTTTTATGGCTGTTTTCATGCGTTGTGTAATGATCTTTTTCATGGCTTCCACTTCCGTTTTTAACACGTCAAAGACTAGCTCATCATGTACCTGCATGGTCATTTTTGATTGCAAACCTTGATCCTGAATATCTTTATAGATGTTTAGCATGGCTACTTTGATCATATCTGCTGCAGAACCCTGAATTGGCGCATTGATGGCATTTCGCTCTGCAAAACCGCGTACGGTTTGATTGGCAGAGTTAATGTCTCTCAGGTACCTTCTTCTGCCGAGGATGGTTTCTACGAAGCCATTTTCTCTGGCGAAATTCATGGTGTCTGCCATGTAGCGCTGAATTCCTGGATATTGTTCAAAATATTGGTCAATAATGGCCGCAGCTTCTTTTCTTGGGATGCCAAGGTTCTGAGACAATCCGAAAGCAGATTGACCATAGATAATTCCAAAGTTTACCGCTTTAGCATTCCGACGCTGATCTGAGGTTACTTCTTCGATGGTGATTCCATAAACACGTGCAGCAGTTGCTGTATGGATGTCAATTCCTTTGTTGAAGGCGTCGAGCATGTTTTCTTCCTTGCTAATTTCAGCAATTATTCTCAACTCTATCTGGGAATAATCCGCAGAAAGTAAGACATGGTTTTCATCTCTTGGGATAAAAGCTTTACGAACTTCTCTACCGCGATCACTACGAATGGGAATGTTTTGCAGGTTAGGGTTGTTAGAGCTTAACCTACCTGTAGCCGCTACAGCCTGATTATAGCTGGTATGTACCCTTCCTGTTTTTGGATTTACCAACAGTGGTAAGGCATCTACGTAGGTCGATTTCAACTTTTGTAATTGGCGGAAATCAAGGATGTCTTTTACAATGTCACTTTTGCTGGCCAATGCCAATAACACATCTTCTCCGGTTTGATATTGTCCTGTTTTAGTTTTTTTAGCTTTAGGATCCAGTTGTAATTTATCGAAAAGTACTTCTCCAAGCTGTTTAGGTGAAGCGAGGTTAAAGGTAACGCCACATTTTTCGAAAACATTTTGCTCAAATTTCCTGATGTCTATTTCCAGTTCTTTTGAATAATTATTAAGGGTATCTACATCGATTCTTACTCCTTCTTTTTCAATTGCAGCAAGTACATAAACCAATGGATTTTCTACATCCCTGGCTAGTTCTTCTACGTTCAATTCTTTTAACATCGGCCTGAAAACATTCGCCAGCTGCAAAGTCACATCTGCATCTTCCGCAGCATAATCTACCACTTGCTCTACTGGAACATCTCTCATATTTCCCTGATTTTTTCCTTTTGCTCCTATCAGTTTTGTGATAGAAATTGGGGTGTAACCCAGGTAATTTTCAGAAAGGACATCCATGTTGTGTCTGGTATCCGGATCAATCAGGTAATGCGCCAGCATGGTATCAAAAAGTTTTCCTTTGATATTAATGCCATACCATTTCATGATCAGAATATCATATTTGATGTTCTGTCCGATTTTTCCAATGTTTTCATTTTCAAGAACTCCTCTGAATTCTTCCAGAATTACTAATGCTTCTGCTCTATCTGCAGACAAAGGAATATAATACCCCTCTCCAGGTTTGGTGCTGAAAGAAATTCCAACCAAGTCTGCAAGATTTGCATCTGTACCGGTAGTTTCCGTATCGAAGCAAATGCTTTCTTCCTTTTCCAGCTGTGCGATCAAGGACTTACGCAATTCCGGAGTATCTAACAGTTGATAATTGTGTGTGGTATTTTCTATTGTTTTTGACGCAGGTGTTTCTTCAGAGAAGGTTGGAGCAGACACAAATGTACCGGTTTTACCTGCTGGCTGATCCACTGGACTGCCAAATAAGTCGATTTGCTGAGAAACAGGTGCTTTCGCCTCATTCACATTAAACTCTTCTCCAAAAACACGTTTACCGATGGTTCTGAATTCAAGTTCTGCAAATAATGGCTCTAATAATTCACGGCTTGGAGACTCTAATACCAGTTCATCGGCGTTAAATTCTACTGGAACATCCAGGATGATGGTTGCCAGCTTTTTAGACAATAACCCTTGTTCTGCATAGGCCTCAACATTTTCACGTTGTTTTCCTTTTAGCTCATGGGAATTCGCGATAATGTTTTCCATTGAGCCATATTTCTGGATCAATGATTTTGCCGTTTTTTCTCCAATTCCTGGGATACCCGGGATATTATCCACTGCATCACCCCATAGACCGAGGATATCAATCACCTGCTTTACATCTTCAATTTCCCATTTTGCTTTCACCTCATCAACCCCCATGATTTCCATTTCATTCCCCATACGAGCAGGCTTGTAAATGAAAATATTTTCAGACACCAGTTGGGCGAAATCTTTATCTGGAGTCATACAGTACACCTTAAAACCTTGCTTTTCGCCTTCTTTGGCTAAAGTTCCGATGATGTCATCTGCTTCAAAACCATCTTTGGTAATGACCGGGATTTTAAATCCTTCAATCAGCTTAAAGACATAAGGTAAAGCGGCAGACAGATCTTCCGGCATCGCCTGTCGGTGAGCCTTATATGCCTCGAAATCGGTATGTCTCTCTGTTGGTGCTGCAGTGTCAAAAACCACAGCAATATGACTTGGTTTTTCCTTTTTCAGCACCTCCATTAAGGTGTTTGCAAAACCCATCACTGCCGATGTATTGATCCCTGTGGACGTAAACCGGGGGTTTTTACTCAATGCAAAGTGTGCTCTGTAAATGAGCGCCATGCCGTCAAGAAGAAAAAGTTTTTTCATCAGTATTCGTTTTTTATTGATTAGGAAGCGATCATCAGCTGCTGATCCTCCATTACATGTATACTTTATTATTGGACGATTAGCTGGTGGACTATTACATTCGTATCAGCAACAACCGCATCGGATAAAGGTACTAATACTTAAATAATTGTTTGTCATTATCCATAACAACAGCAAATAATTTCCGTTATTTGATCATGATGAAAACGATAAAGACCCTAGGCCTGTTTGTTTTACTAACGATTGCAGGTATTGGCGCAATGGCGCAAGATATTATAGTGTTTTCTCCGGGAAATTTTGTTAGAGGAACCATCCAGGGAACGGATTACTCCTCTGTAGTCTTTGTAAAAGACGACGAGTCTGTCGTTCAATACAAAGCCTCAGATATCCAGGAGTTTGTTTGGAATGGTGCAACTTATGTAAGTAAGCCCGTTGTCGTTAACAAAAAAACACTGCATAAATTTTTCAAAATCATTGAATATGGACCCATTAACTTGTACTCTATAGGAGGAAATGTCCTTGTTGATGCTCCGGCGCCTAAAAAAACGCGGATTATACCAAGTATTGGTATTGGAGCCGGAACCGGTACCTTCGGTAGTGGCGTAGGAGTTGGTGCTGGGATCACCATTCTGGGTGGACGCAACCAAGAACCACCTGTAAAGAAAATGATGCCCGCTACATTTTTTATGGAGAAGCCAGGGACAGGCCGCTTAATGGAAATGCCTGTTGATGGAGCGGGTTTAGCCGAAAACAATCAGCGGATCAAAACGGTATTGCTAGAACAACTAGGTGATGATGCGGATCTGGCAGAAAAAATAAAAGCGACAGAAAACTTTGATTCAAAGTTAATTATCGCTTTTGTGACGGCTTATAATGAAGCGCATAAATAAAGGCTGTTTGTAACCCGGACTTACTTACTTACTTACTTACTTACTTACTTACTTACTTACTTACTGATACAGCCGGTAACATGGTCATTAACCATGCCGGTGGCCTGCATATGCGCATAGCAAATCGTTGTTCCAAAGAACTTAAATCCACGTTTTTTCATGTCTTTACTAATGGCATCAGATATTTCTGTGCGTGCAGGAACCTCACTTAAAGACTTGACTACGTTAACAATCGGCTTTTTTCCTGGAATAAATCCCCAGATAAAATCGGAAAAAGATCCAAATTCTTTTTGGATTTCTATGAAAAGACGGGCATTGTTGATGGCTGCTTTTACCTTTAACCGGTTCCTGATGATCCCTGGATCATTCATTAAACGCTCCTCATCTACTTCCGTAAAAGCGGCAACCTTTTGAACGTCAAAATCAGCAAAAGCAGCCTTGTATCCGGCTCTTCTTTTTAAAATAGTGATCCAGCTGAGCCCAGCCTGTGCGCCTTCCAGAATTAAAAACTCAAAAAGAGTTTGGTCGTCATAAACAGGCTTTCCCCATTCCTCATCATGGTATTTTACATATAAAGGATCGGTACCACACCACCCGCATCTGATAATTTCTGACATCTTTTGATCGATTAATATTCTTTTTATTCTTTGGAAGCTTTTTTATGCTTTAGAAGCTACTTTATTAATGGATATACCCATTGTCTAAATTCCTAAATACTATTGACTCAATTCGTCCCAGTATTCAACCGCTCTTCTATAATGAGGAATTACAATCGACCCTCCAACTAGATTTGCAATCATGAAAACTTCATTGATTTCTTCATTACTGACCCCTTCATTAAAACATTTTTCCAAATGATATTTAATGCAATCATCGCAGCGTAATACCATCGAAGCGACTAAACCTAACATTTCTTTGGTTTTCACATTTAATGCCCCTTCCGCATACGTGGTGGTATCTAATGCAAAAAAGCGTTTAATATTTGTATTTGCAGTCTCCATAATCCTATCGTTCATTTTAGAACGATAGTCGTTAAATTCTTCTACTAATTTTCCCATAATCAGTTAATCCTATAGATTTATTATTTTACGTTATTTAAAAGGAACATCTTCTTGGCAAAGGAACATTATTTTAATACGGAACCCTCTTTCTGTTAAAAGAATTCTCTCTGATATAATAACTGCTTAGCGTTTCAGCAAAGATTAAAGTTCCAGTAAAGGGTCCCAGAGCAGGTTTTTAAAATTCTGCACCTTATCATTCTTCAGCACAATACCTTCCGCTTCCAGCAGTTCCTGCATCATTTCCGGCGTTTTAAAATGAAACTTACCAGTCAGTAGTCCCGAACTATTCACTACCCGATGAGCGGGAACAGCTGGATGCGCGGCACCGGCAGCACTCATGGCATATCCGACCATACGGGCAGAGCCCCCAGCGCCTAAACTTTTCGCAATTGCACCATAAGAAGATACTCTTCCTTTTGGAATTAGCCTAACTAATTCAAAAACCTGGTCATAAAATGATTGCTCCATCCGATGATTTTTAATTTTTTAACTTTTCAAAAGAGCCTCCCACTTCATAGCGGTATTATTCAAATGAGAACTGTATATAATTGATGTTTTTATCGTGTTTCAGGTAAATCCGCTCGTAATGTGTTTTAATCTTTAAAACGTCATCATAATACTCAGAAGTATACAGATGGTCTGTTTTCTTATGGCAAATCAAGCTTAATTCTTCCACTTTTTCAACGGTATACGCATATAAGCCATCATTATCAGTTTTCAGGTTGACTCTTCCACCAGGTTTAAGCAAGATTTTATACATATCCAGGAAGCGATCATAAGTTAATCTTTTCTTTTCTCTGCTGTCCTGAGGCTGAGGGTCAGGAAAGGTAATCCAGATTTCATCCACTTCTCCATTTTCAAAGTATTCAGTCAGATCTTCGATTTGAATCCTTAGAAAGGCCAGGTTTTCAATCTTTTCATCTACCCCTGTTCTCGCGCCTCTCCAGATGCGATTTCCCTTTAAATCAATCCCGATGAAGTTTTTCTCCGGAAAGAATTTCGCCATATTAACCGAATATTCTCCTTTCCCGCAGGCCAGTTCCAATACAATTGGTTTTTCATTTTTGAAATGATCTGATCCCCATTTACCCTTCAAAGGTTTTCCTTCTTCCATCTGATAGACATTGGAAAAAGTATCTATCTCTGCAAATTTTCTTAATTTATCTTTACCCACTACTAAAATATTTTTATGCAAAAATACAATTAAATCAGTCTCTTAAAGATGATGCGAACTATTTCGTAATTTTGCTCCTATAATCGAATTGTAATTGGAAAAGAACGCAAAAATATATGTAGCTGGCCATCGCGGTATGGTTGGCTCAGCAATCTATCGTAAACTGGTAAAGGAAGGCTATACTCAACTGATCACCAGAACCTCATCGGAACTTGATCTACGCAATCAGCAGGATGTGGCCGACTTTTTTTCAGCAGAAAAACCGGAATATGTTTTTCTTGCCGCAGCTAAAGTTGGTGGTATTATTGCCAATAATACTTACCGGGCAGACTTTTTATATGAAAATCTTTGCATTCAGAACAATGTGATTCATGAGGCTTATAAAACCGGTGTTACTAAGCTGATGTTCTTAGGATCGAGCTGTATTTATCCGAAACTAGCACCTCAGCCATTAAAAGAAGCCTATTTACTGACTGGTCTTTTGGAAGAAACTAATGAGCCTTATGCGATTGCTAAAATTGCCGGGATCAAGATGTGTGAAGCCTACAGATCGCAGTACAATTGCAACTTTATCTCTGTCATGCCGACCAATTTATACGGTTATAATGATAATTATCACCCACAAAACTCCCATGTGCTGCCTGCATTGATCCGTAAGTTTCATGAAGCAAAAGTAAATGGCGGTGAAGAAGTAAACATTTGGGGTTCTGGATCACCTATGCGCGAGTTTCTTTTTGCAGATGATCTGGCAGAAGCCTGTTATTTCCTGATGCAAAATTATGATGAAGCTGGATTCCTGAATATCGGAACCGGAGTTGATCTGAGTATCAAAGACCTTGCTTTATTGATCAAGAAAGTGATCGGTTTTGAAGGTGAATTGACATTCGACAGCAGCAAACCAGATGGCACACCTCGCAAACTAATGGATGTTTCTAAACTTCATTCATTAGGATGGAAACATAAAATAGAACTGGAAGAAGGCATTAAATTAGCCTACCTGGACTTTTTAGCCAAACATATTTAGGTCACAAGCAAGCTCGGCATAAAGTCGTATAGTTTAAATTGATATCTTTGTTAAACTAGATAAATTTAAACTATATGACTTTAGTTCAACTGGAATACATTGTTGCCGTAGATACCTACAGAAGCTTTGTTGGCGCCGCAGAGAAATGTTTTGTGACGCAGCCCACCTTAAGTATGCAGGTACAAAAGCTAGAAGAAATGCTGAATGTCAAGATCTTTGACCGCAGCAAACAACCGGTAGTCCCTACAGAAATCGGCGCCCAGATTATTGAACAGGCCAGATTGGTACTCCAGGAAAGTCAAAAGATCAAAGAAATTATCAGCAGTCAGCAGCAGGATGTTGTGGGAGAACTTAAAGTAGGGATTATTCCAACTGTAGCCCCTTATTTATTACCCAGAGTAATCTCAGGTATGATGGAAAAATTTCCAGACCTGAAGCTTTTAATTTGGGAATATACCACGGAAGATATCATCCACCACCTTAAAACAGGTGTATTAGACTGCGGTATCCTAGCCACTCCTCTTGCCGACAGTCACCTCAATGAGCTTCCTCTTTATTATGAAAACTTTGTGACTTACATCAGCAAGAACAGCAAGCTGTATAAAAGAAAACAATTGATGCCAATGACCTGGAAGAAGAAAACATCTGGTTATTAAATGAAGGACATTGTATGCGTTCCCAGGTATTGAATATTTGTAGGTCTACCAAAGACAATCGCCTTCAGGGACTAACATATAATACCGGAAGCGTAGAAACGCTGATCCGAATGGTGGATGTGAATAATGGAGCGACTTTACTTCCTGAACTGGCCTTAACAGACCTGAGTGCTAAACAACTCAGCAAAGTGCGCCATTTTAGATCTCCTGAGCCTGTTCGAGAAATCAGCCTCGTTACCCACAAGAATTTCATTAAAAAACGTATGCTGAACGCCTTAAAAGAGGAAATTCTAGCCGTAATTCCAAAGGCTATGAAGCAAAAAAAGAGAAAAGACGTAGTTGGGATCTAAGCTCCTCAACAACGGGAAAATACTTTATGATGGTCCTCAATGGATCCAGAAAATCAAAGTTGAAAGGAAAAAGAAAAGCCTGTAGGGAGATCCCTACAGGCTTTTCTTTTGAAAAACACGTTGACTATGCTTTTTTGAAACGAGCAGCAACTGCATCCCAGTTTACCACATTCCAGAAAGCTGAAATATAATCAGGACGTCTGTTTTGATATTTTAAGTAGTAAGCATGTTCCCATACGTCCATACCCAATAGTGGAGTACCTTTTACTTCAGCGATATCCATTAATGGACTATCCTGGTTTGGAGTAGAAGTTACCGCCAATTTGTTATCAGCAGTAACGATTAACCAAGCCCATCCTGAACCAAAACGAGTAGCACCAGCTTCAGCAAATTTAGTTTTGAAATCAGCGAAAGAACCGAAAGCAGCATTGATTGCTTCTGCTAATTCTCCTTTAGGCTCGCCTCCTTTATTTGGGCCTAAAATTTCCCAGAATAAAGAGTGATTATAATGACCACCGCCATTGTTTCTTACTGCAGCAGGAAACTTAGAGATGTTTTTAACGATTTCTTCGATGCTTTGATTCGCTTCTGGTTTGCCTTCTAAAGCTTTGTTTAAGTTGGTAACGTATGCCTGGTGGTGCTTACCATGGTGAATTTCCATTGTAAGTTTATCAATATGCGGTTCTAGTGCATCTGTTGCGTAAGGTAACGCAGGTAATTCAAAAGCCATATTATTATATTTTAAGGTTAAATATTATTTCTTGTACAAATATAACATTCAAACGTTAGTTTTTGTTCAATTCTTTGTCAAGTTAGCCTCTTTTGTTAACGAAAAAACGTGTCATCAACGCCCCGCATTCCTGTGCAAGTACGCCGCCTTTCAATTCCGTTTTTGGATGAAGAAGGCTGGCATTTTTGGAGGTAAAGCCACGTTTTGCCTCGGTGGCACCATAAACAAGACGTCCGATCTGTGTCCAGTAGCTGGCACCGGCACACATGACACAAGGCTCAATCGTTACATATAAAGTACAATCTTTTAGATACTTACCGCCTAAAGTCTGGGCCGCAGCCGTAAAAGCCTGCATTTCTGCATGCGCAGTTACATCGTTCAACTGTTCGGTGAGGTTATATCCACGGCCCACAATTCTTCCTTTACACACGATAATTGCCCCGATTGGGATCTCTTCCGCATCGTACGCTTTTTGAGCCTCCTGCAAAGCGAGGCGCATATAATGCTCATCTTCGGCAGCAGGGTTCTCTTCTTCTGAAAAATTAAAATAACTCATTTATATCATTTTACTGCCATTCGGCACGGTACCATTTAATTTAGTCAGCACAATATCTCCATCCTCATCAGCGAAACCTGTGACCAGGAATTCCGACATAAATTTACCGATCTGTTTTTTAGGGAAATTGACGACACCTACAATTTGCTGACCGACCAATTCTTCTTTTGAATAGTGTTTCGTTACCTGGGCACTACTCATCTTTATACCATAGTCGCCAAAATCTACTTTCAGTTTGTAAGCGGGTTTTCTCGCCTCCGGAAAATCAAATACTTCCAGCACCGTTCCTGCACGAAGTTCGACTTTCTCAAAATCATTCCAGGTTATTTCTTCCATCCGCTAAAATTACAACTTATTGCCAAAACCTCAAGCGCTTTCCTCGAAGTATGAGTTTAGGAATGTTCATATAAATGGCCCTTACCCTGTTCAATATACAGGATAACGTAGTTGCTCCTTGCCCAGTATAACAGCAGGGTAGGTAACGAACGTATTCCCAAACCCATCAAACTAAAAAGAGCATTGTTTTTCCTAACTTTGCAGCATGATTGATGTAATACTTAAAAAAGGAAAAGAAAAAGCGGCAATGCTTCACCATCCCTGGATTTTTTCAGGAGCAATTGATAAGATTAAGGGAAAACCAGAAAATGGTGAAATCGTTAAAGTTTGTTCTGCAACAGCAGAATTTCTTGCCTATGCATATTACAATGCCGAATCCAGGGTAGCATTGAGGCTAATGGAATGGGATGAAAGTAAAACCATTGACAAATCATGGTATCAATTGAAACTTCGTGATGCGATTGCTTCCAGACAGCATTTGCTGAATAAAGATACCAATACCTGCAGACTGGTTTTCAGTGAAGCCGACTTCCTTCCTGGACTAATCGTAGATAAATATGCAGACTTTCTTTCGCTGCAAATTCTGAGTTCAGGAATGGAAAATGCGAAAAAGGAACTAATTGAGATCTTAATTGAAGAGTTAAACCCAAGAGGTATTTTTGATAAAAGCGATGCTGGTGCGCGTAAACATGAAAATTTAGAAGCGACACAGGGTTTACTTTGGGGCGAAACACCGCCAGAATTCATTGAAGTTAAAGAAAACGGAATCGCCTATCATATCAATATTGCCGACGGACAAAAATCCGGTTTTTACTGCGATCAGCGTGATAACCGTGATATTCTTGCTGCTTACAGCAAAGATAAAAACGTGCTGGACTGCTTCTGCTACAGTGGCGGTTTCACTTTAAACAGCTTAAAAAAGGGTGCTGCACATGTAACCAGTGTGGATAGCTCTGCTTTAGCTATTGAAACGTTAAAACACAATCTGGAGCTTAACGGTCTGGATCCTGCACGTCAGGAAAGCATTCAATCAGATGTCAACAAACAACTGCGTGTTTTCAAAGAAGAAGGCAAGAAATTCGACATTATCGTATTGGATCCACCAAAGTATGCACCTTCCCGTTCTGCATTAGACAGGGCTGCAAGAGCTTATAAAGACCTGAACAGATTAGGTATGTTATTGCTTGAAAAAGGCGGCTTATTGGCTACTTACTCTTGTTCTGGAGCGGTAGACATGGAAACCTTCAAGCAAATCATTGCCTGGGCTGCTTTAGACGCAGGAAGAGAAGTTCAAATCCTAAAACAATTCAACCAACCAGAAGACCATCCGGTAAGGGTTTCTTTCCCTGAAGGAGAGTACCTGAAAGGTTTATTACTAAGAGTACTTTAGTCGGCGGCTTCTTCGGAACCTTCAGACCGTTGATCATATTCCCCTTTCAGCGCATAATAGCCGAATATCACCAGGCCTGCGCTGATTGGGATAAAAATGAATAAGATAATCCCCCACTGCAAGGCCGTATTTGTCTTTTGCACCCCTTCCGCAGCCAAGCCTACTTTTTCATAAGCCTGCAAGAACAAAAAGATAATCGATGCAGGGCCCAATATCATCCAAAACAATCCTAATCCTTTTTTTAATCCGTTCATAATCGTGTTTTTTTAGCGGTTAATCTTCAATTTCTGCTTCCACAGGTTTTTTGTTGGACAGGTAAACGGCACCGATCACAAAGCTTAAAGCGGCAATACCAATCGGATACCAGAGGCCGGATAAAGGCGTAGAACCGGAGAAGCTGGCGATCAGCGTGGCAATAAAAGGCACTAATCCGCCAAATACACCATTTCCAACATGATAAGGCAAGGACATGGAAGTATACCTGATCTTTGTAGGGAACAGTTCCACTAAAAATGCAGCGATAGGCCCGTACACCATAGTCACCAGTAAAATCTGGAAGAAAATCAGAAATACAAATTTCCAGAATATGGGGCTGGATAGTTTTTTATCTTTTAGCAGCTCCGGGTGAATTTCAATCGGCTTATCCGCAGCGGCAAATTTCGTGTGAGATTGCACTTTATGGTAACTGCTGCCATCCACCAAAGTCACTACAGCAGTAGTCGTAACCAGGCTATCTACACCACCATCTATGGCTCCTCGCGTAACCACCGGATCATCGACCGATAAAATATCCTCTTGTGTGATTTTACTAAAGTCTGTATCGTCTAAAAATATCTGGTAAATGGGCCGGTAAAAGATGATTCCCAGTAACATTCCAGTCAGCATGATCCATTTCCTACCTACCCGGTCGCTCCAGGAGCCAAAAACTACAAAGAAAGGCGTCGCAAAGGCGATGCCCCAGAGCAAAATATACCTGGAATCGTTAAAATCTACTTTACAGGTGTTTTCAATGAAGGATTGCGCATAAAATTGTCCGGTGTACCAGATTACGCCCTGCCCCATTGTGGCACCAAACAAAGCAAGCAGTACCATTTTAAAGTTCGCTTTATTATTGAAACTTTCCTTTAAAGGATTTTTCGAGACCTTTCCTTCTGTTTTCAATTTCGTAAACATTGGAGATTCATGCATTTTCATCCTGATGTAGATGGATACCCCTACCAGCAGGATCGACAATAAGAATGGAATTCTCCAGCCCCAGGCCGCAAAGTCGTCTGCCCCTAACAGGTTTTTTGTCAATACAATCACGCCTAAGGATAGAAATAATCCTCCTGTAGCGGTGGTCTGAATCCAGCTGGTAAAAAAGCCTCTTTTATTTGCGGGTGCATGTTCCGCCACATAAGTAGCGGCGCCTCCATATTCTCCACCTAAGGCTAAGCCTTGCACTAAACGCAGGATCAGCACCAAAATCGGTGCCGCATAGCCAATACTGGAATAAGAAGGGATCAGACCGATTAAAAAAGTGGAACCACCCATTAACACTAACGTCAGCAGAAACGTATATTTACGGCCAATTAAATCGCCCAGGCGGCCAAATACCAGGGCTCCAAAAGGCCTCACAATAAACCCGGCGGCAAAAATCGCCAGTGTATTGATCAATGCAGAAGCTCCTGCATCGGCAGGAAAAAGCTGCGCGCCAATGATGGTCGCAAGGCTCCCAAAAATGTAAAAATCATACCATTCGATCAATGTGCCCAGAGAAGAGGCACCAATGACTTTGAAAATACTGTTCTTCTGTAATTCCGGGTTCATACGTTAAGGAAATAATTTGGCTTCAGAACTAAAGCTACTATTATTTCTCAACTATTAACTGTCAATAAAAGTAATTTGCAAAAAAAGAACCAAATCTTTTAGCGACTCTAAAGTACTTGGTTCTTTTGATTATAATTTGACACTAAAAGAAAGGTTATTCTTCTTCTCTGAAATACACCTTATAGTAGTTCATTGACTTATCATCATCATAGCCCTTCTCAATCAGGTCTTTATCTCCATGAATATAGATGTGGAAGTTCTTATCCAGCTTTAGAACACTTTTATAAGCCCTGGTTTGCTTTTTCACTGCAGCACCAGAAATGTCAAAAGTATCTGCAATAGGGGTATCAAACTCCTCTTCGTAACTCTTTTTATAGTTCTTGAAAGACTCAATTCCTTCGGCATTGCCAATCACCTCATTTGAGAATTCATCGAGATCGAAACTCTCTTTTTCCTTGAAATATTTCATGGATTTGTTCAGTAAATCGATCTTATCTGCTTTAGAAATATCAAATTCCTGATCCAATTTCTCCGTTACAAAGTTCTTATAAACGCCCAATACGCTATTGGTCTGGTTAAAGTTGTCATTTCTAATTTTCAATTTCAAAAACTCATCTTTCCAGTATACCGCTTCTGCGCTTTTATTGGTCTGATCAATCACTGCAACGCGGAAACCTTCTTCTTTATCTGTATTAAAGATCAAACAGCCTTTATCCAGCTTATTGATATTGATCGCATCTTCTTCATAACCCAGACCAAAACCACCATCTTCCGGATAAACCTTTAAGAAAGGTTCTTTAGTCTCTGATTTAAAGATCCCAATGGCATCATGAAGCGCTCCTTCGATCTGTACATTTTCAAAATAAGCGACATAAAGCTCTCCTGATTTAATTTTTGGATGCCCCGAAACATCATACAGGTATTTTGCGAGCTCCATGCTGTATTCATGAAATGTGGTACCATCTTCAAAAATTTTGGAAGCAAAGTGATACACTTCATTCAGATTTAAATCTGCATTTGGATGTGTGAAATGATAAATCTCATTCACTTTCGCAAAGGGCCCTAAAAAGTACTGCTGCAGCAAATTGCTCAGCATATTGTCTTTTAGGGGAATAGACTTTTCAGAAAGGACATAAAATTCGTCCTGTGCTTTATTTCCAATGCGGTGTATAGATAATTCGGCCAGTGCGGCTTCAAAAAATGAAATCATGCGGTAAAATTACTTGTTTTCGTGTGGGGTATTCTTAAGTTCTACAGGTTTATTACTTTTTTTCATTTTCAGATTCAGCATCTCTACCAATACCGAGAAGGCCATGGCAAAATAGATATATCCTTTAGGAATGTGTTGATCCAAGCCTTCTGCAAGCAGGGAAACCCCAATTAATAACAAAAATGATAAAGCCAGCATTTTAACTGTCGGGTGTTTATTTACGAAGTCACTAATCGTTGCTGCTGATACCAGCATGATCAATACGGCAATGATGACAGCTGCAATCATGATTTCTATATGATCTGCCATCCCAACCGCGGTAATTACAGAGTCTAAAGAGAATACCACGTCTAAAATCAGTATCTGTATGATAATGCCCATGAAGGAATGAACTTTTCCTTTGATACCTCCCTCTTCTTCGCCTTCCAGCTTCTGGTGGATTTCGTGTGTACTTTTATAAATCAGGAATAACCCACCGATGATGAGGATCAAGTCTCTTCCAGAAATTGCCAGCTTTTCCAGCCATTCGCCATTGCTAATGCCAATCCAATCGCCTACATTAAACAATGGTGCGGTTAATTTCATCACCCAGGTTAGCGATAATAACAGCAGCACTCTGGTGATCATTGCCAGGCCTAAACCGACCTGTCGTGCTTTTTTCTGCTGATCTACCGGCAGTTTTCCTGCTAAAATTGAAATGAATACGATGTTGTCAATACCCAGTACGATCTCCAGTATGGTTAAAGTAATGAGCGATATCCAAGCTTCCGGGCTGCTAAAAATTTCCATATGACATAAAATAAATCAAGCCACTAAGATATAAAAAAAGCCTGCTGAATTTATCAACAGGCCCTTCCTTAAAGTATGTAATTCTCTGAATTAATTAAAGGAGATTCCTCCATAATTTGTACGTATAGTGACATTTCCATTGCTGCCATTTCCGATCTTACCGGCATAATGTTTCGAACTACCGCTTTCAGAAACCAGTTTAGAACTCACATTATTACCTGGATTAAAGCCGCCATAATTCGCTCTTACTTCAAAATCACCGCTGTAATTGCTGGCAAAGCCAATTGAAACTCCGGTATAATTAGAATTTACTGTTAAAATTTTACAGCTTGGAAGTACATTATCAACAACCAGCTTATTATAGCCCAGGTCGAAATTTCCATCTCCTTTCAGCGTACCTACCTTAACGGTGGTATACTGCCCATTGATGCTGAGTTTATTCACCGAACCAATTGTAATGTTGTTGTATTGTTGTCTGATGTTAGCATTTCCATTCACGATACTCACATTTACATTGGTGTACTGCGCATTCAGGTCCAGGTTATTTACCGAGCCGATGTTCAGTCCTTTTCCGTATTGCTGTTTGATCTGTGCGTCGCCTTTGATTGCAGTAATTGTTACGCCCACATATTGTGCATCCAAATCCAGCGTACCTACCGTACCCAGTTTCAAGGAAGCTCCATATTGCTGTTTGATCACACCTTTGTTCATATTGGCAATATCCGTTTGTCCGTATTGCACATTTACATAGTTGTTATTACTGGATAAATTACCTGCGGTAAACGTACCATATTGAAGCTTTACAGAAAGTGCGCCGGAAAAATCAGACATACTTAATCCACCATATTGGTTGTTCACGGTTAATGCCATACTAGCCGGCATATAAACCACGTAATTGATCTTAACTTCCCTTCTCCAGATTACTTTCCCATTTCTCACACTGCTGCCATAGCGGCCATCTCTTGATCCTATATTGGTTTTAAAGGAAACCTGATCACCGGATTTTCCAGCGTCAATAGTGGTTTCATCCAATAAGCGCTGTGCATCATCGGCATCCTTGCTATAGGCTTTGATGTCGACATCCACCTTTACTTCTCTTTTATCCCATGTTTTGATGACTACAGCACCATATTTATTGCTGATACTCAATTTATCACCGGCATCAACAGAAAAATTTTTAGAGAAAGTTTTTGATTTCCCCGGATCATCGGCATCGTCCTGACGATCGCTATCCTGGCGATTCAAAGGAGGCAAAGGTGGTAATGGCGGCAGGGCCAAAATGGGCTCTACAGCTACATTGATCCGCAAAGGAACCATGACTGCCAGCCTTGGTGCATCGTTCAGTTCTTTTACCACCGACTGGGCGCCGGCAAAGTTGGCGACCAATAGCAGGCCACTCATTCCCCAAACTAACTTTTTCATATTTGATTCTCCTCTTTGATTTGATTCACTTCATTGATGATCGACAATTGCTGATTGATCACCTGTAATTGCAGCTCCAGATTTTTTACCATTGCCCGTACCACTACTTCTTGATTCGGACTGTGCTGTAATTCTTTTTTTAACTTTTCATAATCACCGTCCAGCTGGTTCAGATCTGAGCTGAACTGCTTATATAACACTGGATTTTTCTTTGCAAAGACCTGCAAGCTGTCTTTTTTTTCTTCAATCAGGCTAGCAAATTTCATTTCTTTCTTTCCATAAACCGGGCTAATGTCTGCAATTTCCAGTTCCTGTTTTCCTCCTTTACGAGAGGTATACATAAAAGTAACCGTCATGATCAGGATCAGCGATGCAGCTATACCTAACCAAAATGGCATTCCCGATTTTTTTTTTACCTTCTCTTTGTCTAATCCTGCTTCAATCCTCGCCCATAACTGGTCGGATGGTGTGTTAAAGTCAAACTCCTTTTTGTTTTCCTTAATGTATTCTTCGATACTCCTCTTGTTCATCGCTATACCCCTCTCTTTACTAATAAATCATTTAATTTCATTTTCGCTCGCATGTACTGTGTTCTGGAGGTACTCTCCGCTATTTTCAAAATATGTGCAATCTCTTCATGGTCGTAACCTTCAAAAAGATATAAGCTGAGCACCACACGGTATCGGTCTGGCAGTTTGGCAATCGCCATTCTCACCTCCTCTACCCTCAATTCCAGATCTTCTTCGTCCAGCGTCTGCGGTTCTGCCACCTCTACTTCTTCCAGGCTCACAAACTCTACCTTTCGCTTTCTGAGGTAATTGATCGATTTATTGATCACGATCTGCTTCAGCCAAAGGCCAAAAGTAGTCTCTCCTCTAAAGCTCTCTATCCGAGTAAAAGCATCCAGAAACGCTTCTTGCAAGACATCTTCTGCCTCATCATCAAAGTTCACTATTCTCAGCGCTACATTATACATAGCCTTAGCATACAATTTGTAGATTTCAAATTGTGCTTTCCGGTTTCCTTGCCGGCACTCCTGAACGAGTGTTACGTGTTTATCGATGTATACAGTTTCCAATGTTTTCCAATTCGATTATAAGACAGGTGATTTTTTAAAACGTTGCATCTCAAACAAAAATATTTTCAATATACTAAGCTAAATTCAATGAGGGTTGAAATATCCGGTTCAAAATCAATATTTTTGGGACTTAATACTTTTAATAATGTTAAGAACAACTACTTGCGGAGCTCTAACTATTGAGAATTTAGGTGAAAATGTAATCTTATGTGGCTGGGTTCAAAAATCCAGAGATTTAGGAGGGATGACTTTTATTGACATCCGCGACAGATACGGGATTACCCAACTTGTTTTCAATATGGACGACAACCGGGAATTATGCGAGGCAGCACGTAGCCTGGGCAGGGAATTTGTAATTAAAGCCAGCGGTCTAGTGGTAGAACGCTCCAACAAAAACCTGAAAATGCCTACAGGTGAAGTCGAAATTAAAATCACTGCATTAGAAATACTGAACGCAGCAAAATTACCTCCATTCATGATCGATGATGAAACTGATGGTGGTGACGATTTGCGTATGAAATATCGTTACCTGGATTTACGTAGAAATCCAATCCGTAACAACATGGTACTGCGTCATAAAATGGCACAAGCCGTTCGTCGTTATTTAGACAATCTGGACTTTATCGAGGTAGAAACACCGGTATTGATCAAATCCACACCAGAAGGTGCAAGAGATTTTGTGGTACCAAGCAGAATGAACGAAGGACAGTTTTATGCCCTTCCACAGTCGCCGCAAACGTTCAAGCAATTGCTGATGGTGTCTGGTTTCGACCGCTATTTTCAGATCGTTAAATGTTTTAGAGATGAGGATTTACGCGCAGACAGGCAGCCGGAATTTACACAAATCGACTGTGAAATGTCTTTCATTGAACAAGAAGATATTTTAAATACTTTCGAAGGACTGATCCGTACCTTATTCAAAGATCTGAAAGACTTTGATTTACCGGAAGTTCCAAGAATGCAGTATTCAGATGCCATGAAATTCTATGGTTCTGATAAACCAGATACCCGTTTTGAAATGCAGTTTGTTGAATTGACGGAGCTGGTAAAAGGAAAAGACTTCCCTGTTTTTGACAGTGCAGAAATGATCATCGGTATTAATGCTGCTGGTTGCGCAAGCTATACCAGAAAGCAGATGGACGAATTGACAGAATTCGTAAAACGCCAGCAGATTGGGGCTACAGGCCTGATTTACATGCGTCATAACGAAGATGGTTCATTGAAATCTTCTGTAGATAAGTTTTATAATGAAGAAGAACTGAAAAAATGGTCGGCAGCAATGAATACCCAACCGGGTGATTTAGTGCTGATCATGTCAGGTCTGACAGATAAAGTACGCAAGCAATTGAGCGAATTACGTCTTGAAATGGGTACTCGCCTTGGTTTACGTGATAAAAACAAATTCAGCGCCCTTTGGGTACTAGACTTCCCGCTATTGGAATGGGATGAAGAAACAGAGCGTTACCATGCGATGCACCACCCATTTACTTCTCCAAAACCGGAAGATATTGCTTTACTAGATACTGATCCAGGAAATGTTAGAGCAAACGCTTATGATATGGTGGTAAATGGCACTGAAATCGGTGGTGGTTCTATCCGTATTCATGACAGAACACTTCAGGCTTTAATGTTCAAACATTTAGGTTTCTCTCCGGAAGATGCACAGAAACAATTTGGCTTCCTGATGGACGCTTTTGAATTTGGCGCACCTCCACATGGTGGTATTGCTTTTGGATTTGATAGATTGTGCTCTATTTTCGCAGGATTAGATAGTATCCGTGATGTGATTGCTTTCCCGAAAAACAACTCTGGAAGAGATGTAATGATTGATAGTCCATCGACTATTGATGAGAAACAGATGAAAGAATTGAAAATCCAGACTACGGTTTAATTACCTTTCCAAGAAAATTCTGGTAATACACCCGGCTAGGTGGTTTAGCCGGGTGATCATAAAAATTGCATAGCGATCAATGTGGATTGGTTATAAAAAAAGGAAGCTTTAGGGCTTCCTTTTTTTATATCTGTAATCTTAGTAAGTTTCACTATCTGGTGGAATGCCATAATCGACTTCCAGCGGTGGTTTTTCTTTTGTTTTCTTTGATTTGCTAAACCAACCCGTTACCGAGTTAAATATCGCCGATAAATGCTCTGCATCAAGCGACTTTCCAAGCTTACCTGAAGCCAAGCCTACCAAAGCCTTTGTGACTAAACCAGAGCCCTTAAAAAAGGTACTGTTCATCACCAAAGGAAGTGCCATAGAAAGCACCTTACTGCTGATGTTAAATTTATCATCAATTTTCAGGAAAGCTGATGGGGTGGCATATTTCTTAATAAAGCCACTTATCGTAAACTGATGGAGGTATTTTTTAGAATCCCCAACCAGTGCTTCTCCCTTTGAAGTATATTCAGATTTCAACAGCCGCACCTGCAGGTGTAAATCCTCGAAGTTATTGATGTTATACTTTCGGTTCATCTTCCTCCTCCTCCTTATCTGCTAGTTTATTAAAATAGCGTCTGATGGTAAAATTAATGATGGCCTTTTCAATGTATTTTTCTTTCGTAAAATAAACGATCACAGCCAACAGCAGATAAATCAATGCAACGCATCCGAAACCTCTGGTAAAACTGCCCAGTACATCTGATAAAAACAGGGCTAAAGTAAAGGTCCCAAACAGGAACGCCAGCAGGAAGCAAATTGCAACTGCGGCATTAGTAACCAAATCGGCGAACATTTTTGAGCCCCGCTCAATCAGGTATAAACGGGTATACTCCAATCGTGTATTCACATACTCTTTGGCATCTCCAACCAGTCCTTCCAGATCTTTTTCTTTATTTTCCTGCATTACAATGTGCTTTTGGGATTACCTATGCGTGTTCTAAATCGTCTTCAAATTCTTCTTCTTCTTTACGAAGTTTCTCTTTCACAGTGCCTACAACTTTATCTTTTAAGCTTGCCAGTTGATTAATTTCATCTGCGGCTCTATCTCTGATGGTATCTCCCAGATCTTTCAACGACTGGCTTAATTTATCTCTTGTTTCACTGCCTTTTTCTGGAGCAAATAGTAATCCTAATGCGGCACCCGCAGCTAAACCTGCCAATAGCCCAATTAATACTTTTGAATTATCATTCATGACATTTACATTTTGTGTTGAATATTTATTTTGTTGATGCTGGAATATAGTAATTATAACGATTCCCCTTCAGAAATTGTTTTAATTCTTTCCAATCTTTCTGCCGCCATGGCACTGCTTTCGTATATTTTGATCAATAATACGAAGTAGGACAACAACAATGGACCGAAGACCAGGCCTAGTATTCCAAATAAGGGTACACCAATAACTACGCCAATTACAGTGATAATGGGATGAATATTTCCAACTTTTTTAGCGATGATGAAGCGCAGCACATTATCGATATTGATAATCACCACGAACCCAAAGATGAGCATCGCCCAGCCAGCAAAATTGTTTCCATTAGCCAGCTGCAATAAAGCAGCAGGCACAAAAACTACAGGGGGGCCAAGTACAGGAACAAAGGAGATAAACATCGTGACCACCCCCCAGAATAAGGGATCAGAATAACCGAGGACATAAAATGCCAGGCTGACCAATGAGCCTTGAACAATCGTGATTAAACCTTGCCCCAGTACATTGGAATAGGTGGTATTCCTCATTTCTTCCGCAAAACGATAGGCGTTCTGCTCCCGGAAGGGTGCGTATTTGATCAATGAAGCTTCAAAGGTTTCGCGCTCCACCAGCATGAAATACAATAGGAAATACATGATGATGAGCCCAAGAATGATGTTAAAGGCTCCGGAAATTAAAGAAGGAAAAAGTTCTGTAGCCCAGGTTCCTGCTTTTTTCATCCCCTCTTCTACCAGATTCTGAAAGTCGCTGTTGAGCGGAATCAGGTGCTTTAACTTGAAGAGCATATTTTTAAAATAGATATGATCGCTTTGCAGTTCTGCAATTTTCTCGATCACCATTGTGCTTAAGGCGTAGAAAGGAAGAATCAGTACGAGCACAGAGGCAAACAATAGCAGAAGAGCAGAAAGGCGTTTATTCCATTTCTTCTCTTCTACCAGATAGATATACGCGGGTCTTAATATCGTAAACAACACCAGGGTACTTAAAATTGATCCAAAGATCCCCTGTATAGAATAAGCAATTAAACAACCCAAGGCGATGATAATCACCAGGTTGATGTTATTCCTTTGTTTATGGGTGAATAAAGACATTCGCGTTTAACTTTCCAAATTGATAGCTCTCATTTTATTATACAACGTTTTCCTATCGATATTCAGGATCTTCGCCGCTTTTGTTTTGTTAAAATTCACTTCTCTCAATACTTTCAATATCGCTTCATATTCTGCTTCTAAAGCCGCATTTTTAAGGTCACGAGGTTTTTCAGTACGGGCAATAGAAGTTTCCATAGCAGAAGCTTTGGCATAAGTAGAGATCTCTAATGGCAGTGCTTTCAATTGAATTTCCTGCGTTTCCGTCAGCAATGATGCCCTTCTGACCACATTTTTCAGCTCTCTCACGTTCCCTGGCCAGTTATAAGTCATGAAACACTCTTCCACTTCCGGAGAGAAGCCATGAATCTTGCGGTTTAACTCCTGATTTGCTCCTTTTAAGAAGGTATGTGCAAATACCATAATGTCGTTTCCACGCTGTCTTAATGGCGGCAAGCTCAAAGAAAACTCATTAAACCTATGGTATAAATCTTCCCTGAATTTTCCTTTTTGAATTGCATCTGCCAGATTTTCATTCGTAGCCACGATGATCCTTACATCCAGTTCAATTTCTTTGGTACTTCCGATTCTTTTGATCTTACGTTCCTGTACCGTCCTTAATAAGGCGGCCTGGATTTCATAAGAAAGGTTGCCAACTTCATCCAAAAACAAAGTGCCGCCGTTCGCCATTTCGAAATGGCCAATTTTAGTATATAATGCCCCGGTAAAAGATCCTTTTTCATGGCCGAAGAATTCACTTCCTGCCAGCTCTTTGGTTAATGAACCGCAGTCCATGGCCACAAAAGGTAAATCTTTACGTGGGCTGTTCAAATGAATGGCCATGGCCACCGACTCTTTTCCTGTTCCGCTTTCGCCAGTCAGGATGACACTATAAGTTGTGGGTGCCACCAAATGAATCTGCCTTTGCAATTCTTTAGAAGCGCCGCTTGCACCGATCACGAAATTCTCGGCATGACTATAAGTCTGCTTCTGGCCCTTTTGTTTTGGCGTTTCTGCCGGAATTTCCAATCTGTTTTCATTCAAAGCAGTTTGGGTATCAATCGCCTTATTGATGGTATTTAAAATTTCATCCGGATACAAAGGCTTGGTGATATAATCATAGGCGCCCAGCTTAATGAGTTCTACAGCTAGTTTAATATCTGAATATCCTGTAATAATGATTACTCCAGTGCCGGGATAACTTTCTTTGATCTTGATGAGCATTTCTTTCCCGTCCGTATCTTCCAAACGGTAGTCACACAAAACCAGATCATAGCTTTCCTTTGCCAGATATTCCATCGCTGAAACACCACTTGTAGCTGTTGAGACGCTAAACGAATTTCTGGTTAAAAACTTAGAAAGTAATAAACCGATGTTTATTTCGTCGTCAACAATCAATATTTTTCTCATAGGGAAATTAAATAGTTTACTGTATTATAACCAGATAAATATATATACTTTTTTCGTATGGGAAAAATTTTCTACACTTTTAAATCCTACGACCTATAAAAAGGTCAGTTTTTATCCATTAAAAAAGCCCATTGAAGAAACATCAAATGGGCCTTAAATATGTTTTAAACGTGATTATTTCCCTAAAAAGGCTGCTTTTCTTTTTTCAAAAAATGCAGAAGTACCTTCTTTAAAGTCTTCTGTATCAAAACACTTACCAAACTCTTTGATTTCCGTTTCGAAGCCATTTTCATCATGTCGGATGGCGGCATTAACAGCGCGGATGGCACTGCCAATCGCAAGTGGTGCCCGCTGTTTAATTTTTGATAGAATTTCTTCCGCTTTTGCGAGCAATTCTTCTGCAGGAACGACGTAATTAACGAGGCCTATTTTCTCTGCTGCTGCAGCGGTGATCATATCTGCAGTAGTGATCATTTCTATGGCTTTTCCTTTTCCCACCAGCTGCGTTAACCGTTGGGTGCCACCATATCCCGGAATCAACCCTAAAGTCACTTCCGGCAATCCCAATTTTGCATTTTCTGAAGCAATTCGAATGTGGCAGGCCATAGCCAGTTCCAATCCACCGCCTAAAGCAAACCCATTAATCGCGGCAATCACAGGTTTCGGACAGTTTTCGATCGCATTAAAGACTTGATGCTGACCATTTCTAGCCAACGCTTCGCCTTGTTCACCTGAGTAAGCAGCAAATTCAGAAATATCAGCTCCTGCAACAAAGGCTTTTGGTCCGGCACCAGTAAGCAGTACTGCACGCACTTCATCGTTCTGTGCAGCATCAGCAATCACCGCTGCCAATTCGGCCAAAGTATCCTTATTGAGTGCATTGAGCTTTTGTTCTCTGTTAATCGTCACATATAATACCGATTCTTTGATTTCTGATAAAAGATTTTGATGAGCCATATAAGGTCTGTTTATGCGGTTAAGGAGATTAGAAATTTCTGTTTTCAGTTACCCAGTCTTTGATGTAATTAGTGATGGTCTCCATGGTCGTTCCTGGAGCAAACAATTCCCCAACACCAATGGCTTTTAACTTGTCCATATCACTTTCAGGAATGATGCCACCCCCGGTCAGCAAAATATCTGTCACTCCTTTCTGTTTCATAATTTCTACTATTTTGGGGAAAACGGTCATGTGGGCTCCGGATAAGATCGAGACCCCAATTGCGTCCACATCTTCCTGTAAAGCGGTGTTTACCACCATCTCGGGTGTTTGTCGAAGGCCAGTATAAATCACTTCCATTCCAGCATCCCGTAAGGAAGTGGCAATCACTTTTGCCCCCCTATCGTGCCCATCCAATCCAACTTTAGCCACTAAAACCCGAATGGGTCTGTTTAATGTGTTGCTCATAAAATATACGAATAGTAGGTTGTAAATGTAAGTAAATTAGCGGTTTTATGTTAACTTTGAAGACTAAATTTACAGTTTTTATGAGTGAGGAAAGATCATTGAACTTTATTGAAGAGATCATTGAAAACGATTTGAAAAGTGGAAAATACGAGACCCTAGTTACTCGTTTTCCGCCTGAACCCAATGGTTATTTACACATCGGACACGCAAAGGCAATTTGCCTGAACTTCGGTCTGACTAAGAAATATGGTGGCTATACAAACCTTAGGTTTGATGATACCAACCCAGTAACTGAGAAAACCGAATACGTAGATAGCCAGCAGGAAGACATTAAATGGCTTGGTTTTGAGTGGAAAAATGAACTGTATACTTCAGATTACTTTGATACTTTATACGATTTCGCAGTTAAACTGATTGAAAAAGGCCTGGCTTATATCGACGACAGTACTGCGGAAGAAATCGCTGCCTTGAAAGGTACCCCAACAGAACCTGGTACAGACAGCCCATACCGTTCCCGCAGCATTGCAGAGAACCTGGACTTGTTTGGCCGTATGAAAGCTGGTGAATTTCCTGATGGCGCACGTATTTTAAGAGCGAAGGCAGATATGTCCAGCCCGAATATGATCATGCGGGATCCGATTATTTACCGCATCAAACATGCAGAGCATCACCGTACAGGTAATAAATGGTGTATTTATCCGATGTACGACTTTGCACATGGACAGAGTGACAGCATTGAGCAAATCACGCATTCGATCTGTACTTTAGAGTACGTATCTCACCGTGAACTGTACGATTGGTTTATTGAGCATCTGGAAATTTTCCCTTCTAAACAATATGAATTTGCCCGTTTAAATCTTTCTTATACCGTAATGAGTAAGAGAAAATTGCTTCAATTGGTAAATGAAGGTGTGGTAACCGGATGGGACGATCCGCGTATGCCTACCATCAGCGGTTTGAGAAGAAGAGGATATACTCCTGATAGTATCCGTGAATTCTGCGAAAGAATCGGGATTGCTAAAAGAGAAAACCTGATCGAACTGAGCTTATTAGAATTCTGCGTACGTGAGCACCTGAATAAAATAGCAAATAGAGTGATGGCGGTTTTAGACCCGATTAAACTGATCATTACTAATTATCCTGAAGGACAAGAAGAAACCTTAAATGGTGAGAACAACCCTGAAGCAGAAGATAAAGGTGGAATCAGAGCCATTCCTTTCAGCAATGAGCTTTGGATTGAGCGCGAAGATTTCATGGAAGAACCGGCTAAAAAATGGTTCAGACTAGCGCCTGGTGCTACCGTAAGATTGAAACATGCTTACATCGTACAATGTGAAAACTTCGTTAAAGATGAAGCAGGAAACGTAACTGAGGTTCATTGTACCTATATTCCGGAATCGAAAAGTGGCGAAGATACCAGCGGTATCAACGTAAAAGGAACGATTCACTGGGTAAGTACCAAACATGCTAAAAAAGCAGAAATCAGAACTTATGATCGCTTGTTTACCGTAGAATCTCCAGATGCTGAAGAAGGTGATTTCAAAGATTACCTGAACCCAGATAGCGTTGAAGTGATTAAGGAAGCCTATATCGAGCCTTATTTAGCCAGTGCAGACCTGGATTCGAGATACCAGTTTATCCGTAAAGGTTATTACTGCGTAGATCAGGAATCTACTCCGGATCATTTGATCTTTAACCGTACGGTTGGATTGAAAGATGCCTGGGCGAAAGCAAAAAAATAACATCAACCCCTAAAATAAAGGTTAAATATTAAAGGCCAGATCCGCGGAAATATCCGTGAATCTGGCCTTTTTTCAGCAGTGAATTTTCCTACGCCTTCCCCATGAAAGTGCCTGCAAAGGAGTCTATAAGTATTTAGTGTATAAATTGAACAAGATCAGCTTATCTGCTGGTGTCAAAACCGGTGTGATGTCCGTTTGTACAAAATGAATTTTAAAGGCCACTATCGCGGAGCTTACATTGGTTACATTGTATCCGATTGCTCTCAATGCCAGTTCTGTATTAAAATCTACCGGCGGCATTTTTAACACCTCATCATACCATAGTCCGAATCCTTTTTTCGCCAAAACCTTCCAGGGGAAATTTAAAGGGTCTACTTTGCGCCTAGGCGCAACATCGGAATGGCCAATAAAGTTAGCTGCAGGAATATTGTATTTCTTCTTTAGTACGCCTAAAAGTGTCACCAGACTGTTTATTTGGGCATCTGCAAATTTCTCTTTACCATTATTATCAAGCTCAATGCCAATCGAAGAAGAGTTCAGGTCTGTATCATTGCCCCATTTCCCTACTCCTGCATGGTTAGAACGTAGGTATTCGTTCACCATCTGAACCACTTTACCATCTCTGCCGATCACATAATGTGCGCTTACTTCGGCTTTCTTATTCAGAAAAGTTTTCACTGTCTGGTTCAGGGAGTCCTGTGCAGTATGGTGCAGGATCACAAAGTTTGGACGGCGCATTCCAAAATTTACAGAACCAATCCAATCTTGCATCGTTGGATCCAGCGTCTCTTTGCTCTGCTTTACCGGGGGGGTTGATTTGATAATTTCGGCAAATCCAGTAGCCTGATCCTTATAGATTTTATTCGTCGCTGCGTACTTATTTGTGGAACAGGAAGCCATAAAAAATAAGGCGCCCATCATTAAGCCCGCGCTTTTAATTTGAAAGGTTTGTATCATAGTAGAGGGGATAGAAGTGGTAAAATTACTATTTTTTACTAATTTAGTTGCCATCTTATACTCATATCAATGCAGGATAACGACAAAAATGCCCGCATTTGATGTAACTTTGCTACCGATAAAAAAACAAAAATCAATATGAAGAACTTAAGCAAATTAACGCTTATTATTGCCGGATGCGCGATCGCTACAGGGATTTCGTCTTGTGGTAATCCTCAGGGAAACACCAATACCCATGCCAAAGCAGTCACTTCCAGTGAAGACAGCTTGCAACGTTACGTAAACGAGCGGATTGCCATCTATGAGAAAGTGAAATTGAGCACCAACCTGAACGATTTATCTGCTACCGACCGTAAGATCTTGCCTTTATTGATTCAGGCTGCACAGATTATGGATGATTTGTTCTGGAAACAGGCTTATCCACAGCGCGACAGCTTATTAAGTACTATAAAAGATGAAAAAACCAAAGCTTTTGTATGGATCAATTATGGCCCATGGGATCGCTTAAACGGAGATAAGCCATTTATTGCCGGCATCGGCACAAAACCTGATGGAGCTACTTTTTACCCTGCAGGAATGACGAAAGCAGAGCTGGAAAAATCAGACCTTAAAGACAAGTTCAACCAGTATTCTGTAATCCAAAAAGACAGTACCGGAAAATTAACGGAAATTCCTTACCATGTCTTATTTGCTTCAGAATTACAAAATGCCTCTTCATTATTGAAACAAGCCGCTTTATTAACGGAAGATGCAGGATTCAAAAAATACCTGAACCTGCGTGCAGATGCTTTAACTTCAGATGATTTTACCGCAAGTGATTATGCCTGGTTAGACATGAAAACCAATAATCTGGACATCATCATCGGCCCAATTGAGAATTATGAAGATAAACTATTCAATGCCAGAGCTTCTTATGAATCTTATGTATTGGTAAAAGATAAGGTTTGGAGCAAGCGCCTGGCTAAATATGTAGCCATGCTGCCTCAATTACAAGAAGGATTACCAGTTGATGCAAAGTATAAAAAAGAAAAACCAGGTACAGACTCTGAATTGAACGCTTATGATGTTGTTTATTATGCTGGAGACTGTAATGCTGGATCAAAAACAATTGCTGTAAACCTGCCGAATGATGAGATCATTCAACAGAAAAAAGGAACAAGACGTTCTCAATTGAAAAATGCGATGAAAGCCAAGTTTGACAAGATCCTGGTGCCAATTTCAAAAGAACTGATCGACAAAGACCAGCAGCAATACATCAATTTCGATGCTTTCTTTGCCAATGTGATGTTCCATGAGGTTGCTCATGGTTTAGGAATCAAGAAAACAGTTACTGGTAGAGGTTTCGTAAAAGAAGCTTTGCAAGAGCAATATTCCTGGTTAGAAGAAGGAAAAGCTGATGTATTGGGGCTATATATGGTCACAGGATTACTGAAAAAGGGTGAGCTGGAAGGTGATTTAAAGACTTTCTATACCACTTATATGGCAGGGATCTTACGTTCAGTAAGATTTGGCGCAGCAAGTGCTCATGGTAAAGCCAATATGCAATGTTTCAACTTCTTCAAAGAGAATGGCGCTTTCATCAGAAATGAGAACGGCACCTATAAAGTAGATTTCACTAAATTCGAAACGGCAATGAACAAGCTGAGCAAACTGATCATTACCCTTCAGGGGAATGGTGATAAGGCGGCGGTAGCGAAAGTTCAAAAAGAGAATGCGGTAATTAGTCCTGAATTACAAAAAGACTTAGACAAGCTAACTCAAAAAGGCATTCCTGTGGATGTAATTTTTGAGCAGGGTGTAGATGTACTTGGCGTAAAATAAACAGGCCTAATCTTTCCCATAAAAAAAGGTCAATAACCAGCTATTGGTTATTGACCTTTTTACTTATAAAACTACATTAGGTGTTTTTCAATAATGTCTTCCAGCTCTTGAATATCAAAGGGCTTAGACAAGTAACCATCCGCTCCAGCTTGTTCTGCCAGAGATTTCACATCATTATTAGCGGTAAAATAAATCACAGGAATATTTTTTAAGCGTTCATCGCTTTTCAATTCCCTTGTCGCGTCAATGCCGCCCACATCCGGCAGCCAGTTGTCCATAAAGATGATATCTGGCATATAGGCCATTACCTGATCAATGATCTGGTTAGAAGTCGCAGAGGTTTTAATCTCATAGCCTGCATCCTCCAGAATGATCGTACACAATTCCAAAATATCCGCATTGTCATCAAACACAAAAACCTTTTTCGAATTCCCCATTTATATATATTGTTGTTTCTAGCTTAGTAAATTTATAAACGCTGCAATTTCCTCGATACGTAAGATACGATCTATGGCTACATTTTTCCTTGCCTGTTCTGGCATATAGGCTACTTGAGCAGAGTCTGGATGCTGAATAACAGCTATCCCGCCCCATTGTTTTACGGTTGCCAACCCATTTACTCCGTCGGCATTAGAGCCCGAAAGCAGCAGGCAAACCAGCTCCTCTTTAAACGCTTCTGCTGCGGTCTGAAAGGTCACATCTATCGCTGGCCTGGAATAGTTCACTTTTTCTGAGTAGTCTAAAGAGAAAGTACGGTCCATTTCAATCAGTAAATGATAATCTGAGGGGGCAATATAAATGATTCCAGGAACCATCATTTCCTTCTCATCAGCTTCCTTAACGGGCATTGTTGTTCTTGAGGAAAGTAAACCTGGCAGTAAAGAATCGGCTCCATGTTTTCGGTGTATGACAATAACAATCGGAAAGGAAAGGCTTGGGTTTACAGCTGGCAGGACCTTTAACAGTACTTCCAGGCTTCCTGCGGAACCTCCGATGATAAATGCTCTACACTTCTTCATTAGCGTTGTTTCCTCCAAATTTTATTTCCTGGTAATCGTTTATATTGTTTGTGAATATCCGAAAATTCAATCGTTTCTTTTGTTCCTAATGCGAGATAACCCAAATCTTCCAAACTATCATCAAAAAGTTCAAGCACTTTATTCTGCAGGTCCCGGTCAAAATAGATCAGAACATTTCGGCATAGGATGAGTTGAAATTCATTGAAGGAATGGTCTGAAACCAGGTTATGCGTAGAAAAGATGATTTTACTTTTCAGCTCATCATCAAATTTAGCAAGGGAATAATTTGCACTGTAGTAGCTGGAAAAATCCTGCGTTCCACCGGCTGCAATATAATTTTCCGAGTATTGTTTCATTTGCGCCAATGCAAACATCCCCTGAGCGGCTTTCTCGAGTACTGCAGGATTTAAATCAGTGGCATAGATTAATGATTTATGCAATAAATTGAGCTCTTTTAAAACAATAGAAATGGAGTAGGCCTCTTCTCCGGTAGAGCATCCGGCCAGCCAGATCCGAATAAAGGGATAGGTGCCCAGTTGGGGTAGTACCTGTTCTCTCAGTGTTTTAAAAAACTGTGGATCACGAAACATTTCCGTCACATTTACCGTAATCTGTTCAACAAACCGCTTAAAATAAAGCGGATCATTATTTACTTTGTACCGAAATTCGGCAAAACTGAGCGATTTATCAAGGGCATATAAACGGTTTATCCTTCTTTTTAAAGAGGCTTTAGAATACCCCGTAAAATCATAGCCATATTGCTCCAGAAGATCTGTAAGCAGGATTTCAACCTGATCGTCATTAACAGCGGGAAGTTCCAAATTAGGTTAAATATAAAGCTTAAGCAGGTCTGTTAATTCATCCACGTTGATCGGTTTGGAAACATAACCAACGGCACCTGCATTCAGGCACCGTTCACGATCTCCCAGCATGGCTTGTGCTGTTACGGCGATCACGGGGATTTCTTTTAGCTCCGGATGTCTACTCATTTGCGCCATGGCCTGATAACCGTCCATTCCGGGCATCATCATGTCCATTAACACCACTGCTATTCCTTTCTCTTTTTTCAGCAGATCTAATCCTTCTTCCCCACCTATTGCCGAAACACATTGAAAACCTTTTGACTTTAACACTGCCGAAAGGGCAAATATATTCCTGTTATCGTCGTCTACTATTAATATTTTATTCTCTGCCATATATCAAAAACAATTGAGCATTTCATTTAAACCTTTTTCAATTTACGCTTTATCATAAAGCCATACCCTGAGCAAGGAGATGAGCTGATCGATGTCTACCGGTTTGGAAATATAGTCGGAAGCACCCGCTGCAATACACTTTTCCCGGTCGCCCATCATTGCTTTCGCAGTAACAGCCAGGATAGGCAATTGTTTGAAGGTTGGAATTTTTCTAATCTCCCTGGTACTTTCATATCCGTCCATCTCCGGCATCATCATATCCATAAGGACAATATCTACAGTTGGATTCTCTTTAAGCAGCTGTAGGGCTTCTTTTCCATCCGTAGCCGCTAAAACATTCATCTTATGCTGCTCTAATGCTTTAGTGAGTGAGAAAATGTTTCTAACATCATCGTCGGCAATTAAAACTGTTTTATTATTGAGGACCTCATATAATCCACCCAGTTGCTCGGTAGCTTGTTTTTTATTTTTATGTCTTCCTTCTGTTTCTTTTTCCTCTACCAGGTGAAGGAACAAACCAGCCTCATCCAGGATTCTCTGGTAAGAATGTGCTGTTTTAACAACGATAGAATCTGCGTATTGCTTGATTCTGATTTCCTCCCCTTTCGACAAGTTTTTACCGGTAAAGATGATGATCGGTAAATTCTCCAATCCTTCACTCTTTTTAATGGTTTCCAAGGTCTCGTATGCGTTCTTATCCGGAATACCCATGTCAAGGATCACACAGTCGACCTCATTTTTATGTAAGGCACCAATACTTTCTCCTACATTATTGACTACTTCCGTTTGAATGTTATAATTGCTGAGGAAGAAGCTCAATGCTTCGGCATGCTGTTTATTTTCTTCAACGATCAATACTTTTTTCGGAGAGCGGCTAAATGCATCTTCGAGTTTCTGGAAAATATTCTTGATCTGTTCCAGGGCCACCGGTTTATTGATAAAATCAACCGCACCTTTCAGCAGGCTTTCCTTTTTCACTTCCAGAGAGGACATGATATGTACTGGAATTGGCTTGGTTGCGGGATTAGATTTCAATTCTTCCATCACCTGCCAGCCATCTTTTACCGGCAGCTGAATGTCCAGTAAAATTGCCAATGGTTTGTATAGGTTGGCCAGCTCGATACCAACGTCACCTCTTACCGCTACAATTCCTTTATAGCCACGTTTTCTGGTAAATTGCAGCAGTGTTTTTGCAAAATTAGTATCATCTTCGACGATCAGAATTACTTTATCACCTGGCTGAATATCATCCCTGTCATCGGCAATCTCCTGAGGGATATTTTGCACGGTGAAACGTGCGATAGGTGCTTCCACGAATGGTTCAGCGAAAATGGGTTTAGCAATCACTGCAGCTTCTGACTCAGCGAAACCAGAAATCAAGGCATCAGCATGTTTGATCGGTAATTTCAGGGTAAATTCACTACCTACTTGCTCCTGACTGCTCAACTGTATTTCGCCGCCCAATAATTTCGCCAGCTCACGGCTAATCGAAAGTCCTAGGCCTGTTCCTCCAAAATTGCGTCGTGTGGAGCCATCTGCCTGTTGAAACGCTTCAAAGATCATCGCTTGTTTATTGGCGGGGATTCCGATCCCAGTATCTGACACCTTAAACAACAAGAATTTCTTCGTTTCATCTTTTTTGATGCTCATGCTTACCTTCCCTTTGCTGGTAAACTTAATGGCATTGGAAAGCAAATTTTTAAGCACTTGCTCCAGTCGCATCTTGTCTGTTTCTACCAGTGGCAGATCTGGGGCCAGTTCTAATTCCAGCTCCAGCTTTTTATCGGCAGCCAAAGGCGAGAATAAGGAGCGCATATCTGCCGCTACTTCCGTCATTGGCACCTCGGCAAATTCCAGTTTCATCTTTCCGGCCTCAATCTTAGAGAGGTCGAGAATTTCATCAATCAGGGCCAGTAATCCTTGTCCAGAGCTTTGAATCACCTCTGCGTACTCAATATATTCTTCGTCCAGATCCTTATTATCAGACATCAGCTTAGAAAGCAACAAGATGGAATTCAATGGTGTTCTCAATTCGTGAGACATATTGGCCAGGAATTCCGATTTATATTTTGTGCTTTGCTCCAGCTGTTCGGCTTTTTGCTGAATGTCCAGGTTGCGTTCCTGAATCAGTTGATTTTTTTCCTCCAGTAAGCTGGTGCGCTCTTCAAGCTCCTGATTACTTTGTAAAAGCTCTTCCTGCTGCACCCGCAGCTCCTCTTCTGAGGTTTGTATTTTCTGAGTCTGCGCTTCCAATTCGGCGTTCAAACCTTCCAGTTCACTATGTTGTGCCTGTAATTCTTCTGCTTGCGCCTGTGTTTCTTCCAGGAATTCTTGTAATTTCTTACGGTTTTGAGACACGTGAATAGCAATACCTACATTTGTAGAAATCGTGTTTATGAAATCCAGTTGTAAAGGGCTATAGGTATTTAAAGAGCCCAGTTCCAACACGCCAACCAGTTCGTTATGTCGAAAAACAGGAACGGCAACCACATTTCGCGGCTTGGTATTTCCGGCAGCATAGCTGATGGTTAATTCTTCATCAGGAATATCGTTGATTAAAATCTGTTTCGCAGATTTCCAGGCCTGACCGGCAAGTCCTTCTCCTAATCTTAAAGTTTGCTGACGCTCTCTTTCCAGCAGCGCATAGCCTGCGATCAATTCCAGCTGGCTTTCCTCTTCCAATAAATAGAAGGCAGCTACATGGCTATTGGTATGGGCAACTATGCTTTCCAGTACATCATTCGCAAGCTCAGGAACACTTTTTTCGCCCACCATCTGATCATTCAGACTGGCAATCCCAGATTGCAACCATTCCTTATCAGCCAGGAGCGAGAAGGAATATTTTAGAGATTCTGCCATGCCATTGAGCGATAGGGCTACTCCTCCTAATCCATCCTGAACGGCTTCATTTGCCCGGACGTCATAATCACCATTGGAAATTTGTCCGGCAATGTGTCGAACCTCTTCTATTCTGCGGTCAATATCTTCATTTTTCTTTCTCAATTCTTCTTCTAGCTTCAGTCGCTCATTGAAATCGAAAATCACTTTACGGTAAAAGAAGATGGTAATCAGGATGGCCAACAATGCCGCCAGAACAATAAGCATCGGCGTAAATTTGGAAAGCTTGTTCATGCTTGCCGTACGTTCTTCCAACAATCGTTTTTCTTCCTTTTCCATACTGGAAATCACCGCGCGGGCGCTATCCATATACGTTTTACCATTAAGGAGTTCAGAAACACTCACATTTCCACCTCTTTCCTTGATCTTAATCGTTTTTTCAAGAACACCTAGCCTTCCTGAGATGATTTCATCCAATTTGGCAATCTGTTTTTGCTGCAAGGAATTGTCTTTGGTGAGATATCCTATGTTTTGCATTAGCGTAACTGCGCGTTGCTTCGCTCCGTCATAAGGGTCTAAAAAGACCCTTTCTCCCGTCAGCAGATAGCCACGTTGTCCGGTTTCTGCATCTTTCAAGGTAGAAATAATTTCTTCCAGCCCGGTAATGACTTCATTGCTATGGTGCACCAGATCCGCACTGCGAATCAGACTGGTAATACTTTGATAAGAGGCCATAGAACTAATAAATAGCACCAGTAACGACAGGCCTAATCCAACGCGGAGTTTTCCTCTTAAAGATCGTTGCTTATTTTGCAGCATAATTAATTTTCTTTTTAATCCTTTTCGGATGTAGCATTAAATGGAATATTAAAATAAAATTCGGACCCTTCTCCAGGGATACTTTTGACACCTACCTCACCACCATGTCTTTTGATAATTTCGGCGGAGATATAAAGTCCAATTCCCAATCCCTGGAAATGAATTGCGGTTTCTTCTACCCGATAAAACTTTTCAAATACATTCTTTTGCAATTCTTCATCGATCCCAATTCCAAAATCCCTCACACCTACATAGACGCTTTCTCCACGGTCTTCTACGGTGATATGCACTTCTGAAGTCCCTGGTGAATATTTTATGGCATTGGTTAAGAAGTTAATCACGACCTGTTCAATGCGCATTTCATCCCCACAGATTTCCCGCTTAACCGATCCGGTTTTCAGTAGCTTAAATTCGGGATTGGATTGATGAATAATTTCGATTACACTGTCCAGCATGTCATCTATAATAAACGGTCGCTTATTGAACTTTAGTTTACCGCTTTCGATTTTAGAAATATCCAGAAGATCGGTAATAAGTTCATTTAGTTTTTCCAGCTGTACCTGTGCTTTTGCCAGGTGCTTTTTTAAGGTGGGGACATCCCCTTTATCAATGCTTCGTTCGAGTAATTGCACATATCCTTTCACACTGGTGAGCGGTGTTTTCAGTTCATGGCTGGCGATACTGATGAATTCATCTTTTTTACGCTCTGCTTGTTTTCTGAACTCAATTTCATCCATTAAAGCTTTTTGTATTTCAATCAGCTTTCTGCTTTGCTCATAAATGCGGTAAAAGGTTTTTACTTTTAGCAGCAGAATGTCCATATCTACCGGTTTGGTGATATAATCCAATCCACCGGAAGAATATCCTTTAGTGATAAACTTCGTTTCCGTATTCGCTGCAGAGAGGAAGATAATCGCAGTTTCCTTCGCTTTACTATAACCAGAAATGGCCTCAGCAACTTCGAAACCATCCATTCCAGGCATTTGTACATCAAGGATAATCAGGACGTATTCGTTTTTAAGAACTTTTTTAAGGCCTCTTCTCCTGATGATGCGGTATCTACTTCAAAATTATGTTTCTCCAGAACCTTTTTTAATGAGATCAGGTTCTCGGGGGTATCATCTACAATTAGTATCATTCTTAAATAAATAAAGCGGCTGAATCTTCAGCTGCCAATGCATAATTGTGCAAATAGTCTTTTGCTAATTTATGTAAGTTTGAAGAATAAAACTTGTTTAAACATGCTTTATATCAAAAAACTTGCAGTACTCTTAAAGTTGTGAGGAATTAAAAGTATCTCCCTGACGGAAATCGCCGGTATCGAAGCCTTTTTTAAACCAATACATTCTTTGAGCAGAGGTACCATGAGTAAAGGCATCGGGCACCACTTCTCCCTGGGCCTGTTTCTGCAATTTATCGTCTCCGATTGCATTTGCAGCGGTAATGGCTTCTTCAAGATCGCCTTCATCCAATTTGAAATCTTTTAAATTTTGAGCGTGGTTCGCCCATAGACCTGCAAAGAAATCTGCCTGTAACTCTAGTTTTACGGAAAGTCTGTTGTATTCTTTTTCGCTGAGCTGTGATTTGGCGCGCTGCACTTTTTCTGAGATCCCCAATAGGTTCTGAACATGGTGTCCTACTTCATGGGCAATCACATAGGCCTGTGCAAAATCGCCGCCGGCACCGAAACGGTTTTGTAACTCCTGATAGAAACTCAGGTCAATATATACTCTATGGTCCCCGGGACAGTAAAACGGTCCTACTGCGGCACTGGCACTTCCGCACGCGGACTGTACATTATTGGTGAATAGGACTAATTTTGGCTGCTCATAAACTTTACCCATTTCCTGGAATTGCTGTTCCCATACCTGATTTGTGGAGGCCAGTACGCCATCTACAAATTTCCCCTCACGATCTGTTGGGTCTCCTGTTTTAGGTGTTCCCTGAGTCGCTTCTCCAATTGGCAACTGACTCACCAGGCCTGTTAGATCTTGTCCGAAGAACAATCCGAGGATCACGACGATGATTCCTATACCACCACCGATGGCGCCACCGCTCATCCCTCGTCTGTCTTCAATATTTCCACTTCCTTTACCGAACCATTGCATATAAATTCCGTTTAAATTGGTTTACAAAAATCTGGGACAATTGTTATACCAATTTAAACGAAAAGTTTATTTTTATGCAAATGCAGTTAAAGCATTCTGTATTCTTTGGATAGTTTCTGTCGCGCCTAGAGCTATAGCGATGTCAAATACACCCGGACCGAATTTACCGCCGACCAGCATAATGCGGAAAGGCAGCATCAGTTCACCAGGTTTAAAACTATGCGCTGCAGCCAATTCTTTGAACTTTTCCTCTAATTCTAAGGCAGTTAATCCATCAGTAATCACAGCGGCATAAGCATTAAAAAACGCCGCTTTCTCTGCAGACCATTTTGGCTGCACTGCTGGAAGATCAAATTCTACTGGTGCTACAAAAAAGTAAGCACTTTGAGGAACAAAATCTGTTAACAGGTGACAGCGATCTTTAATCAGGTCAATTACTGTTGCTAAATAGGTCTCGTCGTTGATGTCGATTCCCTCCGCAGCAAATGCTTGTTTAACCGTTGGCAACAGTGCGGCTGCCGGACTATTTTTGATCCATTCGTGGTTGTACCATTTTGCTTTTTCAAAGTCGAATTTTGCGCCGGCTTTACTGATTCGTTCAATAGAGAACTTTTCAATCAACTCAGCCATAGAGAAAATCTCGTTTTCAGTACCATCATTCCAGCCTAACATGGCCAGAAGATTCACAAAAGCCTCTGGCATAAAGCCCAGCTCTTTGAATCCCTTAGTCAGGTCTCCTGTTTTAGGATCTGTCCAGTTTTGTGCGTAAACAGGGAAGCCTAAGCGATCTCCATCACGTTTACTCAACTTTCCATTGCCATCAGGTTTCAGAATTAATGGTAAATGTACCCATTGCGGCATTTCATCATCCCAGCCCAGGTATCTCCAAAGGAGTACATGAATCGGTGCAGACGGCAGCCATTCTTCACCTCTAAAAATATGACTGATTTCCATCGCTTTATCATCTGCAACTACCGCTAAATGATAGGTTGGCATGCCGTCAGCTTTCAATAATACTTTATCATCTACCAGATTGGTATCAAAACTCACATGACCTCTGATTAAATCTGTAAAAGAAACAGTTTCATCAGCTGGGATTTTTATACGAACTACATGAGGCGTATTTGCAGCTAAGAGTGCGGCTACCTCAGCATCAGCTAAGGTTAGAGAGTTCCTCATGTCGCCCCGCGTAGACAGGCCATACGTGAAATTAGGAATTTCCTTACGTTTAGCATCCAGTTCTTCCGGGGTATCAAAAGCATAGTAAGCAAAACCATCAGTAATCAGCTGATCTGCATATTGTTTATAAGTAGATTTACGTTCGCTCTGGCGATACGGTGCAAATGGGCCACCCAATTCAGGACTTTCATCCGGTTTCATGCCACACCATTCCAGGCAGGAAGCGATATAAGCTTCTGCACCCTCCACAAAACGGGTCTGATCGGTATCTTCCACCCTAAGGATGAATGTTCCGTTATGCTGCTTAGCGAACAAATAATTAAACAAAGCGGTGCGTACACCACCTAAATGCAACCCGCCTGTCGGGCTAGGGGCAAATCTTACTCTTACTTTCTTTTCCATCATACGAATTACAAAGATATATTTTTTACCCCGTTACCTTTCTATTCCGCTATTTTTGAATGGTATTTTGTAATTTGCCCGGATAACCTATGAATCCATACGAAAAAAAGCGCCGCTGGAAATTCTTTTTACTATTTTTTGCCATCGTGATTGGTACTGCTTCTGTATTGTATAGCGATTTCTTCGTGAAAAAGATGGAACGTGAAGAAAGAATGCAATTTCAGCTCTTCGTCAAGGTGACCGAAAAATCACTGGCCATGTATGACGATGAAAATACAACAGATCTGGTTGACCTCATCAGAACAAATACCAAATTACCCATCATGATCATCAATCAGGAAGGGACAATTCTTTCTTATCAGGGACTGGATTCTACGAAAACCAATTATGATTTACAAAAGAAAGATGGGCTGACTTATGACCCCGCTTATTTTCTGCGGGAGCTGAATATGATGAAAAAACAGCATCCTCCAACCCCTATTATAGGGCTTGACGATACACGATGGTATGTTTATTACAAAGATTCCCCAACTTTAACGCAGCTGCGTTATTTCCCGTATATCCAGCTCGCCGTGATCGGTTTGTTTCTCCTCACCGCTTATGTGGCCTTTAGTTCGGCAAGAAAAGCAGAACAGGATCAGGTTTGGGTAGGTATGGCCAAGGAAACCGCCCATCAGCTGGGCACTCCTATTTCTTCGCTGATGGCCTGGGTAGAATTGATGAAATCCCGGTTCAATGCAGAGGACGACCCATTGATTGCGGAGATGGAAAATGACATCAAAAGACTGGAGGTCATCACCGACCGCTTCTCTAAAATCGGCTCCAAACCGATGGTAGAAGATCATGTGGTGTATACCGTAATCCATAATTTTGTAGAGTATTTTAAACTGCGGACTTCGGATAAAATCATTTTTAAGATTACCGGTGATGAGCAAGTTCGGGCCTTGCTGAATGTGCCTCTATTTGATTGGGTGACCGAAAACCTATTGAAAAACGCAGCAAATGCCATCGAGAATGAGGGTACGATCACGATAGATATCATTGAAAACTTAACCAAAGAAGAAGTCTTTATTGATGTCACAGATACTGGACGAGGCATTGCCAGATCTAAATTCGACGCCGTTTTCCAACCAGGTTATACCACTCGTAAACGCGGATGGGGGCTTGGGTTATCATTGACCAAAAGAATTATCGAGAACTATCATAACGGGCAGATTTTTGTAAAAGACTCTGAACTGGAAAAAGGAACCACCTTCCGCATCATTTTAAAAAGCAGTATAACTTATGAACCGACCTCAAACACATGAGTATCCCGCCTGGGCGGAGACTTACATCAGTAAAATTTCTGGTGATGACATCCTTGATCTCTTAGAAAAACAAGGGACTGATTTTCCTGAGTTCTTAAATACCCTGACAGAGAAAGCAGATTATGCCTATGCGCCAGGAAAATGGACGATTAAGGAAATGGCAGGACATATTGTGGATACAGAAAGGATTTTGGTATACCGCTTAACCTGTTTTGCACGTGCAGAACAGCATGCTTTGCCTGGCTTTGATGAAGATGATTATGTGACGAATGCCCATTTCGCTGACCGCAGTCTGCAGAGTTTTTCAGAAGAATTTGCCTTGCTAAGAAAGGCTAATTTATATTTGTTTAAGTCCTTAAACGATCACGAACTTGACCGCAGCGGTACCGCCTCTGAGCGTCAAATCAGTGTTAGAGCCTTGTTGTTTGTCATTGCAGGTCATGTAATTCATCATACAGGTATCATCGAAGAAAGGTATTTATAATGTGGTTCTCCCAATTTACACCGGAAGGGTTAAATGATCGCCCGAAAAATCATTTAGGAGGTTTACTGGATATCCAGTTTACGGAAATTGGTGCCGACTTTTTAACAGCGACCATGCCTGTAGACGAAAGAACGCATCAGCCAGCAGGAATTCTGCATGGCGGAGCTTCTGTAGTCCTTGCTGAAACCTTAGGAAGCATTGCTTCTTACCTATGCATCGACCCGGAAAAATTCATGGCTGTAGGCCTTGAAATCAATGCGAACCACCTCAGACCGGTTAAAAGCGGGCTCGTTACCGGCATTTGTAAGCCCTTGCATATTGGCGCAAAAACCCATGTCTGGGAAATAAAAATATACAACGATAAAGGTAAAATGAACTGCATAAGCCGTTTAACAGTAGCCATTATTGCAAAACCTCAGGGATAAGCAGATCCATTCGCAATCAGAAGAGCTCGGTAATTCCGGGCTTTTCGTGTTTAAATGGCCTTTTTACACCCTTTTTATTTTTTTCTATTTTTCCTGTAACCTGTTTCATTTTCATGTGGTCATAGCTTACAGAACATCAGTTCAATAAAACAGATCTTTAACATATAAAATTTAATAAAATGGGAAACGAAATATTAGTACCGATCACACTCTTCCTTTGTACTACCGCCCTTGTATTTGGGTTGAGGTATATGTCCAACAAAGAAAAAATGGCCATGATTGAACGCGGCATGGATCCAGGACTGGCCAAATCAAGACCGAGTGCACCAATGCCTTTTGTAAGTTTAAAATTCGGCTTACTATTAGTTGGATTAGGATTAGGATTGATTGTCGCCTTATTCACTGTAAGGAACATCGGATTAGATGACGAAGAAGGAGTGGCCGTTTATTTTGGATGCCTCAGCATTTTCGGAGGATTAGGGTTGATCGTTTCTTATGCGATGGAAAAAAACTGGCTAGACAAGCAGAAATACCTGCAGTAAATCTAGAACCACCTAATTCCCTATATAAAACTATCTAAAAGACGCGCGTCTAAAAATATATGCAGCATAAGCAATCCGATAACGAGCTAATTACTGAAGTCCTGTCGGGCAATACCGCGGTTTTTTCCGAACTGGTAAAACGTCATCAGCGCTTTGTATTTACATTGGCAATGCGTTTTTCCAAACGTCGGGAAGATGCAGAAGAGATCGCACAGGATTGTTTCATTAAAGCATACAAGGCCCTCGGTACCTATAAGCAGACTGCAAAATTTTCTACCTGGCTGTATACTATCACCTACACCACGTCCATGAGCTTTTTACGCAAAAAGCGACTGGATGTACAATCGATCGACGATGAAGGGAGTATCCTTCAGCTGGAAAACCATACTTCTGACTTCAATTCAGACCTGGTAGAAAAAAGATCGGGTTATGTGTACCTCAACCAGGCCATTGCCTTACTCTCTGCCGATGATGCCAGTATCATCACCCTGTTCTATCAGGGCGAACAAAGTCTGGAAGAGATCGGAAAGACGCTCAATATGGAAAGCAACACGGTAAAAGTAAAATTGCACCGCGCCAGAATCAGACTGAAAGAAAAATTACAATATTTGTTAAAAGACGAAGTAAAGGAATTATTATGATCACTATAGAAGAAGAAATCTGGGATTATATTGATGGCAGCAGCAGCCAGGAACAGCAATTGGCTGTGGAAGCTAAGATTGCCTCAGATCCAGTATACCGTTCCCTATATCAGGAGTTCCTGGAAATCAATAAAGAGATGAGCGGATTGGGTTTGGAAGAACCTTCCATGTCATTTACAAGAAATGTGATGGAGCAGGTAAAGCTGGAAATCGCACCGGTATCGATGAAGACGAAGGTAGACAAACGCATTATTTATAGTATCTCTGGGTTTTTCATCTTTTCGATGCTCGCCATAGTGACTTATATTGTCGCCAATAGCGATTTTACTTTTCAGGATGCAAAATTCGGCAAGTTATTCAGCTCCGGACAACTGGACTTTAGTAAATACTTCACGCCCACTTTCATTAAAATATTTCTATTTGTAGATGTTCTATTGGCTTTCGCTTATCTAGACAGTTTTCTGCGAACAAAGCGTCATAGCCATCAGGAGAATGGGATTTCTTAAGAAAATCAGTCAATACTCCTTATATAAACACCCTTTATACCACTTTAACTAAGGCTTTAAATGAAAAATGCCGGATCAATTGATGATCCGGCATTTTCTATATTACTTATATGTTATTTCAATGAATTGAATTGCGTAATACGCCGATATTAATGACTATGCTGACTAACCTTACAAAACCTTAGCAACCAGATTTCAGGTCACACAAATGACATGGTGTCCTTTCTTCTTGCTTCCAAATGGATCGTTTAGGAATAAACGGTCAGTTCAGATTAGCAGTTCCTATTAAAAAATGGGAAAAAGACTAGTATTCGCGTCCTTTAACCAATCCGTTCAAGAACATTGCGGAAAGAATAAATCCAATAATTCCACCTAATACAGACCATAAAAATGCGCCTGAGATTATTGCTGCTGTTAAAGTTCCGAAAAACAGGCCTAAAACATAATATACCCAATCAAAACTGTTGTTATTTTCTTCGTTAGTCATTTTTAATATACTTAGGCCTCAAAGATATTGATTTATTTCAAAATAGGAAGCAGCAAGCACAGAACTATCCACTTAATATTGCCGTATATATTGTCAACCGTTTGTCAATTAAGACTCGAAATCTAGTCCAGCCCTACAACTATTCAATCGATTGATTAATTTTGCTTCGTCAAATTTAGAAATGGAAAAAGCAGATAAAAAGGCAAGTATTCTGGACGCTGCGGAGCGATTGTTTACAGAATTGGGCTACGAAGGTACTTCTACCCGCCAAATCGCGAAAGAATCAGGAGCTAACATGTCCATGATCAACTACTACTTCGGCTCCAAAGAAGGAGTTTTCATGGAAATTATGTCCAAAAGAATCTTCGGTTTCAATGAGCAGCTCCTCAGCATCAGTCAGGATAAACTCTCTCACATGGAAAAATTACTGAAAGTAGTTGAAAACTATGCGAAGCGTATTTTATGTAACCCAGGTCTGCATAAAATGATGCACAGAGAACTGACGCTTTCCCAGCGCCCGGAGATGTTTCTGAAAGTAAAGAACTCCATGGCCAATAACCTTGTTGTGATTGAACAAATCATTGATGATGGCATTACAGAAGGTAGTTTCCGACAGGTAGATGTGAGAATGCTTATTGCTACAGTAATGGGCACCATTAGCAACGTGGCCATCTCTCCTGCAAAAATCACCTATGGCACGATTCTCGATATCAACAACGAAGAAGACAAATCCGTGATTACCAACCGTCTAATCGCTCATCTAAAAGACATTCTCATCGTGTATTTAACTCCCAATAATGATAAATAGAATCAAGTTCAGCGTCATCGCATTGCTCCTGCCGGGAATGCTTTACGCGCAAAACACCAAAAACCTGAGCTTATCGGAGGCCATACAGCTCGGCATTGAAAACAGCAAAAACCTGAAGCGTTCTCAGAACAAGGTAGATGCAGCGATCAATCAGCTGAGCATTGCCAAAGACATGGCTTTGCCAACGGCAGAGGCTTCTTTTCTGTACAATCATGCTGAAATTCCAACCAATCAACTCATCATCGGCGGTGCTGACCCAATTAATTTGCCAAAACGTGCAGATGCATTTGTGGGTACAGCAAGCGTAAAAGAGCTGATTTATGGTGGTGGAAAGCTGAGGTACGCAGAGGAATCCACTCGTTTGCTAACAGAGGTGGCCAGATTAGATGCAGATAAAGATAAGGAGGAGATCAGCTATGCGGTGATCAACACTTATTTTTCACTTTACAAAATCATCCAAAGTAAAAAGGTGGTGGCGCAAAATCTGGAATCCATCGCTGGCCAGCTGAAACAGGCAGAAAGGTTTTTTAGCCAGGGTATCGTCACCAAAAATGACGTGCTCAGGTTCCAGTTGCAACAAGCAAACGTCTCTTTAACAGAGATGGAGATTGAAAACAACCGAAAGATTATAAACTACAATCTGGATGTATTGCTAGGGATTTCTGAAGATACCGAGCTGCTGCCAACAGATCCTAACGATAACCTGAAAACCCTTCCTGCGTTAAGCAGCTACCTGGATCAGGCCTTCGCAAACCGTCAGGAGTTGAGACAGTTTGACATCAGGAATAAAGTAGCCGAGGTAAATATTAAGTCTGTAAAAGCCAATACTTTGCCTACCGTAGGCGTTGGGGCAGATTTGTATTATATCAACCCAAGCGGTTCTTTCATCCCGCCAACTCATCAGTTTTTAGTACCTATGACTTTAGGCGCCAATGTTTCTTGGAATATCGGTACACTTTGGACCAATAAGCATAAAGTAACTGATGCCAGAATTCAGCAGAAAGACGTAGAACTTCAGAAAGATGTTTTTTCCGACCAGGTGAAAACTGAAGTGAATAGAAATTATCAGAATTACCAGCTGTCGGTCAACAAGATTAAAGTATTAGAGACTTCTATCGCACAGGCCACAGAAAACGACAAATTACTGGCTTCAAAATATAAAAACAACGTGGCCTCTGCCATTGATAGAATTGATGCAGAAACGCTGTTATACCAGGCTAAAATTAACCTGGAACTGGCTAAAGCCGATGCCGGACTCGCCTATTATACCTTATTAAAATCAACGGGAAAAATCTCCCAATAAAAACCTTTTATATAAATTCCAATGGAAACTGAAAAGAAAAAAAAGAATATAGTAATCCCGATCATATTAGCAGTATTGATCATTGTAGGCGGGATTTTCGGGGTAAAAGAATTCATCTATTACAGCAAACACGTAGACACGGATGATGCACAGATTGATGGCGACATCAGTCCGGTTGTTGCACGTGTTGGCGGTTACGTAAAAGACATCAATTTCGAAGAAAACACGAGAGTAAAAGAAGGCGATGTTTTGGTGAAACTTGACGACAGCGACTATAAAGTGAAGCTAGAACAAGCGCAGGCAGGCCAGATGGGTGCTAGTGCAGGTGTAGGGGTTTCTGAATCTCAGATTGCCGCTACCGCAGCAAATACCAGCACTGCAAGAGCAAATATCGAAGCTGCAAGGGTAAAATTATCCCTAGCGCAAAAAGATTATGAGCGTTATGCAAATCTGGTAAAAGATGGTTCAATCACCCAGCAGCAATTTGACCAGGCTAAAGCGCAGAAAGAATCTGCACAAGCCGCTTTTACAGCTGCAAATGATCAATATGCTGCAGCAGTAAAACAAGTAGGAACTACACAATCTCAACTGGCAGTGAGCCATAATGGAGTTACACAACGCCAGTCAGATGTAGATTTCGCGAAATTACAGTTGTCTTATACCGATATTAAAGCTCCTGCAACAGGGATTGTTTCTAAAAAGAATGTTCAAAAAGGACAATTGGTTCAAGCTGGACAATCTTTGTTTTCTATCGTGAATGACAACAGCATTTATGTAACTGCAAACTTCAAAGAAACGCAGTTGGAAGACATCAAACCGGGCTTAAAAGTAAAAGTAGAAGTAGATGCTTATCCAAATGCGGAAGTTCAAGGTGAAGTATACAATTTCGCGCCGATTACAGGTGCAAAAGGTTCGCTTCTTCCTCCAGATAATGCGACAGGAAATTTCGTGAAAGTAGTGCAACGTATTCCGGTAAAGATTAAGATTACCAACGCTCCAAAAGAAATCCTGGAAAAACTTCGTCCTGGAATGAGTGTAAAAGTTTCCGTTTCTATAAAAGACTAACAAGATGGCCGAGAAAGGTTTAAAAAAGTGGGTGATCACGTTCACGGTAATCACAGCCTCCTTACTGGAGCTGATTGATACCACCATTGTGAACGTTGCCATCCCTCAGATACAGGGTAACCTGGGCGCAACCCTCGAGGACGTGGCCTGGTTATCCACCGGTTACGCGGTCGCGAATGTGATCGTTTTACCCATGTCCGGCTGGCTGGGGAGTCGTTTCGGACGTAAAAATTATTTCCTTTTTTCCATTGTTCTCTTTACCATCGCCTCTTTCCTTTGCGGAAATGCGACCAATCTGGAAGAACTTATCGCCTTTCGTATCCTTCAGGGACTTGCTGGAGGAGGATTAATTTCTACCGCACAAGCCATCTTAATTGAAACCTGGCCCCGAGAAGATATCGGTATTGCCACCGCATTATTTGGACTGGGAGCCGTAGTAGGCCCTACTGTAGGTCCAACTATTGGTGGATATTTACTGGAAGTGAGCTCCTGGCCACTGATCTTTTATGTGAACATTCCCGTTGGAATTCTCGCCGCGTACTGTACCTATACCTTTGTGAGGGAAACACCAAAAGAAGGAAAAGGAATGCCGGTAGATTGGTGGGGCATCGTGTTACTCGCGATTGCTGTAGGTAGTTTACAAACGGTTTTAGAAAAAGGAGAAAGTGAAGATTGGTTCGCTACACCATACATTACGGCATTGGCTGTGGCTTCCGTATTGGGCTTATTGCTCTTCATCTGGAGAGAACTGAGCACAGATCACCCGATTGTGAATTTTAAAATTATGAGGCACCGTAGTTTCTCTGTAGGGATGTTTACCTCCTTTATTTTAGGATTCGGATTATATGGTTCTGTGTTTGTATTTCCGGTTTTTTGTCAGAATTTACTGGGCTTCTCGCCGCTTCAAACTGGAGAATTGCTATTCCCAGGGGGACTTTGTACGATTGTCATGATGCCTTTTATCGGGATCATGCTCAAGAAAAATATCCCTGCACAGTTTATGGCAACCATTGGAATGTTCCTTTTCTTCGTTTTCTGTTCTATGCTAAGCAACTCGACTTTACAATCGGGAACCGGAGATTTCTTCCTGCCACTGATCATTAGAGGTGTAGGTATGGCCTTACTATTTGTACCGCTGACTACATTGGCGATTCAGGACCTGAAAGGTGCTGAAATCGGACAGGGATCAGGATTGAACAACATGATGAGACAATTGGGCGGATCTTTTGGTATTGCAGCCTTAACGACCTTAATCCACGTTCGTCAAGGCTTCCACCGCAGTAACTTACTGGTGAATGTCAACGAAAACAACCCGGCCTTTACAGAGCGTTTCAATGGCTATATTCAGGGCTTTATCGCAAAGGGCTACAATTACCTGGATGCCAAATCACTGGCATTGAAAGCAATTGAAGGTGCGGTAACCAAACAAAGTTTACTGCTGACCTACAGCGACGCCTATTGGGTGGCAGGATTGGTGCTATTGTGCTCTATTCCATTGCTGTACTTACAGAAATTCAAGAAAAACGTTGCCATTCCGGTAGACGTACACTAACAAAAACAGCCGTTAAGAATATTCTTAACGGCTGTTTAACCCCAAAAAATTAACAATTAATTCTGCCTCATTTCAGCGCATACGCCAAACTCGGCAATTCTTTAAAAGGAATTTGTATAACCTCTATACCTCTAAGTTAATAAATTTAGTCCACAACCGCAATTAAATTAATTAACCGCATTATTCCCTTTTCCGAATCATTTTTGGTAGCTTAAGCGCGAAAAAATGAACCATAAAGATGATGCAGAAACAACGCGCTAAAGGCCAGAGAGAGTCCGTATTCAACAATGAGGTTGTCTCCAGATTTGAACTTTACAACAGCCTTTTCCTTACCCTTCCCTTCTACAGAGTAAAAGATACCGGAACTTTGCTTCCGCTCTTCATTAAGTATTGCGAAGATGGTGTCAAGAACCACGAAACGCCAGCAGGAATCATTAATGCATTTTTTGAAAAGTATACCCAAAATAATTCTAAGAAAGACATTATCGACCTACTTTTCCGCTTCATTCAATACATCGAACGCCAGGTGGTATTGTTTGATGCTGTTGAAGATGCCTCCTTCAATAAACTAAATGCAGAAGAAGAACACAGTGCTTTACTTGTTTATCTGAAGAAGGCGGTTGACAATCCAGCCTTAACCGAAAAAATTGAGAAACTAATTGAAGAGTTTTCCCTGAGACTGGTACTGACCGCCCACCCTACCCAGTTCTATCCTGGAAGTGTGCTATCGATCATTACCGACTTAACCACCGCCATTAAGACGAATGACATTTCTACCATCAATCAGCTGCTGCAGCAATTGGGTAAAACGCCATTCTTTAACAAAAAATCACCTACTCCAGTAGATGAAGCTTTGAGCCTGGCCTGGTACCTGGAAAATGTATTCTATTTTGCTGCTGCCAATATCCAATCGGAGATTGACCAAAGCTTAAATGATTATAACCTGGAATCTAAAAAAATCATCGAACTTGGCTTCTGGCCAGGAGGCGATCGTGACGGGAATCCTAATGTGCATGCCGATTCTACCATTCAGGTGTCCAAAATGCTGCGTCAGATCCTTTTCAGATGTTATTACAGGGACTTTAGAAATCTGAAACGCCGTATTACCTTTAGAGGTGTAGAAGAAAATATTGCCTTAGTACAAGAAACGCTATACGCACAGGCCTTTAATCCAAATATTGCTACAGAAGACATTTCTGCCAGCTTAATTGAGATCCTGAACAAGATTAAAACCACGCTTTTAGAAGACCATGACGGCTTGTTTGCCGACCTTGTTTCAGACCTGATCCGCAAGATGGAGCTTTACGGCAGTCACTTTGCCTCTTTAGACATCCGCCAAGACAGCAGGGTACTAAGAGATGTACATACTTATTGCCGCCAGAGCAAGCCTTTAACGACCCTGTATCCTGAAAACTATGAAAACCTAAATGAGCAGGAGAAGATCAAGGCCATGATCTTTAAAAGTGCCAAGGTGAATTACACGGAACCAGCAAACTCTTTAACGGAAGATACCCTGCAAACCATCGCAGAGATCAAGCAAATTCAGCAGATCAATGGAGAAATGGCCTGTCACAGGTTTATTATCAGTAATTGCCAGCAGGCGAGTGATATCTTACAGCTGATCGAACTGTTCCTATATAATGGCTGGACAGAAGATGAACTGACCATAGATTTCGTACCTCTTTTTGAAACCGTACATGACCTTGCAGATGCTTCCGAAATCATGGAAACGCTGTACAGTCACCCATTCTATAAAAAACATTTACAAAACAGAGGCGGTAAACAGCACATCATGCTGGGCTTCTCTGACAGTACCAAAGACGGTGGTTATTTGATGGCCAACTGGTCTATCTTTAATGCGAAAGTAGCCCTTACTGAAACTGCCGACAAGCATAATATTCAACTGGCCTTCTTTGATGGCAGAGGTGGTCCTCCTTCCAGAGGTGGTGGTAAAACACACCGTTTCTATGCTTCTATGGGTAAGGAAATTGCCAATAAAAACATCCAGTTAACCGTTCAGGGTCAAAGTATCAGCTCTCAATACGGATCGATTGACAGTGCCGAATTTAATATGGAGCAACTGATCAATGCGGGGATTTCTGCCGGCATGAAGGAAAAACACAACATCCTGCTGGATCCTTTACATAAAAACCTATTGGATGAAATGGCTACAGAAAGCTTTGAAGCCTTTGTTTCCTTACGTAAACATCCTTTGTTCCTGAGCTACCTGGAGAAATTCTCTCCGCTTACCTTATTGTCTAAGATTACGATCAGCAGCAGACCGGTAAAGAGAAATTCTGGAGAAGCATTGAAGCTCGAAGACTTAAGAGCCATCAGTTTCGTCACCGCATGGAGCCAGCTGAAGCAAAACATACCAGGTTTTTACGGGATCGGAACCGCACTAAAAAGCCAGTTAGATCTTGGAAACTGGGACAAAGTGGTTAAAACTTATCAGGAATCCGGCTACTTTAAAACCATTATCGACAATTGTATGATGTCTATGAGCAAAGCCGATTTCGCCATTACTGCCCATTTTGCCAATGATACAGAATATGGCGCATTCTGGACTACGCTTTACAACGAATTTGAGCTCTCTAAGGAGCTTTTATTAAAGCTGTCCGGACATGAGAGTCTGATGGAGAATTACCCAGTTGAGAAACGCTCTATTTCCGTTAGGGAGAAGATTGTACTGCCATTGGTATTGATCCAGCATTACGCATTAGAACAGCTTCAAAATGACAATATTTCTGAGGAAGAACAGCAGTCATTAGAAAAACTATCTATCAGAACCGTTTATGGTATCGTAAACGCGGGAAGAAACCTCGCTTAACTGCTACTAAAAAGGAGAACTATACTTTTCATCCCCGAAGCTTTGCTGAAACGCAAAGATTGGAATGTCTTCAAAGCATAGTTCTCCTTTTATAGATACTGCAATACACTCCTTCCTGCTACCGGATTTCACGACTAAACTGGTTAATGGCTTACACCGACTTAATGGACTACCCCAATTATGAGCACCAATCCGTACCGTTTTATTTACCTCTGTATATTTGTGTTGTTTCCGGTGATGCTGCATGCACAAACAAATCAAGAAAGTCAACAGATCGACAAACTGGTAAAGACCTTTGTAGCTCTTGATCAATTTAGCGGGACTGTGCTGGTCGCGAAAAAGGGTAAAGTTGTGTTTAGCAAAGGTTATGGTTTGGCAAACCGGGAATGGAATGCCGCAAATACTGCCGATACGAAATTTAGAATTGGTTCGCTCACCAAACAGTTTACGGCGATGCTAATCCTACAGCTTTATCAGGAAGGAAAAATCAATCTAGATGGACATATTTCCGATTACCTGCCCTATTACAGAAAGGATATTGGTACAAAAGTAACTATTCACCAGTTGTTGAGCCACACTTCCGGACTTGGTGATTTTGGCAGCAGAGAGGATTTCTGGGAAATCTGCAAGACAGAATATACGCCCCAGGAATTTATAGAGAAGTATTGCAGCGCGGACCTTGAGGCTGATCCTGGTCTTCGCTATCGTTATTCCAATTCCGGCTATTATATCCTTGGAGCCATCATAGAATCGCTGCGGTCTAAGCCCTACAGTGAAGTGCTTAAAGAAAGAATACTGGATGTGCTTGGGATGAACAGCTCAGGCATGGAGAGGAGAAAAGAAGTACTCAGCAAACAGGCCTCAGGTTATAACCTCCAGTATGGAAAATATACAAAACCTGATTATATCAACCTTTATGCGGTCATTTTTGCGGCAGGGGGAATGTATGCTACGGTTGGGGATCTTCTGAAATGGGACAGGGCATTGTACACTGAACAGTTACTATCAAATAAAAACCTGGAGCTCCTGTTTAAACCGAATATGGAGAAATATGCCTACGGGATAATGTTCAACAAGATGAAAATCCCCGGTCTCGCTTTTACTTCTGAGTTTTCCTCACATACCGGGGCAATCAATGGCTTCAGATCGATAATTGTCAGGGAAAAACATAAAGAGCAAGCGATCATTATCTTAGGCAATACAGCCCCTGGAGGGACAAATGTAGACCTTAACCCCATCAGCAACAAGATATATTCAGTGATTAATGGCCTTAGTTATGAAGAACCAAAGCTGGAGATTGTGCAAGCAATGGCCCCTAAAATCCTGAATGGGTCCGTTGAAGTAGGCATTTCATTTTACAGGAAAGAGAAGCTGGAGAAAAACAGAAGATTTGAATTCAATCTGGCTGAAGGTGAGTTAAACACCATGGGCTATTATCTTTTAGGAGAAGGTAAAAAAGCCGAAGCCTTAGCCATATTCAAATTGAATACTACGGAGTTCCAACAGTCCTGGAATGCCTTCGACAGCTATGCCGAGGCATTGGAAGGAGCCGGACAAATCAATGAATCAATCATAAACTACAAACGGTCTTTAACAGTCAATCCAGATAATACTCATGCAAGAGAGCGGTTAAAGTCATTAAGCGCTGCGACTTCCGAACCTTAATTTCAAAAAAAGAAGCTTTGCTATGAAACGGCCTAGAAAGTTTTGTGCTGTTTAGCGCAAAAAGTTTCAGCCGATGAATAGTCAAGCTTCTTTTTTAATTAGGACCTCATCAACCCTTCAGTTGCTCAGGAACAAACAAATTAGTAAATTACTTTTCCTGCAGAAGTAACGATTGAAGCGATACGGACCGCATCAAATACTCTTTCTTCTGTAGCGCCTAAAGCCAAGATCGAGTGCTCATGTGCATTCACACACATTTCACAGCCATTAACGGCAGAAACGGCGATGCTCATCAACTCAAAAAATTCTTTACCAGTAACCGGGCTGCTCATAATCTGCATGCGTACACGCGCAGGAATCTGAGTATATTTCTCTTTTCCGGTAAAGTGACGGAAACGGTAAAACACGTTATTTAAGGCCAATAAAGACGCACAACCTACTGCTTCAGCGATTTCTTCCGCTGTCGCTTCTTTTGTGATTGCTAATTTCTCAAAGAAATCAATCAATACTTTATTGTTGTTATTTACAGCAATACTCAATGCGATCAATGCGCATTCTTTATCGCTCAAATGACTTGAGGTAAAAGTGCTGCTTAAGTTCAATTTTAAATCACGTACGTATCTTGAATTGCCTTTTTCTAAAAGCGTAAGACTTTCATTTCTATACTCTGTTTCAAGACCTACTAGGGCTAATAATTCTTGAATAGTTTCTGTTGCTGCTGTCATGATAAATAAATTTTTGGGTAAAAGAAATCCCTGCAAAAATGCATTTTACAGGGATTCTCAGGATTAAACAGTAAAATTATACAGTTAAAGTCTCTTGACCTTTTTCCCAGTTACATGGGCAAAGTTCGTCAGTTTGCAAAGCATCTAGTACTCTGATCACTTCTTTAACGTTACGACCAACACTTAAGTCATTTACACTAGCCCAACGTACGATACCTTGTGGATCGATGATGAACGTAGCACGGTAAGCGATTTTTTCGTTTGGCTCTAAAATATCTAAAGCTTCAGCTAAAGATTTAGAAGTATCTGCTAACATTGGGAATTTCAAATCACGTAAATCATCGTGGTGAGTTCTCCATGCAGCGTGAACGAATTCAGAATCCGTAGATGCACCGATTAAGGTAGTATCACGGTCACGGAATTCATTGAAGTTATTGTTAAATTCAGCAATTTCTGTTGGGCAAACAAAAGTGAAATCTTTTGGCCACCAGAACATACAAGTCCACTGGTTGTTTTCGTTGATTAAAGAATCTGAAGTAATTGTTTCGAATTCTTTACCTTTTTCGATACTAACTACAGCAGTTTTTGAGAATGATGGGAATTGTTGACCTATATTAATCATAATTATTTGTTTTTTAATTTCGTGCTACAAAGGTAAGGCTATATCCCCTCAAATGCAACCAAATTCAAGAGATAACAGATACTTAATACTGATATACATATAGACAAAAACTATACATCAGTATCAAGAATTAGTTTTTCTCTATTTATTTTTTCAAAGTCGTTTCGAACAATTTATAAATGCGTTTATACTCATCCGTCCAGCTGGATGGCTCCACAAAACCATGATCTTCAACAGGATAAACAGCCAGCTCCCAGTTGTCTTTCCCTAGTTCAATGAAGCGCTGAGAGAGCCTTACGATGTCCTGAAACTGCACATTCACGTCTACCATACCATGGCACATTAACAAATTTCCCTTTAAACCATTGGCGAAGTAGATCGGAGAACTGCGTTTATAAGCCAATTCATCATTATATGGTTCATTTAAAATATTGGAGGTATAGCCATGGTTGTAATGCGCCCAATCGGTAACCGACCTTAAAGCTGCCCCACTGGCAAAAACATCCGGTTCGTTAAATAAGGCCATCAGCGTGATAAAACCACCGTAAGAGCCTCCATATAGCCCTACATGCTTCGGATTTACATTATATTTCTCTACCAGCATTTTCACACCATCCACCTGATCGGTCAGGTCTTTTCCACCCATGTGTCTGTAGATTCCGGTGCGGTGATTTCTGCCATACCCAGAACTTGCCGTATAATCGATGTCGATTACGGTATAACCATTGTCGGCCAGCATATTATTGAACATATACTCTCTGGAATATTGACTCCACCAGTAATGCACATTCTGTAAATAACCTGCACCATGAACAAAGACTACAGCAGGACGATTTGGATGTGGATTTTTAGCCGGATAAACCCTGGCATAAACAGCTGCTCCATAACGATTTTTAAAAGAAACCAGGTCTGGTTCCCTCCATGCGTAAGCTTTGAACTCTTCGGAAGTAGAATTGGTGACCTGAACGGCTTTTGCACCTGGTTTATTAGGCTGAATGTACAGCTCCCAGGGTTTATTCATATAAGAATAATTAATGGCCAGCCATTTTTCATCCGGCGAAAGCGTCACTTCATTTCCACCTTTCATACTGGTTAGTTGCACCAATGGCCCACCATTTACATCCAGTTTATAGAACTGCGTGATCCCAGGATGGTCTTTATTTGCAGTGATATAGAAGGTTTTCTTGTCTTTTGAAAGTTCTAGCTTCTGCACTTCCCAGTTCCCGGAAGTCAGTTGTTTTTTCTCTCCGCTGGCGATATTTGCCAAATACAAATGGCTGTATCCTGAAGCTTCACTTTGGAAATAAAAGCGATTTTGATCTACCCAGCCTACATTTCCCCAACCAATCCCAGGGCCGCCGATCCAGGCTTCATCCCTTTGTCTGTCTACGATGCTTAAGTTTCCGGTGGCGGCATCCAGTTTCAAAATCCAAAGGTCTTTATTGTCCTGTGCATCGGCCAGCATGATGGCAGCTGTTCCTGCCTCATTCCAATATGGCCCGCTAAGATTCACCTGGCGATCTTCGTTTTTCTTCTGGCGTTCTGCCAATTGCTTAGGATAGTCTTTTACGTAATCCGGAAGATCTTTAATCCCAGGAATCTGCTCCGTATGCACACTATACACAGTATCTCGCTGCTGGTCGTAAATATAGCTCTGAAAGGTTGGCAAAGGCTCCCCCACCTTAGTTCTACCTGCTATATCTTCTACATACCCTGAAGCGGTGATGAAATTGGGAACGATCGTATTTATAGTGCCAGCAGCAGGCGTCATCAGCTTATAGCTCAGATATCTGCCATCTGGACTGACGATTAATCCATTCAGGAACTTTTCCTCCAGATAGATCGGTTTTATCGTTTTCTCCGGCTTTTCTGGTGTCAGGTTAGCAAAACGCCCCCTTACCGGATTTCCTTCTTTGTTTCTTTTTTTAATGATGTCAAAAAGCTCGGTTTGTTCGTCTTTTAGCCAGGTACTTTGAATGGTAGGCTTGCCTTTATCCGCTGTATTTCCTGCTTTTCCCTTTACAAAATTCGTCAGCTGCGTAATTGCATTGTTCTTCAGTTGGAGTGTAAAAAGATTATCACCACGCTGAAAAACTACCGTCCCATCTTTTAAAAACCGAGGGTTAATTTCTCTTTCAATGGTGCGGGTTAACCGCTGCTCTTGCTTGGTTTTCGGATAATATAGGTACAGATCCCCCGATTTTTCAACGATACCAAGCGACCGGTCTCCTGAATAAATATAATCGGCACCAATAGCTGCAGTTTTCAGCTTTTCATCCGACTGCTCTCTTTTTAAGGAAGCTGCCTGTACTTGAAAACCTTCTGACTTATCTTTATTTTCAGGATTCCAGTCAAAAAACAGCACTTTACTATCCGCAGCCCAGCGGAAATTTGTGGGTGCTACGCCGATCCATTTCTGATCACGCATGATCTTTTCAACACTAAGCGCTGAATTTTGCTGAGCCTGAGCACTTGCACCTGCAAGCAGTAAGAGGGTAAATAATTTTTTCATTTTGTCTATTTTGGTGGTTCTAAACCGGGGCTACCTAATTACCCGGTCGGTTGGTCTGTTATTTATATTAAACGGATAAATATTTTTTTTCATCCCTGAAGGCCTACTCCTGGCTGTAGCATTATATCACTTGATAATTTTACATACCGAGCTTCAATATGAGCAGAAGATCGTTTCATTTTGTATATTTAGTAACCTCAGCAGAGGTCCTTTTCATTAGCATCACCTAGCCGGCATTTATGATACAAACTATTAACTCCGTTTTTAAAGCACAGCAAGCGTATAAATATACACTTAGAAATAGCAATGCGACGCAACGAATTAATAAATTGAGTGCTTTAAAGAGCAGTATACAGCTGTATGAAAAGGAGATTTATGCGGCCTTGCAGAGCGATTTAAGAAAGAGCGAATTTGAGTCGGCAATTACCGAAGTTGTTTTTATTTACAGCGAAATAGATTATGCCATTAAAAACCTGAGCAGCTGGATGCGTCCCCTAAAAGTAGGGAAAACGATTACGGCGCTAATGGCCAAAAACAGGATCTATTACGAACCAAAGGGTGTTTGCCTGATTATTTCACCTTGGAATTACCCTTTTCAGCTGATGATGGCCCCTTTAATTTCAGCCATTGCCGCAGGAAATTGTGCCATCTTAAAGCCTTCAGAATTAAGTTCTGAAACCAGTTCAATTATCTGCCGGGTGATTGAAGAATGCTTTGAAGAATCAGAAGTTTGCTGTTTTGAAGGGGATGCCACGCTCTCTACGCACCTGCTGAGTTTACCCTTTGATCACATCTTTTTTACAGGAAGTACTGCTGTAGGAAAGATCGTTATGGAAGCTGCATCGAAAAACCTGACCTCTTTAACCCTGGAACTAGGCGGAAAATCACCAACACTCATTGATGAAACGGCTAACCTGGACATCGCCGCCGCCAAAATTGCCTGGGGGAAGCTCACTAATGCGGGCCAAACCTGTATTGCACCAGATTATATCCTCATACAGGAATCGTTACAAGCAGTATTCATAGAAAAATATAAGGCGGCAGTTCAGCAGATGTTCTTTACAGATGACGGGGAACTCAACCTCTCCAGCTATGCTAAAATCATCAATAAAAAACATTATAACCGCATCCAGGGACTAGTAGACGATGCCGTATCAAAAGGTGCCAAGCTTCCTTACGGTGGCCCTGGAAATGAGTCTACACAGACCATTCTACCCACCATATTAACCGGTCTTTCAGAAAATGCAAACATCATGAAAGAGGAGATTTTCGGCCCTGTATTGCCTATTATCCCTTATAAAACTATGGAAGAGGCCATTGCATTCGTCAATAAAATGGACAAACCTCTGGCACTTTACATCTTTAGTCAGAATAAAAAACAGATTCAGCAGGTCATTAAAAGTACCAGCGCTGGCGGAACCTGCGTAAACGATGTGCTGATCCACATCAGCAATCCTAAATTACCTTTCGGAGGGGTCAATGGCAGCGGATTAGGCAGTTGCCACGGTCAATTTGGATTTAAAACTTTTTCTCATGAAAGAGCAGTTGTTTTTCAATCCAAATTGGACATGAGCAACCTGATTTATCCTCCTTATGAAAAAAAGGAATGGGTATTAAAATGGCTGAGAAAATTGATGTAAAATCCCTAACCGATTCTGACAGAAGTCATCGTTAAAGAGCCGGCAACAGCCTTATCATTAAAAAGTGTAACCGGTTCCTGATCATTTTTCAAACCTAAGGTATACATCAGCGGCAGGTAATGCTCAGGCGTAGGAATGGCTAGCATTGCTGCTTTACCTAAAGTCTGATAAGACTGTAAAGGCTGATGTTCGTTACTCAGAATTAGCAGTTTAAACTGGTCATTGATCTCTAAAGCCCAGTCGTAACCACCGCCATTGATCATTTCCCAGCTCATCATCCTCAGGTTATGCACCATATTACCACTGCCCATAATGAGCACTCCCTTCTTACGAAGTTCATACAGCTCTTTAGCCAGCTCATAATGAAACCTGGCATCTTTTGTATAATCAATGCTCAATTGTACCACAGGGACATTGGCATTTGGGTACATGTGCCTTAAAACTGTCCATGCACCATGATCTAGGCCCCAATCGTGGTCTAAACCTACTTCCACACTTTGGATCAGTTTTTTAGCAGCGACAGCTAGATCCGGGCTCCCTGGAGCAGGATAATTGACATCAAATAAAGCTTGCGGGAAACCTCCGAAATCATGGATTGTACTCGGAAAATCCATTGCTGTTAAATGGGTCCCTTTCGTAAACCAATGCGCGGAAACGACGATTACAGCCGTTGGAACAGGAATATTATGCGCCATATTGGCCCATTCTGCACTGAACTCATTGTCTTCAATCCCATTCATAGGAGAGCCATGTCCCATAAATAGAACGGGCATTAAATAATCCTGAAGAGGTAAATGCTGACTAAAGGTTCGGAATTGAGATAAGTTGTTCATGATCATGAAATCGTAAAAAGGGGGTATCCCCCCTAAATATCCTGTCCTTATTTTGCCTGAACAAATTCCAGGTTCAATGAGATTTTAACGTCTTTAGCTACGCCCATTCCTGTTGGATCAAATTTGATGTTATAATCCAGGCGATTAATGGTGGTATTAGCTGCAAAACCAGCTTTTGTTGTTCCTTTATCATCCGTATGCGTTCCACCAAAAACCACATTGAACTTTACATCTTTAGTGACGTCACGAATGGTCAGTTTTCCTGTCAATTCATAGTTATTTCCACTCAATTTTTTGAAAGACGTGCTCACAAAAGTCATATTTGGATATTTTTCGGCATTAAAGAAATCATCCGATTTCAAATGTTTATTACGTGGCTCTACACGTGTGTCTACGCTATTTACATCTACTGTAAAGTTGACTTTAGCATCTGTAAAATCTGCCTTCGCATCTTCTATGGTGCCATCAAATTTATTAAATGCACCATCTACAACTGAAATTCCCATGTGACCAACAGAGAAATTCACGAAAGAGTGCATAGGGTCAAGCTTCCATTTGGTTTGTGCAAAAGATGCCACGCTGATCGAAAGCACAACCAGTAATAAAAATACCTTTTTCATAATTCTATATTTTAGTGATTTACAAATGTATAACGAATTAAAAGGCAGATTGTTGATGTATGATAAGAAATACCGTCGGCAGCCTATTTAAGCACATTGTAAAAGTTGAACTCTGCTCTAATCATGTACATGTTTTTATTATAACGGTTGGCCACATTTCCTGCAACTTCAAACCTATAGCCCAAATCTATCCGTGTCCTGCTGTTGATAATCATCTGTACGGCTGGCGCAAAATCTATATAAGACTTTCCGTTTTCAGGATTGGTCTTCCCTAAAACCTCGAAATAAAGGTTAAAATTTGGCTGATTGTAGTTCTTATAGACAAATGGAAGTACCAGATAGCCGGAAGAAAGGCTATACCCCAGCATCTGATTTGGCTGAGGCATACCTAGCTGCTGTTTACTATCGCGTTCAAAAGACCTGGTATAGCTTAATGTAGTCGATAAGGCCAATTTGTGCAGCAATTGGGTGAAAATTAATCCGCCCTGAATACCCGAATTATCACCCTCCAGATTGATGTCTTCAGAAAACGTGGGCCTGCTGCTGGTACTGATTCTTCCAAATGCGGCTGCACGAAAATGACGTTTGATCTCATCTATAGAAAGAAACCTGTATTTCGCATATAAACTGGCTCCTTCCACCTTGTAGCTGCCATCCATATTGGATAAAAAGCCTTGTGCATGCACCATCAGGTTCTTATTGAAACCTAACATGAGCTCTGGAGTGGTTCTAATAGAGAAATCAGGACTAACCCGGCCTTCATTAGTCAGTCTGAATCCAACGGATTTTGCCGGCATATTGCTGGCAGGCTCGGTAAACACATATAATTCCTGCGCCTGAGCACTGGTCCCGATCGCAATCGCGATGGGCACCAGTAAAAATTTAAGAAATCTCATGCTTTACTGTTAGGTGCTTAAGTGATAAATACGTGTTTTCTTACCGTTTACCAGACCTTCACCATTCGCATAAGTATCAGATTTCAATTGGGCAGCTTTTTTCTTGAATGCCGAACCAGAAATAAAGTTTTTGTCGACCACCGTTGCCGTTACTGGTCCGTTTAAGATCTGATTTTTCTGATTTAAAAACTGGTAAACATTGTTCCCGGCAGTAGCCAGTCCTTTATCATCTACCTTAGTATTGTTAAAGTTGAAAACGGCAGTTAGGTTCCCTACAGAGAATCCTGCAGCTTCTACTTTCTTTCTAATCTGGTCGATGTTTACCGCTTTATCCTTCTTAAAAGTAATGGCAAATAGGTTTTTATTCAAATCCGGCTCAATCGCTTCTACGAAATCTAAAGTTCTCAAAGACTTTTCAGTAGCCTGAGAACACATAGAGCAGGTTAAACCGGTTACCTGTAACTCAGCAGTAGTAATTTGCTGTGCAGATGCTTTACCTGCGATTAAAACGATAGAAAATAGGATTAGATTTTTAATAGTATTCATGTGGATATAACTTAGTGTTAATAATAAACTCGTTGACAGCGAAATACGAACGCGTCAAAGCCCTCAGGGCAAGCTTGCCGCAAGGAAAATAAATTATTCCTGGTTTAATTTCTGAATATGCAGTTGAAAGCGTGAAGAGAGAGAATGGAAGAAAGTGGCGGTGCCTTATTTTCTACTCTGCTGAATAACGTAGGAAGCAATTGTCTGAAAACCTCTGCAATCATTGGACTAAAGAACATTTCCAGGCTAAAATCCATTGGAAGCTTGACTTTCGACCCTACCTGATGGCTGTCTTTAATCTTCGCTTCAATCGATTTGTCCTTACAGCAATCGCCAGAAAGCTGCTTCTTTTCCGATGCTTTACAGGCACTGCAACTGGCAGTTTCTATCCAGCGAATCTCGGAAAGTTTGCCCCCACAAAAGTGCATATTCAATGCAAATCCGATCATCGTGATCAGATAAAATGCACATAGGCCCAGTGTAAGTTTTTGTCGCAGTTTCATGTTTTAACAAAAATAGTCATAATTGTGAGAGAAAACGACTGACCCTTTTAATAAAGCAGATTTACCTTAACTTAGCCCTAAATTTGACTAAATAATGAAGAAATTCTGTATACTGATCTTGTGTCTTTGCTTCAGCACCGCATTTGCTGCAAAGCCAAAACACCAATATGTAAGGCTAAAAACCGACCAGGGAGAATGTATTATCATGCTCTACAATGAGACCCCGCTGCACCGGGACAACTTTCTGAAATTGACAAAGAAAGGCGTTTATAACAACACTTTATTCCACAGAGTGATCAAGAATTTCATGATTCAGGGTGGCGATCCGAGCACTAAAAATGCGAAACCCGGACAGCAGCTTGGAGAAGGAAGCGTTGGCTATACTGTTCCTGCGGAATTCCGCGATAGCCTGTTCCATAAAAAAGGCGTATTAGCGGCTGCCCGCGACGACAATCCAGAAAAGGCCTCCAGCGGCAGTCAGTTTTACCTGGTTCAGGGCCGCAAGTTTACTGATGAGGAATTGGACATGACAGAAACAAAAAGGTTAAAAGCAAAAATCCCGGCATATCAGCGCGAAGTTTATAAAACGATTGGCGGCGTACCACACCTGGACCGCAATTATACCGTTTATGGAGAAGTGGTGAGAGGGATCGACCTGATTGACCAGGTAGCTGGCGTTGAAACCGACAAAAATGACCGTCCAACAGTAGATGTAAAAATGACAATTACTGTTTTGAAACGTTCTGAGGCCAAAAAACTGGAGAAAGAAATGAAACGGCAGGAAGAATTAATGACCGGGGTTTCGGCTTATTAAACAGTCCTTTAAGCAGCCCCTCATCCACAACACTGAGCAAATAATTTTAGCAGTCTCTTCAAAGACATTATAACACAACAATTCTGATGAAAATCATTTCTTACAACGTCAACGGCATACGTTCTGCCACTACAAAAAATTTCATTGGCTGGTTACAGACTACCGATGCCGACATGGTTTGCCTGCAGGAAGTTAAAGCATTGCCGATCCAAATTCCAGAAATCCTGGTCTTAATCGAACAGCTCGGCTACCACCATTACTGGTTTCCGGCAGAAAAAAAAGGATACAGCGGCGTGGCCATTTTAACAAAAATAAAACCTAATCATGTAGAATATGGCTGTAGAGAAGAATGGATTGACAAAGAAGGACGTATTCTCCGCGCAGATTTCGACACGTTCTCCTTAATGAGTGTGTACCTGCCATCTGGCTCCAGTGGGGACGATAGACAGGTTAAAAAGTATGAATTTATGCGCTTTTTTGACAACTATATCGGAGAATTGAAGAAAGAGCATCCCAATCTGATCATTTCCGGAGATTACAACATCTGTCATACGGCGATCGACATTCATAATCCAAAATCTAACGCAAATTCCTCAGGATTTCTACCAGAAGAAAGAGAGTGGATGGAAATGTTCCTGACAAATGGCTTTATTGACACTTTCAGACATTTCAACAAGGATCCGCACCATTATACCTGGTGGAGTTTCAGAGCCGGTTCCAGAGGAAAGAACCTGGGTTGGCGTATCGATTATCATTTGGCAAGTAAACCAATGTTGAAAAGACTAAAAAACGTGACTATTTTAGCAGATGCCGTTCATTCTGACCATTGTCCGGTGATGTTAGAACTAAACACTTAACCGCTTTAACCATGGCTTCATTACTCATCACCCACATCGGAATCCTCGTTGGCTTACATGCTAAAGGGCTAAAGATGCTCAGGGGTGCCGAAATGGCACAGCTTCCTCTTTTGGAAAATGCCTGGCTCCTCTGTGAAGAAGGGCTGATCAGTGACTTTGGAACTATGGATGCCCTCCCGCTTCAATTGCCAAATGAGCTGGAAACATGGTCTGCGGAAGGTGGTTATGTACTGCCTTCCTGGTGTGACTCCCATTCTCATATCGTTTTCGCTGCCCCCAGGGAAGAAGAATTCGTTATGAAAATTGCAGGGAAAAGTTATGAAGAGATTGCTGCCGCGGGAGGTGGAATCCTAAATTCCGCAGCAAAAATGCAAACCGCAGAAGAAGAAGCCCTTTTTGAAGCGGCTTCCCTGCGCTTAAACGATGTGATCCGCCAAGGTACCGGCGCTATGGAGATTAAAAGCGGTTATGGCCTGTCTTTAGACAGTGAACTGAAAATGCTGCGGGTCATCCGCCGACTAAAAGAAAGTTTTCCGATTCCGGTAAAAGCCAGTTTTCTAGCCGCTCACGCCTTTCCCCTTGCTTATAAAAATGACCATCAGGGATATATTTCACTGATTATAGATCAAATGCTGCCAAAAATTGCTGAGGAAGGTCTGGCAGATTATATGGATGTATTTTGTGAGCAAGGATTTTTCTCCGTTGAGGAGACAGATCAATTGCTGACTGCCGCAGCAAAACATGGCCTCAAACCAAAAATCCATGCGAATCAGCTTTCCATATCAGGAGGTGTACAAATCGGCGTACAGCATCAGGCTGTTTCTGTAGACCATCTGGAAGCCACCGATGAGGCTGCAATCGCAAGCCTGACTGCAGGAAACACCATAGCCACCCTATTGCCCTCCTGTTCTTTTTATCTGGGTATTCCATTTGCCAATGCACGTGCATTAATTCAAGCCAATGCCCCTGTAGCACTTGCCAGCGACTATAACCCAGGATCTACCCCTTCGGGCAATATGAATTTTGTGCTGTCTTTAGGCTGTATCAAATTAAAAATGCTGCCAGAAGAAGCTATAAATGCCTGTACGCTAAACGGAGCGGCAGCAATGGAACTGAGTGCCCTGACGGGTAGCATTACGAAAGGAAAAAAAGCGAACCTGATCATTACCAGGCCACTATCATCTCTGGCTTTTCTGCCTTACAGTTTCGGGCAATCACAGATAAAAAAGATCATCCTTAACGGTAAAATCTACTAATGGAAGCCTTAAAAATATACGATAAAGCGAGAATTTCAGCGCTGGTCAATTCAAGAGCGGGCGAAAGCAAAATTGGCGAACAGTTACTCCTATTTTCCGGATGGGAGCAATTGAAAGACAGCCCTGCTTCTTTTGTGCTGCTGGGTATTCCAGAAGACATTGGCGTTCGCGCCAACCATGGCATTGCCGGTGCAGCTACAGCCTGGATTCCGGCATTAAAAGCTTTATTAAATACACAAAGCACCCATTTTTTATCAGGAAATGAATTAATGGTGCTCGGACATTTTGAATTTCCAGATCCAGAAAAAAAAAATTTAGAGCACATCAATTCGGAAAACATCAGCCTGAAAAACACCAATATCGAGAATATCGAGCTTGAAAACGCGGTTGCCGACATTGATGAACAAGTTTATCCAGTCATTCAAAAAATCATAGCAGCAGGAAAAACGCCCATCATTATCGGCGGAGGTCATAACAATGCATATCCTATTCTTAAAGGATGCTCCATGGGCTTTGAAAAACAAATGGATGTGCTGAACATAGATGCCCATGCGGATCTTCGTCCTGCAAAAGGCAGACACAGCGGAAATGGCTTTAGTTATGCCTTAAAACATGGATTTCTACAGCATTATTCCATTTTCGGCCTGCATCAAAATTATAACAACAGCGCTATTTTAACTGAAATTTCGAAAAACCAGCATATAAATGCTGTGTTTTTTGAGGACTTGTTAAGTATAGACCACAGTTACCTGATTGAATTGCAGCCCATGCTTTCTGGCTTAACCAATCCCACTGGATTGGAAATAGACCTTGACTGCGTAGAAAACATACTCTCCAGCGCTTTTACTCCCTCAGGATTCCATCTTAACGACCTCAGGAAGATCATCCTTCAAACGAAGAAAAAATTCGCCTATATGCACGTATGTGAAGGTGCCGCCAAAATGAGCGACGGCAGAGAAAGTACTGCTACCGCAAAAGCCATTGCTTATCTGGTGACCGACTTTATCAAGTCACAGCACCATTGAGGCATAAAGCAGGTGAAAAGATAATTCATTATATCGGGAAAACGTAAGTCTGATTTGGCGTAATACAACGATCAAGTTGCACATCATGCTCGTTGACATTGTCAATTTCAACCAATTCATCTAATAACGACAGGCCGATCTTTTCCGTTCTTATTCCTTGTAAGAAACGGTCATAGAAGCCCTTTCCATACCCTACACGGTACCCATTTCGATCAAACGCAATCAAAGGCACAATCACCATCTGTATCTCTCCTTCATGAACTTTTGCCTTCGGAGGCTCCAGAATCTGATAGGCGTTCATTTCCAGATCGTCCATTCCCTCAAAATAATGATGTGTCATTAATGAAGTTTCAAAATCCGCCCTTGGCACCACAATTCTAATCTCCGCATGATGCACTTTCAGCCAATTGATGATCAAAAAAGTATCCGGTTCATTCTGGGACTTAATGGGTAGAAAAATATGAAGGGTTTTAACCTTGGATAGGTCGAGCAACTTAAACTGCTCCAGTAACTGTTCAGTAAGTTCCTGCACTTTTTCTGGAGAAAGCCCCTTTCTAATGGGCAAAATTTGTTTTCTGATGCTCGCTTTATCCATATCTATTTTTGCTGATTCCAAAACCCAGCAGCTGTATTAGGAAGCTCAAGATACAAAAAAAGAGAAAATGAACGGTATGGGCGCTGCCATTGGAGAAAAAAATCCTGTAAAAAAAGATGGCTTCGGGAACCACTCCGAAGCCACAATCAACCTAAACCTAAAACTAAACTATGAAAATTCTTATTTTATTATCTTTATATATTTCCCCTGTTTTCACAGGTTCGTATTTTATCATTTTATCTGAAATATTACTGACCCTCAGGTCGTTATTTCGTTCTGCAAAGGTAAATACTATTTTTGAATCTCACAATAGTATTTTAAAAAAATATTTATTTATACGCTTTTCTTCGTTTAAATGCCTTTCAAGGGCGAAAAAAAATGAAAACATGACATTATTTATAGTCAGTTACCTGGAGGAAATGCTCGCAAAATGAATACTCGACCTCCTGATTTGACCCTACTATGACTAATCTTTCGTCGGTAAAATCAGCGATTAAGCGCAAATACCAGTCTACCCCCTGTTGATCAAGGTTAGAAGTTGGCTCATCTAAAAGCAAAATTGGAGTACTGCTGCAAAAGGCTAAAGCGAGTTTGGTACGCTGTTTCATTCCCGAAGAGAAGTATTTTAAAGCCTTATCCTGCGACTTCTCCAGTCCCAGCAGCGCTAACACCTTTTCTTTGGTCATGTCCTTGTACAGCCCTTTAAATTTGAAATGGAAATCTATCGTCTCTTCGAGCGTAAACTCTTCGATTAAATCGAGGTAAGGTGCGGCGAAACTGAGGTGTTGATAGATATTTTCGACGGGAACAATTTTCTCCCTCTGATAACTGATTAAGCCTTCAGAAGGAGATAAATTACCGAGAATCATGCTCAATAAGGTCGACTTTCCCGAACCATTTGGTCCTAGGATAGCGTAAGTACCAGGGGCCTTGAATTCATAACTGAGGTTACGAAAAATCCACTCCTGGTTGAACCGTCTTCCGGCCTTATCTAAACTGATTTTCATCAATATGTATTAGCTACCAGAACCAAAGCCTTTCATCACCCCTCTGTTCGAGTTTCTGATGAATTCTAAGATTTCGTCTCTGATTTCTGTAGGTGCGAATTCTGCTTCAATCATATCCAATGCTTTGCTCACATTGTTATGTTTCACAAATAAAACGCGGTAGATTTCCTGGATTTCATTGATTTGTTCTGAAGAAAAACCTCTTCTTCTTAAACCAACAGAGTTGATCCCTGCATAAGAAAGCGGCTCACGAGCTGCTTTCACATACGGCGGCACATCTTTCCTCACCAATGAACCACCGGTTACAAAGGCATGAGAACCCACTTTTACAAACTGGTGGATCGCTACCAAACCAGCAAGAACCACATAATCACCAATAGTGATGTGGCCTGCAAGTGTAGTGCTGTTAGAGAAAATACAATGATCACCTACCTCACAATCGTGGGCAATGTGTGAATACGCTTGAATCAGACAGTTGCTGCCGATCACCGTTTTCCATTTATCTTTTGTACCTCTATTGATGGTTACACACTCTCTAATCGTGGTATTATCGCCAATTTCTGCAGTGGTTACTTCTCCTGCAAACTTAAGATCCTGTGGTACTCCAGAGATCACTGATCCTGGAAATACCCGACAATTCTTACCGATTCTGGCGCCATCCATGATGACTACATTTGACCCGATCCAGGTACCTTCCCCAATTTCTACATCCTTGTGTATTACTGCAAAAGGCTCAATTACTACATTATCGGCAATTTTTGCCTGCGGATGTATATACGCTAAGGGTTGTATCATGATACGGTTTCGCTTTCTTTTACTTTAACAATTTGGGCCATCATTTCTGCTTCCACCACTACTTTACCACCTACCATGCCGACACCTTTCATCTGAGCGATACCTCTTCTGATGGGCTCCATTAAGTCACATCTGAACACGATCGTATCACCAGGAGAAACCTGGGCTCTAAAACGTACATTGTCAATTTTCAAAAACAAAGTCAGGTAATTTCTTGGATCTTCAACGGTACTTAATACTAAAATACCACCGGTTTGTGCCATTGCTTCGATCTGGATTACCCCCGGAAATACCGGTGCCCCTGGGAAGTGTCCTTTAAAGAATTCTTCGTTCATCGTCACATTTTTAACACCAACTACGTGTGTTTTAGACAATTCCAAAATTTTATCGATAAATAGGAACGGTTGTCTGTGTGGCAGAATATCCATAATCTGTACCACATCATATAGAGGTTTTACAGATGGATCATAGATATGCTGTACTTTTTTATTTTTCTCTTTTTTTATAGCTGCTTTGATTTTCTTCGCAAAAGCCACGTTGGCAGCATGTCCAGGACGTGCAGCCATGATATGACCTTTTAAATGCACCCCTACCAAGGCAAGGTCGCCGATCATATCCAACAATTTATGTCTTGCAGGCTCATTCTGGTACCGCAATTCCATATTATTTAAAATGCCTTGAGGAGCCACTTCTATAGCGCTTCTATTGAAGATTTTCGCCAGGTGGTCTAACTCTTCTTTAGTCACTTCTTTATCAACGATCACGATGGCGTTGTTCAAATCTCCCCCTTTAATCAGGTTATTTTGAAGCTGGTACTCCAATTCGTGGAGGAAACAGAAGGTTCTGCAGGAAGCAATTTCTTTCTTAAATTCTGCAATGCTGGAAATTCCAGCATGCTGACTACCTAAAACAGGAGAATTATAGTCGATCATACAGGTGAATCTGTAATCGTCTAATGGCATTGCCACTATCTCCACTTTTCTATCTGGTTCTGTATAAGTAATGTTATGAGGAATCGTGAAATACTCACGGTCTACACTTTGTAACTGGGCACCTACACTTTCCAGTGCTTCCAGGAACATAATCGCGCTGCCATCCATGATTGGCGTTTCCGGGCCGTCTAACTTAATCAAAACGTTATCCAGGTCCATTCCCACCAACGAGGCCATTACATGTTCTACTGTACTGATACTAGCGCCATTTTGAGAAATTGTAGTTCCTCTTGCCGTGTCCGTAACGTTGTCACAATCAGCATCCACAATCGGACTACCCGGTAAATCGGTTCTTTGAAATTTAAATCCGTGATTTTCTGGTGCCGGACAAAAAGTAAGCGTCACATTTGCTCCGGTATGCAGGCCTACACCTGATACAGAAACTTCGCCTTTTATGGTTTTTTGCTTCACATTCATTATTTTGCTATTGTGCTGTTTTGTTCAATTATTGCTTTGAGTTCTGAGATCGTATTTTCTAATGCCCCGATACGTTTTTCAACGCTTGGCAATTGTTTGAAGATCACTGAAGCCCTCATCCAGTCTCTTAAAGGCTGTGCGGGACTGCCATGCCATTGTTTAAATTCGGTGGTGATATTGAAGTTGATTCCTGCCTGAGCACCAATCTGAGTTCCTTTTGCAAGGCTTAGGTGACCGGCAATACCAACTTGCCCGCCAATAACCGAATTTTCACCGATTTTTGTGCTGCCAGAGATTCCGGTTTGTGCGGCCACTACAGTATGAGCACCTACATCCACATTATGTGCGATTTGAATCAGATTGTCCAGTTTTACTCCTTTTCTAATGAAAGTAGAGCCCATTGTTGCCCGGTCTATCGCCGTATTTGCGCCAATCTCGACGTCGTCTTCAATCACCACATTTCCGATCTGTGCAATCTTCGTATATGTGCCATCTGGTTGCGGCGCAAAGCCGAAACCGTCACTGCCAATTACGGTATTTGCATGAATAACGATGTTATCGCCAAGTACAGAACGGTTGTATATTTTTACGCCAGGAAAAATCTGACAATTGTTTCCAATTAGGGTATCTGCCCCTACGAATACCTGCGACTGGATCTTGGTATCATTACCAATCACCACATTTTCACTGATATAACTGAAAGCTGCAATAAATACATTCTTACCAATTTTTGCAGAAGGATGGATGAAACATGGCTGTTCAATACCTGACTGCGCATTCATCTGATTGATCACTTCATTGTATTTCTCCAGTAACACTGAAAACGCACTGTAAGGATCAGCCACTTTAATCAAAGTGCTCTCTATAGGCTGAGACGGAAAAAAATCATTCCCTACGATGACAACTGAAGCCTTCGTGGAGTATAAATAGTTTTCATATTTAGGATTAGACAAAAAACATAAAGACCCAGCAGTACCATTTTCTATCTTAGAAAGTTCTGTTACCTTAGCATTTTCATCGCCTTCAATGGTGCCATCTATAAATTCGCTTATCTGCTTGGCAGTAAATTGCATCGTACAAAGTTAAGTGTTAAATTGATATGAACAAATAAACCTATTTAGGTTATCTCTGCGCAATCTAAAAACGGGATTAAAAATTAATTATTTTGTTAAAAAATGCTAAATCATTCTGGGATAGCACAGTATATGTTTGGTTACAGTTTTATCTAAAGATTCTAAATTAGATAAATCTGATGCTTTTGCAATATCAATAATGGTATTATTTTTCATCAGGATATTGATATTTCCACTTCCTGCGTTATATGCGCGGTTTTCTATCTGATCTGTAAAGACAAAATAGCCGACCTCCTGAGGGTTAAGCTGTAGGCTTTCAGCAGCTTTTTCTTTCAGTTTTTGAACGCGTTCCGGATCCGGCGCTTCCGAGCTGATCTCTACTTTATAGAGGTTGCGGCTGATAAACATGGTACATAACTGCGATAAAATCGGATCATGCTGCTCCCTCCAAACCTTTACTGAGGTGAAAATATCCTGATCGTCTAGCTTGGAAAATGCCTCCAGGTGAACTTCATCCCGGAAAAATTCTTGTTTATTAACATCGTTTTTTAGGAAATGCTGCAGTGCTGGTGTGGCAAAAAGCGTTTCGCCCCTGCCGGAAAGTTCCTTGGCGCGCTCCAGTATTCTAACCAGTAAATATTCGCCGGCTACCACAGTTTTATGAAGATATACCTGCCAATACATCAGCCTCCTTGCAATCAGGAAGTTTTCAATGGAATAAATGCCTTTCTCTTCGATCACCAATTCTCCATCCAATACATTGAACATCTTAATGATGCGGTCGAAACTGATCACACCCTCGCTTACGCCAGTAAAAAAGCTATCCCGGTTGAGGTAATCCATGCGGTCCAGATCCAGTTGACCGGAAACCAGCTGCGGAAGGAATTTTTTAGGATAATCGCCTTTAAAGATATTGATGGCCATGGTTAGTCGGCCACCGAACTCCACATTTAGCTTTTCCATGATCAGCATAGAAATGGCTTCGTGGTGAATTCCGTTCACCAGCGTATGTTCCAGCGCATGAGAAAAAGGCCCATGTCCAATGTCATGCAGCAGAATGGCAATTGTGGCCGCTTCTTCCTCTTCTCTGCTGATAGCCTGGCCTTTACTTTTCAGGATTTCCAAAGCGAGGCTCATTAAATGCATTGCGCCAAGCGCATGATGAAACCTGGTGTGCAGGGCTCCTGGGTACACCAAATGGGTCATCCCCAATTGCTTGATATACCGCAACCGCTGAAAGTATGGGTGTGAGATCAAGTCAAACACGATTTCAGAGGGGATATTTATGAAGCCATAGACCGGGTCATTTATGATTTTCTTTTTATTCAATCCTTACAAATAAAATTATACGGTACAAAAATTGCTATTTTTATCCATACTAAGAAAGAGAAATACTTTTTTGAAAGATTTAATTTTATTTTATATAAGTACAGCAATGCAGGAAACCAAAATTTTATGGGCCGACGATGAGATCAACTTATTAAAACCACATATACTATTACTAAATGAAAAAGGATACCATGTAACCACTTTCACTAATGGCAACGATGCACTGGAAGCCTTTGGTAAAGAGCACTTTGACCTGGTGTTTCTAGATGAAAATATGCCCGGATTAACCGGATTGGAAACCCTTACCGCCATCAAGAATATCAGAAATGATGTACCAGTGGTATTGATCACCAAAAGTGAAGAAGAAAACTTAATGGAAGATGCGATTGGTTCTAAAATAGACGACTATCTGATTAAGCCAGTGAACCCAAAACAAGTATTATTGACCATTAAAAAGATCATTGACAATAAGCGTTTAGTCAGCGAAAAGACATCAATGGCCTATCAGCAAGATTTCCGTCGACTAGGAATGACCTTGAACGACAGGTTGAGTTATGAAGAATGGGTAGACGTTTATAAGAAACTGGTTTTCTGGGAATTGGAACTTGAAAAACTCGATGATCCACAGATGCATGAGATCCTGACGATGCAAAAATCAGAGGCCAATGCACAGTTTTCAAAATTCATTGAAGACCATTATCTGGGTTGGGTTAATGGCAAAGAAAAAGCGCCGTTATTATCAAATGAACTCTTGAAAAGAAAAGCTTTTCCTCTCATTACAGATAGCAACGTGCCCGTGTTTTTCATCCTGATTGACAATTTACGTTATGACCAGTGGAAAATTATCAATCCATTAATTACGGAGCATTTCCGCCTGGAAGAAGAAGATACCTATTCTAGCATTCTGCCAACAGCTACTCAATATGCGAGAAATTCGATATTTTCTGGTCTGATGCCATTAGAAATGGAGAAACGCTTCCCTAAATTATGGCAGAATGACGATGATGAGGGTGGGAAAAATTTACATGAAAGCACTTTCTTAACGGAAAATATCAAAAGAACGCTGCGTAAAGATTACAAACACAGCTATCATAAAATCCTTACTTATGATGACGGGAAGGCTTTAAATGAACAAGTGAATAACCTGCTTCAAAACGATTTTAATGCCATCGTATACAATTTCGTAGACATGCTTTCTCATGCCCGTACAGACATGCAGATGATTCGTGAGCTGGCCAATGATGACGCCGCCTACCGTTCGCTTACCCTGTCCTGGTTTGAGCACTCTCCTTTGATGGAACTCTTGAAAAAAATTGCCCAGAAAAAGGTGAAACTGGTGATTACTACCGACCATGGAACGATTCGTGTAAAACATGCCAGTAAGGTAATCGGCGATAGAAATACAAATACAAACTTGCGCTACAAACAAGGTAGGAACCTGAATTACAATGCAAAAGAGGTGTTTTTAATTAAAAATCCACATGAAGCACAGTTGCCTAAGATCAACATTAGCTCTAACTATATTTTCGCGAAAGAAGATCGTTATTTCGTCTATCAGAACAACTATAATCAGTTTGTAAATTACTACAATGAGACTTTCCAGCATGGTGGAATCTCTCTGGAGGAAATGATCATTCCAGTGGCAACTTACAGTTCAAAATAAAAACGGGAAGTGTTCGGGAAGAGAAGGGCCTTATAATAGATACTCTTCCCGACTACCATACGACCTTCAGCGCAACTTGTGATCGACACATAGATTTACCTTACAATTTCCGTAAACTTCTAAAAATTCTTAGTTTTGGATTTAAGGAAATTCGCTGCGAAGGAAATATCCCTGATCGATATAAAACAATAAAATGGAAATTGAGGTTAAAAATATAGCCGGCCTGGACGAGGCAGCACAGAAAGTATTAGAATTTGCTCAAAATGAGCATTTTTTCATCTTTGAAGGAGATATGGGTGCCGGAAAAACGACTTTCATCAAAGCGCTGGCGAAAGCATTAGGTGTCACTGATGTAGTATCTAGTCCTACTTTTTCTATTGTCAATGAATATGAAGGAAAAGACGGCATCATCTATCATTTTGATTTTTACAGGCTCAAAAATCTTCAGGAAGCTTATGACATCGGGTATGAAGAATATTTCTACTCGGAAAATATCTGCCTGATTGAATGGCCGGAAAAAGTGGAAGAATTACTTCCTGAACATTACGTTAAAATCGAAATCACCGCACCTGGAGAAACAGAAAGATTACTATCAATTTCCAAAATTTAAATTGTAAATACACTTATTTTCAGGTATTTTGCTTAATTTGAGGACATATATCTATAAATAAAATGGCTACAGGATTACGGGAAGGAATGGCCTCTATTGCTCAAAAAGGACTGATACAGCCCAAAGAGACCATGTCGGAAATCAACAAAAAAACCAATAGTCTTTATATTGGCATTCCAAAGGAAATTTCATTTCAGGAAAACAGGATCGCATTAACCCCATTGTCTGTTGCTTTGCTGATCAATAACGGTCACCGGGTAATTATTGAAAGTGGTGCTGGAGTTGGCGCTAATTTCTCCGACAATGATTACAGTGAGCAGGGTGCCACCATTTCTTTTCATAAGAAAAGTGTATTTGAAGCAGATATACTGGTTAAGATTGCCCCCCCAACCCTGGAGGAGATTGGCATGATGCATAAAGGGCAAACGCTTATCTCTGCCTTGCAGATGGGTGGATTAAAAGAAAACTACCTGAAAGCTTTATTGAACAAAAAGATCAATGCCCTCTGTTTTGAAAACCTCCGCGATGAAGGTGGGATTTTAAGTGTGGTGAGGGCCATGAGTGAAATTGTTGGCGCAACCTCGATTTTTATAGCAGCAGAATATCTGAGCTCCGCAACCGGGGGCAAAGGATTGATGCTTGGCGGCTTCACAGGGGTCCCGCCAACCGAAGTGGTCATTTTAGGGGCCGGAACTGTCGGAGAATACGCCGCGCGTACGGCATTATCTCTGGGTGCGGAAGTAAAAGTGTTCGACAGCTCCCTATACCGCCTTAGAAGGCTTCAAAACAACTTAGGAAGCAGGGTCTTCACTTCGGTGATGCAACCCATCGTTTTAGGCAAGGCAATTACCACCTGTGATGTGGTGATCGGTGCAATTCGTGCCAATCATGGTCGAAGCCCTTGTATTGTGATGGAAGAAATGGTAATGCGCATGAAACCACATTCGGTAGTCATCGATGTGAGCATTGACCAGGGCGGCTGCTTCGAAACTTCCGAAGTAACCAACCACAGCAATCCTGTATTTAGAAAACATGAGGTGATTCACTACTGTGTTCCGAACATTGCTTCTCGGGTACCAAGAACAGCCTCTTATGCACTGACGAATATTTTTGCTCCAATCTTATTAGACATCGGCGACCTTGGCGGCCTGACCGGTGTGATCTGGAGTAAACCCGGAATCAGAGAAGCACTCTATATCTATCAGGGACACCTGACAAATAAAGACCTGGCCAGTATGTTTAACCTTCCCTATAAGGATATTGAACTCCTGGTGGTTTCTAATCAATAGAAAATGATACAATCCATTTGTCTTCTATTGTGGAGTTCGTTATTTTGCCAGGAACCTGCTGCAGAAAAAAAAACCATTTCAAAACCTTTAAAAGTCGTACATAGTTTTACTGCCTACGAACGGATTTATCGGCAGGATCCAAATCAGGAGCTGCTGGAGCTGAAAAAAGAAATTCCAGGCTTGGTCCTGGACATTCGATATGCGACTACAAATAATTTCATGAAGCTCGCCGTTTATAAACAAGCGAGAGCTTTTGCCAGAAGACCTGTGGTAATGCAGTTGAAAAAGGTACAAGCTGTTTTAGCAAAAAAAGGATACACTTTGAAAATTTATGATGCCTACCGCCCTTATACTGCTACAAAAATCCTCTACCAGAAAGCGAGCAATAAAAATTTTGTCGCCAATCCCAAAACTGGGTCCAGGCACAATAGAGGCTGCGCCCTCGACCTCACATTAGTCTACTTGAAAACTGGAAAAGAACTGGAAATGCCAACTCCTTATGACAGTTTTTCGCCATTGGCTGCCTCAAATTACCAACAGTTGCCTGCTGCTGTATTGAAAAACCGAAGCCTGCTCACAAAGGTGATGCAAGACCATGGTTTCCGTGTATTGTCAAACGAGTGGTGGCATTTTGATTTTCAGGGTTATAAAAATTATGACCTGCTAGACATTCCTTTTGAAAAGTTATAGCTTTCCAAAATGTCCTTCTTGTAGCTTTACCCGGTCACCCTTAATCTCGATCAGAAAAATATGGCTGTATTCATCTTCAGTAATTTCTTTCAATGTACTCGTCGCCTTAAACGCAGCAATGATCCCCAAAAGTCGGTTAGAATGCCCGCAAATAACGATGTTTTTTCCTTTATAGGTATTTAAAATGGTATCCGCTAATGCCTGGTAAGCGGTAGATTTATACAGCTGTAAAGGCAATTGCTGTGCTGCTGCCAAAGGGGCCAATGTTCCTCTTGTCCTCTTATAGTCGGTACTAAATAAAGCGGCCATTTTATTTCCTTTCAGGTATTTTGACAGAGCGATTGCCCGTTCTTCTCCTGCTTTGCTTAGGGCAGGATCTTTATCTGCAGGGTCTTCCAGGTTCTTTTCTCCATGTCTGACAATCCAGATTTTTGTAGTTTGGCCCTGTAAACTGTAGCTGGCCGTGAAAAGCAGCAGTAATAATAACAAACGTTTCATTGTGATCGGATTAGTGTTAAAATTTCTTTTAATCTCAGCCCTAAACGAGGCTAATGTTGTTCTCGCTTAAAGATAAGCGAACCAGACAAAATCCCTGCGGTTATCTGTTAAATAAGTTTTGTTTTTATGCTTAAATATAATTTTCTTAGGAACTAATTTATTAAATTAGATCAATGAAACGGCTAGTATGCGCGATGAAATTAACAGGACTTAAAATCCTGCTGCTCTTCCTGACCATCGCTATGACTTTAAAGTCCGGTTATGCCCAAAATTTCGAGTTTTCAAATGATCGGAAGAAAGATGCCATCAATATGATCCTGATTAAAAATCTGGTGATTATCCCTGTGTACATCAATAATAAAGGGCCATTTAACTTCATTCTAGACACTGGAGTTGGACCAATGATCATCTCCGACCCCAGTTTAACCGATAGCTTAAATATCAAAGATTTAAGAACCATCAAAATCTCCGGCTTGGGTAAAGGCGGTGAAATTGAAGCGTATGTAACCACTTCATTGGAAGCAAGAATTGGCAAAGCTACGCTGGAACATATCCCAACGGCGGTATTAAAAGAAGATTTGTTCCGCTTGTCCAGCTATGTAGGTATGCCAATTAATGGATTATTGGGCTATCACTTTTTCAAAAGTTTCATTGTAGAACTTAAATATTCGAATAAAAGAGTCGTTTTTTACCTGCCTTCTTATGGTAAAAAGATCAAGGGAGAAAGGATTGCTTTGGAAATGATCAACGACAAGCCTTATGCAAAAATAGAAATTGAGTCCCCGGAACTAGGTGCTTTAACCTTAAATATGTTGGTCGACAATGGCGCCAGTCATGCGATCTCTCTGGAAATCCTAGATAAAAAACCCTTCCCTTTACCTCCTGTTTCCATCCTTGCCAATCTGGGGATGGGCCTTGGTGGTCCCATTAGCGGGAGCATTGGCAGGGTCCCCATCGTTAGAATCGGCTCTTTTCAATTGCAAGAGGTGCTCAGCTCCTATCCAAAGTACGAGGACGTTGCCGGCAAGGTGTTGCTCCATGACCGGAATGGAAATCTGGGCGCTGATATATTGAGTCGATTTGATGTCACTTTTGATTATGCCGACAATGCCATGTACCTTCGAAAAAACGGGAACTTTAACCGTCCATTTCAGCACGATATGGCTGGAATGGAGATCTATTCAGATGACACTCAGCTCAAACGCTATTATATTGGCAGAATTGAACCCGACTCTCCTGCAGAAACAGGTGGATTGGAAGCAGAGGACGAGATCATCTTTTTGAATTTCCTGCCCGCCAGCAGTTATTCTTTAACAGAAATCAATAAGGTTTTCCGCGAAGGAAACGATAGAACCGTTGTGGTTACGATCTTAAGGAAGGGCCTGCTCAACATTAAGGTGATAAAACTGAAACAAAGAATATAAAATCTGGTGATTCTTATAACTTTGCCATCTGATTTAATCCATTACCAATATTTTCCTTGCATGTCCAAAAAGCTCATTTATATCTTATTAGCTGTCATTACTGTTTTGCTGAGCTGTAACGCTGAAACCAATCAAGAAAGAAGAAATCGCGCCAGAGAATTGTCTTTTGACACGATAAAAGGCATAAAATACCATGAGGTAAAGCGCCGTTTCAGTACTGGTTTATCTTTTAATGATATGGGATTCCAACAGGAACCCAGCTGGATCATTCAATTCAAGTCCAATGACTCGATCATGGCTTACAGCCCTCAGAAGCAGAGAATGCAGACATTTTTCTTACAATATGACCATGGAGACGTTTATAATTTTGCTAAAGAATGGTTTAGAATCAAGAAAATCAGCAAAGACAGCATTTTGATGCAGCGTTTACAGGTGGTGAGAAAGGAAATCGCGAAAGACATCCGATCGGATGTAAACATCACTTATTATTCGGAAGATTACATTCAGAAAGTGCTGAAAACTACTGCTGAAAAACTACAAAAGCCAACAAAAGCAGATACGTTATACATTCAAAAATTAGCCGATGCGTCTAACCAGCATCCTTCCGACCTAAAACTTGCTTTCGCTGGCCGTCAGCCGGTCGTATTTCAACCATTAAGTGACATGATCAAGGTAGAAAAATTAAATGTGGTGGACCGGATTAATGGCAAAACCGAGGCTTATGACTACCTGTTTCCGAAATATCGGATTGACATCTCAAGGGCTTATGAAGACTTCGGTTACGAGTTTACAGCAGTGGTGGATGCGAAGGGGAAAATACACCTGGGAACCTTCCGGATTTCGGATCCGGCGAATTATGAGCCAAGGAAAAAAACATTGGAGGCCATCATCAATGTATATCTGCAAAACCTATTAAAAATTACCCCGGGGAGTACCCTTGGAATCCCTCATTCCAGTGAAATAAACATGATTGTTGCCGGAAAAAAGGAGACTAAATAAAAGCTTGAATTCGACGTTTTGAGAAAAATTCCGCCTATGTGTATTATAGAAAATATTACGTATCTTGCACACTTAATTTATTAATAAATAATACAATGCAAGAAGGAACAGTAAAATTTTTTAATGTAACTAAAGGTTTCGGATTCATCATTCCAGCTAACGGAGATAGCGAAATTTTTGTACATTCAACAGGCCTTATCGATGAAATTCGTGAAAACGACAAAGTTGAATACGATGTTGAAAGCGGTAAAAAAGGGTTGAATGCGATTAATGTTAAAGTAATCTAGATTATTAAAAACATAATTGTACAGCATCGCGAGCAATCGCGATGCTTTTTTGTTTTAAAGAGATTTTTTTTGATGAATACTTTGGCCTATTTCCTGGATTTCAGGAGGTCAAACAACAGTTCTGGTTCGTTGGTGGTAATGAATTCGATGTGCTGATCCAGGAGACGGTTCATCTCTGTTTCACTGTTCACCGTCCAGGCATTTAAAGTTAGTCCAATTGCTTTGGCGTTCGTAAACCAATCGTTGTTTTTATAAACCGAGAAATGGTAATCGGCACCATAAAAGCCTGCTTCTTTTAGCTTTTCTAAAGACGCATCTCCGTTGAGGTAGGCTACCTTTGCCCCTGGCTGTAATGAGAGTATTTCCAGACAGATTGGATAACTAAAACTGATGTAGTCTACCCAAGGTGTAGCATGTAGTTTTTTTACCATCGATAATGCTTTACTGGTCATTTGAAGATCTCTTTCTTGACTGATTTTTGAAGGTTTCAATTCCAATATCAGTTTGGTACCTTTTTGTTTCTTTCCTGCTTTTAAATAAGCTTCCAATGTTGGGATACTTTCGCCATTACTCAGTTTCTTTTCCAATAATTCCTTATAAGTATGGCTCGCGATCGTCATTCCAAGGAAATCATCATCATGGTTGACTACCAAAATACTATCTAAAGTCATTTGTACATCAAATTCAGATCCGTGACAGCCTAATTTTATCGCTTCATTTAAGGAAGCAATAGAGTTTTCAGGCAGGCTTTTCTTCTTCCAGGCGCCACGATGCGCAATCACCTGATTCTTATTCCAGGTTTCCGTTTTTTGCAGCACAGGAGTTATTGTTTTTTCCATTTCAGAAGTTTTTATTCCGGTCATTGTAAATAACGTAGCCATCGCAATGGCGTAAATTGAATTGATCATCTTAATATTGGTTTATAAATAGTACAAAAGACGAGATCCCAGCGTTAATTTAGTGTTATGATGTCTTTATTTTATCACAACCAAGATTCATTCCCTATATTTAAGCGTCATTATAGCTAATTCATGAAAAGCAATTACGAGCTTTTAATTTCAAAAGTTAATGAATTTACGCAAAAGTTTTACCTGAACAAACTATTGCGTGGCAGCATTTATGCCGCTACTTTTCTTTTAGCGCTGTTCTTAATGCTGTTCGTACTGGTCTACTTTGCTCAACCAGGAATCCCCATGAAAACGCTTTTGTTTTTCGGCTCCATCACTCTTTCTGTGTTTGCGATAGCTATTTGGGTCATCAAACCGGCCCTTGCCTATTTCAAGCTGAGTAAAAATTTAAGTATTGAGGAGGCCGCAACGCTGATTGGTGACCACTTTTTTAATGTCAAGGACAAACTGTTAAATACGCTCCAGTTAAAGGCCCTTGCAGATCAGAACCCGGAGCACAACCTGCTCATTATGGCAGGCATTGATCAAAAGATCAATGCCCTAAAACCAATTCCTTTTAGTACAGCCATTCGATTAAATGACAATAAAAAGTACTTGCGGTATTCCTTGTTTCCGCTGAGCATCATTTTGTTGATTGCCGTAATAGCCCCTTCCATTTTAAGAGAGGGTACCAGCAGCTTTATTCAATACAACAGAGAAATCTTACCCAAAGCTCCTTTTTCTTTTCAATTGACAAACAATAAACTGATTTGTGCTCAGGGAGACGACCTGACTTTGAACCTTAAACTTACAGGCAATGAACTGCCCCAGGAGGTGTATCTTTCTGATGGTCTGAATACCTATAAGCTAGAAAAAAAGGACAAGACTACTTTTCAATATACCTTTAAAAACCTGCAGAAAAACAAAGAGATTCGCTTTAGTGCAGGTGGTTTTAGTTCCCTTCCCTATGTCATTGAGGTGAAGCCCCGTCCGGCAATTCTATCCATGACCGTCGATCTTCATTACCCAGCTTACCTGGGAAAAAAGGACGAAACCATTGCCAATGCCGGTGATTTACTATTGCCTGATGGCACCAGTGTAACCTGGAAATTAAAAACCGTAAACAGTGACCAGCTGGCTTTTATTTTGCACAATAAGGAGCAGTTGCTGCTTTCCAAAGACAATAATTTCAGCTTTAAAAGCACTTTAAGGAAAAATGGGGAATACCGATTGAGTCCTAAAAACAGCTTTTTTGTGGCCATCAAAGACTCTTTAGTCCATCAGGTTGCGATCATCGCAGATGAATATCCTAACATTACCGTCACAGAATCCCCGGATTCATTGAGCAGTAAAGCACTTTACTTCTCTGGAAATGTTTCAGATGATCACGGTTTTAGCGCCCTGAAATTCAGTTATGTGATCTCAGAAAACGGCAAGGCAAAAAATAAAGTCAGCCAGTCCATTCCCATTAAAAAGACACAATTAGAAAATGCGTTCTTCTTCTTCTGGGACCTAAATAAAGAAGGTATTAAGCCTGGTCAGCAGTTAGAATACTACTTTGAAGTTGCGGACAATGATGGCGTTAACGGTCCAAAAACGACCAAATCTGCGCTAAAAACTTATGAACTCCCTTCCGCACAACAGGTTGCTGAAAAAATCAATCAGGGCAGTTTAGCGGTTAAACAGAAAATGGACGAGGCCATTAAGCTCGCTGCAGCAGTAGAGAAAGAAAGTAAAAAACTCGGTGCTGCCCTGCTGGACAAAAAAGCCTTGAATTTTGACGATAAGAAGCAGATTCAGCAATTGCTGGACAAGCAGAAACAGCTGGAAGAAGCCGTTAAATCACTTCAGGAGCTAAATGAGAAGAATAACTTTGATAAAGAAGAAAATGCAGCGGTAAAAGATGAACTGCTCGAAAAGCAAAAGAAAATCGACGAACTGTTTAAGAACGTGCTGGATGATAAAACAAAAGCTTTATTGGAGAAGCTCCAAAGCATGATGGATCAAAATAATAAGGACCAGACGCAGCAGGAGCTTTCCAAAATGCAACTGGACAATAAATCCTTAAAAAATGAGCTGGACCGCATTTTGGAGCTTTACAAGCAATTGGAATTTGAGCAGGGTATGCAAAATAATATTGACCGCATAAAACAACTTGCGAAGGAGCAGAAAGCCCTTTCTCAGCAGAGTAAAGATCAGAAAAAGACGGCTTCAGAATTGAAACAGCAGCAGGAAGAACAGCGTGCTTCTTTTGAGGACATCCGAAAAGAATTGAAAAGCCTCCAGGAGAAAAATGAGCAGCTGGAACGTCCAAATCCTTTCCAGAACCCTGAAAAGGAAGCCAAAGATATCCAGCAGCAACAAAAAGAGAGTAAAGAAAATCTGGAAAAGAACGACCGCAAGCAAGCGGCTGAAAATCAGCAAAAGGCAGCCGATCAATTGGAACAACTGGCTAAAAAGATGGACGATATGCAGCAGGAATCTGCAGAAATGGAGAACAATCTGAATGTTCAGGAATTGCGCCAATTGCTGGAAAACTTGCTTAAAACTTCTTTTGATCAGGAAAAAGTAATGCTTAACCTGAGAAAACTGAGTAATAATGATCCGCTTTATACGGCCAATGTACAGCAGCAAAGGGTCATAAAAGACAACATGAAGACCATTGCCGATAGTTTGTTTTCATTGAGTAAGCGGGTTCCACAGATTGAAAGTACAGTTAATGAGGAGCTGCAAAAGATTAATTTCAACATGGATAAGAGTCTGGATAACCTGGGCGAAAGAAATACTGCGGCTGCAAATAAGAACCAGCAGTATACGATGACTTCCATCAACAACCTCTCATTAATGCTCAATGAAGCACTGGAGCAACTGCAGAAAATGAAGAAAAACTCTAGTGGCAGCGGTAAAGGAAAACAGAAACAGAGTATGAAACAGCTGCAGCAAATGCAGGAGCAGCTCAACAACAGCATGCAGAAAGCAAAGGATCAACTGCAAAAATCGGGAAATAAAGGCACTGTGCCAAAAGGACAAATGTCTGAGGAGTTTGCTAAAATGGCCCAGCAGCAGCAAATGATCCGGGAAGCTTTGGAAAAGATCAACCGGGAAGAGAATAAAGATGGTAAATCTGGTTTGGGCAATCTAAATCAAATGATCAAAGACATGAAGTCCACAGAAACTGATCTGGTGAATAAGCGCCTGGAGCAGGAAACGCTGAACCGTCAGAAGGAGCTGCTGACTAAACTTCTGCAGGCAAATGATGCGCAAAGAGAGCAGGATCAGGATTCAAAAAGAGAAAGTAAAGCAGGAAAAGAGTTTCCTCCATCCTACCAGCAGATGCTGGAAAAATTCCGGAAAAACCAAAAAAATGAAACAGAATGGATCCAAAAATTGCCGCCAAGCCTGAACTACTATTATAAAAATAAAATTGCGGAGTATTTTAAATTGCTAAATTTGGCGCAATAATTCTATATCCAGATGGCAAAACCAGCAGTTCATTTTTTCACCGAAGACCTTAGTTATACCCTTAAAAAGAAAACCTTGCTTAAGGCCTGGATCAAGGCTATAATTGAAAAAGAAGGTTATTCATTACAGGAATTGAACTTTATCTTATGCTCAGACGAGTATTTACTGCGTATAAACCAGGAATACCTTAACCATGACACATATACTGATGTGATCACTTTTGATAACTCAGAGGAGCTTAAAATAATTGTAGGGGATATATTTATCAGCCTGGAGCGCATTCAGGAAAATGCAAAAACATTTAAGCATACCGTAGCAGATGAACTGTACCGCGTAATGGCTCATGGGACCTTGCATCTTTTGGGCTATAAAGACAAGGGTAAAGCCGCAAAAGCATTGATGACACAAAAAGAAGATGAATCTTTAGCTTTGTTTAAATCAATGGAATCTGCGCTTTAAAGTAGTTCGTGTTGATAGGTTATATCCGTCTGTTCGTCGAAATTAAAGCACAGATGGTCTAATGAACGTCAATTTTTTGAAACGTTTTTCCTGGGACTGCGTCTTATCAATGAAAGATTTTTCGCGAACCTAAAACCAGGGAACCATGAAAACCACCATAAAAAAAATACTGATTGGCGCCACCGCCGTCATCATCCTGACCGGAACAAAGTTTGGCATCAAGTCAGTTGAAAAGAGTGTTTCTTTAACGCATACCATAAAGTAATCTTGCATTTTCAGCGCTATAAACAAGCCTTTTCTAAAGTAGTGTGTCGGTAATTCCTGCGTGCCCCTATCGCTAAACCTGCTGCTTTTCAAGATCTGGCTTGTTCAATTCTGTCATTTTTAAAGATTTCCGTCCTCCCGATGCGCAAAATACTTTTCGCAATCCAGCTGCAATAAAGAATATTTTTAACCCAATTGGCTGATTTTTAATGGAGAAAATCCCTTCATGTTCAATAGGCTCAACTATATACCTAAGAATTATTGCTTACTTTTGCAGTAATTTCATACATAAAATATCGTTAAACACAGACTTTGAGTACACTAATTGCAGCCGAAAACTTAGGCCATGCTTACCATGATGAATGGCTATTTAAAAATTTGACCCTGGGGATTCAACCTGGACAGCGCGTAGCGTTGGTTGGTATAAACGGTGCTGGAAAAAGCACCTTACTGAAATTACTTGCCGAAAGGTTTAATCCTCTGGAAGGTAAAATCGTGAAGAATAAATCTGTTAAAATAGGATTCCTGGATCAGGAGCCTTCTTTTCCAGATGGTCACTCGATTAGCGATTTCATTTTCTCTACAGAAAACAAACAGCAGCAACTGATCAAAGAATATGAGGAACTGATTGAAGATCCAAACCCGGATGAAAAAACATTGAACCGCTTATATGAAGAATTAAGCGAGCACAATGCCTGGGAATACGAGCATGAAATTAAAACGATTTTAAGCCGTATGGGAATCACTCATCTGCAGCAGCAGATCTCTACCCTATCTGGTGGCCAGAAGAAGCGTTTGGCGCTTGCAAAGCTATTGATAGAGGATCCTGAGATCTATGTATTGGATGAGCCTACCAATCACCTGGACATTGATACGATCGAATGGCTGGAGAAACTATTGACTTCCGGTAATAAAACTATATTGTTAGTTACACACGACAGGTACTTTTTGGACAATGTTTGTAACACCATTGTAGAGTTAGACAGAGGAAAAATTTACAATTATAACGGCAATTACGCTTACTTCCTGGAGAAGAAATCTGAGCGTGAGATGGCCGATGAGAGTACATTCCAGAAAAATAAGAACCTGTTGAAAAAGGAACTGGAGTGGATGAGAAGAATGCCTGCTGCCCGTACTACTAAGTCTCAATCCCGTATTGATGCTTTTTATGATCTGGAGAGTAAAACCAAGCAAAGATCTGACAATCAAAATGTTACGCTTAATGTAAAAATGGCACGTCAAGGGAATAAAATCCTGGAACTGGACCATATCGGTCAGTCTTTTAATGGCAACCCAATCATTAATGATTTCAGTTATACTTTTAAACGTGCAGACCGTATTGGCCTTGCAGGTAAAAATGGTACTGGAAAATCTACTTTGTTAAATATCATTACCGGCTACTTAACGCCTGAAAAAGGAAAAGTAAGTACTGGCGAAACTACTGTTTATGGTTATTATAAACAAGGTGGTTTGGCTTTCAATGAGAAAGAAAGAGTAATTGATATCGTAAAATCTGATGCAGAATATATCAAAATGGCCGATGGCCAGACGATCTCTGCTTCACAATTACTGACCTTATTCCTCTTCCCTCCTAAAAAGCAACATGGCATGGTGGAGAAGCTAAGTGGTGGTGAAAAGAAAAGATTACACCTGATGAAGGTGTTGATGCAGAACCCCAATTTCCTGATCTTGGATGAGCCAACTAACGACCTGGATATTGATACGCTGAATGTATTAGAAGAGTTCTTAGAGAACTTCCCAGGGGTACTAATCCTGGTGTCCCACGATAGGTATCTGCTGGATAAGATGAGTGAGCAATTGTTCATTATGGAAGGCAATGGAGAAGTAGGAATTTACAACGGTAACTACTCAGAATATAGAATCAGTTTAGAAACACCAAAAGAAAAGGCACCAGCAAAAGCGAAGGAACAACCTGCTCCGCAAGCAGCAGCAAGTCCGGTTAAAAAACTGTCCTTTAAAGAGCAAAAAGAACTGGATGATTCGGAAGCAAAAATCGCAGAATTGGAAGGGAAGATTCAGGAATTGAGTCATTCTCTCCTGACTATCGATAGCTCAGATTATACCAAAATACAAGAAGTTTCTAAAACAATTGAAAACTTAAATCAGGAATTGGAAACCGTTACTGAACGTTGGTTAACATTATATGAACAATAAATCCTAAGCAATATCCCCGTCTCATTTAAGTTTAGAGACGGGGACAATTGATTACTTTCTCTCCTATCGGCAGGATTTATTCCTGATCGATTTTATCCGGTTTTAGAAGGATATAAAATGTAATTCTTAACCACAAAATGTTCTTTCTCATTTTTATAATAAAAAAAAATGGTGGTTTATCCCCGCTATTGTGACCTGAAATAAATAAAAAAGGGCTTTATTTTCGGTCTAATTTTAGAACATTCAACAAGATCAAATGGTGTTGCTAATAAAAGATGAGTAGGACGCTGGAAATTTGATTTGGGGAAATAGATTTGACAAATGCTTTAATCAGGTAGTTTAGTTTCAAGTTTAGCCTGAGTTGTGCTGCATGCACAGCAATGAAAAATGTAGTTTATCCACTGGATGTCTCTAGAAAAATAACTCCTATCCAGCTCTGAAATATAGAGGACAAAGAAGATTAAAAACCTAATTGTTCCTTTAAAAAATCCTGACTGAACCTCTGAAAGCCTACGATCAACCTCAAAAATGTTCTCTGGAACAAGCTATTTTTGAAGGTTCTAAAAATAACTAAGCGGGCATCATTTGAAGTGATTCTTTAAATTGAGTCCTGCTTTAACACAAACCTTGCTGTCGTTTGAAAATCAAGTGTTTTCTATCGATTCAAACTACAAAACTGCCCTTATTAAGAATACAAATGCTACTTCTTAAATGAGGAAGCACAAAAAAAAGAAAGAATAAAAGGGAGGTGAATTAGCTCCTCTCCACTATTAAATGATTAATTTTAACCTATTGTTTCACGTGAAACATCAGCGCTTAACAGCGGGCATCTTGATGCGTTCCACGTGAAACAATTTTTAAGTGATATAAAAACACAGGTAATGTTTAAAGAATATGATGTTATAGTTGTCGGCGCCGGACATGCAGGTTGTGAAGCCGCCGCCGCTGCTGCCAATCTTGGATCTTCAGTCTTGCTGATCACCATGAATATGGAAACCATTGCACAGATGAGTTGCAACCCAGCCATGGGTGGTGTAGCGAAAGGACAGATCGTAAGAGAAATTGATGCGATGGGTGGATACTCTGGAATCATCAGTGATAAGACCACACTTCAATTTAGAATGCTCAACCTGTCTAAAGGTCCGGCAATGTGGAGTCCGAGGGCACAGAACGACAGAAAAAGATTTGCTGAGGAATGGCGACTGGCATTAGAGCGTACACCTAATGTAGATTTCTGGCAAGACATGGTGAGCAGCCTTGTGATTAAAAACAATACTGTAGTTGGTGTCAAAACCTCTTTAGGAATTGAGATCAAAGGGAAGTCTGTAGTGCTGACGAATGGGACCTTCCTAAATGGATTAATTCATATTGGTGAAAAGAAATTTGGTGGAGGTAGAACAGCCGAAAGAGCAGCAACTGGTTTAACCGAGCAATTGGTAGAACTGGGTTTTGAAGCGGGCAGAATGAAGACGGGTACCCCACCCCGCGTAGATGGAAGATCTTTAAATTACTCGGTAATGGAAGAGCAATGGGGAGATGAAAATCCTGGCCGCTTTTCTTATACCAATGTGGAGCGCCCAACTGAACAACGCTGCTGCTGGATCACATACACGAATGCTGAGGTACATGAAACACTGAAAGAAGGATTTGAAAAATCTCCGATGTTCACGGGTCGAATTAAAGGATTAGGCCCGAGGTATTGTCCTTCTATTGAAGATAAGATCAATCGCTTTGCTGAAAGAGAGAGACACCAGATTTTTGTAGAGCCAGAAGGATTACATACCTGCGAAATCTACGTCAATGGCTTCTCTACTTCTCTACCAGAAGATGTACAATATAGAGCGCTGACTAAAATTCCAGGCTTTGAAAACGCTAAAATGTTCCGTCCTGGATATGCAATAGAATATGACTTCTTCCCGCCTACACAATTGTCTTTAACCTTAGAAACAAAAATGATCAGCAATTTATATTTCGCTGGTCAGATCAATGGAACTACAGGTTATGAAGAAGCCGCAAGTCAGGGATTTATTGCGGGCATCAATGCACATCAAAAAGTAAATGATTTACATGAGCTGATCATGAAGCGTTCTGAATCTTATATTGGAGTACTGATAGACGACCTGGTGACTAAAGGAACCGAAGAGCCTTACCGTATGTTTACTTCCAGAGCTGAACACAGGTTATTGCTTCGCCAAGACAATGCAGACATCCGTCTCTCTCCTATCGGCCATCAGCTAGGCTTGATTAGTGACGAACGTTTGGACCTAGTAAAACAAAAAGTAGCCAACTCCGATGCCATCGTTGCCTTTGCAAAAAAACAAAGCATCGACATGATAGAGGCCAACGTAAAATTAGAAGAGTTAGGAACCAGTACCCTGAATCAAAATGTTAAAATCATCAGCTTGCTGGGCAGACCGCAAGTGGGTATTGAAGACGTTAGAGAAATGAGTGCTCCATTTAAAGAGTACCTAAGTTCATTTGATAAAGAAACTATAGAGCAGGCTGAAATCAAAATTAAGTACGAAAGTTATTTTGAGAAAGAACAGGAGATTGTGAACAAAATGCAGAAGATGGAAGACAAAGACATCAATCCTGATTTTGATTATTCTCAATTAGGATCACTTTCTAAGGAGGCCAGAGAGAAATTATTGAAGATCAAACCCCGCACTTTGGGTCAGGCTTCTAGAATTTCGGGGGTTTCTCCTTCAGATATCTCCGTTCTGATGGTACACATGAGTAAATAATTTATAAATACCTGATATAGAGTCAGTTAATTAGAAATTTATTGTCCCGTTAACTGACTCATTTAAATGAGTTTTAAGAGCCTTTTAAAATTATTTAATGTTATCTATTAAAAAGAGTAATAAACTTAACACAACGCATATAAATGGCCAAAATTAGCATTGTACCGAACTTCAGGCTTTTTGCATCCCTCCTATTGTTAATTTCTCTAATATATGGTTGTGCAAGCATCCAGCAGCCACAGGGTGGTCCTCGGGATACAGAGCCTCCGAAGGTGTTGAGCATGGAACCAAAAAACTTCACGACAAATTTTAAGGCTAAAAAAATCACTCTGGAATTTGACGAGTATTTCAAACTTCAGAATGAATCGAAAGAGTTTTCGATTTCGCCGGAACTCAAAGTTCCCCCCTACTCAAGGTGAAGAAAAAGTTTTTAGATATTTCGTTCCCAGACACGCTGGAAAAAAATACTACCTATACATTGAACTTCGGGAAGCTGATTGCGGATATCAACGAAAACAACGTCTTAAAGAATTTCTCCTATGTATTTTCAACAGGTCCGAAGCTCGATTCTTTGAGCATCAAAGGCAAGGTCACCAATTCCATCACCGGCGAACCGGAAATTGAGGCGGTCGCATTTATTCTTCCTTTGGAAAGAGACACCATTTTCGGAAAAGGCCGACCAGCAATTTATTCACTAACGGATAGCTCGGGTCATTACAGTCTGAACAATTTAAGAGAAGGTACTTATAAAATTTACGCCTTAAAGGAAAAAGGCGGAGATAAAATCTATCAGCAGAGCACAGACGAAATTGGTTTTATTAAAGAACCCATTGTCTTAAAAAAGAACCTAGATTCTGTAAATATTCAAGTCTTCAAAGAAGACGCGTCGGTATTCCGGATATTGGATAAACGGATCAATGCGGATGGGAGTATCAGTTTTGCATTCAACCAGAAATTGCTAAAACCAGAAATCGTAGTCACCGATCCTCCTGCTTTGGATGCCTCAAAATATACCAAGTTTAGTAAAAATAATGACTCCCTAAAAATTTGGCTGACCGATTTAAGTTTCGATTCTGCAAAAGTAAATATCAACGATAACGGGAAATTACAGCAAACCGTTATATTGAACCGTGGGAAAAAGGAAACCTATACCAGAGTCTTGACCGCAACGGATAACCTGGAGGATCGTACCCTAAATCCGAATAGACCATTCAAAATGACCTTCAATTTTCCAATTTTAAGCACGGATGCCAATAAGATAGAACTGCTGGAAGATTCCGTAAAACGAACCAACTTTACCCTCGAAAAAGACAGCACCGACTTTTTATCTTACTATATTAAATATCCATGGCGAGTTAAAAAATCGTATGAACTCAAGTTTGAAGCGGGTGCATTTACAGCCATCTTTAACACAAAAAATAAAGAGTTTAAGAAAGATTTCAAATTGGGAAGTAAAGATGATTATGGTACTTTAGTCTTAAAACTTATCGTTCCGGAAAAAGACAAAAGTTATATCGTAGAGGTAATTGATGCGAATAAACATGCGGTCAATAGTATGGTCATTACAAAGGATACCACCGTTACTTTTAATAACTATAAAGCAGGGAAGTACTATACCAGGATTACCTACGACAATAATAAAAACAAGAAGTGGGATACTGGCAATGTTACCTTGGGTACGCAGCCTGAAAAGATTTGGAACGAACCCAAAGAACTCTCCATCCGAGCCCTTTGGGAAAGAAATGAAACCATTACGATTCCAAAAGAATAAGAAAAGATCGATCTGTTTTAGCAGATCGGTTCTTTATTTAAACCAGTCCGCATACATAATGTAGTTGTCTGGCAATTTATTCAGTAAAGCCCGTTGCTCTTCAGTAATGGGCTTTATTTTTTTTGCGGGTGTACCGGCATAGATATACCCGGATTCGCAATGCGTATTTTCTAATACAACGGCTCCTGCTGCAATAATACAGTAATCTTCTACTATCGCATTGTCCATCACAATGGCGCCCATACCGATCAGGATATGGTCTTTCAAAATACAGCCATGAACTATCGCATTGTGTCCAATGGAAACTCTATTTCCAATCACTGTTGCTGCTTTCAAATAGGTGGCATGGATTACTGCGCCATCCTGAATATTACTATCGTGACCAATAGTTATGCTATTTACGTCCCCACGGATCACTGCATTAAACCAGACAGAACAGTTACTACCCATGGTTACGTCGCCAACAATCGTCGCATTTGGTGCAATAAAACAATTTTCTGCCCATTTCGGGTGCTTATCTTTCACTGGTAATATCACTGCCATTTTCTAAAAAATTGTATCGGTTAATTGTGCTGAATGCACTGGATAATCAGTCGTATAATGTAGTCCTCTGCTCTCTTTTCTGGCTTTTGCAGACTTAATAATCGTGAAGGCAACCTGGATTACATTGCGCAATTCGCAGAGTTTTACAGACACTTTATTGGCTTTATAGAAGGCTTCTGTTTCTTCATGGAGCAAAAACAACCGCCTCATTGCCCGGTCTAATCTAAAATCAGAGCGTACAATTCCAACGTAATCGCTCATTAATTTCTGTGTTTCCCGTAAATTATGGGTGACTAAAATATCTTCGTCGGATTGCTTTACCCCATGGTCATTCCACTCAGGGATGTGGTCAGGGATCACCGTATTTTTGAAAGTAGCTATAGCATCTTCATAGATGCGGTGCGCAAACACAGGAGCTTCCAGTAAGGAATTTGAGGCTAAACGATTGGCGCCATGTAAACCTGTAGACGAACATTCGCCGCAGGCATATAAATTTTTTATAGAAGAACGACCATATTCATCTACCATAATTCCGCCGCACATATAGTGAGCTGCAGGCGTAACCGGTATCAAATCTTTTGTCATGTCTATACCTATAGATAGACACTTTGCATAAATGTTCGGGAAATGAGCTAAAATCTCGCTTTTTTTGCGATTGGTGATGTCAAGGTAGACAAAGTCTTCTCCAGATTTTTTCATTTCAGAATCTATTGCACGAGCTACAATATCCCTGGAAGCCAAAGATCCTCGCGGATCATATTCATACATAAACTCTTCTCCATTTTTTCTTCTGAGCACCCCGCCATAGCCACGAACTGCTTCAGAAATCAGAAAAGCAGGATATTCTCCTGGATGATATAAAGCGGTTGGATGAAACTGAATAAATTCCATATTCCTTACTTTTCCTTTTGCGCGATATACCATAGCCATTCCATCGCCTGTAGCGATTACGGGATTTGTAGTACTGCTATACACATGCCCAGCTCCACCTGAAGCCATGATAGTCACACTCGCCAATATCTTTTCCACATCGTTACGCTCTGTGTTAAAGGCATATATACCATAACAGTGGATATCTTCTGAACTCTTATCCACATGCACACCCAAATGATGCTGAGTAATTAACTCCAAACAGAAGTAATGTGTTAATATCTCTATGTTTTTGTTCTGATGAATCTGTTTTAATAAAACGCTTTCAATTTCGTATCCGGTGACGTCTTTATAGTGTAAAACACGATTTTCTGAGTGTCCTCCCTCCTTCGCCAAATCATAAACTCCAGTCTGATTTTTATCAAAATTGATCCCATAATCTATAATTTCCTGGATTCTTTGAGGTCCTTCTTTGACTACAATTTCCACTATCTCTCTGTCACACAGTCCATCTCCAGCAATTAATGTATCTTCAATATGTTTTTCAAACGAATCATCTTTATCCACAACAACTGCTACTCCACCCTGCGCATATTTTGTATTCGACTCATCTTCGTTTGATTTTGTAACAATTAAAACTTTACCATGCTGAGCTGCTTTTAATGCAAAGCTTAAACCCGCTATACCCGACCCTATTACTAAAAAATCTACTTTTCTCATTGAAATTAAGCTACTTCCCTTACTTTGTTAACAACGTTGATATAATTGTTAATTTCTTGTCTAAACATATAGAACAAATAAATTTGAATGTTTAAAGCTAAGCTAAAAAGGGAATTTGCCACAATATTTTCAGTTATTTTTGAGCAACTTTGCAGAGGTTATCCACTTTTTACACACAAACTAACAATACACATATTACTATGGATAAGTTTTGAGGGAGAAAAATAAAATACTGTAAATCAGCGGAATTTTGGTTTAAAAATTCAACTTATTTGTGGATAACTTATGAATAACTCAAATAATCGCTTAAAAAAAAATAATTTACAAACGTTATTAACACACTAATAAACAATAGAAGTCTATCTATATTAAATAATTATAATTTATTGAACTGTTGAAAATGGATACATTTGAGGAATTAAATAGAAAAGGTTTTGTCGAAGAAAAGATTGATCCTACACTTGATCTTTTCGTGGAAATCGAAAAACTAAAAAAAGAGAAAAATGCGATAGTGCTGGCGCACTATTATCAAGAACCTGATATTCAGGATATTGCCGACTACATTGGGGACAGTTTAGGACTATCACAAGAAGCGGCAAGAACTGATGCTGAGGTGATTGTGTTTGCAGGAGTTCATTTTATGGCAGAAACTGCCAAGATTCTTTCGCCTGAGAAAACGGTTTTGCTGCCAGATTTGAAAGCAGGATGCTCGCTGGCTGATAGCTGTCCGCCGCACTTGTTTAAAAAATTCAAAGAGAAACACCCTGATCATGTGGTGATTACCTATGTGAATTGTACGGCTGAATTGAAGGCAATGAGCGATATTGTTTGTACCTCTACAAATGCGGTACAAATTGTCGAGAGTCTTCCGAAGGACACGAAGATCATTTTTGGCCCGGACAAAAACTTAGGCGCCTGGGTGGCTAAGAAAACAGGCAGAAATTTAGTGCTCTGGAATGGTGCGTGTATGGTCCACGAGATTTTTTCAAGAGAAAAAATCACCAGATTGAAATCTCGTCACCCCAATGCGAAGTTTATTGCACATCCGGAGTGTGAAGAAGCCGTTTTGGAACTGGCAGATTACATTGGATCGACTACGGGATTATTGAATTACAGTACAAAAAGTGAGGCTCAGGAATTTATTGTAGCAACGGAAAGCGGAATTATCCACCAGATGGAGAAGGCAAATCCAACAAAAACATTTATTCCGGCACCACCAAATAATAACTGTGCTTGTAATGATTGTCCTTATATGAAAAGAAATACTTTGGAAAAACTCTATTTATGTTTAAAAAATGGAAGTCCTGAAGTAACCGTTCCTGCTGATATTATTGTGCAAGCACGTAAACCAATTGAAAGAATGCTGGAGATATCCGCAGCTTTGGGTTTATAATTTAAAAATACGCGATTCTCCTGCAGATTAATGATAATTATAAGGAAAATAAGTAAATAGTGAAAGTTAAAATTCAATAGATATAAAATATATGTTTGAGAATAAAGAGCGCACCGACATCGGAGAACTTGGAGAATTTGGTCTGATAAAACACCTGACTGAGAACTTTAAGATCAGGCATGAAAGCAGTATTAAGGGAGTTGGGGACGATGCAGCAGTATTGAGTTTTCCAGATAAAGAGATGTTGATTTCAACAGATTTACTGTTGGAAGGCATCCATTTTGACCTGGCTTATGTACCCTTAATGCACTTAGGTTTTAAAGCTGTTCAAGTGAATTTGAGTGACATTTATGCCATGAACGGTATTGCGACTCAGATTACAGTTTCAATTGGAATTTCCAGTAAATTTCCTTTGGAAGCGGTAGAAGAAATTTATAAAGGCATTGAATTGGCCTGTAATAAATTCAACATTGACTTGATTGGCGGGGATACTTCTTCGAGCAAACAAGGATTGGTGATCAGCGTAACCAGTATTGGTTATGCAGAAAAGAAAGATATTGTGTACAGAAGTGGTGCAGAGGAAGGCGATCTTCTATGTGTTTCCGGAGATTTAGGAGGTGCTTATGTGGGCTTGCAAATCCTGGAAAGAGAGAAACAAATATTTTTGGAAAACCCTAATATTCAGCCAGATCTGGAAGGGAAAGACTATATTATTGAACGTCAGCTGAAGCCGGAAGGAAGAAGAGACATTGTTGATTTATTGGCGCAAATGGAAATTATTCCTACCTCGATGATAGACGTTTCTGATGGCCTGGCTTCAGAGATCATGCACATCTGCCAGCAGTCGGAAAAAGGCTGTACTTTATACGAAGAAAAGATTCCAATTGACCCGATGACCTATGAAACGGCAAGAGAATTGGGCTTAGATCCAACGGTTTGCGCGTTAAATGGCGGGGAAGATTACGAATTGTTATTTACCATTAAACAAGACGATTACACGAAGTTAAAAAATGATGTAGACATCAGCATTATCGGTCACATCACGGATAAAAACTCTGGTTGTAAAATGATTTCCAAGTCCAATGTGGTTCATGAATTGAAAGCACAGGGATGGAACGCATTTAAATTATAAGCTGTCCTCCTCAGCAACTAAAGGATCTAAAAATTTGGTGTCAATTTGCTTTGTTGCTTTGGCACCTAATTTTTTGATTTTTTCTGAAGTACTGGATAGGTTTCCCGTTCCGGTAGACAACTTATTTAAGGCTTTATCATAGGCATCCTGACTTTGTCGGATGTTCCTTCCAATACTCTCCATATCTGTTAAAAATCCTACAAATTTATCGTACATACTGCCGCTCAATCTGGCAATTTCCAGTACATTTCTATTCTGTCTTTCTTGTTTCCAGATGCTGGCGATGGTACGTAAAGTTGCCAGTAAAGTAGAAGGACTCACGAGGACTACTTTTCTATCCCAGGCATAGTTAAATAATTCTGCATCTTGCTGAACTGCAATGCCAAAAGACGATTCTATAGGAATAAACAGGAGTACAAAATCGGGAGAGTTGATCTGGTACAGTTCCTGGTAATTTTTGCCTGATAATCCTTGAATATGGTTTTTTATAGAGAGTAAATGCTGTTTTAAATAAGTTTCTTTTTCCAGATCAGTGTCAGCGGTAACCAGTCGTTCGTAAGCCACCAGGGAGACCTTAGAATCGACTACTACATGTTTATCATCTGGAAGGTCAATGATCACATCAGGCTGCATCCTGCTCCCTTCTGCTGCGCTTAAACTGGCCTGTATCCTATACTCTCTGTCTTTGATTAAACCGGAACGCTCTAATACCCTTTCGAGAATCACCTCTCCCCAGTTTCCTTGTTTTTTAGCATCTCCTTTGAGTGCTTTCGTTAGGTTGTTGGCATCCTCCTGAATTTGCTTACTCTGGTCCATGAGTTGCGAAATAACTCCTTTAAGGATGTTTCTTTCATCTGATTCTGATTTATACACCTTATCTACCTTCTCTTCAAAAGCTTTGATATTCTCTTTAAAAGGATTCAGAATGAGGTCAAGATTGGTTCTGTTTTGCTCGGTAAATTTGGCTGTTTTTTCCTCCAGCACTTTATTGGCAATATTTTCAAACTCTAGTTTAAAACGCTGCTGTAATTCGGCGATATATTTTTCTTGTTCCGCTTGTTTGTCTCTTTGTGCAACGAGTGTTTCCTCGGATTTAATTACTTTACTGCGCTCTAAAAGGAAATTACTCCGCAGGTCGTTCAGCTCATCTTCCAACCTCAATTTTTCCTCTTTTAACCAGTTTAATGATTTTTGATGCTCTTCTTCTTTTAGAGCTAGCAATGCAATGTGTTGATTTCCGCTGGCTGGTTTTTTTAGAAACAATACTATAATTGCTACTAATATTATGATCAATAATACGACGATTGCTATTTCCATACTAATATTTTTATCAAAAATGAAAAAATTAAAACGTTCCTGCAAGTGATCATCGTAAATAAACGGTTATTCATTTTACACTTTTTAAGATTATTTATTAATGATCAGGATTTAGGCTCGTTTTTTGATTTGAAATAATTGAAAAACATACATTACGAAAATGGGAACTTATTTATTTTTAATTATCCCGATCTTATTGATTAGCATGTATGTACAATGGAAATTTAGAAGTAAATTTTCAAAGTACACGGAGATGCGTTTAAGCTCGGGGTTTTCGGGAAAAGAGGTGGCGGAAAAGATGCTTCACGACTACGGAATATACGATGTGAGGGTAATGAATGCGGATGGACAATTAACGGATCATTACAATCCTGCAGATAAAACAGTGAATTTGAGTACGGATGTATACCATGGCAGAAGCGTGGCTGCTGCAGCGGTTGCAGCTCATGAATGCGGCCATGCAGTACAGCATGCCAAATCTTACCATTGGTTGCAACTGAGGACAAGTATGGTGCCTTTAGTGAGCATATCTTCTACCTTATTGCAATGGGTATTGATCTTGGGGGTATTGTTAATTGGCTTTACAGGAAATCCTTTTGTATTGAGTATTGGGGTAATCGGTTTAGCTTTATTGACAATCTTTAGCATCATTACCTTGCCTGTAGAATTTGATGCGAGTCATAGAGCATTGATCTGGCTGAAAAATAACAATGGGGTAATGAATACGCCGGAAGAAAATAAACAGGCCAAAGATGCGCTTTGGTGGGCAGCATTGACCTATGTAGTCGCCGCACTTGGCGCATTAGCCAATTTAATCTATTATGCTTCCATGTTATTCGGACGCAATAAATATTAATATTTATCGTCCTGGTTAATTCAGGCGATAAGGCACAATCAGGTTAAATTCTGGAATATCTACGGTGAAATCAGTTTGATCAACGAGGCGGTGCATGAGGTAATTTCCTTTCATCGAGCCCATATCCGTATTTAAATGGCTCCCAGAAACGTATGTATAACTCGTACCAGGTTCAATTACGGGTTGAAGACCAACCACACCTTCACCTTCTACTTCACGCTCTGTTCCATTAGAATCAAAAATAAACCACTGTCTCCTCATCAATTGAACGGCATAATCAGATAAATTTTCAATAGTAATTTGATAAGCAAACATAAAATGTTCATTTCCAGGATTAGAATATTCATCCTGGTACATGGTTTCTACTGATATTTTAACGCCCTGAGTGATTGCTGTAACCATTTTAATTAATTAATTAGAGAGTGTTTTTCAAAAATCACGCCATTTCTCCGACAGGGGAAATGTTATGGTATTTATCTGCCACTTCGTCTAAAATGCTATGAATAATTTCTATATTTTCTTCTTTGACCAATAACATTCTGTAAGGTTTGAAGTCTGGTAAACCTTTAAAATAATTGGCATAATGGCGTCTCATTTCAAATACACCTACTCTTGGACCTTTCCAGTCGATAGATTTTTCAAAATGTGTTCGGCATACATTGACACGTTCTTCAACGGTTGGTCCTGCAAGAATTTCCCCAGTTTTGAAAAAATGTCTGATTTCTCTGAAAATCCATGGATATCCGATGGCTGCTCTGCCGATCATGATGCCATCCACTTCATATTCCAATCGCCAGTCTGCTGCTTTTTGAATGCTGTCTACATCACCATTTCCAAAAATAGGAATCTTTATCCTTGGATTTCTTTTGATTTCACGGATTAAAGTCCAGTCGGCAGCACCTTTGTACAATTGTGCACGTGTTCTGCCATGTATAGTTAAAGCTTGAATACCAATATCTTGTAAACGTTCGGCAACTTCTTCCACATTTTTGGTCGTATCATCCCATCCCAAACGGGTTTTAACAGTAACCGGCAAATGCGTTGCTTTAACTACGGCCTCCGTCATTTTTACCATTTTGTCAATATCTTGTAATAAAGCGGATCCGGCTCCGCGACAGGCTACATTTTTGACCGGACAGCCATAATTAATGTCCATCAGGTCTGGTCCTGCGAGTGTTGCAATCTCTGTTGCTTCGCGCATGTGGTCAATTTCGCTTCCAAAAATCTGGATGCCGATCGGACGTTCATATTCGAAAATATCCAGTTTTGCCCTGCTCTTTGCGGCGTCTCTAATGAGGCCCTCAGAAGAGATAAACTCCGTGTACATCATATCCACGCCGCTTTGTTTACATACAAAACGGAATGGAGGGTCACTTACATCTTCCATTGGTGCAAGCAAAAGTGGGAACTCTCCCAGATCTATATTTCCTATCTTTACAGACATTTCTCTATCTTCAAACCTTAAATCAAAGGACAAAGGTACAAATATTACAAATAATGAATTTTATTGATCAGGAAAGACTTGAAAAAAGTCCTTATGTACAATTACTTACCCTGGGTTTATACGCCATTGCAGGGATTATACTGGCAAGTCTAGCCTCAGTTTTGAGCTTGTACTTTTGGTATGGAGAAATGTTCAATGCTGATTGGCTGAATCCTGGTCATCCTAAAAATTTGGTCACCATGAGGATATTTATAGGGATGCAGCAAATCGGACTTTTTCTATTGCCAGCTCTCGTGCTGGCCTGGGGAGAAAAGCAGCGCGTTCCTGAGTTCTATGGTTTCAAGAAAGTAAAGGTAGAATTACTGCTTTTAGTGATCCTGATGATGGTATTTTCTATGCCGATATTGGAATGGGTCACCATGGTGAACATGAAAATGGTACTGCCTGGGTTTTTGAAACCAGTGGAAGAATGGATGAGGGCTCAGGAGGATAAGAACACGGAAACCATGGTAAATCTTTTAAAGATTAACGATATTGGGGATTATTTAATCAGTATTTTGTTGATTGCTATTTTGCCTGCCATTGCCGAGGAAATGATCTTTAGAGGCGCTATTCAGCGATCTCTGGGTAGAATGTTTCAAAACCCGCATTTTGTAATCTGGTTCACTGCCTTCATTTTTAGTGCGATCCACATCCAGTTTTATGGGTTTTTACCGCGTTTACTTCTTGGGGCAGCCTTTGGTTACATTTACTTCTGGACGCAGAGCTTGTGGTACTCTATGTTCGCCCATTTTGTAAATAACGCTTATGCCGTAACCGGAGCATGGTATATGCAAAAAAACAATATACCTTTGTCGGAAGCGAATAAAACCACCAATTTTCAATGGTATGGGGTGCTGATCAGTGTGATTTTAACATTCCTGGTATTCAAATATTTTAAAAATAAATCATTAAAAGCAGATGGAAAACAATTGGACAAAAGTATTTAGTACCGAAGATCCTTTTACCGCAGAAATCTTAAAACAAGGACTATCGGAAAATGATATTCCTGCAGTGGTGATGAATCAGCAAGACTCTTCTTATAAAGTTTTCGGAACGATTCACATCCTGGTACACCCGGATAATGTAGAAAAAGCAAACGCTTATATCAAAGATAACGAGATCGCATAAATTACCACAATTACACTTTTACGCATGAAAACAAGAGCGATTACAGCTTTCTTTTTTACCATAGTGATGTTAGGATCCATGTTTTTAGGACCTTACGTCTATTCTGCTTTTTACCTATTGCTGAGTCTGGCTGCCTTATGGGAGTTTTTTAAACTCATCAAAACGACAGGAATCAGGCCACACCGCAATATCGCCATGGTTGCCGCAGCGCTGATCTTTTTCATGATTGCCGGTTATCATTTCCTGCAGTTTGAAACCAAATTTTTACTGCTGCTGGTCCCTTTGATCTTCGCTGTATTTATCTCAGAGCTTTATAAAAAGGATAAAATACCCTTTGCCAATATCTCTTACACCTTTGTAGGTTTTATGTATGTGACCGTTCCTTTTTGTTTCTTTTATGCGCTAGGTTTTATTGGGCATATCCCTGATTATAGTTTTCATTTGCCATTGGCTTTCATGCTGATGTTGTGGGCAAATGATACTGGAGCTTACCTTTTCGGCTCTAAATTTGGTAAAACAAGGCTATTTGAACGTCATTCTCCTAAGAAATCATGGGAAGGCTTCTTTGGCGGAGTATTTACGAGTGTAGTAGTTGCTTATATCCTTTCTATTTACTTTACAGAGCTGTCTTTTTTAACCCTTGGAGGAATGGCAGTTTTAATATCCAGTTTTGGAACTTTAGGAGATCTGGTAGAATCTATGCTGAAAAGAAGTTTGAATGTGAAAGATTCTGGAGATATTTTACCCGGTCATGGAGGCCTTTTGGATCGTTTCGATGGTCTATTAATGTCTGCGCCGGTGGTTTATGTGTACCTCTATCTAATTTTGTATTAAGTATTTGACACGAAAAAATAATATAATTATATACAGAATTCTGTTATAATTGTAATATGGACGGCGAGGGAACTATCTCATTATTGATAGAAGAAGAATTTTTAGGAGAAAACAGGGAGAATAGCGTCGCGGTCTTTACCAAATTATATCGTCATTACTTTAAAAGGCTGTTTATGACCTCCTTAAAGATTGTTAGGGATGATTACTTGGCAGAAGAAGTGATTCAGGATGTTTTTTTAAGACTTTGGGAAAATGAAAACAGGTTTGATCAGATTGCAGAATTTGAAAGATACCTGTATCGTTCTGTGGGCAATGAATCCCTGAATAAACTCCGCAATCAGAAAACACAAAGCAAACATTATGACCAGTTTTCTAAAGCTGCCAGTCCGGAATTTGTCAATACTCTACTGGAAGAGGAAGAACTGAAAAGAAAGATAGCCAAGGCCATAGAAAGCCTGCCTCCTCAATGTAAAACGGTATTTAAAATGAACCGTTTTGAAGGGCTAAAATACCGTCAGATTGCTGAAGAACTGCAAATTTCAGAAAAAACTGTGGAAGGGCATATCGCTAAAGCCTTAAAAATTCTAAGGGCAAACTTGTTGGGTATACTCCTCTTGCTGAGCTATCTCAGTTGGTTCTTATTGGAGAAATAGTTAAAACTTTCTAAAGGGTATGGTGTTGTGCTTTATATTGGTAAAAAAATATACCTTGTATTTAAACCTAAATCCTAAATTTATGATCACAACTGCTCAAATGACTGCCGATAAAAAGGTCTTTATAGCCGCAATTTTGTCTTCTGTGTATTTCTCTTTGATGTTTAGCGGCGTTCTTGCGGGCATAAATTCAGTTGTGGTCGGTGCTGTAGCGGAGCTGGTCACCATTCCATTGATGTTATTACAAGTTTTTATTCTTGGTTTTGTTGGGTATCACCTGTTTAAAAAAGAAAAACCAATGAACTATAGATTCGCTTTATCGGGGCTTATATCGGCGGGGTTAGTAGCTTGCTTTTTCCTTGTCAAATAAATTATTGAAAAAATAATCAGCCCGAGCAAGGGTATTTGATTTTGGCCGTGTCTATCTCTAAAAAAAGGCATGGAACACCAAGATCACTATTCTCTGATTATAAATGCATTAAACCATCCGGAAGATACAGCTTTGCAAGCGCAGTTATCGGCCTGGAGAGGATTAAATGTAGCTAATGAAGAAGAATATAAAAGTATTAAGCGCATTTGGGAGCAATCAGCAAATGTAGAAGAACGCTATACAGGTAGGGATCTTGATCAGGCAGTTGCCGCTTTTACTGCCCGATTAGAAGAAAAAATCCAATATACTGCCCCTGCAAAAACCTATAAATTATGGTGGAGAGCTGCTGCCGCAGTACTGGTGTTCGGTATGGCAGGTTTATGGGGCTATAGAGAGCTAAAATCTGAAGCTTTTATCTTTAGAAGCACTAATGATCAGCAGGATTCTATACTGCTGGTAGATGGCTCTAAAATATTCTTAAACAAGCACACACAAATCAAATATGCGACTACTTTCAGTAAATCGCAGCGAAAATTCTTTCTTTTAAAGGGAGAAGCTTTTTTTGATATCGCCAAAGATCCGGCGCATCCTTTTACCGTGCTGATCAATAAATCAGCCGTTCAGGTATTGGGAACCACCTTTAACATTCAAAATATTGATAGCACCATTGCCCTTGAAGTTAAAACAGGAAAGGTGATGTTCGAAAGTACGGACCATGATCCCGGCCATATTCTGGAAAAAGGAATGGCGATCCGATTTAACCAGAAAACTGGTAAAATTCAAAAATATCTAGGACTGGACACACAAACCAATTCTAATTGGCTGTATAAAGAACTCAACTTTGTAGACGCTACTTTACCAGAAGTCTGCGCCTTAATAGAACAGCAGTATGGCGTTAAAATCACTATTCAAGGGAATATTTCGAATATCAAAAAGCTCAATGCAAACTTTAAAAATGACCCCTTGGCCGATGTACTTGATGTTTTGAAAATGACCTATAAAATTACTATTGACCACCACGATAATCAGATAATAATAAAACAGTAACTAACTATTAACCAACCTAAACTTTCAATTATGATTAAAAACTTCTACAAAAGAAGAGGGGGACGGAATGGAATCACCTGGCTATTAGCCATGTTGATTTTACTCAATTCCTCAACTGGTTTTGCCTTTAGAGAGATGCAGATGAAGATGGAAACATTGGAATTTCTGCTGAAAAGACTGGAAAAACAGTACAAAGTGAACTTTGTTTATGATGCCTCAGAAGTAAACAAGAATACCAGTGTGGAGGTAAATACCGAATCTAAATCTATTGACCAGGTTTTAAAACAATTAGAACCTAGCGGTATCGCTTATGTGATCACTGGAAAAAAAGTGATCCTGAGTAAACTGATCAGACCAGTCAGCAGCAACACTAAGAATAAAAATATTACGGCAAAAGGAAGTGTCAAACTTAAATTAAGTTCTGGCGCTGCTGATGCGGTTGCAGGAATCAATGTACAGGAAAAAGGAACTAAAAATGGTGTTTCTACCAATGGAAACGGCGAATTTAGCATCAGCGTTCCGGAAGGAGCTACTTTGGTTTTCTCTTATATCGGTTATAAATCGATCGAAGCACAGGTAACTGCTGCAAAAACTCAGTTTAACATCATTCTGGAAGAAGATCAGAATAAATTAAATGAGGTTGTCGTTACTGGGTATCAGACTATTAATAAGAAATTATTTACGGGTTCGGCAACCAGTATCAGTGGAACTGATGTAAAACAGGACGGGGTAATTGATGTAACCAGAATGCTGGAAGGTAAAGTGGCCGGTGTATCCGTTCAGAACGTTTCCGGAACATTTGGTGCCGCACCAAAAATTCGTGTTCGTGGGGCAACATCGATCTCTGGAGAGAATAAACCGCTATTTGTAGTGGATGGAGTGGTATTGGAAGATGTGGTCAACATCTCCAACGATCAGCTGTCAAGCGGTGATGCTTCTACACTGATTGGTTCTTCTCTTGCAGGAATTAACGCAGATGATATTGAAAGCTTTAACATCCTGAAAGATGCTTCTGCAACCGCTTTATATGGGGCAAGAGCGATGAATGGTGTGGTAGTGATCACGACTAAAAAAGGGCGTATCGGGAAAACTGTCGTTTCTTATACTGGAAACTTCTCTACCTTCCTAAAGCCTACTTATGATACTTATAACATCATGAATTCTGCAGATCAGATGTCTGTGTATTCGGAAATCGCCCGCAAGGGAGGTCTGGGCATCAGTATCGCCAATAATGCAGATGGTGGAGTATACACTAAAATGTGGAAGTTGATTAAAGGATATGACAAAACATCAGGTGAGTTTGGCTTGAACAATACGACGCAAGATCGTGCTAACTATCTGGGTAGATTTGTCAATACCAATACGGATTGGTTTGATCTTTTGTTCAAAAATTCATTAGTTCAGGAGCATACGGTAAGTATCTCTTCGGGTACAGAAAAAGCAAGAAGTTATTTCTCTACCGGTTTTTATAATGACAATGGCTGGTCTATTGCTGATAAAGTGAAGCGTTACACCATGAATGTACGTAACGACTATAAACTTTCAGACCGTGTTTCCCTTGGTGTAATCGCTACAGGTTCCTTGAGACAGCAGGATGCACCAGGAACGTTGGGCCGTACGAGCAACGTAGTAGAAGGAAAATATACCCGTTCATTTGACATCAACCCTTTCAGTTATGCTTTAAATACAAGTAGAGCCTTAACTGCTTATGATGAAAATGGTGAATTAGACTTTTTCCCAAAAAACTATGCACCCTTTAACATCATTCAGGAGCAGGAAAATAACAAGATTAAACTGGACATGCTAGACATGAAGTTACAGGCTGAACTGGGTATCAAAATTACAGAAAATCTGAATTTTAAGTCATTAGGAGCACTGCGTTATGTGAAAACAACCAGAGAACACCGTGTAACTGAATATTCAAACATGGCCAATGCCTATCGCTATGCGCCAACAAATACCATCAGAAATAAAAACGACTTTTTGTATAAAGACCCTAGTCACCCGGAAGATATTGATAAGCAAATCGTATTGCCGCAGGGTGGTTTTTACAACAGAAATGATGACAATTTGCTAAATTTCTACGTTAGAAATCAGTTGGATTGGAAAAAAGAAATCAACCACAAACATTTGTTCAGCGCATTAGCCGGACAGGAAATCAAATTTACAGACCGTAAAAACAGCTTTAGCAATGGTTACGGTTACCAATATGACAAAGGTGGTGTGCCATTTATCGACTATCGCATCATCAAACAAACCTTGGAAGGAAACTTCAACTACTACGGGATGAATGAGTTGTATGATAGATATGCTTCCTTCTTTTTGAATGGAACGTATTCTTATAGTGGCAAATATGTATTCAGTGCAACCGCTCGTTATGACGGTTCTAACAGATTGGGAGAATCTGCAGTAGCGAGATGGCTGCCAACCTGGACTACAAGTGCGGCATGGAACATTGATCAAGAAGACTTCATGAAGAATGTAAGTCAGATCTCTTATCTGAAACTTAGAGGTGGTTACGGACTAACTGCGAGTATGGGAAGTGCCACAAATTCATCTGTAGTGTTCCAAAACAGTTCTACACGTCGTCCGGTGCTTTCTGAAGTAGAACCAAGGATCGTTATTGACGACTTGGAAAACTCAGAATTAACCTGGGAAAAGCAATATGAAGCCAACATTGGTTTTGATATTGGATTATTTGATAGCAAAATTAACCTAAGTGTAGATTATTATAACCGTAAAGGATTTGATCTGATTTCTGCAATCAGAACTTCTGGTATCGGTGGACAAACCACTAAACTGGCCAACTATGCAGACATGAATTCATCAGGTTTCGAGGTTACTTTAGGTGGTCCGATTTTGAGAAGAAATGACTTCAGCTGGAAAACGAACTTTACATTTGGTTACAACACCAACAAAATTGTAAACCTGAAAAGTACACCGCGGATCTATGACTTAATCGTTCCTGAAGGCGGTCCTAAGCTAGGTGGAGCGGTAAGAGGTTTGTATTCTATCGATTTCCAGGCTTTAGACAAAGTTGGAGTGCCAACATTTGTAAACGAAGATGGGGAAGTCAGCAATAGTGTTTATGTGCAAAGTTCTAATAGTGGTTTCCTGAAATATGAAGGTTCCGTAGATCCAACCATTACCGGTGGTTTAATGAACAATTTCAGCTACAAAGATTTCACTTTAAACGTATTTGTATCTTATCAGGCAGGCAATAAAATCCGTCTGAACAATGCATTCCAGGCCAGATATTCTGACGATGATGCTTTGCCTAAAGAATTCTTAAACAGATGGTCATTGCCATTGGATCAAAATGCAACAAATGTCCCTTCTGTTGCAGATTACCTGTTGCAAAATGCCTTAAATGGAAAATATCCTTACACCGCTTACAACTACTCTACAGATCGCGTTGCTGATGGCTCATTTGTACGTTTAAAAAGCGTTTCATTGGCTTACAACCTCCCTGCAAAGTGGATTAAATCGATTGGTGGGAATAATTTGTCGCTGTCATTGGTGGGAAATAACCTATGGTTGATCTATGCGGATAAGAAATTGAAAGGTCAGGATCCGGAATTCTTTAGTTCTGGTGGGGTGGCAATGCCGATTCCTAAGCAGATCACGCTATCTCTAAAAGTGGGCATTTAACAGGATCATTTAATAACCTAAAAATTTAAATTATATTCCAATGAAAAAATATAATATATACTTTATTCTTGCGGTGATCTTTCTTTTCACCGGATGTAAAAAATACCTGGAGCAAGTGCCAGATCAGCGTACTAAGTTAAATACGCCGGAAAAAGTTTCAGAATTATTGGTTACTGCCTATCCAAGAGCTAATCTTTTCCTTTGGAGCGAGTCTATGTCTGATAATGTAATCGACAATAGTATTGCTGGTGCGGTCAATAACATCAATATCGGTGGTTATTTCTGGAAAGATCCGGAAGATATCTCTCAGGATTCACCGAATTATTACTGGGGTGCCTGCTATACAGCCATCGCAGCTGCAAATCAAGCATTAGACGCTTGTAATAAAGCCACAAATCCTGAATCTTACAAGGCGCAAAAAGGAGAAGCATTGGTAGCCAGAGCATATGCGCACTTTATGCTCGTTACTTATTATTCAAAAGCTTACGATCCGGCAACTGCTGCGGTTGATCCTGGTATCCCTTATGTAACGGAACCAGAAACGGTAGTATTGAAGAATTACGAGCGCAAAACAGTGGCTTATGTATACGAACAGATTGAGAAAGACCTGACAGAAGGTCTTCCATTAATCGTTGATAACTATGCTGCTCCTGCTTACCATTTCACTAAAAAGGCAGCTCATGCATTTGCTTCCCGCTTTTATTTGAACAAAAGAGAATATGATAAAGTAATTTCTGAAGCAAATGAAACCTTCCCTTCTAATGAATTCGCTTCCAATGTACGACCTTGGTTTGCTTATGCGAATTTAGACGTATCGGAAACCAGAATTAATTATACTGCAGGTACTAATCCAGGAAATTTATTACTTGGTGAAACGGTTTCAAGAATTGCCAATAACTATTACAATACAAGGTATTCTATGCCTCAGGTAAAGTTAAATAACCTGACGGCTCCGGTAGGTGTCAACTTTTCTGCCTTTAAGAAGTATTCAACTTCCAGTACTTTTTATTTTGTAAATAAGTTTTATGCGCATTTCGTTAGAACGACCATCAACGCAACTACGGGTACTTATTATGCAATGGTGCCACTATTGACAACTGAAGAAGTGCTGATGAACAGAGCAGAAGCCAATGTGATGAAAGGTAACTATACCGCTGCCCTGGCAGATCTCAACACGCTAATTAGTGTAAGGGTAAACGGTTATGTTCCTGCAACACATGACTTAACCGATGCGAAAATTAAGAACTTTTACATCGCGACAATCTCAGATCCGCAACAGGCATATTTAAAAGCAGTATTAGACTTTAAAGCTGCTGAATTTGTTCATGAAGGAATGAGATGGCTGGATATTAAACGCTTAAATATCCCAGTTACTCATATTGACCTGGATGGTACCGTTAGGGTATTACCGGCAAATGATCCTAGAAGACTTTGCCAGTTACCTCCAGAAGTATCCTTGTCCGGTGTGGAATTGAATCCACGTTAATCTTTTAACCTGTTTGTAATGAAGAAATTAAATATATTATTGACTGCCGGGCTGATGTTAACCCTGGCTTCTTGTAAGAAATCAGAGAACCTCAACCGGGAAATTGTCGGTTTAGGTGGAGATACCTGGGTAAATGGCCCATTAGATAGCTGGCTTGCAGAAAACTTCACTAAGCCTTTCAATATCGATGTGAAGTACCGTTGGGATGGATCAGAACTGGATTTATCTAAAACCCTGGTGCCGCCAAGAGCGGAAAAAGTACAGCCAGTGATGGAAATTGTGAAAGCAGGATGGATTGATGTGTATACCGCAGAAGCCGGATTAGGTTTTATCAAGCAATTTGCACCCCGCCAATACCTTTTAGTAGGGAGTTTACAATACAATGCTGGTGGTACGGTAACACTTGGTGAGGCTGAAGGTGGCAACAGGGTTACTTTGTTCAATATCAATAACTTTGTAAAGACCGATAGAAATATCATTAAACCCGTGTTGAAAACCATTCACCATGAGTTTACCCACATCTTAAACCAGACCATCAGTTATGCGAAAGAGTTTGAGAAAATTACACCAGGAGGATATACTGCAGATTGGAATAACACCACTTTAGCCAATGCAAATGCCGCTGGTTACATTAGTCAGTATGCTCAGGCTGCTCCTGGAGAAGATTATGCAGAGATGACTTCTATCATGTTGACAGAGGGAAAGGCAGCTTATGATGCCAAAGTGAACAGTATTGTATTGCCAAAAATAGACTCTATTCCTGATCCTGCAAACCCTCCTTTCATCATCCAGAGAGAAATTCCTAATGCAACTGCACAGGCATTTATCCGCAAGAAAGAAGAAAGTGTCATCACTTATTTTAAGCAATCTTATGGAATTGATTTTGCGAAACTGAGAAATCGCACCAATTATGCACTGTCAGAGAATGCACCGGTAAATCTGGCTACCATCTTTGGGAATGCGCGTCAGTTTACTTCATTAAGTGTAGATCCCGATAATAATCCTGGAATGTCTGCTACTTTCATGACTACCTGGGCAGCCGCAAAAACTGGCTTGGCAGGGTTATCAAGTAGGGTTTTGAACAATTTTGTTGTTTTCTTTTACCCGAAAGCAGGGGAATTGGTATTGCGCGTCAATTATACGAGCGGAACTACTGCCTTCGCGGCGCATTTTGTCTACAAAGCAACGTATGATGCCAACCGCAATATGACCTTATCCTACCTGAGAAGAGATGGTAATGGAACTACGATTGCTCCTGGTATTGTAGCCTTAACCAACTACATGACCACCGGAAGCTTCGGGATGAATTACCGTTATGATGCCAATCTTTTGGAATACGGTCAATGGTTCAAAACATCAGATACCAATAGTTCCTTTTTTGGGACTTTAGGTGTAATTAAATATTAATAGCTGATCAATAAAAATACTGATATGAAAAAATTCTTATTCTATATAGTTCTACTGTCCGCAGGGTTTATTACCGGATGTAAGAAGGACGAAGATCCAATACTGGATGACCCTGATCAAAGAGTAGCAGCAGCGCTTGTAGAACATCAGGCACAGCTTTTATCCGCTGAAAATGGCTGGAAAGCTACGATTTACCCTAAATTGGGGAAAGGTTTTTCCTTTTATTTCAAATTTGACAAAGAAGGTAAAGTGAAAATGCTGTCAGACTTTAATACGACTACAGCAGTTACTTTTCAGGAAAGTACTTACCGCTTGAAAGCATTGCAGTTTCCAACTTTGATGTTTGATACCTATAACTACATCCATCTCCCTGCGGATCCAAATGGAAGCATTAGTGGTGGTACAAATGGTAAAGGGTTAACCTCAGATTTTGAATTTGCTTTCGACGGAATGAGTGGAGATACGCTAAAAATGAGAGGTATCGTAAATGGAAATCTAATGGACATGGTAAAAGTAACAGCTGCGGAAGCAACTGCCTATGGTACCGAAGGGATCAAAACTATGATGGATGCCAATACTGCTTTCCAAGCCGTAAATAAATTCCCATACCTGGTTTCTGGAAGTATAAAGGTGGCTGTAGGGATTGATGCGACCGCTAAAAAGCTTACACTGAGCTATATCGATGAAAATGGAGCAAGTAAAGTGAGCAATGCGACATTCGCCTTTGGACTCAATAGCCTGACTTTAAGTACACCATTAACCTATCTGACGACTACAATTAAAGAATTGTTTTATGATGCAAGCAGCAAGCAGTATTATGTGAATGTAAACGGAACACGCAGTAATGTGCTGAATTCCTTACTCCCGGTGCTGGATTTAAAGGCCTTATTTGGACCATTAAAGGACTATTCTCAGATTGAATATAATTCTGCCACAGTAGCAGCAGGCTTATCTGCTGACTTTAATACCAAATTTACTGCAGCAAAAACAGGTCTGTTTGCAATAGGCAGTAGGGTTCTGGATAAAGTTTCGACAAAATTCAATACCGACAATACATTGTCGCTGATCTATACGTATCGTAATACATCCAATTCTACTTTATTGGCAACTATTACATTTACGGTGGCAAGAGATGCAAATGGCATTTATACTTTTACTTTCCTTTCTCAGGACGGAAATGCTGGTACCGCTGGGCCAGGGGTAATCGCAGTTACCGACTACTTTAGAAATAATAAATTCAAGGTAGACTGGGTAACAAATCCCGGTTCAGGACCAACTTACGGAGGCTTGTACAACGTAAATGACAATACGTCCTTCTTCTACGGTACATTGATCAAGTAAAACAAATAAATTCCCATAAAAAAAGCTGCAGAGAGATCTGCAGCTTTTTTTATGTCTTTTTGAGCAAGAATAATCGGTTTTAAGCGACTTTCTCTTCGAAGGCAGCTATTTGGTTATCTTTTCTTCAAAGGCTGTAATAAGTACTCTAAACCGTTCAATTTAATCTCATATAAAGTGGCCATCATCTCCCCTAGTTTTCCCGCAGGGAAACCTTTATTGTGGTACCAGACCAGGTAATATTCCGGAAGGTCACACATGGTCTTTCCCTGATACTTCCCATAAGGCATTTTCATCGTGACCAGATCGTTTAATAATTGCGGATTCATAGATTTCTTAGGTTAATTAGCCACCATATTTAGCATTTCTACCGCTTCATCTACTGATTTCAAGCCTTCAAAAGCAATCCGTAAAGAGTTTTTCACTTCTTTTAAATTACAGATCCTCGGGTGCATCTGTGCAAAATGCAGGATCTGATTGAACATTGTTGAATCAAAGAAAGCAGATTGCTTATCAGCGATGAAGTAACCGCGCAAGACCCCTTTTTTAAAGCTCAGCTTTTCAAAAGCCAGTTGTTTGGCCACCCATTGTAAGCGCAATACGTTCAGCATCGTTTTTACAGGCTTCGGAACAGGCCCAAAACGGTCTTTTAAAGCAGTTTCAAAAGCTTTCAGCTGTGTTTCATTTTCCAGCTTGGAAAGCTCCGTATACAGGTTATATCTTTCGGTAATATTCGTTACGTAATCATCTGGAATAAACATATCCAGATCGGTATCTATCTGTGTGTAGGTCACGAAAGGACGTGCAGGCTCATTCTTAAATAAATCCTTGAACTCATCGCCTTTTAGCTCCTGAATGGCCTCATCTAAGATCTTATGGTACATTTCAAAGCCAATTTCAGCGATGAAACCACTCTGCTCTGCTCCTAGTAAGTTTCCACTGCCACGGATGTCTAAATCCCGCATGGCGATGTTGAAACCACTGCCCAGATCAGAAAACTCTTCTATGGCACTCAGTCTTTTTCTGGCTTCAGAAGTCAGCGTAGATAAGGGCGGACTTAACAAGTAGCAAAATGCCTTTTTGTTGGAGCGTCCTACCCTGCCGCGCATCTGGTGTAAATCACTTAAACCGAACATGTGCGCATGGTTGATGATGATGGTATTCGCATTTGGAATGTCGAGACCAGCCTCAATAATTGTGGTGGCTACCAATACATCTTTTTCACCATTGATAAAATCAAGCATTACATCTTCGAGTGCATCGCCGTCCAGCTGTCCGTGTGCAATTCCTATCCTTGCTTTAGGAACCATTCCCTGTATCATACCACCCAATTGTGGTAAGTCATTTACCCGGTTATGGATAAAAAATACTTGTCCACCCCTATCCAGCTCAAATTGAATGGCTTCCTGAATCAATTTATCATTGAAAACATGTAATTCTGTATTCACCGCCTGACGGTTTGGTGGTGGCGTACTCATGATCGAAAGATCCCTTGCCCCCATCAGCGAGAAATGTAAAGTCCTCGGAATCGGTGTGGCGGTTAAGGTCAGCGTATCTACGTTTGCCCTCAATACCCTTAACTTTTCTTTGGAGGTTACCCCAAATTTCTGCTCCTCATCAATGATCATGATGCCCAGATCCTTGAATTTGACATCTTTACTCAAGAGCCTGTGGGTGCCAATTACGATGTCTACTTTTCCCTCCGCTAGTTTAGCCAGGGTTTCCTTGATCTGCTTGTTCGTTTTGAAACGGTTGATATAATCTACCGTACAAGGGAAATCCTTCAGACGGGCAGAAAACGTTTTGAAATGCTGCAATGCCAGAATGGTGGTTGGTACGAGTACCGCGGCCTGTTTCCCATTGGCAACAGCTTTAAAAGCAGCTCGGATCGCGATTTCGGTCTTGCCGAAACCCACATCACCACAAATCAGACGGTCCATCGGATGTGGTGCCTCCATGTCTTTTTTAACATCCAGGGTAGCCTTCTCCTGATCTGGGGTATCCTCATAAATGAAGGAAGCTTCCAGTTCTGTTTCCAGATAGCCATCAGGAGCAAATGCAGTCCCTACCTGGGTTTTCCTCAAAGCATACAGCTTAATCAGATCCCTGGCAATGTCTTTAACTTTTTTTTTAGTATTCTTTTTTAGCTTATCCCAGGCCTCTGTGCCCAGTTTATTCATTTTCGGAGCTGTTCCATCCTTCCCGCTGTATTTAGCAATCCGGTTTAGGGAGTTGATATTTACATACAGCAAGTCGTTATCGGCATAAACCAGGCGAATCATCTCCTGTGTCTTGCCGCTCACCTCTACTTTTTCCAGACCGGCATATTTTCCAATACCATGGTCAATATGAGTCACAAAATCTCCAGGCTTCAGGTCTCTTAATTCTTTCAAAGTAATCGCCTGACTCCGCTGGTAGCCTCTTTTTAGCTTGTATTTATAAAAACGGTCAAAGATCTGATGGTCGGTATAAAAGGCCACATTCTGGTGTGGATCTAAGAAACCTTCCCGTAATGGAATATTAACCGGTGTAAACTTTGCTGTTTTATCAATGTCTTCTAAAATCGCATACAAACGCTCGGTTTGCTTCGGAGAAGAACTGAAAATATAATTGTGGATCCCCTGCTTCTCATTTTCTTTTAAATTGTGAATGAGTAGATTGAAATCTTTATTGAAGGAAGGCTGTGGTTTGGTCTCAAAGGAGATCACATGCTCCGTTTTATAGAAAAACTGCTTGCCAAACTCAATCAAGGAGAAATCATGCACCATATCGGCCATCATTTTCTCATCAGTGAAAGCAAATTTAGGGTCGATCCAATCCTGGTTCTCCGATTTCTCTTTCGCCGGTAAAGCCAGCCAGAGTTCTTTTGCTTTCTTATAACCGCCTTTAATGATGTCCAGGCTAAACTCTACGTCTTTAAACCAAAGTAAAGTGTCTTTTTCTATATAATCCAACAGATTGATATTGCTTTCTGTCAGGTATTTGGACTGCACATTTGGGATGATGGTAAAAGTCTTTACATCTTCTACAGACAGCTGACTTTCAATCTCAAAGGTCCGTATACTCTCGATCACATCACCAAAAAACTCAATTCGGTAAGGTAAATCATGAGAGAAAGAGAAAATATCTACTATCCCACCACGAATGGAGAATTGTCCGGGCTCATAAACGAATTCTGTACGCTCAAAATCGTAATCAATCAGGAATTCATTAATAAAATCAATGCCTAGTTTCGTCTGAACGGCAATTTCAAGCGTATTTTTCTCCAGCACACTCCTATTGATCACTTTTTCAGCCAATGCCTCTGGATACGTCACCACAATTTTGCCATATTCTGAATGGTGATTCAGCTCATTGAGGACTTCTGCCCTGGCCAGCACATTTGCTGTGTCTACCTGGGTGAATTCAAAGGGTTTACGGAAGGAAGATGGGAAAAGTAACACCTCTTTATCAAGGATACTCTCCAGATCGGCCATGAAATAAGAAGCCTCTTCCCGATCAGGAAGGACAAATAACATGGGCTTATGCAGCAGAAAATAAATAGCAATGGCTATCGTTGCATCGGCAGAACCAACTAAACCTTTTAGTTGAAGTTTATTACCTTTGCCCGCGTTTAGGGCTTTTGCCAATGCGACAATGCGTTCGTCTGTTTTATAGGTATTTATCAGGTCACGGATGTTCACTATGCAAAGGTAAGATTTATGGCGAGCTTAAATGTAACAAAGTCTCTATTAATCCATCTAAAATAAAAACGATATTAGGACCATAAATTTCCTAACCAAATAATGCCTCTTGATGAAAATGCTGCACCGCATACCTGTTGAATTGATCTTCTGGATAACGGCCCTGGTATTGCTGGCGATAGCAGAACCAATACAGCATGGGCATATTCATCATTTTACCCTTTGCCCGCTGGCAAATATGGGGATAGAATGGTGTCCGGGATGTGGCATCGGCAGGGCAATCACCCAGCTGCTCCATGGAAATGTAAGAGAAAGTCTGGCGCATCACTGGTTTGGAATTCCAGCACTGCTGATCATTGGACACCGAATTATTGAACTGGTTAATAGGATAATAGATAACAATAGAAAATTAAAATATAAGGAGGAGAGATATGTTTGATTCACCATTTATGACACTGCCGGGTATCACACCTCAGGAATATTCTTACTTGCAGACTGCAACTACAGGATTTAGTGAACAACAATTAAGGGGATTTTTAATGATTTACGGAAGTAAAAGAAGAAATCCAGATGATATGGTACTGTACTGTATCTTGGGATTTTTCGTGCCCGGATTACCTAGGTTCCTGGTCAATCAGATCGGAATGGGCGTACTTTACTTCTTTACTTTAGGCTTGTGCTTTATCGGAACGATTATCGACCTGGTCAACCATAAAACTTTAGCCATGGAATACAACCAACGCATGGTTTTTGAAAGCTTACAAATGGTAAAAATGGGAAATATTCAATAAAAGATATAGCAATAGGAGCGCCGGTTCAATTTTTTGAACCGGCTTTTTTTTGTCGTATTAAAATTGAGAAAAGCCTCCAAAATGATTAAGTTTATTTTATGCGGTTCAAATCGTAAATTTACAGCTTATGAGATTATCCATTTTAATAACACACCTGGAAGCCTTTGCACCGCTCAATTATCAGGAAGATTATGACAACTCAGGCCTGCTGGTTGGTCAGCCTGAAATGGAAGTACATGGCGCATTAGTCGCCTTAGATTGTACAGAAGCAATTGTAGACGAGGCAATAGCCCAAAATTGCAACCTGATCATTACCCATCATCCTATTGTTTTCAAAGGACTGAAAAAGATCACCGGAAAAACTTATGTGGAAAGAGTAGTCCTCAAAGCCATCCAGAATAACATCGCATTATATGCCATCCATACCAACCTGGACCATGTAAAATATGGCGTTAATGGCGTCATCGCGAAAAGACTCGGACTAAAAAATGCCAAAATCCTCAGTCCAAAAGGGTCATTGCTTAAAAAACTCGTTACTTTTTGTCCGGTAGAACATGCTGAGGAGCTCAAAGAAGCACTTTTTGCTGCGGGAGCAGGAAACATCGGCAATTATAGTGAATGTAGTTTCAATGCTACCGGTACAGGAACTTTCAAAGGAAACGAACACACTGATCCTTTCGTTGGAGAACCAGGTATCCGTCATCATGAAGAAGAAATCAGGATTGAAACGGTATTCATCGCCCAAAATGAACGCAAGATTCTTCTGGCACTTTTAGAAAATCATCCTTATGAGGAAGTAGCCTACGACATCTACCAGCTCGAAAATAAGCTCGATACCGTAGGAGCGGGCATGATCGGCTGGCTGGACGAAGCCATGGAAGGCAGAGCATTCCTCAACCTGGTCAAAGACCGGATGGATGCAGTCGTGATCAGGCACACCAAATTACTCCCTAAAAGAATCAGAAAGGTCGCAGTATGTGGCGGTTCCGGAAGCTTTCTGCTCAAAGAAGCGATTGCTGCGGGCGCCGATGCGTTTGTAACCGCAGATTTTAAATACCATGAGTTTTTTGATGCCGATGAAAAATTAGTCATCGCAGATATCGGACACTTTGAGAGTGAACAATTTACATCTGATTTGTTGATAGATATTATTCAAGAAAAATTTCCTAACTTTGCAATCCGTTTAACGGAGCATAACACAAACCCCATAAATTATTTCATTTAATGGAACAAACTGTAGAGCAAAAGCTAAAAGCTTTATACGAATTACAAACCCTGCATACTAAGATCGATAAAATACGTCAAATCCGCGGTGAATTACCAATGGAAGTGGCTGATTTAGAAGATGAAGTTGCTGGCCTGGAAACACGTATACAAAAATTCAAAGGCGAATTGGATGATACTGAAGATGCCATTGTAACGCGTAAAAACATGATCAAAGAAGCTCAGAACTTGATCAAGAAATATGAGACCCAGTTAAAAGATGTTAAAAACAACCGTGAGTATGACGCCTTAACTAAAGAGGTAGAAATACAAACACTTGAAATTCAGGTTTGTGAGAAGAAGATCAGAGAGCATGGTTTTGACATCGCAACGAAAAATGAGGTTTATGAAAAAGCATTAGCTGATTTAGAGTCAAGAAAAAAAGATCTTGAAATTAAAAAAGGCGAATTGCAAACCATTACTGCTGAAACGGAAAAAGAAGAGCAATCACTAGCTAAAAAATCTGAAAAAGCAGAAACTCTAATCGAGGAAAGACTGTTAACCGCTTACAACAGGTTAAGAGGGAATGCAAATAACGGATTGGCAGTAGTAACTATTGACCGCGATTCATGTTCAGGTTGTTTCAACCAGATCCCGCCTCAACGTCAGCTTGACATTCGTCAACGTAAGAAAATTATCGTGTGCGAGCACTGTGGAAGAATCCTTGTGGATGAAGCCCTAACGCAAGAAGTAGCTCCAGTATAATCACAAATTATCGAATATAAAAAAGGCCGGAATTTATTTCCGGCCTTTTTTCGTTGGCCCTGTTTTTTATCTTTGAAACATTGTTGCCACATTGCTGTTAACCTTTATTAATTCCTTACTGTACAATGTATCTATAATGACTGAAATAAAATCTTTTTATACCCGATTATCTCTTTTTATCCTCCTTTTAACAGTACCTACGGCTGTTTTTGCCAATTTCGACTTCAATGCCAATTGCCTCCGGGCTTATCAGAATATCTTTGAGCTCAAACTCAATACCGCAAAAGCATTGATCGCCAATGAGAAAAAAGTAAACCCTAAAAATTCGATCATCCCGCTGCTTGAAAATTACGTCGATTACTTTCATTTACTGACTACAGAAAGCAAAGCCGATTTTGATCAGCTAAAAGAAAACAAATCAAAAAGACTGGATCAGATAGAAGGGGATGATAAAAGCTCGCCCTATTACTTGTATGCACAGGCCGAAATTAACCTGCAATGGGCCTTAATCAGGGGACGTTACGGCGAATACTTTACTGCAGCCAGGGAGATTAAAAAGGCCAACGGATTGCTGCAGGAAAACACGAAGAAATTTCCGGGATTCCACCTCAATTCCAAGGGACTGGGCGTTATTAATGCTTTCCTTGGCAACCTGCCTGATGGGATGTTAAAAAGTACATTGGCTACTTTTGGCATTAAAGGCAACCTGCAATCCGGTATGAACATGCTGGATAACCTGGCCGAAAACCTACCAAGATCAACGTATGAGCCTTTTTATGAGGAAGTGGTATTCTACTATGTATTTGTGCTCAACGACATTGCACACAGCCCGAATGCTTATCAGAAAACTATGAAATATACAGCCAGAATGGCCGATAGCAGTTTATTGAAAGCTTATTTGCAAGCGGCTGTATGCGCTAAAACCGGGCACAATGCTGAAGCCATACAGATCTTGCAAAATCGGCCTTCCGGTAATTATTATACTTCATTTCCTTACCTGGAGCTGCTCACAGGCACAGCAATGCTCAATAAATTAGATGTTTCCGCTGCTGCGTATTTCAATCGCTTTCTGCAGCAAAATAAAGGCGTCAATTACATTAAAGATGCCCACTTGCACTTGGCTTGGGTTTCTTTATTAAAAGGCGATACAGGAGCTTATTCAGGCTTTATTACGAAAGTAAAAAACAATGGTTATGTCTATCAGGAAAAAGACAAGCAGGCGCTCAATGAAGCGAATGGTCCAATGCCTGATTTAACCCTTTTGAAAGCACGTTTACTTTTTGATGGAGGATATTACAGCAAAGGAGTGGAAGTATTATCAGCTCGTAGAGCAGAAGATTTTAGTGCGGGTAGAGACCGTACGGAGTATTATTACCGTTTAGGACGTTTATACGATGACCTGGGTAAGGATGATGCCGCTTTGACGAATTATCAGCTGGCCATCAGCAGCGGAAAACAATTGAAATATTACTTTGCGGCCAATGCTGCATTACAAATGGGGAAGGTGTACGAAAAGCAAAAAAACATGAGCAAAGCAAGGGAAAGTTTCAATACTGCCATTCAAATGAAAAACCATGAATACGAAAGCAGTATTGAAACTCAGGCCAAAGCCGGGTTAAACCGGATTAAATAGCCATATTTAATGATAGATTAAAACCGATAAACAAAAGCATTGATGTGCATCCCTGCGCCAACAGAAGCAAATACTGCATAATCGCCTTTATTGATCTGATAACCATTTACATTTCCTTTCCAGACTAGGTCTAGCAGGGTAGGAACGGTGGCTACAGAGCTGTTTCCAAGCCAGCAGATAGACATTGGAACCAGATTTTCCGGAACACTATCAATATCGTATAATTTGAATAGACGTTTCATGATGGCATGGTCCATTTTCCCATTTGCCTGGTGAATGAACACAATTTTAATCGCAGTAATGTCAACACCTGCCTTGTCAATAGCTTTCTTTACAACCTGTGGAACATTGGTTACCGCAAATTCATAGAGCTTGCGGCCGTTCATTTTAAGGTAAGCATTGCCATTGTCTTCTGCTGGATTGTTACTGCTGCCCATCTGTAACAGGGAGCCGTAATTCACCGCGTAAGTCTGGGTTTTATGTGCAATAATACCCAGATCTTCCGAAGTAGACTGGCCTTCAAAAACGACTGCAGCAGCACCGTCTGAGAAAATCATAGAATCCCTATCATGAGGATCAGTAATCCTGGACAGGGTTTCTGCACCAATGACCAATACTCTTTTAGCATCTCCGCTTTGGATCAGGTAATTCGCCTGAATAGCACCCTGTACCCAGCCCGGGCAACCAAAGATAAGGTCATAGGCCACACAGTCAGGATTGTTGATCTCCAGCGCTTGTTTCACTTTAGCCGCAAGGGAAGGTAAAATGTCCATCCGGTTAGAACCGAGTTTCACATCGCCAAAATTGTGACAGAAAATAATGTGATCCAGGCTCTCTTTATCAATCGAAGCATGGTCAATTGCACGTTGTGCAGCAATCACCGCAATATCACTGTTCGTCATATCATCATCCACGTAACGTCTTTCTTTGATCTCTGTGATCTCGCTAAACTTATGGATGATTTCATGAATATCCTTCTCCAGCACTACGCCATTGTCGTAAAATGTGGAATTCAAAAAGGCGTCACCTGAGATGATATTTTCTGGAATATAACTGCCAGTACCTATAATAACTGAATGTATGTTTGTTTTTTCGCCCATTTTGAACCGGATACTGAATTGGTGTACAGTATAAAATTAGGATTAATTAATTGAATTGTGAAACGATTAGCTAAAATCGTCAATTAAAATTACAAATAATTCCTTTGGTCCATGTGCGCCAAGTACCAGAGTCTTTTCAATATCGGCAGTTCTGCTGGGACCGGTAATCGTGCTGATCATAGAAGGAAGCTGATCCGCATATTTGTTTTTGATGAGTTTAAAGGCATCTTTTAAATCCAGTACCAGCTGACCGGTCCTGGCAATGATGATGTGGTGATGAGGGAAAATGCTCAGCCTTCTTCCGGCTGCATTCTCATTGGAAACCATTACCGAACCATTGCGAGCAATTAAAGCTTCGCAAAGGGTAATGCCTACTTCCGCCATTTCAAAGTCCTTATCGGTCTGATAAAATGGGAATTCGTATTCTGACAAAAGGTTTTGTAATTCAGGCTCCCAGCAATAGATTTTTCTCCAGTTGAATCTATCTGCCAATTGCAGCATATTTTCGATGAAATCCATTCCGTTTTCGCAATAAATAAAGTTACCGGAAACGGCAGTCAGCTCTTCAGCGAACATGATTTCCAGGAATTCATCGCTCTTAGGATACAATGGGGTATCTTCCAGATTCGGATAAGGGTTGTCACGCTTTTCCAGAAGCGCCTTCCTTATCTTTTTTAGTATTAACTCTTTAGAAGATCGGTTTTCTTGCATAAAAAAAAGGAGAAACCGCCAGCACATGATCGTACTGGCGGTTCCTCATAAATGTGTTTAAGATTCTGTTTGAGCAGGGCTGGTAGGAGCCGATACATCGGTTGCCTCGCCAACACCTTGGTGCAATAGACCCTCAGCAGCCGGTTTCTGATCACCTGTACCATTTACGAATTCATCATAAGTAGTGCGGTTGTCAAAAGGACGTTTGCCTAAAATCTCTTCCAGATCTGCCTGGAATAAAATCTCTTTTTCTAAAAGTTTCTGAGCCAGTTTCTCTAATCCTTCGCTTTTATCTGTTAAGAGTTGTTTCGTTCTCACGTAGACTTCTTCAACTAACTTACGCACTTCCACATCAATTAATTCTGATGTTTTCTCTGAGTAAGGTTTGTTGAAGTTATATTCATTCTGCGGATCATGGAAAGATACATTACCAATTACCTTATTCATACCATAAATGGTAATCATGGCATAAGCTAATTTTGTAATGCGTTCCAGGTCATTCTGTGCACCAGTAGAAATCTTACCGAAGATAAGGTCTTCTGCTACACGTCCGCCCATCGTCATACACATGCCATCAGTAAGCTGCTCTGTAGTGTACAGGAACTGTTCTTTTGGCAGGTATTGTGCGTACCCAAGGGCAGCCACACCGCGAGGAACAATCGATACTTTTACCAATGGATCTGCATGTTCCAGGAACCATCCTGCAATCGCATGACCCGCCTCATGGTAAGCAACTATTCTTTTTTCTTCCGGAGAGATGATTTTATTTTTCTTTTCTAATCCACCAATTACACGGTCAATCGCATCCTGGAAATCCTGCATATCTACAAATTTCTTGTTGCGGCGTGCGGCGATTAGTGCAGCTTCATTACAAACATTCGCGATCTCAGCACCAGCAAAACCTGGAGTCTGTGCAGAAAGCTTTTTAGCATCTACAACTTCATCCGTCTTAATAGGCTTCAGGTGAACTTTGAAAATCTGCTCACGGCCCACTAAATCTGGTTTGTCAATAGAGATCTGGCGGTCAAAACGACCTGGTCTCAGTAATGCAGAGTCCAATACATCCGGACGGTTAGTTGCAGCAAGGATGATAATTCCTGAATCTGTACCAAAACCATCCATCTCTACCAATAGCTGATTTAACGTGTTTTCACGCTCATCATTTCCACCCATCATACTGTTTTTTCCTCTCGCACGACCGATCGCATCCACCTCATCAATAAAGATAATACATGGTGCTTTATCTTTCGCCTGCTTGAACAAATCACGTACCCTGGAAGCTCCAACTCCTACAAACATCTCCACAAAGTCGGAACCCGATAGAGAGAAGAAAGGAACCTGAGCTTCACCAGCTACAGCTTTCGCCAATAAAGTTTTACCAGTACCAGGAGAACCTACCAATAGCGCGCCTTTAGGAATTTTACCTCCTAAATTCGTGTATTTCTGAGGGTTTTTAAGGAAATCGACGATCTCCATTACCTCTTGTTTGGCTTCTTCCAGACCGGCAACATCATTAAATGTGACGTTAACCTGGCTTTCTTTGTCAAATAGTGTTGCTTTAGATTTCCCAATATTGAAAATCTGTCCGCCACCACCACCAGCGCCACCGCCCATGCGGCGCATAATGAAAATCCAGAACCCGATAAATAACAATACCGGAATAATTACGGTGAAGAACCAAGAGTTAAAAGTACTTTGTCTCGTCTCTTTTTCCGCCAGGATCTGCTGATCAGGAGGGATATTTTTCTGAGCCTCTTTTAATTGCGCATCCAGCGCATCCATTGATCCTGCGGTAAAATATACCAATGGACCATTCTGTGTGCCGAAATTATTTTTGCTGATGTACTTTTTATACTTCTCCTCATTGAGTTTGTCTTTCTTTATATACACTTCAACCTTAACGAGGTCTTCATGTTTATAGGCAACCAGTTTTTCAACGTCACCAGGCAAAAGCATTTGAGTTTCGAAAGTACGGTAAGTAACATCCTTGGTCGTATCTGCACTAAATAAAAACTGCAGTAAAAACAGACCTAAAATAATTGCCCCATAAACCCAAATAATATTGAATTTAGAGCCTTTTTGAGGCTTTTTAGGAATATTCGGTATTCTCTTAATTAACTTAGGTTTTGTATTCGGGTTCTCTTTCATCTTGAGTCAAAAATGTTTTTGTGTAAATGATTAAGCGCTTTGATAGCTGGTAGATTGGGCATCACCCCATAAATCTTCTATACCATAAAACTCGCGCTTGTCAGTCTTAAAGATGTGAATTACTACATCAAAATAATCTAATATGATCCAATCTGCACCTGCTTGTCCTTCTTTTCTCCAGGGATCGGTTTGTGTGTTTTTATAGATTTCTTCTTCTACGCTATCCGCAATTGCCTTCACATGGGTAGCTGAATCTGCATGGCAGATGATGAAATAGTCAGAAACAGAACTGTTCAGTTCACGTAGGTCTAAACGCACAATATCTTTCCCTTTTTTTTCCTGCATGCCGTTTACGGCTATCTCTGAGAGGTATGTAGAAAGGATTACATTTTTCTTTTTTACCATTAAAATTTTTTAGTTTTGATAAACAAATATACAATCAACACTTGCAAAATAACACTTTTTCAACATTATTTGTTGGTCAAAATCTTATCAAATTATTAGAGGTTGATTCTACCAATAACTTTATAAAACTCTTGGTGTCAAAATCCGAGCCATTAACGGAAGGAACTGTTATTATGGCAGATCACCAATTCGCAGGAAGAGGACAGCAAAGCAATGTATGGCATACCGAACCCGGATTAAACCTCACTTTTAGCATTTACCTCAAGCCGGCTTTCTTGCCAATAACCAAGCAATTCCTGCTTAATATGGCCGTAAGCATCGGTATTAGGAATGCACTGCAGCTTTTTATTCCCGAAGGAATCAAGATCAAATGGCCCAATGATATCTACCATAACGACCGTAAAATGGGAGGTGTGCTTATCGAAAATATCCTTGCTGGAAGCACTTTTAAAGCCAGTGTCATCGGGATTGGTCTCAATGTAAATCAGTCGACTTTCGCTCCGGAACTCGAAAACCGAGCAACTTCGATGAAGGGAATTTTAAAAGCGGATGTTAATTTATTTCAGGTATTAGCAGAAATTTGCAGCAATATTGAAAAACAGTACCTCCGTTTAAAGTCAGGAAATTATAAAGACATGATCACTGATTATGTCAGTGGACTGTATAAATTTGATACACTTTCAAGCTACCGCCAAAATGGCGAGATAATTGAAGGAAAGATCATTGACGTGACCGAAACAGGGATGCTTGTTGTCCTGGTCGACGGAGAGAAAAAAGAGTACAATTTTAAAGAAATAGAGTTTTTAAATCACACAACATGAAAAAAATCAGTTTGATCCTATCATTCGTATTATTCACGGTGATCGGTGCCTCTGCTCAAATAGAGAAACCGGTAACCTGGTCCTATGCCGCAAAAAAAATAAGTAAAACAGAAGCCGTTGTGTATATGAAAGCTACGATGGACGAAGGATGGCATATTTATTCGCAAACCCTGAAACCAGGCGGACCGAGTCCAACCATTTTCAGTTTCCCAGCTTCAAAAGACTATACCCTGGTAGGGAAAACTACAGAGCCAAAAGCAACGACTTACTTTGATGAGAATTTCAAAATGAACGTAAGTTATTTTGGTAAACAAGTGATTTTCCAGCAAAAAGTGAAACTAAACAAAGCAACTGCAACTGTCAAAGGAAAAGTTGAATTTATGGTGTGTAACGACAAACAATGTTTGCCTCCAGAAGAAGTGAGCTTCAGCATTCCAGTGAAATAAACGGAATAAAAGCACAACAATATTAGCGATGGGATTTCTCTCATCGCTTTTTTTATGCCCATTCATTCAGAGAGTTATCCGTCCAACGTAAAATTATAGCCCATCCGCCCATATTGAAAGCCTTAAATAAAAAATAATAACTAATTTCACGCCCTTATCATAAAGAGAATTGCCGTTTAAATGAATTTTCCCCATTTATGGTGAGCCTTTAAGTAAAACACACACAAGAATGAAGAGATTATTTTTAATGCTGAGTCTAATGCTGCTGTTTACCGCAGCCCTAAACTCAACGGCTTTTGCAGCTATGCAAAAACCAGATACTGCCGCTACAGAAGAAGAACTTGTTTTTACCGAAGTAGGTTCCTCCCAAGATAGCATCGCAAATAACATCGTCAAAGACACGGTAAAGAAAGATACTGCAGTCAAAATGACTACAGCAACAGATACAGTAGCCAAAGCTGCAATTGCAACTACCGACACCTCCATTCCTGCAGAAGCAGACAGAACCCTTTGGGAAACGTTTATTGCAGGATTAATAGGCGGATTTATCGCCTTTCTAATGCCTTGTATCTTCCCAATGGTGCCCCTTACCGTCAGCTATTTTATCAAAAGAGCAGGAAGTAAACAGGGAGGAATCGGACAGGCATTGATCTATGGAATCTCAATTATTGTCATTTATGTGGCCCTAGGCTTATTGATTACCGTACTTTTTGGTTCGGCAAAACTCAATGAACTCAGCTCTAGTGGATACTTTAACTTTTTCTTCTTTATCCTATTAGTCGTCTTCGCTATCTCTTTCTTTGGTGCTTTCGAGATTACACTCCCAAGCTCTTTAGTCAATAAAATTGATCAGAAAGCAGATAATAGCAAAGGTTTAGGAGGAATATTCTTTATGGCGGCCTCTCTGGCGCTGGTTTCCTTCTCTTGTACCGGACCAATTATCGGAACTATTTTAGTCCAGGCGAGCTCTAAAGGAGATATTCTTGCCCCTGCAATCGGAATGTTTGGTTTCGCATTGGCATTGGCATTGCCCTTCACTTTATCTGCAATCTTCCCTGGATTCTTAAGCGCAATGCCTAAATCTGGTGGTTGGTTGAATAGTGTAAAAGTATGTTTGGGCTTCCTGGAACTGGCATTGGCCTTGAAATTCCTTTCTGCTGCCGACCTGGTTTGGCATTGGGAATGGTTCGACCGTGAGTTGTTCCTGGCCTTATGGATCGTGATCTTTATTCTGATGGGTATTTATCTGCTAGGAAAGCTGAAGTTCTCGCACGATAGTGACGTCCCTTACGTTTCCGTTCCAAGGTTATTCTTTGCCATCATTTCTTTATCATTTGCAGTATACCTGGTTCCTGGATTATGGGGTGCACCAGTAAATGTGTTGAGTGGCATTGCTCCGCCAATGAATACACAAGATTTTATCCTGAATGGCAATGGAGGGGGGGCAGCATCTGCTGCTTCCAGTAGCTTCCCTGCCAGCGTAAAATATAATGAAACACTGAAACCGCCAGTAGGATTCAATGCTTTCTTTGACCTGGATGAAGGGTTAGCCTACGCAAAAAGCGTGAATAAACCAGTCCTAATTGACTTTACAGGACATGCCTGCGTGAACTGCCGTAAGATGGAAGATAAGGTTTGGATTGACAAAGAAGTAGGAAGAATCATCAAAGAGGAATATGTCCTGATCCAGCTTTATGTGGATGAGCGGAACATCAAAATGCCAAAAGATAAAATCCACTATTCGGAAATCTTAAGGACTACAACGGACGACCTGGGTAGGTGGAACGGAGATTTTCAAGCCACAAAATATGGCTCGAATTCACAGCCTTACTACGTACTTGCAGGCCATGACCTGAATCCTCTGGTAAAACCTCAGGGCGCAATTTTCGACGCAAAGGAGTACGCTGCATATTTACAAAGTGGTTTAGATAAATTTAAAAACGCTGAAAAACCAAATGAATAAAATTAAAAATATAGGAGTATTAACTTCCGGTGGTGATGCCCCGGGAATGAATGCTGCCATTAGGGCAGTGGTAAGAGCGGCAATCTATTATGATTTGAAAGTTACCGGTATATTAAGGGGCTATGAAGGTCTGATTCATGGCGATTTCTTCGATATGGACCGTAAATCTGTAGCCAATATTATTCAACGTGGCGGCACGATCTTGAAAACAGCCAGAAGCGATGCCTTCCGTACTAAAGAAGGTAGAGATGAAGCTTACAGACAATTAAAGGCAAATGATATTGATGCACTGATTGTGATCGGTGGGGATGGTACTTTTACTGGTGCACATTTACTGACTACAGAGTTTGATTTTCCAGTAGTAGGCCTGCCTGGTACCATTGATAATGACCTGGAAGGAACCGATTTTACCATCGGATACGATACAGCCATCAATACGGTGATCAATGCCGTAGATAAAATTCGCGATACTGCAGAGTCTCATGACCGTCTGTTTATCGTAGAAGTAATGGGACGTGATTCCGGACTGATTGCTTTAAGAAGCGGAATCGGTGTAGGAGCAGAGGCGATCATGATTCCTGAAGCCAATATGGGTGTAGAAGGTTTGGTAACGAGGTTGGCTTCCGGAAGAAAAGACAAATCTTCAAAAATTATTATCGTTGCCGAAGGTGATGAAGTAGGAGGTGCATTTAATGTAGGCGAAGTCTTGAAAGAGAAATTCCCTCATTATGACATCAGAGTTTCTGTGCTTGGACACATTCAGCGTGGTGGTAAACCAAGTTGTATGGACCGTGTATTGGCCAGTACGCTTGGAGTTGCTGCCGTAGAAGGATTGCTCGCTGGGCAATCAGGTGCGATGGTTGGACAGATGAACAGAGAAATTATCTTTACGCCTTTTGACCACGCCATCAAACATATCGATGCTAAAGAGATCACACCAGCCTGGTTAAAGTTGGTGGAGATCCTTTCTTTATAAAATAACTGCCCTTAAAAAGTGAGGATATTGCCTCCATAAAGTGCTGAACTTTATGGAGGCTTTTTTTTGTTATTCAATCACTACTGCCGTTCCCGTCGCTGCAACCAATAGCATGCTGCCGCCACTGCCTACGGTTTCATAGTCCAGATCAACGCCAATAATGGCATTTGCACCCAAGGCTGAAGCATATTGCTGCATTTCGTTAATGGCCGTGTCTTTCGCCTCTCTCAATACCTGTTCATATGAACCGGATCTTCCACCCACCACATCGCGGATACTGGCGAATAAATCTTTGAAAATGTTTGCGCCGATAATCGTTTCGCCGCTCACCAGGCCAATGTATTTCACTACTTTTCTGCCTTCTATCGAATTCGTTGTCGTGACTAGCATAATTTATTTTTTATTCAATTTGATGTGGATCTGAATCCGATGTTACAAATTTAGCGCCTAAAAATTAGGAATCGCTCAAAGTATCAGCAGATGGAATAGAACTATAATGGTTGGAGAGCAGATGGATTGTTGCGGGCTGCATCAGATCAAAGAAAGGGAATGAAAGGTTCTTCCAGGGCAGGGGGCCCTACAAGGCCCTACCAGTCTCCAGCCAGGAGCCCGCCAGAACCCAATAAACTATATTGTCATTTCAGGTACTTTTAGGACAAATCCTTATCCCACTGACCTTCAATTCCCCTGCGCTTCAAATCGGTAAAGCAAGTCGAAAATAATTAAAAAATAATGCATCTTGCTAATCAATAGGATTTTACTTACTTTTGCACTCCCGCAAGCGCGTTGCTCCGGGAACTATGTTGAATACATAAACTATATAAGAAATGTCGACTAAAATCAGATTGCAAAGATTCGGTAAAAAAGGTAAGCCTTTTTTCCACGTAGTGGTAGCGGATTCCCGTTCACCAAGAGATGGTAAATTCATTGAGCGTTTAGGTTCATACAACCCAAACACCAATCCTGCAACCATCGAAATCAATTTCGATAAAACTTTAGACTGGGTTAACAAAGGTGCTGAGCCTACGGATACTTGTCGTGCTATCCTTTCATACAAAGGTGTTTTATACAAAAAACATTTACAAGGTGGTGTTAAAAAAGGCGCTTTAACTGAAGAACAAGCAGAAGCTAAATTTGCTGAGTGGTTAGTGGGTAAAGACGGTCAAATCGAAGGTAAAAAAGACAACTTGACTAAATCTAAAGATGAAGTTAAGAAAGCTGCTTTAGCTGCTGAAGCTAAGAAAAATGCAGATCGCGCAGCTGCTTTAGCAATCAAAAATGCTCCAGTAGCAGAAGAAGTTGTTGAAGAAGAAGTGGCAACTGAAGAAGTAGCTGAGGAAACTCCTGCAACTGAAGAAGCTCCTGCAACAGAAGAGAACAAAGAAGAACAAGCATAATATTTTTGTTATTCTGAACAATAGCGAAGAATCTTCCATTGGAATGTATTCTTCGCTATTTTCATTTAAGCCAGATTTTTTTGCTGAGCATATTAAGACGCAATTTCAGGAAAGCCTGGAAACATTAAGGATACGATTATGAAGATTGAAGAAGCATTTTACATTGGTTACATCACCAAGACTAAAGGATTAAAAGGAGAGGTACAGCTATTTTTTGAATATGATGAACCTGATTTGCTGGAACTGGATGTCGTTTTTGCTGATTTTAATGGGAAATTAGTGCCTTATTTTGTCTCTACTTATAAATTACAAGTCAATAATACCGCCAATATCTATTTCGATGATGTAGATCATATCGATAAAGCTCAGCCTTTATTGAAGAAAAAAATCTACTTGCCACTTACAAAAATGCCAGACCGTTCTAATGATGAATTTCATTACAATGACCTGAAAGGGTACTTGGTTTCTGATGAAAATCATGGTGAACTCGGAGAAATTACTGAAATAAATGAATATCCTCAGCAATTTGTGGCCACAGTGATTTATCAGGAAAAAGAAATTATGTTTCCACTCAATGACGACCTGATCGTGGAGATTGATGAAGAAGAAAGTATCCTTCGTGTACACCTTCCTGATGGCTTGTTAGACATTTACCTTGAAAATTAATTTACCTTTGCCCTATGCGTTTTGACATCATATCTGTATTACCCGCGTTATTGGACAGCCCTTTTGCACACTCTATTTTACAACGTGCGCAGACTAAGGGAATTGCCGAAATTGTAGTCCATAACCTCAGGGATTATTCCACGAATAAGCAAAAAAGCGTGGACGACTATCCTTATGGCGGCGGAAGTGGAATGGTGATGTCTATTCCGCCTTTTGCGCGCTGTATTGAAGCACTGAAAGCGGAAAGAACTTATGATGAGGTTATTTTTATGAGTCCCGATGGCGTTACTTTTAACCAGACTATCGCGAATGAGTTGTCGGGCAAGGAGAACATCATGATCTTGTGCGGCCATTATAAGGGCATAGACCAGCGTATAAGAGATTTATATGTAACCAGAGAGATTTCCATCGGCGACTATGTATTGTCTGGAGGAGAGCTGCCAGCGGCCGTTCTTGTGGATGCCATTGTTCGGTTGATCCCAGGGGTGTTAAATGATGAGACTTCCGCTTTATCAGATAGTTTTCAGGGAGAATTACTGGATGCGCCGGTATATACGCGTCCAGCCGATTTTAACGGACATAAGGTGCCGGAGATCCTGTTGAGCGGCCATGAGCAAAAAATCAACGATTGGCGTCATGAGCAGGCTTTGCTGCGTACGCAGCAGCGCAGACCAGATTTATTGACCGACTAATCCCATCTCCAGATTATCGGTTAATTCTTACTGAGCAAAGCGATAATCTGGTCTTTATCTTTGATCTGATTCCTCAAAGCTGCATTTAATTCTTTACAGCTTTTTAAAGCCTGTTTTAATTCCCCGTATTCAGGTGTAATAGTGATGCGAATCCCTTTTCCTGCCGGATCTGTGAGAGGGGCTGTAAGGTCGCTAAAAAACGTCTGGGGAGGTACTTCCAGTATTTCTGCCATCTTTTCTATATCCCTATACTTGATGGAGCCCGTAGTCAGACTTAGCTTTAATCCATCAAATGTCCGATCCATTTTATCAGCCAACCAAACGAATCTTCGATTGTTTTTCTTTAAGATTCCGTCTACTGTACTTTTTAGATTCATAAAAAAATAGGAATATTTGGTGATTTTGCTAAAAATAATAAGTATTTTAGTTCTAGTAAATTATGTGTTTAAGCTCATAATTTTGATAAAAATACACTTTAAATATTATTTTTTTTAAAAAGATATGATAGAAGCCTCTAGAAAGTATAAAATCAACGATTACCTCTACCAGCTCAATGTAAAAGAGTACAGAATGGCCATACAGAGCCTCCCTAAAATTTTGGGTATTTCTCTAAATACTTTCCATAATTATCGAAATATTTTAGGAAATGAAACTCAGGATATTCCCTATGAAAAAGTTGTGATGATGGAGCAGCTTTTTGGTATGGCGCCTGGCACTTTAAGAACAGAGCCAATTGAGATCAGCAACCTGAAGGATTTGATGCAGCCAACTTTAAATAAAGCGCATTTGCAATGATCCCGCTAAGATAGTTGCCTAGTAAAGCCTCCAATTTAAATTCCTTTGGTGATAATAAGTACGCTAAACAGAAATAAATTATGTTTAGTCCGCGCTTATTTATATAATTGCAATCTAATAATTGTTTAATTGGAAATAAACTGTACTTAATCTCAATGAAATCAATTTCTAATTGTTAATCGCAAAACCAAAAAATAATGGAAGAACCAAGGAAGTACAAAATTGAAGAAGAAATGAACAAGTTGAACCTTAAGAGTTATAAAGCGGCAAGCAGGTTAATTCCTAAATACTTGAACATCGCTTTTAATACCTTTCACAATTACAGGAAACTCCCTATAAATGGAAAGGCTGATATCCCTTATGCAACAGTAATTATGCTGGAGGGAATCTTTGGGCTGGAGCGAGGTGAACTCGCCAATTATCCTATAGCAGAGAAAAGCCTGGCACAGCTTATTGCCGAAGAGGCTCAGCCTAATGATGAAGCCTAATTTAAATCACTCACATTGCTGGTAGTCAAATCGCTAAAAAATATTTTTTAAGCAAAAAACAGCTTTGCAGGGGTTTTAATTGTGGAAATGCCAAAGAATGAAATGTGGAAATGTTAAAGAATGTGGAAAAAAACAGAAATCGCTTTCATTTATAAAAAATAATTCCTAATATTGCAGTCCGATTTTAAACAACAAAAAGTCGGCTTAATAGCTTAAAATCATGGATTTAGTAAAATTTGTTGAAGAGCAGGTAATCGCAAAAAATGAGTTTCCTGCATTCAAATCAGGAGATACAGTGAGTGTTCACTATAAAATTCGCGAAGGTAATAAAGAACGTATTCAAATTTACCAAGGTGTAGTATTACAACGTAATAGTGTAGGTGCTAATGAAACGTTTACTGTTCGTAAAATGTCTAATGGTATTGGTGTGGAACGTATATTCCCTATCAATTCGCCTAATATCGCTAAAATAGAGGTTAACAGCCACGGTAAGGTTCGCAGGGCGAAATTATTCTATCTACGTGAATTAACTGGTAAAGCAGCTCGTATCAAATCTAGAAGAGTTTAATCTCTCTAGTCAAAAAGCATAATAGCCTTCCCGATCCCAATCGGGGAGGTTTTTTTGTTCTCCTCTTGGAAGAGGTATTTTAAAGATATAGCTGGTATTTTACCCGTGATATCAGGAGGTACCTGTTAAAAAAGGATTCGAGTAAGTTACCGGGAAAATAAGGCAAGGATGCTTTAGAATGGAAGGATATAACCCTATTGCCGAAGGCTGTCTGGTAATTTATTCCTGCGTATCGTCGCGAAACCCATGAGGATTCCCATCCTGGGAGTGTATTCATGGTACACGCTATGGCCTTTCTCCGGTCAGCGTAAATGAGCAAATCTCTCAGATTGCTCAGCTAAATAATAGCGCCTATTTTTTTGTGAGTTTCCAGATGTAATTATTAAAAATTGCCCAGCTAGCAATGCAGGTCTAAGGCTTCTAACAAAGCATATCCTATAGAAATATCCAGCAGTACCCTGAGCAAGTTTAGCGCGCTGTAAAAGCCTCTTTTGCCTTTACATTAGAGTTTTACAAACCTTTCTATCTTCTAGCCCATACCCATTCGTCTAATCATAAAGAAAGCAGTTATTCTTTTTATCCTTGAATCTTTGCTGAAAGGATGAAATAAACAATCTCTTTTTGTTCATCCTGCACTATATGAAGTAAAACAGACCTTCAAAAGCTTCATAAGCGTTCAGCAATCCATTAAATACCAGCTGACAAATACAATCAATTTATTTCAGCAATGCAGCAAATAACCTTGTCGAGCAAAATCAACCTGGAAAATATGATTAACAAGCGCGTTGTTCCTGTTTTATGCAATTTAACGGAACCTTCATTAGTCAAAAAAAACGGCTATCCTCTGAAAAGGCATAGAAGGTTTTGCGTCCTTCAACGCAAAGCTTTCAGCCGCTGAAGAGTGATGGCCGTTTTTTAGACCCTCACTTAATTTCTCCAAAAGCGGCCAAAAAAAAGGCGTCCTATTACAGAACGCCGTTTAAAAAAAATCTTAAAAAAACAGGTCTAGCTCAATTCCGCTAACACCGTAATTCCACCTTTTACAACCTGATCTAACTGAAGATTAACCTTCGTGCCAACTGGTAAAAATATATCCACTCTGGAGCCAAATTTAATAAAGCCAAATTCTTCAGTTTGTTTCACCTGGTCACCTTCTTTCACATACCATACAATACGTCTGGCAAGGGCTCCAGCAATCTGTCTGAACAATACTGGAGTTCCATTAGCGTGTTCTACTACTACTGTTGTACGTTCGTTTTCTGTAGAAGACTTCGGATTCCATGCGGCCAGGTATTTTCCCGGGTGGTATTTAAAGAACTTTACTACACCAGAAATCGGGTTTCTATTGATGTGTACATTGACAGGCGACATAAATATCGATACTTGAATTCTCTTATCTTTGAAATATTCACCTTCTTCAGTCTCTTCAATAACCACAACCTTACCGTCTGCCGGACAAATTACTTTATTGTCGGCGGTAACGAATTGTCTGCTTGGGTTTCTGAAAAACTGTAATACAGTAACAAATAGAGCAAATGATAATATATATACGAACCAGGTTAACCAGGTAATATCTGCAAATTTATAATCGATGAATGCGTTCAATACAAAGATGAACAGCAATGATACGGCAATGGTAGTGTAACCTTCTTTATGTATGGTCATTGGTGATGGGGAGTATTAGTTTCTGCAAAAGTGATAAAAAAATATAACATTAAGGTAAAGGGTTGGCAACAGATTTAACCGTGTAGATGTGGTTAAGGTTTCTGCCGTAGCCATTATAATCCAGACCATAACCTACAACGAAGTTATTGGCAATCTCAAAACCAACATATTCCAGTTCGTCGATCTGTACTTTTAATGCGTCTGGTTTTAGCAGCAATGAGCATACGCTAACGGATGCCGGTGCTTGTTTATAAATTTCTTTCAGGATATGACTCAGGGTAAAACCAGTATCTACAATGTCTTCCACGATAATAATATCGCGGTTTTTCAGGTTTTCTGGTAGGCCAAAAATCTCTTTAATCTCGCCGGTACTTTGCGTGTCCTTATAGGAGGAAACGCGGATGAAAGTCATTTCACAGGGAACGGTGATCTCTTTTACCAGATCAGCCATAAATAAAAAGCTACCATTCAACACCCCAATAAAAAGGGGACTCCGGTTTTCATAGTCTACATTCATCTGTATTCCGATTAGTCGGGTACGTTTCAGAATGTTGTCGTTTTCGAGAAGGATATCAAACTCCTTATCTAGTACTTTAATCGAATTCATATCTTATTTTTTGGAGCGTTAACCGTTTCCTTTGGACTGCTCCATTTGTTTTTCCAATTCCTGTTCCTTCCGCTTTTGCTCTCTTTTTTCCTGTCTCAACTGTTTTTTAGTCTTTTGCAGACTATCAGTTTTGATGGCTGGGCGGGAGGTTGTGTCTTTTTTGCTGCCACCAAAGATACGGTCAAATAAGCTTTTAGACTCATCATGAGTTTCTATGGCTGGAAGCGGATCATCATTGTCGAATGCCGAAGTATCTACAGCGGTAGTATCCGGCAATAAATATTGTCTCAATGCAGGTCTTAGCTGTACATTGTAGAAGCCGTAAGCACTGCTGTCTCGAGGTGTTAATCCACGATTGGCCATGATATTACCAATATATTTAAAGTACGGATGCAGGTAATCTTTCAGCCCGCCGTCTGGTTTGAATTTAAAAAGGGCAATTTTCGGACGCGGAACGATATTGGCAAGGAATATCCCTTCTCCAATGTTCAGGTCGGAAGGCCTTTTTCCAAAGTAATAGCGGGTGGCCTCACCGATACCGTATACATTTTGTCCCATTTCGATGATGTTGAAATAGACTTCCAGCATCCTATTTTTACTGATCAGGCGGTTATTTTCAATCAGCCATACAATCAGAATCTCTTCTGCTTTTCTGGCCAGTGTTTTTTGTCTGCTGAGGAAGATGTTCTTCACCAGTTGCATGGAGATCGTACTGCCCCCTCTGACAAATTTTTTCTCTTTAAAGTTCACGGCAAGTGACTTTCGGAATGACTCCTGTACAAAGCCCTTATGGGTAAAGAACGAAGGATCTTCGGAAGTCAGGATTGCATTTTTGAAATTGCTGGATACTTGGGAAAGCGGAGTAAAGTTTGGGTTTGAAGGACCAATCATAATGTCGCGCATTGGTTTTCCGCGTTCGTAAGGCGTATAGATAAAGTCGCTGTTGATCTTTTGCAGGTTTGTTTTTCCCCATTTAAGGATCTTAAAATTGACAGGTGTTAAACCAGAATCGAATTTCACACTGTCCGGAATGGAACTGTCCAGGTAAAAATTCAAGGCATATTTCACCTTACCGCTTACCTGCAGACCGTCCAGTGATTCGAACAAGCCTTGTGGGAAAGCATTCAGCACTTGCTGTGCATCCTGTTCTGGTGCCTGGATTTTTACCTCGTATATTTTATTTGGTGATAATGTATATTTCAGGTAGGGGTGAACGATTGCATTTTTAAGATATACTGTTGATGAGCTGTCTAGCGCGATGTAATTCGGACCGATGCGCATATCGGCATCAATCTTGGCATCGGCAATCACAATATCATTTGAAGCTACTTTTGGATGGTTCAGCAATAGATTCTTAACCGCCCAAGACCCCTTAATCTTAAAGTCATCACCACTATAATCGGCGCTTTTCAGCTCCGTTCTTACCGTATCAAAGCTAAATTTGGTTTTAAATCTGTTTTCAAGATAAGGGAAATCTACTTTTTTATGATCCGCAAAGAGCATCATGTCCAGTTGTTTTTTCCCTGGATACACAGAACCGTTCACATGCCAGGTGGCATAATTACCGTTCACTTTAATGGTCGACAGCAGTTCTCCATCATTTATCGTGGCGGTAGTGGTTAAAAAAGTCAGCTTTGCGGTATCGTTGTCATTGATTCGGAGCATCAGGTCTTTCAGCTCCATGTGGTCAGGAATTTTATATAAAACCTGGTTTAATAAATTATGGGCAAGATCGGCAAGATCAGATTTTTTGGTGCTTACTGAGTCTTTCTTTTTACGTTTCAGCAGAAAATCTAGGTTACTTACTGAATCTTTAAATACCACATTCAGGTTTCCTTTATTCAGGATCATCTCTGACAGCTTAACATTTCCGAAGATCAGAGGGAAAAGTTTTACGCCAACTGTAAAATCATCAATAGTAGCTAGTGTATCACGTTCTTTTGGTACGACAGAGATATTGGTCAGGTGTACCGTACTCAATCCACTGAAGCCATAGCTTCCGATTTTAAGATCCAGACCGTAATCTTTGTCGGCTTTAGCAACGGCTTTCGCCATCATTTTTTGTAACAATGCCTCCCGTTTACTATAGGCAATACCGCCTAGAATAACAGAGATCACAAGAAAAACTCCAAACACCCAAGCCGCTATTTTTATATATTTTTTGGGGATGTTAATTTTGGGAAGTTGCATACGGTAAAGTAGATATAATTGCTAAACGTTAAACGCAAATGTTTATTTCGTGTTAAAATTACACTTAAAAAGCCTAAAGTCAATTAATTGTGGCCGTCTTTTGTTAATTTTGGCTAATGATGATTAGTCCAGAACAAGTTCTAGCCGCTCTGAGAAATGTTGAAGACCCTGATCTTAAAAAAGATCTGGTGACTTTGAACATGATCAAGGATTTGAAAATAGAAGATAAGAAGGTGAGTTTTACGTTGGAATTAACCACTCCTGCATGTCCGATGAAAGATATGCTGAAAAATGCGTGTTTAAATGCGGTAAAACATTTTGTAAGCCAGGAGGCTGAAGTAGCAATCAATATCACATCGAGGGTAACCAAGCCAATGGATACCACTCAGCTGAAAGCGATCCGCAATATTTTGTTGGTTTCTTCCGGAAAAGGTGGGGTTGGAAAATCTACCGTTGCGAGTAACCTTGCAGTGGCTTTGGCTGCTGATGGCGCAAAAGTAGGATTGATTGATGCCGATATTTACGGTCCTTCAGTTCCTACCATGTTTGATCTGGTAGGTGCAAAACCTAGTGCCAGAGAAACTGAAGATGGAAAAACACTGATTCTTCCTATTGAGAAATATGGCATTAAACTATTGTCATTAGGATTTTTTGCAGATCCGGATCAGCCTGTACCATGGAGAGGCCCGATGGCTTCAAATGCGATCAAGCAATTGTTCAATGATGCAGATTGGGGAGAATTGGATTACCTGATTGTTGACCTTCCTCCGGGCACAGGCGATATTCACATTACCATTACTCAAAGCTTTCCGATTGCAGGTGCGGTGATTGTAACTACTCCTCAGCAGGTAGCGCTTGCGGATACAAGAAAAGGACTGGCGATGTTCAAAATGCCAAGCATTAACATTCCGGTGTTAGGTGTCATAGAAAATATGGCTTACTTTACGCCAGAAGAATTGCCGGAAAACAAATATTATATCTTCGGTAAAGATGGTGGTAAAGAGCTGGCGAAATCATTTCAGGTGCCATTTTTAGGGGAAATACCAATCGTTCAGGGTATTACAGCTGCTGGTGACAGCGGTGCTCCGATAGCACTGGACCTGTCCAGTAAAATGTCAACTGTATTTGCAGAAATTGCAGGAAAGGTAGCGCAACAGGTAGCAATTAACAATGCGCTGACGGTTAATTGCTAAAAAATTACTATTTTTATACTTTAAAAAATTAATAAAATGGATTTAACACAACAAGTAGAGCAGGCACTAGACACAATCAGACCTTATTTAATCGCTGATGGTGGGGACGTGGCTATAGAAGAGATTACGGCGGACAATGTAGTTAAATTGAAATTATTAGGTAACTGTGGATCTTGTAAAATGAGCTTTATGACCATGAAAGCAGGTATTGAACAAGCCATCATGAAAGCTGTGCCGCAAATCACTTCTGTTGTGGCTATTAACCTTGCAGAGCCGGTATAATCGTTTTAACACTATTTAACTAGCCGTCTTAATTAATACAGCTATTTTTGTATATGAAGTATTCACTCACCTTATTATTACTTCTTTTTATGGGTACGGCCTTCGCACAGGACAGCCCAAGTAAAAAGTTGATTCAGTTTAGCGGGATTATTACCGATGTAGACAGTAATACAGTGGTGCCTTATGTGACGGTGACCAATTTAACAAATAAAGGCCAGCGGTATGCAGCGAATTATAAGGGTTATTTCTCTTTTATCGCACATCCCGGTGATACCATTCTATATACTGCCGTAGGGTACAGGGATTTGCTGCAAGCAATCCCTACGCAAATCGACGACAGTAAATATACAGCGATGGTAAAGCTAAAGTCTGAGATCGTCAATCTGCCAACTGTTCGGGTTTATCCGTGGGCCACAGTAGAGGATTTCACCAGAGATTTTATGGCCATGAAGATTGCTGATGATGATTTTGCAATCGCCATCAGGAATCTTTCTCCAGAAAGTATCAGTGGAATGATGCAGACGCTGCCGAGAGATGCGGGAGAGATTTCCGGGATCAACTTCAGGTTGAATCACGATAGGTCTGTAAACAAGAATATGGTGCAAACCAACCCGCTTTTAAACCCATTCGCATGGGGTAAGTTGATGCAATCCATATTCAAAGGGGATAAAAGCAGGAGCGAAGGGAATTAACGCCTTCTGCTCTGCTGCGGGAAACGCATTTTATAATCTACTCTTACATTTCCTTTGGAGATCGCATCCAGCTTGCTTTTCAGCATTCTCTTACGCAATAAACTTAAAGTTTCTGTAAACAGCTTGCCTTCAATGTGGTCATACTCATGTTGAATCACGCGGGCAAGGATGCCATTGAGTTCTTTTTCCTGTAAATCCCAGTTCTCATCGTAGTATCTGATGCGGATGTTAGGCTTGCGCATCACGTCTTCTCTGATGTCAGGAATACTCAAACAGCCTTCGTTGAAAGCCCAGGGTTCACCTGTTTCTTCCAGGATTTCTGCATTGATGAAAGCACTTTTGAAGCCTTGCTTCTCCTCTTCATCAACTCCCGTATCTACAATAAATAACCTGATCGGTAAGCCAATCTGAGGGGCAGCTAAACCAATTCCATGAGCATTATACATGGTGTCAAACATGTTGCTGATCAATTGTTTTAAATCCGGGTAAGTCTCGTCTATAGGAGCGCAAACTTTCTTAAGTACCGGATCGCCGTATGCTACAATGGGTAATTTCATAATGCAAAAATACAAATATTACGCTAAAGGGTAAAAGGTTAAGGCGCTAAGATTACTTTCATCTAAGATTTCATGGGTAATATTGGCCATATCAGTGGTGGTAACTGACTGAATTCTACTAAATACCGCCTGTAAATCTTCGATGTGATTGTAGTCGATCAGGCTTTTAGCCATAGATATAATCAGGCCGATTCTATTTTCTTCGCCTAAAGCAATTTGTCCGATGAACTTATTTTTTGCCTTTTGAAGCTGCACTTCAGTGAGCGGGTTGTCCTTTAATTTCTTAAACTCTTTGAAAATCAGGGATAATGCCCGCTCCACTTTTTCTTTGTCCGTCCCGAAATATAAGGTAAAGATGCCGGTGTCACTGAGCGGACTATAGCCCGTTTCAATGGTGTAGGCGATGCCATATTTCTCGCGGATCTGTAAGTTTAAAATAGAGCTCATGCCCGTACCGCCAACAATATTGTTCAGTAACAATAAGCCGGTTTTATAAGGATGGTGCAAAGAATAGGCCTGAGAGCCAAGCATAACATGAGCCTGACTGATCGGTTTCTCCAGGATTACCTTCGCTAAAGGCGCTTTTTCTGGAGCTGTTCTGGTGTCTTTATGTCGGTTCTCTGGAATCTCTGAATAATATTTAGCACCGGTTTTGATCAGTTTACTCAGGCTGTAGTTTCCTAAAACTGCAACAATGATCTTGTCGGTGTGGTAGTTTTCTTTAATGAATTGATGGATGTCTGCCTGATTGATATTATTCACTGTTTCCGGGCTGCCCAGGATGTTTCTTCCTAGTGGATGACCCGCAAAAACCAGGTCTTCGAAATCATCGTAAATCGCTTCTTCCGGTTGATCCAGGTATGAGGTAATCTCATCTAGAATGACACTTTTCTCTTTGTCCATTTCATCTTCCGGGAAGGTCGAATGAAACACAATATCATGGAAAAGCTCTAAAGTTCTGTCCAGATAAGGGTTCAGAAAAGAGGCATGAATACAGGTATATTCTTTCGTGGTATAGGCATTAAGATCTGCACCTACACTTTCTAAGCGGTTTAAGATCTGGTTTGTATTTCTTTTCTCTGTACGCTTAAAGATTAAGTGCTCAATAAAATGAGCGAGACCAGATTTTTCTTCCTGCTCATCTCTAGACCCACTATTTACAATAATGCAGGCATGAGAAATCGCTGAAGGAGAAGGGACATGAAGTAATCGGATGCCATTTGGCAGGGTGTGAACATTGTATTCCATCTGGCGCAAAGATACGGAAGAAATCACCTTCAGCGGGATAATATTTATGTAGCATTCCGGTCATTTCTGTATCTGAATAAGCGACTTAGCTTAAACTAAGACGCTTATTATGGAGCTGTATGTTTCCTGGATTGGGATTCAATTGCTGGATTAACTATTTTAATGCGGTGTATCTGAAGGTATAGAAACCTGTTTCGTTGTAGTCCTGCTCGTCAAAATAATAACTCAATACTTCCAGTTTATAGTGTTTTCCCGCAGCATTGCGGATCAATATGATTTTACCTTCAATTGGGGTTAAAGCATGACTGGCCATGTCATAGTTGTACCAGCCTTTTCCTGATCCGGTTGGAATCACACTTGTACTTTGGGTATCTTCTTTATAACCGGATTCTGGTACTTTTACTACTTTATCAAAGCTGGTATTACTTAATATCTGGCCTGCAACTTTATGTTTGCTGTTAAGTTTGATGGTTGTATTATTGAAGGCAAGGTCCCAGTTTTCGCTTTCTTTGACTGGTTTTCCTTCCGTCAGACTATAAAAAGTAGTCTTAGATTTAGCATCCAGATTTTTCTCTGTTTTGGCAGTTTGGGCAAATATGGCTTGTCCGGTAAAAATAATAAGTGATAGAATGGATAAAGTCTTGATGATGAATTTCATGGCTGTTCTTTTTTTACAAAGAAACAAACTATTTATAATTATTCTAAATAATTCTCTAAAAATTTCCCGATGCTCCTCCTCCGCCAAAATTGCCGCCACCCATCCTGGTTCCTTCCGGGGCTGTAGCTCCATCTCCAAAAGTACCGCTCACGATCAGCGATTCTACTTTGAGTTGGTCTAATAACTGATCTCCCTCCAATTCTTCTGCTGTAAAGCCATGTTTCGGAGTTTTTAGGTATCGCATGATGCCGTAAGAAATGCCCAACAACAAAACTCCAACGATAACCAGGACCATTTCGATCGGTAAGACATGATAATAATTTCTAAAGGTAAAAGCAGCGATTGCCACCAGGATTAAGCCGGATCGCAATAGGATCACCTCTTTATTTTTTAAACCCATTCCGATATATATTAAAGGAATCCCAAAGGTCCAGAGCCAGAAAAACCAACCGAAAGGAATGCCTTGATCTGAAGAAAGGGTCACGTCATTCATCATGCTCCCCAGTTCTCTGACTATAAAATAATTTCCGGCGGCATAGGTGATTAACAAACTTGCCAATTGAATCATACGGAGGCAGTCTTTATAGATCCAATGCTTTTTATAAAGATTTCGGGTCAGAAAATAGACGGCCGATGATAGGATCATGATCAGGAAGGGCATGGTGGCAAAGGGTAGAAATCCATACTCGTACCAGGCAAAGAAAACAAAAGTAATGCCTGCGCAGAAAGAGAGTAAAGCCATGAGCATATCGGCAAAACGGAGGGTAAAATAAATGGCCAGGATGCTGATCATTCCTGAGAGCAGTAATCCACTGGCGACATTGTTCAGGTTGTACTTCATGTCTAGGTAAACATAAGGAGCCATGATCAGCAGGCCTCCCGCGGTCCATAGCAGCGCATCGTCCACGCCTGATCTATAATGATGATACACCCTTACCGCAATTTCCAGGGCGGTATAACTGATCAGTCCAAGGAAAATATAATAAGTGGGAGATTCTAATAATTGGGTATTGCTCAGGATCAGGCTCACAAAACCAAAAGCAAAGGAAGTCAGAATGTTCGTGACCACAAATAACCCGATCCGCATAAACAGGTTGGAGCTATGAAAGCCTACCGGATGTTTTTCCAGAATGGATAGTAATTCCCCTGGCTGCAGGTCCTGCTGTACTTTTTTCATTTGATCCTGAATGATCAGGTTTTTTAACCAGGTCGTATTGTAAATGATCATGAGGCTTTCATTTGTTTGTTTAAACGGACAATGCGCAGAATTAATGCAGTGGCAGAAATGATGAAGTAGCAGCAGAGCAAGTAAAGTCCACCCATATTGTTCATCCCATCCAGCATACGGAAAACGAGGATGCTGATCGCGAGGTAGCTATAAAGTATCATCAGGAGCACAAAATAGAAGGACTGATGGCGCATGGCATCCAGGTATAGATAGAAGGCAAGGGCAAATAAAACCAATAACCATAAAATAGACAGCTTCGATTCATAAGCATTGAAGTATCCGAAGAGCAAAGCGATGAAGCTAATGTGGATGCCAAAATGAAGATAGCTGAACCGGAAATGCTTTTTGAAATGGTAGCGATCGGTAAGAAAACCTGCAAGAAGCAGCATTAAACCTAAGCCGAGGTAGGTGTAAATGATCGTTTGGTTGTCGAAATTGCCATTGGAAAGTAAGCGACTTGGGGTGACTGATACGCCCATCCAAACAGCAAGGTTGGCGATCGCCATGCTGAGAATTCCCAAATGATCAAATTCATAGGCTATATAAAATAAAACCACCATCGGAATAAAGGTGGCCATACCGTAATTGGTTCCGAAAACCCCATATTGAAATTGCAGGTAACCGGTAAAAGTCAGGAAACTCAGACAAGCCAGGAGCAGCAGGTAGTCGAACATCGCATTCGGAGCCTTGACCAATTCTTTGCTGAAGGGCTTTTTATGTTTGAAGCAATAATAAAAGCAGCCGCCGCAAATGGCTGCGATGAGGGCCAATATTGCCTGATGGCCGATCGTATCTATATTTTTATAAATCAGGACCCCTAATCCGGTGCTGAGCATCATTACACCCAGGTATAACAGCGTCTTTAATTCCCAGTGTAAGGAAAATAGGGTGCTTCGCTGTTTTTCACATAGCTTTTCATAAGACTCGGGCGATAGGGCATCCTCCTCTTTTAAGGTTTTATAAAGGTCGGCATTGGTCATGAGGCGAAATATATTTTATAGGATATTCAAGTATACATAAATTTAAGAGAATGCTCTGGCAATTTTCGGTCAGTATTACTGTCAATTTGACAAGATTTTCGAATTGGAATAGCCATTGATAGGTTGGCTATGTACTTAAAAATGAGTTAATATATGAGCATAGAAGAAAAAGGAACCATTTCCATTCACACGGAGAATATTTTCCCGATCATCAAAAAATTCCTGTATTCAGACAATGAGATATTCCTGCGTGAGCTGGTATCCAATGCAGTAGATGCGGTACAAAAGATTAAACGTCTTGCTGCATTAGGACAATACAACGGAGAGCTGGGTAACCCATTGGTAGAAGTAGCGGTTGATGCAGATAAAAAAACCATTACCATTACAGATAATGGTTTAGGTATGACTGCTGAGGAGATCAAGAAATACATCAATCAGGTGGCTTTCTCTGGCGCAAGTGAGTTTGTAGAGAAGTTTAAAGACGCGAAAGACGCGAATGAAATCATAGGTAAATTCGGTTTGGGCTTTTATTCGGCCTTTATGGTATCGGATTTAGTAGAAATTCAAACCCTTTCTTACCAGGATGGCGCAGAGCCTGCACGTTGGGTATGTGATGGCAGTACTTCTTTCGAGATTTCTGCCGGTAACAGAACCACTCGTGGAACAGAGATTACCCTGCACATCAATGCAGAATCAGAAGAGTTTTTGAGCAAAAATAAACTGGAAGAGATTCTGGATAAATATGGTAAGTTCTTACCGGTACCGATTAAATTTGGTACAAGAACAGAGCATGTTGCTGATGGAGAAGATGAAGAAGGAAAACCAAAAACAGTAGCTGTTGAGGTAGATAACATCATCAATACCACGAATCCAATCTGGACCAAAGCACCTGCAGATTTGTCAGATGAGGAATACCTTGCATTTTACAAGCAATTGTATCCGTATGCAGAAGATCCTCTGTTCTGGATTCACCTGAATGTAGATTATCCTTTCAACTTAACAGGCGTATTGTACTTCCCGAAAGTGAAGAATGATTTTGACATGCAGCGGAACAAGATCAAGTTGTTTTCACGTCAGGTATTCATCACCGATGAGGTAAAAGACATCGTTCCTGAATTCTTAATGTTGTTACATGGGGTAATTGATTCACCGGATATTCCTTTGAATGTTTCCAGAAGTTTCCTTCAGGCAGACAGCAATGTGAAAAAGATCAATAGCTACATCACGAAAAAGGTAGCAGATAAACTTCAGGAACTTTTCAATAAAGACCGTAAGGGTTATGAAGAGAAATGGGGTGACATCGGATTGTTCGTGAAATATGGTTTGGTAAGCGAAGAGAAATTCTACGATAAAGCGAAGGATTTTGCCTTGCTAACCAATACTAAAAACGAAAATTATACTTTAGGAGAATACCATGATAAGGTAAAAGATTTCCAGACCGACAAAAATGGTCAGGTAGTATATATCTACGCAACGGATCCTGCTAAACAGGATACCTTTATCCAGTCGGCCAATAAAAAAGATTATGATGTATTGCTGATGAACTCGGCAATCGACAATCACTTTATCAGCTTCCTGGAAAATAAACTGGAGAAAACGTTATTGAAACGTGTAGACTCTAGTGTTGCCGATAAACTGATCGAAAAAGACGAGGCGATCGAGTCTGTATTGACAGAAGATCAATCGAAAAAGATTACGGAGATCTTTACCAAAGCGATTACTAAACCAGGAATGCAGGTAGAAGTAGTTGGCCTGAACCCGGAAGAGTTGCCAGTAACGGTAACGATGGATGAGTTTATGCGCCGAATGAAAGAAATGGCACAAATGGGTGGCGGAATGGGCTTATATGGCAGCATGCCAGATACTTATAAAGTAGCCATCAATGGAAACCATAAATTGATTGGTAAGATTCTTTTGACCGACAATGAAGAGGAACAGGGATTATTGGCTAAACAAGCTGTAGATCTTGCTCTATTGGCGCAGGGAATGTTAACAGGTGCAGAATTGACTGCTTTTGTAAGCAGAAGCGTAAACCTGATTTAATATTTTTTAAAAGAAGATGGAACCCCGCTGCAGCAATGCAGCGGGGTTTTTTATTTTATTTTTATGGAGGTTGTAGCGTTTTTAAAATGACCTCCGTTTTATAAGGAAAAGGCTAAAGGCCAATAATTAACCATTCAAACAAAAAAAAAATTATTATGAGAGTTTCAAACCATTTAAGAACAATATCTAAGACTTTTGTTGCTGCCGTTGCAGTATCAGTTGTGTTTTCAGCTTGCTCAAAAAAGTTTGATGGCGGAGAGCCAATTGAGCTTGCAGCTTTAACCATTGTTCATGCTGGTCCAGATGCTAAAGAACTTGATTTCATTGTAGGCGGACAAAGAGCAAACAATGACGGGCCATTTAAATATGGCTTTAAACTAGGTTACCTGGGATTGTATCCTGGTGTGAGTACGATTGCCATCACGGAAAGAGGAAAAACAACTTTCTTACTGACAAAAAATGAATTGTACAAATCAGGTCAGTTCTACAGTACTTTCCTGTTGGATACTGGAAGTAAAAGATCATTCCTGACAATCAATGACAAGTTAGATAGTATCAAAGCGAACGACAATGCCAAAGTTCGTTTCATCAACTTAAGTCCGGATGCACCAACTTTAGATTTAGCCATTACGGGTTCAGCAACAGATATCGCCAGCAATAAAGCATTTAAAGAGTATAGTCTCTTTACTGATGTAACACCAGGAGCAAGTGTAGCATTGGAGGTAAAAGACCATACGACTAAAGCCGTTAAAGCAACACTTCCTGCCATGAAGCTGGAAAAAGGTAAATTTTATACCGTTTGGGCAAAAGGATTTAAAGACAAAGCCGATACCGATTCTTTGAAATTTAAAGCAGCAGTTTACTCTGCAAAATAATACACCATTAGCTTTGGCCCGTTTATGGGCCGGCTTCTAAAAGAGTTAATTTGGAAATGCGTAAATTAGCCTTTCCAGGAATAATTCCTGTTTTAGAAGATGTTCGGAGGAAAGGAGTTTTTAGTAAGCTTCCTTTCCTCTGTACAATGTAGAAGAAATTAAAAAATCCTTAATGGTGTTAGAAAAGAATGCTCAAGTTTGAGGACGTTTTAGCTGGATGTTTGAAAAATGACAATAAATGCAAGGAGGTGGTTTATAAATCATTTTATGGGTATTTAATGGCCGTTATTTTAAGATATGTCAACGACCGTCATGATGCTGAAGAGCTGATCAACGACTGCTTCATTAAGGTTTTTAAAAGTTTAGGGCAGTTTGGGGCGCCCAGCGACCCGGAACAATTACAAAAAGCATTTAAAGGATGGGCCGCCAGGATTTCTTCCCGTACAGCGATCGATTTTTTACGCAGCAAGAAGACCTTTTTATACGTAGATGATATGGAGGAGCCGCCACAGCCAATCACAGACTTAAATGCCATTTCTCAACTCCATGTACAAGACATTATGAGACTATTGAATCAATTACCGGAAACGCATAAATTGATTTTCAATATGTATGAATTGGAGGGCTTTTCTCATGAGGAGATTTCTAAACTATTAAAAATACCGGAAAGTTCTAGTCGGGTGTACCTGACCAGAGCAAAGAACAAATTAAGAATACTGTATTCGAAATCACTAATCACTGATTTTGAACCAAATTAAAAGGCGCGCGCGAAAGGAATAACAGGGGATGAACGGGGAAAATGACCTAAATAAAAATATAAGAATGAAACCGAATGAACATATAAAGTTACCTGATGATGAGCTGATCGCTCACATTAAGGAGCAATTATTGGCTCATGAGGAAGACTATGCTCCCGGAGCATGGGAAAATTTCAATTCCGAAAAGCCCGCCAAAAAACGAGGTGTATTCTTCTGGTTCGGAAGTTTAAGCAGCGCTGCCGCATTGATCCTGATCGGCTTTGCCATATTTTTAGTAAATGAGAGAAAAGAAGGGCCTAAACCGTCAGTATTGACGCGAAATAAGGCCGTGAATCAAGATATAAAATTACCAGGAGCAGGATCAGCTGAAACGATGAAGCCTGCTGAATTTGCAGAGGAAAAAGAAAAAACAGGACCGGCTAAAGTCAGAGAGACTGTCGCAGGGCAAAAACCTGGGGCAATTCATCCGGTTGGCCCAGTTCATTCGGACCATTTAGTTAGTAATCCCCCCTTAATAGCGGGGCTTTCCAATCCTACTGCTCCAAAACAAAATGGCTCTGTTAGTATTTCACAGCATCTTGCCGCGAGAGACAAAGATGTAAGTGAAAATAAGGGGCTAAATGAAAACAGGAGTTTAATTGGAGGCAAGGGTTTAAAAAAGGAAAATGCAGCGGTAGTCAATACTAAAATTCCAGAGGAGCAGCAGACAGTCAATACGGCAGTTGCCGGACTGAACAATTCCAGTATGTCGCCTGCAAAAGATAAAACCGCTGAAGCTACCTTACCGAAAACTCCGACAGTTGTTCAAAAACAAAGTCTGGAAGAATTTTTAGCACAGGAATCCAAAAATGGCAATGCCCGCGGAATGAGAAATACAGGTAATCAAAGGGGATTAGCTATACAAGATGACAAATGGGAGATGGGCGTGATGGTTGCCCCTTCTTTTGGCAGCAGCAAGAAATTGAATATGGGCTATGGAGTCAGTATGGCCTATGCTTTGAGTAAAAAGGTATCCATCAATTCAGGAATTTCCTACAATGAAATGGGAGCCTCAAGAAATGCGGCCTCTTCGGGTGGAGGGGAGCAAAATTCGCCCAATGCTTTTAGTGGTGGATTCCCCAGCAACAGCAAACAGCTGCAATCTGTAGATGCCAGTCTGCAGGGGATAGATATTCCTTTGGAAATTAGCTACCGCCTAAGTAAAAGTCTATATGCAAATGTGGGGATATCCGCTTTTGCTGTTCTGAATCAAAAAAGAAAAAACATCTTTTTGGAAAGTCAGGTGCAGGATAGCCCTATGGATCCAGCAAATGCTTCCTTTGCGTTTAAGTCCAATGTGTTGAGCACCACGATAATAGAAGAAAAGCAATCCTCTGATGAGCTTAAAACTGATCCTTATCTTGGGTTCTATAACTTTTCTTTGGGTTATAAGCAGCGGATCTCCCGAGGCAAATCGGTTTCTTTAGAGCCATTTTTAAAGCTCCCGATTAAAGAGTTTACGCAAGAAAATCTATACTTGATCGGAACAGGTTTAAGGGTTAAATTCGATTTTTAAATATTTTTATCTCTATTTTGTTGCAACAATGATACATTTTAAGAAGGGCATCAGCATTTTTAAAATTATCTTTGTGAGGACCTGGATTGCCAGGATTTTGAGGTAGATGAATAAATTTTGATGAAAAAGATGAACTTAAAAAAAGGAATCCCTTCTATGCTTTTAGTTTGCGGTATGCTGCTGGTAACCGATAAAACAGCATTAGGGCAAAGCACAAATCCATTTATGGAAACGTATAACACTCCTTATGGAGTGCCACCATTTAATAAAATTACCAATGCTCATTTTATTCCAGCCTTCCAGGAAGGAATGAAACAGCAGCAGCAAGCAGTTGCCGCAATTTATAAACAACGCTCAGTGCCAACTTTTGTAAATACAATTGTGGCTTTGGAAGAAAGCGGCAAATTATTGTCTAAAGTAAGTACGGTTTTCTTTAACCTGAGTTCTGCAAATACATCTCCTGAATTAGAGAAAATTGCACAGCAGATGGCTCCGGAATTGTCTAAACACAGTGACGATATTTATTTGAACTCTGAATTGTTTAAAAGAGTAAAAGCCGTATACGATAAACGTACTGCCTCAAAACTGAGCGCAGAACAACAGCGCTTGCTGGAGAAAACTTATAAAGCTTTTGTGAGAAGCGGTGCCAATTTAAATGAAGCACAGCAGCAGCAAATGAGAGCGATCAATAAAGAGTTTTCTTTACTGACCTTAAACTTCGGGCAGCATTTGCTGGCTGAGGTGAATGCTTACGAATTGATCATCGACAATCAGGCAGATCTTGCCGGTTTGCCGGAATCGGTAAAAGCCGCTGCAGCAGCTTCGGCAAAGCAAGCAGGGAAAGAAGGAAAATGGAGATTTACACTGCACACACCAAGTGTAACGCCTTTCCTTCAGTATTCGGAAAACCGTGCCCTTCGCGAAAAAATGTACAATGCTTATATCAACCGCGCCAATCATGATGATGAGAATGATAACAAAAAGATCATTTCCCGTATCGTGGCTTTGCGTGCAGAGAAAGCCGCATTATTAGGCTATAACAGCCATGCTGATTTTGTACTGGAAGAAAGTATGGCAAAATCTCCTAAAGAGGCTTATGACTTGTTAAATGGTCTTTGGGATGCCGCTTTACCAGTTGCAAAGCAGGAAGCTGCAGATATGCAGAAAGTGATGGACAAAGAGGGGCGCAATGAGCAATTGGAAGCCTGGGATTGGGCACATTATGCAGATAAAGTGCGTAAAGAAAGATACAATTATGATGCAGAAGCATTACGTCCATATTTCCAGATTGACAATGTAAGAGAAGGATTTTTTAAGGTGGTCAACAAACTGTATGGCATTACTTTTACCTTACTTCCAGAAGTTCCGGTATACCATAAAGACGTTTCTGCTTATCAGGTGAAAGAAGCTGATGGAAGCCATATCGGCGTTATTTACATGGATTTCTTTACCCGCAGCTCTAAACGCGGCGGTGCATGGATGACTTCTTATGCTACTCAATCTTATGAAAATGGCAAACGTGTAGCTCCGGTAGTTTCTATCGTTTGTAATTTCTCAGGACCTAACGGTGATGAACCGGCTTTGTTTACGGCAGATGAGGTGACTACCTTCTACCATGAAATGGGACACGCACTGCATGGCCTATTGTCGAATGTGAAATACAGAAGTCTGGCTGGAACGTCTGTTCCCCGCGACTTTGTAGAGCTGCCTTCTCAGGTGATGGAGCATTTTGCTTTTGAACCAGAAGTACTTCAGTTTTATGCTAAACATTATAAAACAGGTGCAATTGTTCCTCAGGAATTGATCGACCGCATGAAAAATGCCTCGAAATTTAACCAGGGTTTCGAAACCGTAGAATACCTTGCGGCCTCTTTGCTGGATATGGGATTCCATACTGTTCCAGCCGGCAAAGCAGTAAATGCAACGGAATTTGAAAGTTCGGAAATGAATAAATATGGCTTGATCAAGCAAATTGCGCCTCGCTACCGCAGCACTTATTTCCAGCATATCTTCGCTTCTGGATACTCAGCAGGCTATTACAGCTATATCTGGTCGGCAGTATTGGATAGTGATGCTTTCGCTGCCTTCAAGGAAAGTGGAAATATCTTCAATCCGGAAGTGGCCAATTCTTTCCGTAAAAACGTATTGGAAAAAGGGGGAACTGTAGAGCCAATGGATTTATATAAAGCCTTTAGAGGTAAAGAACCAAACATGAAATATTTGCTAAAAGATAGAGGGCTGGACAAAGCACTTTAACCCAGGATTTATTTTTTTGTAATCTGGAGTGCATTCCATTGCTGCTCCATCAAAGTAAAATGACCAACATCTTCGAATTTGACGATGTTGGTCATTTTTTTTCTCCTCTTTTATTTTTTTAAAAAGCTAGTCTTTTAGTCCTAAAGGCAGTTTAAAATTCAAATTCTAAGAATCGCTCATAATTTTAGCTAACTTATTCTAAGTTATTGATTTAGCTATCCTTTTTTTTACTAAAACCGCCAGTGATTTTATTGTGAAGCAAACTTTATTTTATAGCTTTGCTACTGGGTTGATTTTGTTATTTAAACCATCAATAAAGCAATATTAATTTGGTTCTTTTTACAGATTTTTTCTTAAAAAGGCCATTAAGTATAATTTTCTTTCTTTGGTGGAAAGCGATTAAAACATTTTGCCCCACACATATTGAATCTTAATTTTTTCAAGAAGAAATCCCTTTGTCGAATGATGCGTACTTCCCTTTTTAAGGCCATTACTTTTTCTACCCTATTCTTTTCCGCTCTTCAAATTACCGCTCAAACAAAAATTTATGTGAATGTCGCTGCCACAGGTTCAAATACCGGTGCGGATTGGAACAATGCCTATACGGACTTGCTCAATGCAATTACTAAAGCGGCCACCGGAAATGAAATCTGGGTGGCGAAAGGAACTTATAGCCCTGGGACAGCAGCAGCCTCTACATTTACGCTGAAAGCGGGCGTTAAAATGTACGGCGGTTTTGCAGGAACCGAGAACTTACTGACACAGCGTATCGCAAATCCGGAGAGCTTATTCACGGTTAACGAAAGTATTTTGACGGGTAGTAATGTCAATAACCATGTGGTCAGCAATATTGCAAATGTCCCTAAAGAAACGATTTTAGATGGATTTACCATTACTGGAGGAAGAACAGTAAATAGCAATAGTTCGAATGTTGCGAACAGGGGGGCGGGTGTCTACAATACTGCGGGATCTGCCGTCTTCCAAAATCTATGGATTAAAGATAATATCGCCAGCAATTATGGCGCTGGATTTTTTAATAGTGGAACGCCGGCTTACCTCAATCTCCTCCTGGAGAATAACAGCTTTTATAATGCTGCATTCAGTTTCACCTTTGGTGCAGGAATGTATAATTCCGGCTCAGCAGTTTTCAGAAATGTTTCTTTTGTCAATAACATCGGGGCGAGCTCTGGTGGCGGCCTATATAATACCGTGGTAGCTACACTGGAAGATAATGTCTTTAAAAACAATACTGCTACTATTAATGGAGGAGCACTAGCCAGTACAGGCGCTCTGACTTTAGATCGGGTTAGTTTTATACAAAACACTGCTGGTCAGCAAGGAGGAGCCATTTATTCTACAGGTGGAATATCGCTTCGGAATTCCATATTTAGTAGAAACCGGGTAACAGGATTGGCTTCAACCCATCTTGGAGGGGCCGTTTATGGAGTGACAACGGCGATGAATATCTTTAACTGCAGCTTTAGCAATAACTCTATTGCTTATGTGATTGCAGACAATAATACTTACGGAGGGGCTTTAAATGCTGCGGTAGCCTCAAATGTTTACAATAGTATTTTCTGGGGAAATAAAAGAGGAAACAATGTAGAAGATCAGGTTGGTGGCGTAAGAATCACGATGGAACGCAGTATTGTTCAAAACAATTACTTGTATGGGCTAAACAATATCATCGCCAATCCTGATTTTATGAATGCAGAGCTCGATGATCTTCGGTTGAAAAATGGGTCCATAGCAATTGATGCTGGAGACAATTCCAAACAAAACGGAACATCGGATGCAGCAGGAAATGCAAGGTTAGCTGGGCCTAATATAGACCTTGGGGCATTGGAAAATCCTTCGGGAATGTCGGCCACATTAGATATCCTGCCAGCAGCAATCGGTGTTCAGCAACGTGGATTGCCTTTTAATCAATTGCTGAGTATCAATGGAGGCAGTGCCAGCAATTGGGAGGTTACCTTTGGGGCATTGCCTCCCGGAATTTCTTTAAATCCTCAAACCGGGCAGCTTTCTGGAATTCCAACCATCGCCGGAAATTATCTGGCCGTGATCAAAGCCAGTAAGGGAAGCCTGACTGGGAGCCGGCAATATAATTTTACAATTAGTGCCGGAGCTGCAAGATTGCACGTCAACGCATCGGCAACTGGCCTGAATAATGGGGTAGACTGGGCAAATGGATACACCAGGCTGCAAACTGCCCTGGCGCTTGCTAAAGATGGAGACGAAATTTGGGTAGCTAAAGGAAAATACAGCCCATTTTTACATGCTGATTCTACTTTTTCCATGGTCTCAGGTGTAAAAATGTACGGAGGTTTTGCAGGTACGGAGACGGTTTTGAGTCAGCGACTGGCAGATGAATCTGGCAGATTTACCCGTAATGAGGCTATTTTAACTGGAAATGGAATCAACAAGCATGTGGTCTATAATACCATCGCCTTATCATTAAACACCTTAATGGACGGTTTTACCGTATCGGAAGGTAATGCAAATTCCACCTCAACAAGTGGACATGGCGCAGGAATATACAATGGTGCTTCGGTGGGGAATGCGATCTTCAACAACCTGGTCATTAAAAATAACAACGCCAATATTTTTGGTGGAGGGATGTTTAATGCAGCTGTTGGGTTAAAACTCACGAATGTCCTTTTTGAGAACAACCAGGTAGTCAATGGAACCAGGTATGGTGGTGGATTGTACAATACAGGGATTGGTGCGAGTCTGAACCAAGTGGTTTTCAAAAATAACGCCGCAATACTAGGAGGGGGTCTCTATAATAATGTCACAAAAGTGACCCTGGATAATGTGAGTTTTGAAGGAAATACAGCAACGACAATAGGTGGAGGCTTACATAATATTTCTGAAGTGACGCTGACAGACGTCGTCTTTAAAAACAACAGTGCAAAGACTAATGGTGGTGGACTTTACAGTTTGCTTATCGCAACACTTGACCGCGTATCCTTTCTGGAAAATACAGCAGAGCAAAAAGGCGGGGGACTGTATGTACTGGGTACGAATGTCCTGCGCAATGTTATCCTTAGTAAAAATAATGTAACCGGTACAACAGCAGGTTATAATGGTGGGGGAATGTTTGTGGAAGGTGGGACAACTACGATTCAAAGCAGCACATTCAGTCAGAATACGCTAGCCAGCACCGCTGTAGAAGGTACATTTGTTGGTGCCGGTTTATGGGCGGCACCTGCTTCAGTAAGCATTCACAACAGTATTTTCTGGGGTAATAAAAGAGGTAATGACGTTGCGGATCAGATTGGAGGAGCTGTACTTAAAGATATGGCCAATAACCTGGTTCAGAACAACTACGGCTCTGGCACAAATAACCTGATTGCTAATCCTGACTTTGAAAACCCGGAACAGCATGACCTCCGGCTAAAAAACGGTTCTATTGCGTTGGATGCCGGTAATAATTTAAAGGTGGTTACGGCTACCGATTTTGCTGGAAATACCAGGATTGTTAATGGAACGGTTGACCTGGGGGCATTGGAAAATCCGCTAGGGATGACTGGCTCTTTAACCATCATGCCTGCTGCGATAAATGCGCAGATTCGTGGAGCTGTTTTTCAGCAGGAGCTGACGCTTACTGGTGGTTCTGGTGCTGTAACCTGGTCCCTGCTGGTAGGAGATTTACCTTCAGGAGTTAGCTTTGATGTTAAAACAGGGAAGTTAAGCGGTATCCCAACAATTGCCGGAACTTATGTTTTCGTGGTTAGGGCATTACAGGGAAATAAAATAGGAACCCGCCAATATACGATCGTTGTGAATGCCGGTTTAACAAGGTTACACGTGAATGCGGCGGCGACTGGTGATGACAATGGAATCGACTGGGGCAATGGTTTTACCGATTTGCAAGCCGCATTGGCCATTGCTAAAGATGGGGATGAAATCTGGATGGCTAAAGGTAAATATAGTCCGGGAGCAGGGCCTAAAGCAACGTTCTCTCTGGTTTCTGGCGTAAAGCTGTATGGCGGTTTTGCAGGGACAGAGACAGATTTGACGCAGCGGGTACCAGATGCTTCAGGCAGGTTTACGACCAACGAAACGGTACTTCATGGAAACGATATCAACAGACATGTTGTTTTCAATAATACGCTCCTTTCTCCAAATACTTTAATGGATGGATTAACCATTACTGCCGGTTTTGCAGACAGTACCAGGCTTGACGGTTATGGTGCGGGGATCTATAATGGTGCAGCCGTAATGAATGGGACGTATAACAATCTGGTCATCAAAAATAACAGAGCGCACATCTATGGAGGGGGGATGTACAATGCTTCCCCAGGTTTGAAAATGACCAATGTCCTTTTTGAAAATAATGAAGTGACCAATACCACCAGATATGGCGGAGGCTTATTCAATACAGGATCAAATGCGATCTTAAATCAGGTGACGTTTAAAAATAATAAAGCCATTATTGGTGGAGGTGTATATAACAACGTCGCGAATGTGAAGTTGAACGATGTTAGGTTTGAAGGAAATACAGCCAGTACGACTGGTGGGGGACTACATTCTATTGCAGAAATCATCATTGACAGAGCGAGTTTCCTCGAAAATACAGCAGATCAAAAAGGGGCTGGTATTTTTGCTTACGGGCTAATTACGATACGAAATGCGGTGTTTAGCAAAAATCGAATCACAGGAATTTTAGCGGCCTCTAATGGGGCAGGGGTGTATGTAGAAAGCAGCACCACCGCAACGATTCAGAACAGTACTTTCAGTAACAACACGGTTGCGGTAACGAGTTTACCAGGCACCTTTCTTGGCGCCGGTTTATGGGCCGCACCCACTACGGTAAATGTCTACAATAGCATTTTCTGGGGAAATAAACGAGGAGGAAATGTAGAAGATCAGATCGGTGGAGCGGTGCTTAAAAACATGGCCAATAACATCGTTCAGAACAACTATAGCTCTGGGACAAATAACCTGATTGGGAACCCTGATTTTGAAAACCCGGAACAGCATGACCTGCGATTAAAAAATGGGTCCATTGCCATAGATGCCGGGAACAATCAGGAAGTCGTTGGCACAACAGATTTAGCCGGAAATACCAGGATCATCAATGGGATCGTAGACCTTGGGGCATTGGAAAATCTACTGGGAACTCCAGGTTCTTTAACCATCCTTCCGGCAACATTAACGCCGATGACCAGAGGAGCGGTTCTGGAGCAGCAATTTAGTTTAAGCAATAGCCCTGGGGCAGTCGCCTGGTCATTATTCACAGGAGCACTGCCTTTAGGATTGACATTAAATACGCAAACAGGTGTGATCAGCGGAATTCCGATGATCGCCGGGAACTACATTTTTGTATTGCGTGCGGTTCAGGGAACTAAAGTTGGAACCAGACAATATAACATCATTGTTAATCCAGGAGCCACGAGGTTACATGTAAACCTGACTGCTACAGGAATTAATAATGGAGTAGATTGGAAAAATGGTTTCGTCAAGTTGCAAAGCGCATTGACACTCGCAAAAGATGGGGATGAGATTTGGGTGGCTAAGGGAAAATACCTCCCTGTTGCAGAGCTGGATTCTTCGTTTTATATGGTTTCCGGAGTAAAGATGTACGGTGGATTTGCGGGCACAGAAACGAGTACCACAGGGCGTGTTACTGATGCAAATGGTAAGTTTACCCTTCACGAGACCGAATTGAGCGGAAACGATTTCAACCGCCGTGTAGTTAACAACACGACATTTTTAGGGGTAGAAACCTTACTGGATGGTTTTACCATTTCGGGAGGATATACCAATGCTTCCGGAGCGGGTATTAACCACCTTGCGGCAGCAGCGAACGGAACTTTCAGGAACCTGATCATTAAAAAGAATAAAGGGGCTCAATATGGAGCAGGCTTTTATAACCTTGCCCCAGGAACAAAAATAGACAATGTCCTTTTGAAGATAACATCCTGCTCACAGGTAATCGTTATGGTGCCGGGCTCTATAATACAGGGGCAAATCTAGTGCTGAATAATGTGGTTTTCAGAGGAAACCAGGCAAATTATGGCGGGGCGATTTTTACTTCCGCAGCGAATGTTTCTATCAATAAAGCGGTGTTTGAAAACAACCTCGGCAATACTTATGCAGGGGCCATATTTAATAATTCCGCAGGAACCGGGTTCACGATTAGCAATGCCGAATTTATCAACAACAGATCAGACGCAAGCTCAGGCGCAATTTATAACGCGGGTTCAGCCACGATTACAGATGCTGTTTTCAGAGAAAATGCTGCGGTAACTTATGGGGGAGCGGTAAATAACGTAGGTACCATAGACTTGGACCGGGTATCCTTCCTTGGCAATACTGCCGTTCAAAGCGGTGCAGGTTTTTATGGAACGGTCACGAATAACATGAACAATGTGGTGTTTAGTCGTAATAAAGGAACAGGAACAGCTGCTACCGGTGGAGGGGTATACATTGGCAGCGGTACATTAAACATGAGCAATGCTACTTTCAGCAATAATACTGTCGCTTCGGTGGCTGCCAGTGCCGGAGCAGGATTATTCAGAGCTGCGGGTACTGTAAAAGTGTACAACAGTATTTTCTGGGGAAATGCCAAAGCGGCTGGAGTTGCTGATCAATTGAATGCAGGGATTACCATTGCGAATAGTACCGTGCAGGATGATTATGCAGCAGGAACGGCTATTTTAGTAGGAGACCCACTATTCTCAAATGCCGCAACCGACGACCTGAGTCTGAAAAACGGCTCATTGGCCATCGATAAAGGAAATAATGCTTATACCACGACTACAAAAGATATTGAAGGAAATCCACGTTTTTATAATACTACTGTTGATCAGGGAGCTTATGAAAATCAAGGCGGTGCTTCGTTAAAAATTACACCAGCCACTTTGCCGGTACTGGTCCGTGGTGAAGAGCAGAACATCCAGTTACAAGCCACTGGTGGCAGCGGGACTTATACCTGGAGCTTATTATCTGGAGATCTTCCTACAGGGCTTTTTATCTCTCCTGCAGGTAAAATCTATGGGCGTGCAATGGTTTCCGTGATTGGTGGATATACTTTTGCAGTAGCTGCTTCAGATGGCAATTTGATTGGATCTAAACAATATACAATAGAGGTACAGCAGGCGCCAGCACGTTTATACGTACGTGAAGCCGCAACAGGAACAAAGACCGGAAATAGCTGGATCCATGCAATTACAGATCTACAGGTTGCCCTGGCACAAGCCGGAGCAGGTGACGAGATCTGGGTGGCCAAAGGGAATTACTCCCCGGGACCAGACTTGACTTCTACATTTACCCTTAAGGAAGGCGTTAAAATGTATGGTGGCTTCGCTGGAACTGAGGATGCCTTGACACAGCGTGTAGCAGATGCAAATGGGTTATACGGAACTCATGAATCCATCCTGAATGGAAATGGAAAAAGTTATCACGTCATCAATAACGCGGTGGCCTTAACCGCGGCGACGGTCATAGATGGATTCAGCATCATCGGAGGAAGAACAGCCATCAATAGCTCCGGTCCGGCTTATTATGGAGGGGGAATTTACAACAATGCAGGAACGGCCGTGTTCAGAAACCTGTGGATTAAAAATAACAATGCCTACCATTATGGAGGGGGTATTTTTAACAATGGCCCATCCACATTTGAAAACATCAGGATGGAAAAAAACATCGTGTCTGGTGGTAACGCTCAGGGGGGTGGATTTTACAACCAGAATGCCCTGGCAAGTTTTAGAAAGCTGACTTTCATCGAGAATGAGGCAATTATTGGCGGAGGGATGTACAATTACTCTCCAGAGGTAAAACTGGAAGATGTTCAGTTTTTACGCAATAAAGCAACTACCGGAGGTGGTGCTGGTTTATACCATAGAACAGGCTTGTTAACCATTAGGAAAGGGGATTTCCAAAATAATAGTTCCTTAACAACTGGTGGGGGAATCTTGAATAATGGCGTAATTGATGCAGAAGATTTAACCTTTAAAGGCAATACTGCCAATACTTTAGGAGCCGGGGTACATACCACCACAAATTTTACCTTAAATCGAGGTTCCTTTATTGCCAATATCGGGGTACAGCATGGTGCCGGACTTTACAATACCGGTATTGTCAGGTTAGACAATGTCATCTTCAGCAGAAATTCAATCACCGGGGTAAGTACCAGTGGATATGGTGCCGGAATGTACCATGCCTCAGGAACATCTACGCTTTCCAACATTACTTTCAGCAACAATACCACCGCTTATGTTCATGTCACAACAGCTACCGGAGCAGCTTTTTTCAAGACCGCATCGGGAACAGCTGCAATCTATAATAGTATTTTATGGGGCAATAAACGCGGGGGGAATGTAGCTGATCAGTTAACTGGTACCGCTTTAACCATCGCTAACTCCATCGTAGAAGGTGGTTATGCTGCGGGAACCAATATCTCCATAGGAAACCCATTATTTACAGATGCCGCAAATGATAACCTCCGGGTGAAAGCCGGATCAGCGGCCATAGATGCTGGTGATAATGCCGCAACAGGAACTTCAAGGGATCTGGATATCAATGAAAGGGTGGTCAATGGGCAGGTAGATATGGGTGCTTATGAAAACCAGGGCGGAGCAAGTCTGAGTATTTTGCCAGCAACACTTAGCCCAATAAACAGAGGTACCATTCTAAACCAGCAATTCACTGCAACAGGAGGCGAAGGAAAATTAACCTGGACAGTGTCCTCGGGAGCATTGCCTCAGGGACTTTCCCTAAGTACCGGAGGATGGTTAACGGGCAGACCGATGTTTGCAGGCAGTTACACCTTTGTTCTTTCGGTAACCGATGGTCAGTTTCTCGGTAGTAAACAATATACGTATATCGTTAATGCAGCCAGTACGCACCTGTTTACGGATGAAAAGGCAACCGGAAAAAAAGATGGCAGTGACTGGGTAAATGCTTATTCAGATTTACAGCTAGCCATTACTCAAGCCATTGCGGGCGACCAGATTTGGGTAGCTAAAGGAAGCTACAGTCCTGGATTACTCGCCACTTCTACTTTCAATTTAAAGGAGGGTGTGAAAATTTACGGAGGCTTTGCCGGAACAGAAGTAAGCTTGGAAAACAGGAAAATATCAGAGCTGCATACCAGTCATAAAACGATCCTGGATGGTAGTCAGGGAGTAGCCAGTTACCATGTGGTTTCCAATACTATCGCGGTCAGTAATGCCACGCTATTAGATGGATTTACCATTAGCGGAGGAAAAACATTAATGAGCAACAGCAGTTCCCTGGGCGTAAATAATTATGGTGCGGGGATCTTTAACAGTCTAGGAAATCCAGTGTTCAACAACCTGATCATTACCGGTAATAATGCTGTTTACGGAGGAGGAATGATGGTTACTGGAGGTGCGGTTACGCTCACCAATACTCAATTTATCGGCAATACCACCACCGGCACTTATGGTAGGGCAGCGGGATTATATCTTGGTAACGCTACGGCAAATCTGGACAGTGTTTCTTTTGAAAACAATGTGGTGACTGCAGGAACTGGTACCTATGCTGGTGCCCTGATCAACTATGGTATTTTAAATATGAGCAATACGATATTTAAAAACAACAGGGTGGAAGGAACGACTTATGCACAGGGTGGTGCCTATTACCATGCCTCAGGAGCGACTTCTAAGATCTCTAAAACCTCATTTATAGAAAATACAGCCTTAACAGGTGGAGCCCTATATTCGGCCGCAGGAGTGCTGGAGTTGACTGATGTGAACTTTATCAGAAACACTGCCACTGGAGCGGGCGGCGCATTATACAGCAGCAGCGTGAATGCCGTATTGGATCGCGTTTCATTTATTGCCAACGAATCTGTGCAGCATGGCGGTGCATTTTACCTTGCAGGAGCAACCAAATTAGACAATGTGATCTTTAGCAGGAATAAGGTAACGTCTACCGGGGCCTTTTATGGAGGAGCCATCTATGCCGCTGCAAATGCCAGTTTAATCAATGTCACTTTTAGTGGTAACAGCATTGCCAGAGCTTCGGCAGGTGGTGGTGCTTTATACCGCACCAGCGGAGCTGTTACCATTTACAACAGTATTTTTTGGGGAAATACTTATGGAGCAAACCTTCCAGATCAGATTGCTGGAGTCGTAACCATCGATCAGAGTATTGTTCAAGGCAGTTATTCTGGCGGTACAAACATCGTGATCGGCGATCCTTTATTTGTCAATCCAGCAGCGGATAATCTTCGCCTGAAAGGAGGATCTCCAGCCATAGATATGGGAAACAATGCGAAGATCTCTACCGTAAAAGATCTGGATGGAAATCCCCGTTTAATCAACGAAACGGTAGATATGGGGGCCTATGAAAATCAAGGGACGGCCAGTTTGATCATTGCGCCATTGAGCTTATCGGCTTATAGCCGCGGCGACATATTGGAAGTGCCATTAACGGTAACGGGTTCTACAAATGCCTTGACCTGGAAAGTGACTTCAGGAACCTTACCATCCGGAATTTTGCTTAAACCAAATGGTGCGCTTTCCGGCAGACCAATGGTTGCCGGAACCTATATTTTTGTGATCGGTGTAACCGACGGAGAATTGGTGGGCAGTAAGCAATACACTTTATTGGTGAATCCTGCAGCTGCAGTTTTATATGCCAATGCCGCCGCTGCATCCGGTAATAATGATGGCAGCAGCTGGGAACATGGATTCACAGATTTAAAGAATGCCTGGAACAAATCCATTACCGGAGATCAGATCTGGGTGGCGAAAGGAAATTACAGCCCAGGGCCATTGGCCACCGACTGGTTTACCATGAAAGAAGGCGTAAAAGTTTACGGCGGTTTTGCCGGAACAGAAAAAACCATTCAGGAACGAGCAGCCAATACCATCCACACCGATAATCAGAGTACTTTAGATGGAAGCAAAGGAGTGGCCAGCAGACACGTAATATTTAACAACCTCGCTTTAACTACCGCCACCGTCCTGGATGGATTTACGGTTAGCGGCGGACAAACTTTAGCAGGAGGAGATACCGACAACCATCGTGGTGGTGGTATCTACAATTATGCCACTGTAAAAGCAATATTCAATAACCTTCAAATTATAAACAATAAAGCGGATAGAGGAGCAGGGATCTACAATCAGGGACCTGCAGTATTTACCGGAATCCTTTTCCAGGACAACGAAGCCAGTGCTTATGGTGGAGGTATGTATAATTTAAACGCTTCCATCACTTTAGTCAATGCGACTTTTAAAGGTAATACCGCCAAGCTTTACGCAGGAGGATTTGCACATAATGGAGGATTGATCAATGTATTCAACAGCTCATTTATGAATAACAGTGCGGGTCAGCAGGCAGGGGGAATGTACCATGTGTCTGGAACTGCTACCCTGGAAAATGTGGTATTCAGCAGAAATGCGGTGACTACAGCAGGGGCTTATTATGGCGGAGGTTTGTTTGTTGCCGCAGCAGCAACACTAAACAACGTTACCTTCAGCGGCAACCGGATTGCCTTTACTCATGCCACTACAATGGGCGGTGCAGGATTGTATCGCAGTGCGGGCGTCATCAATGTCAACAACAGTGTTTTCTGGGGAAATAAACGAGGTAATGACCTCCCAGATCAGCTCAATGCTGGCATCGTAGTGTATCATTCACTGGTGCAGGGCGGCTATGCTGCCGGAACAAATGTGCTGATTGGCGATCCTTTATTCCAGCAGGCAGAGGCCGATAACCTTCAGTTAAAAGGTGGATCTCCAGGAATAGACGCCGGAGACAATGCCAAAAATACCAGTACGACAGACCTATCAGGTAATGCAAGGGTGGTGAATGATCAGATCGATCTTGGTGCCTATGAAAACCAAGGTGGATCAGGGCTGAAAATTTTGCCAGCAAGCTTTAACCCGTTCCTAAGGGGAATAAATCCAAAGATTCAAATGACCGCAACAGGTGGTTCAGGAAACTATACCTGGATTGTTCAATCGGGAAGCTTACCAGTCGGACTGACGTTAACACCTGAAGGCTTAATCACCGGAGTACCCACCTTAATTGGCAGTTATACTTTTGTGGCTGCGGCAACGGATGGTCAGCTGATCGGCAGCAAGCAATACACAGTCAGCGTAACCGGTGGCCCTGTACGATTATTTGTGCATGAAGCCGCGACCGGAGGAAACAATGGAAGTAACTGGGCAAATGCCTTTACAGATCTGCAGCCAGCCCTCGCTCAAACATCAGCAGGTGATGAAATATGGGTGGCTAAAGGAAGTTACAGTGCCGGTCCGACGGCCAGTTCTTACTTCATCTTAAAAGAAGGGGTAAAGATTTATGGTGGTTTTGCAGGAACAGAAAGCTTGCTTGCAGAGCGGGACAGTACCGCTATGCGCAACGCAAATGAAACCATTCTTGAGGGGAACAAAGGTACCGCAAGTTACCACGTGGTGTACAATACGGCGGCCTTAACGGAGGCGACCATATTGGAGGGTTTCAGTATCCAGGGAGGAAGAGCGGCCACAACTTATTCTTCTTCTTCCAATGCCAATTATTATGGTGGCGGGATTTACAATACGGCAGGATCAGCAGTCTTCCGCAACCTTTGGATTAAAAATAATATCGCTACCTATGGGGCAGGTTTGTTTCATCAGGGAACTGCAAGTTATACCAATATTACTTTCAGCAATAACGAAGCAAAAGGGGCTTATGCCAGAGGATCTGCCGTTTATAACGGTGCTGGTTTTAAACTGCAGAAAGGCGTTTTTGACAATAATAAGATCACAGAATCGACCAGTTATACCGGATACGGAGCGGGTATTTTTAACGTTGGCGCGTTAGAATTAAATGAGGTTAAATTCTTAAATAATACGATTAACAGCGGACAGGGAGGAGCAATTTACTCCGGCTCTGGTGCAGCGGTGAAAATTAAAGAAGTTGAATTTATCGGAAATAAAGCAAGTTCTGGTGCTGCTTTATTCTTTGCCAACGGTATTTCTGATCTTAGTCAGGTCATTTTTAAAGACAACGCTTCCACAACTACAGCTGGAGCGATTTATTCCGCAGGAACGATGGTGTTAAACCGCATCAGCTTTACAGGAAACACCTCGGTTCAGCATGGAGCTGCGATCTGGAGCAGCGGAACTTTAAAAATAGACAATACCATTTTCAGCAGGAATAAAATCTATTCTACGGCTGCGTACTATGGAGGAGCTATTTATGTGGGTTCTGGAACCACAAACATCAATAATGTGAGTTTCAGCGGCAACAGTATTGGCTATGTCAATGCAAGCGCCACCCTAAGTTACGGAGGCGCGTTGTTCCGCAGCTCTGGAACAGTAAACGTTCACAATAGTATCTTTTGGAACAACAAACGAGGCAATAATGTAGCCGATCAATTGAATGCAGGAATCATTATCGGCAACGCGATTGTCCAGAATGGCTATACTGCCGGAACCGACATTAAAATCGGAGATCCGATGTTTGAAGAGCCATTGACAGATAACCTAAGACTCAAAGGAGGTTCATTAGCCATCAATGTGGGAGACAACAACTGGCAAACTTTCGACAAAGATCTCGCAGGAAATCCACGACTGGTCAATGAAGTCGTAGATTTGGGAGCTTATGAACATGATGGCGCCGGACAACTGCTCATTAGCCCAGGGTTAATTCCAGACCTCAGCAGAGGTGCCTTCCTCGACCTTCAACTGACTTATACTGGAACTACATCCCCTGTTACCTGGAGCTTCCAGGGCGGAAAATTGCCCACAGGATTGGTATTCTTACCCGATGGAAAATTAAGAGGAACACCAACTTTAGTAGGGAGCTATACCTTCGTTATCGGTGCCGGAGACGGAACAATCGCAGGAAACAAACAATATACAGTGAACATAAAAGAAGGGCCAGTTCGCTTATTCGTACATCAAACGGCAACAGGAGATAATAACGGAAGCAATTGGCAGCATGCTTTTACAGATTTACAAGCGGCAATGGCACAAGTCAAAGCAGGTGATGAAATCTGGGTAGCTAAAGGAAGTTACAGTACCGGGATCACGGCCAGCTCTTTCTTCACTTTAAAAGAGGGAGTAAAGATTTATGGTGGTTTTGCAGGTACAGAAACGCTGATCACAGACAGGGTATCAAATGACATCGCTACTGTGAATGAAACGATCCTGGATGGAAGTAAGGGAGTGCCCAGCTACCATGTTGTTTACAATATTGCTGCCTTAACTTCGGCCACAATATTAGATGGTTTCAGTATTCAGGGGGGAGCTGCAGCAACGACTTATTCTTCTTCCTCTAATGCCAATTATTATGGCGGTGGAATCTACAATACCGCTGGAACGGCAATCTTTAGAAACCTATGGATTAAAAATAATATCGCTACTTATGGTGCTGGCTTATACCATAGTGGTGATGCGGAATATACCAACATCAGGTTTACAAATAACATCGCTAAAGGCTCCTATGCACGCGGTGCCGCGGTCTACAATACCAGGGGTTTCGCCTTAACGAAAGGACTTTTTGAAGGCAATAGCATCATAGAATCCGCCAGTTATACCGGTTATGGAGCCGCGATTTTTAATACAGGTTTACTGGAACTGGAAGATGTGAAATTCCTAAACAATACACTTGCCAATGGACAAGGAGGCGCGATTTATAGCAATTCTGGTGCGGGAATAAAGATCAGCAGAGCCGAGTTTACAGGGAATAAAGCAAGCACAGGCGGCGCACTTTTTATTGCCAATGGCTTCCCGGAAATTACAGATGCCATCTTCAAAGGAAACAGTGCTATCGGGACAGGAGGAGCAATGTATGTTGCCGGAACCCCAGTGCTAAACCGCGTTTCTTTTATTGAAAACACCTCCGGACAGCATGGAGCCGCCATCTGGAGCACTGGAAGTATCAGAATCGACAACAGTATATTTAGTCGAAATAAGGTGACTTCAACAGCTGCTTATTACGGTGGGGCAATGTTTGTCAATTCCGGAGAAGCGTTGATCAATAATGTCACTTTCAGTAACAACAGTATCAATTACATCAATTCAAGTGCTACCGTAAATTACGGTGGGGCATTGTTCCGCAACTCGGGAACAGTAACGCTACATAATAGCATCCTATGGGGTAATAAACGGGGTAATAATGTAATGGATCAACTCAATGCAGGCATCATCGCCGGCAGTACTTTAATCCAGAATAACTATTTAACCGGGGAAGACATTAAGTTTGGAGATCCGATGTTTGAAGATGCCGCAGCCGACAATCTGAGGCTAAAAGGTGGATCTCTGGCGATTGATGCCGGAAAAAATAGCTGGCAGGCATTTGATAAAGACCTTGATGGAAAACCGCGTTTGGTCAATGATCTGATAGACCTGGGGGCTTATGAAAACGAAGGCGGACAAAGTCTGATGTTGAATCCAGTAACTATTGCTCCTTTGAAAAGAGGTGCTTATGCAGCCATACAGTTCACCACAACGGGAACAACTTTACCGGTTACCTGGTTGCTGCAAGGGGGTAAATTGCCTACCGGATTGATCTTTCTACCGGAGGGGAAACTACAAGGTACACCAACAGTAGTGGGCAGTTATACTTTTGTAATCGGCGCTACCGATGGGACGATGAGCGGAAACAGACAGTATACGGTCAACATTTTAAATGGTTCAGGAAAACTGTTTGTACGTCAGACCGCAGCAGGAGAAAATAACGGCAGCGACTGGGCGAATGCCTTTACAGACTTACAGCCGGCATTGGCGCAAACCTCCGCAGGAGATACGGTTTGGGTGGCCAAAGGAACTTATAGCCCGGGTTTACTGAACACTTCTTTCTTCACTCTAAAAGAGGGAGTGAAGATTTATGGAGGTTTCGCCGGAACAGAAATTTTATTGGCAGATAGGGACAGTGCCGCTGTTCGTGGATTGAACGAAACCATCCTTGATGGCAGTCAGGGGAAGTCGAGTTTCCATGTGGTTTATAACGTCGCCGCCTTAACAAATGCAACGGTATTGGATGGGTTTTCTATCCAGGGTGGAAATGCCGGAACTAGTTACAACAGCTATTATTACAATGGCAATTATTATGGCGCAGGGCTTTACAATTCAGCCGGAGCTGCAGTCTTTAATCACCTTTGGATAAAGAATAATATCGCCAGTTATGGGGGTGGACTTTACCATAGTGGAAATGCAACTTACAGCAATATCATTTTCAGTAATAACCGCACAACCGGGCAATATGCCAGAGGTTCGGCGGTATATAATGCCGGTGGATTTAAGCTCAAAGGAGGTGTTTTTGAAAATAATAAGATCATTGAATCTGCCAGTTATCCGGGTTATGGATCTGCCCTGTTCAATGCAGGGCTGGGAGAACTGATCGATGTCCGATTCGACAATAACACGATCACCAACGGACAGGGAGGCGCGATCTACAGCAATTCCGGAGCAGTTTTAACCATTACCAATGCCAGTTTTACCGCCAATAAAGCCACCACAGGGGGCGCTGTCTTTATCGCCAATGGTGCACCGGTATTTACCAATGTGTCCTTTAAAAATAATAGTGCCGCAGGAAGTGGAGGGGCAATTTATGCCAGCGGAACATTAAGCTTAAACAGAACTTCATTTACCAATAATGCCGCTGTATTACATGGTGGAGCAATCTGGTCTAACAGTACATTTAAACTTGACAATAGTACGTTTAGCAGGAATAGTGTGACCTCAACCGCAGGGAATTATGGCGGTGCCATTTTTATCTATTCCGGAACAGCAACGCTCACTAACAACACTTTTAGCAACAACAGCATCAATTATTTCAAGGCAGGAACCGTAAATTATGGTGGGGCCATTTTTAGAAATGCCGGAACGGTAACGTTGAATAATAGTGTGCTTTGGGGAAATACCAGAGGCTCAGCAACGCCAGATCAGCTGAACTTGAATGTTAAGGTCACCAACTCCCTGATTCAGGGAGGTTATGCTGCGGGTGCAAATATCATTGATGCCGAACCGATGTATGTAAACGCAGCGGCAGATGATTTAAGCCTTACCGGATGTTCGCCAGCAGTCAATACAGGAGAGAATACACTTGTACTTGCAGGTGGAAAAGACCTGCCTGGATCGGAAAGGATCAAGTCTGAATGGGTAGATATGGGTGCTTTAGAATACCAGCAAGAGGTAATTGAGGTGAGACCTGCGACAATGCCACAAGGAAATCGCGGAGAAGGTATCAGTGTTCAGTTACAAGGAATTACCGGATCTGGTACTACTGGAGGAACAGGAAACTATACCTATCAGGTGATTTCCGGAAAGCTTCCTGATGGACTTTCGATGACACCTGCAGGTTTGATCAGCGGTAATCCAATCGTGATCGGCAAATATACTTTTGTTGTCAAAGCGACCGATGGCAACTTATGTGGACACCGGATGTACAACATGGAAATTGTAGCAGGAAGTGGAGTAGTTCGCATCCTGGTGAACCAGGCCGCAATTGGTGGACAAGACAATGGGAGTACCTGGAACAATGCTTACCTCGACTTACAAAATGCACTGAAAGTATCGATTGCCGGAGATGAAATATGGGTAGCGAAAGGAACTTATAGTCCGGGGCCGCTCATCACTTCTACCTTCCAGTTGAAAGAAGGGGTTAAAATATACGGTGGTTTTGCTGCCACGGAAAGCCTGCTTTCAGAAAGAGATACCTTAAACACTAGAATACTTAACCAAACAATTTTAGACGGTAAAAACATCAACAGACACGTGGTCTTCAATAACAAAGTACTAACGAAGGCAACGGTGCTGGATGGTTTCACGATTACTGGTGGCCGTACGGTAGTTGGGGGAAGCTCCGGAGAACCTTATATCGGTGCAGGTATTTATAATGTTCAGGGCGCCATGATCTTTAAAGACCTCTGGATTAAAAATAACAACTCCAGCAGTTATGGAGCGGGGATGTATAATACTGCAGCAGCGGTATTCAGCAAGATCACTTTTGAAAACAATACGATCAGTCCTAGTTCCTATGCTTATGGCGGTGGATTGTACAATTCAGGAGCCGCTGTGATGAACCATATCGAGTTCATCGGGAATACGGCAAATAGCGGTGGAGGATTGTTTCATGCTACGGCTGCATTGGTGTTGAATGATGTGTTGTTTAAAGAGAATAAAGCCGTATTAACAGGTGGTGGGTTTTACGCTTACAATGGAAAAATCACCCTGGATCGCGCAAGATTTACGGGCAATAATTCGGTACAGCATGGAGCCGGTTTATACCAGTATTCAGCTGTTTTAACCTTAAACAATGCAGCATTCAGCAGGAATAAAGTGACGGGGAATGCTGCTTATTTCGGTGGTGGCTTGTATCAGTACACCTCTACTTCCAATCTGAATAACGTGACTTTTAGCAACAATAGCATCGCTTATGTGAATGCTGCAGTAACCAAATATGGGGGAGGGATTTATCGCAATGCAGGAACGTTAAATCTGCAGAACAGCATTCTTTGGGGCAATACACGCGGCAATAATGTGGCCGATGAGCTAAACCTGAATGTTAAAGTGAGTAATGCCTTGATTCGGGGCGGATACCTGGCCGGAAAAACAGTGATTGACGCAAATCCGATGTTTAATCTTGCCGATCCCGACGACCTTTCCTTATCGGATTGTTCGCCTGCGATCAATATGGGAGACAATGTATTTGCTGCGGGATTAACAAAAGACATGAATGGTAAAACCAGGATCATGGCAGATGCGGTAGACCTGGGTGCTTATGAAAACCAGCAAAGCAGAATTATGGTCGGCCCGGCGGCATTGCCGGAAGGGATCCGCGGACAACGTTATACACAGCAGATCATTGCTAGCGGTGGCAGCGGTACTTACACTTACGCCATCAGTTACGGCAAATTGCCAGATGGATTGTTGATGAACAAATCTGGTCAGATTACTGGCCGCCCGATCAATAGTGGGACTTATACGTTTAATGTCACCGCAAACGATGGGACACTTTGTGGAAACCGACTATATACTGTAGATGTCAGACCAGGAATCGGTGGGGTGCGAATTTATGTGAATCAGGCCGCCACAGGAATGGACAATGGTGCCGATTGGACCAATGGTTTCCTTGACCTCCAAAAAGGACTCAGCTCTGCCCTTGCCGGAGATACGGTATGGGTAGCAAAAGGGAAATATATTCCAGGATTGAAAGTCACCGACTACTATACCCTCAAAGAAAATGTGAAACTATTTGGTGGTTTTGCAGGAACAGAAAATGAGTTTTCAGAACGGGATCCGGAAACAATTTCGACTACAAATGAGACGATTTTAAGCGGAGAAAAAAGAAGTTATCATGTCCTTTATAACCGTGTTGCGCTAACAAATGCAACAATAGTAGATGGATTCAGTATTGTTGGCGGAAAGACAGCAACAGGTTCTAATTCCAGCAATGAAGCGTATTATGGAGCGGGTATTTACAATGCTTTAGGAAAGATCATCTTTAGGAACCTATGGATTAAAGACAACGTCGCTTATAATTATGGCGGTGGTGTTTTCAATAGCGGTGCTGCGGAATTCAGCAACATCACCCTGGAAAATAATACAGTTGGGCCGGGTGGCTATGCCTATGGCGGAGGGATGTACAACTCGGCAGTAATCAGTTTAAAGGATGTTAAATTTATCGGAAACAAAGGAAGTTATGGTGCAGGATTATATAACATTACTTCGGCAATTACCATGGATAAGGTGTCTTTTAAAGACAATGCGGCCACCATTTATGGAGGTGCCTTGTACAATGCCAGCAATGGAAAACCAACCATTAATAATGCGAAATTTATTGGAAATACTGCGGTACAGCACGGTGGAGCAATCTATCAGACTTCGGGAACACTAAATATCAATAACGCAGTATTCAGCAGAAACAGGGTAATTAGTACCGGTGGATATTATGGTGGTGCATTGTACCATTATAATGGAATCACGAACCTGGTGAACACCTCGATTGCGAACAACAGCATCGCTTATGCGAATACTTCTGCCGCCAATCAATATGGTGGAGGGGTATACCGTTATACGGGAACGCTGAACATTTACAATACGATTCTATGGGGTAATAAACGTGGCAACAAAGTAGCCGATCAGCTCAATACAGGTATCTTCGTGGCCAACAGTACCATCGAAAATGGCTATAAAACAGGCACATTGATCTTAAATAAAGACCCTCAGTTTAACAATCCTGAAGGGGATGAATTGTCACTTTCGCCATGTTCACCTTCCATCAATATGGGAGATAACAGTAAAATCAACGGGATCACTCAGGATCTTGCCGGTGCACCAAGGGTTCAGCACAATACTGTAGATATCGGGGCTTATGAATTCCAGGGATTATACCTGGAAAATGCAGAGCAGCAGCTTCCGGAAGCAGATCAATGGAGTTCATACGGCCACCAGATCGCCCTGGCTACTGCAGGAAATTATACGTTTACCTTAGCACAAGGGCTGTTGCCCGATGGAATGACGCTCAGCCCTGCAGGACTGATCTCCGGGGAAGCAACCGAAGCCGGTGAGTATGAATTTATCCTTTCCGTTGCCGGAGATAAGGTATGTGGCTCTCTGAAAATCAAAATGAAGGTGAACACCAGGGAACCTTATATTATTGAGGTACTGAAACCCTACCCAATCCCGGTCAAAATTGATACCGGCACACCTTTCGATCAGTTACATCTGGTACCTCAGGTAGAGGTGGTGATGAGTGATAAGAGCAAGGTGAAGTTCCCGGTAACCTGGCTGCCGGGTGATTATAATGGAAATGCGGAAGGGCTTTATACCTTGATCGGGAACATTACAGTACCTAAGCCGGAGATGAACCGGAACCACCTGACCGCTACCGCGAAGGTAGTAGTAATAGATCCGGTTTTCCCTTACATTATTGCACTGGAAGAATTACCTCCGGTATATGTTTTATCAGGAACACCATTCTCAGAAGTCCTGCCATTCTTGCCAAAACAAGTGAGGGTAACTTACGATGACCGTGTGACGACAGATATGTTAACACTCATCTGGAAACCGGGTGCTTATGACTTAAAATCGGGCGTTTACCGATTGTATGCAGATTTGGTATTGAAAGAAGAACATGCCAATCCTGCAGAATTTGAGGCCAGCGTAGATGTTTATGCCCAGCAAAATATCATTGAAATAGAACCTCTAGCAGACATCACAGTACCCCTAAATACACCGGCCGCAAACCTGCCATTACAGTCTTCGATCCGGGTAACTTACCATGATCAGACTACAGGTTTCCTTAGCGTGATCTGGAATAAAGCTACTTATATTCCAAATAAAGGTGGGGAGTATGATTTGAAAGGTGATTTACAGCTGAAACCATTGACCTCCAACAGTAAGCGCCTGTCCGCAAATCAGCAAGTCATCATCCGGAAAAACATCATTTCTGTGCTTCCGGTGGCGGGAGTAAGCACGCCTTATGCAACCGCATTCGATGATGTGGTGGAATTGCCGCAAACGATCAAAGCAAGGTTTGATGACGGCACTACAGACACAGTAGGTGTAGAATGGAAACCTGGAAAATATAATCCTCTGGTTTCCGCCGACTATAACTTATTAGGGAAATTACTGCACAATGAGCGCATTGACAACGCCGGAAATCTGGAAGCAAAAATTGTTTTAACGGTACTTCCGAAGCCTAAAAACATTGTGTCTATTGCATATCCGGATTCTGTATATGTCGCTTTCGGTACAAAGTTGAATGCGATTGAAGCGTTAAAAGTAGCTATTCCTGTGACTTATGATGACCACAGTACCGGTAGTTTGAATATGACCTGGGATACAGAAGGTTACGATCCGCTGAAACCCGGGAATTATACCTTTGATGGAGATCCTATACTGATTCCTGGTGTAGCGAACAAAGATGTGCGCAGCACTTCAATCACGATTATCTTGGGGAAGAAGGAAGTGATTTCAGTAACGAATCCGGCTTTAATCAACGTGAAGTATGGCACAGAAACCGACGAAATCGGCTTGCCAGATGAGGTAAAAGTGACTTATAATGATCAATCGATTGGAACAGAAGGGGTGCTTTGGAGCTCTGCTACTTATAACCGTTTTCAGGAAGGAACATATACTTTTAAAGGCGAAATCGTGATCCACGACCAGATTGAAAATCCGAATTTACGATACGCAGAAGTGTTGGTTAACGTAGGGCCGAAACCATTAAAAGTATTAACCGCAGCAGCGGATTCAGTGGGTATTCCTTTTGGAACTACATTCACTGCTGCTAAATTATTGTTCCCTAAAAAAGCATTGGTCACTTATGATAATGGGACTTCCGGCAGCCTAAATGTAACCTGGATGGAGGGTGATTATCTGGCGGATGAGCCTGGTGCTTTTCCGCTGGTAGGGGAATTGGAAACACCTGAAGGGTTCATTAATCCGGATAGTGTAAAAGCCAGTTTAAAAGTCAATATCGGTAAGCGTATCATCAAGTCTTACCTTGCTCCTGATCCATTAACCGTGTTTTTTGGAACGGATGCCAATACCTTGATTTTACCAGATGCATTGATTGCCGAATTTGTAGATGGAGGTAGACAGGATCTTGGCGTAACCTGGAATTTAACAATGTATAATGGAAGCCTGGCGGCAAAATACAATGTTACTGGTGAGTTTATCCTGCCGGATGATATTGAAAATTCAAAAGGGATTATTCCTAAAATAGAAATCACAGTATTGCCAAGGGCTAAAGAAATTGTCTCGCTGAAAGCAGATACGATCGAAGTAGCTTATGGTACAAAACTCGAAACATTAGTGTTCCCCGCAACTCGCAATGCGAAATTAGACGATGGCACGAATCAGGAAATCTCCGTGATGAACCTGTCTTTTGAAAGTCTGGATTACGACGGAACAGCTGCTGGGACTTACCTGTTTGAAGGAGATTTGGTATTGCCGCAGGGCATACAGAATCCAGGCAATCTACCTGCGCAGGTATGGGTTAAAGTAGGTCGGAAAGCCATTCTGAAGATTGCCGCAGTTGCTCCTTTAACGGTTCCTTATGGTACTGCTTTTAACGCTTTAACTTTACCGGAATCGGTAAAAGTAACGTACAATGACCAATCGGAAGACTTATTGTCGGTGGATTGGGCCAAAGGAAATTACGATGAGAAAATAACAAACACTTATATATTACCAGGAACAATGGTCGTTCCTACGGAAATTGACAACCCTAATTCTTTACAGCCAACGATCAGTGTAACTGTCGCGGAGAAAATCAGAACCTTGGTTTCTATCGCTGCTGACACCATTCAGGTGGCTAACGGAACAGCTTTAAGTGCCCTGGGCTTACCAGCGAAAGTAACCGGATTATTTGATGATGGCGCTACCGAAATGCTGGGCATCAGCAGCTGGGAGAATACGGATTATAACCCATTGGAAACGGGGACTTATGGATTCATAACAAAGGTAATTATGCCGCTGAACACTGAAAACCCGGATGATGTAATGGCCTTAATGGAGGTTAAAGTAGCACCTCGCTTTGTGGTTGCTGTGGCAGCTGTACCAGATATGATCGTTCCTCACGGGACATCATTTACCAACCTGGCCTTGCCGCCTACGGTCAATGTGACTTATAATAATCAGCAGATAGAACCATTGTCGGTGTTATGGGATGCAGGAAACTTTGAGGGGAATATTGCTGGTAATTATTTGTTAAACGGTACATTATTGCCAGATAGTCCGGAAGAAAATAAAGACAATAAAACGGCAGCTATCAAGATCACAGTGCAGATTCCATTGCTGATGATCAATGCGGTGACGGTTACAACACCGGTTCATTTTCCTTTAGGAACAAGCAAAGCAACTGTGATGGCACAACTCGGTACTTCCTTGCCGGTAACTTATACAACCGGTGCGACAGGATTGGCAGGATTGACCTGGGAATCGGCAGATTTCATCGAAGATGAAGTAGGGACCTTTAACTTTACAGGGATTTTAGATCCTGCAGATGGAGCATCAAATCCTACAGATATCACGGCTAAAATACAGGTGATCATCGATCAGAAAAACATCATTTCGGTGGAAGAATCGAAAGCATTAGTGGATGTTTATGGCAAGTTATTCAGCGCATTGGAATTGCCATTAAGTGTCAGGGTGACTTATGATGATCAGAGTACCGAAGATTTACCGGTGTTATGGGAGGAAAGCGCTTATCAAAGTAATCTCCTGCAGCAGCAGACAATTAATGGTGAAGTACAACTCACTAATGATGTGAGAAATACCCTGGACCTGAAAGCGAAAATCAAGATTACCCTTCAAAAAGACATCGATTCTGTAGCGGTAATCGCGCCAATTACGGTCGCTTATGGGACACCATTCGCTGGACTTGGATTACCTGGCCGTGTTGAAGTGATTTATAATGATGGCTCAAAAGAAAATCTGATCGTGACCTGGGATGCGGTAAGCTATGCTGCTGCTCCAATTGGCGAATTGCTGATGATTGGCAACTTGACCCTATCTCCAAGTACCTTCAATACTACTTTACAGACAGCACAGGTGATGATCCGCATTCAGAAAGCGGCGCAGACCCTAAATTTTGCCGTAATTACAAACAAACAATATGGCGATAATCCTTTCCAGCTGAAGGCAACAGTGACGTCCGGATTGCCGATTACTTTTGAATTATTAGAAGGTCAGCTGGATATCACCGGGGATCTGGCTACGATTGAAGGCGCCGGTACAGTCTTAATCAAAGCGGTTCAGGCAGGAAATGCATTTTATGAAAAAGTAGAGGAGGAGCAAAGCTTCCTCATCAGCAAAGCTTTACTGACTGTTTATGGAGATACCTTGAAGCGTTTCTTCGGACATGAGAATCCATCATTTACTTATCAAATGAAAGGCTTCAAATATGGCGAAACGGAATTGAGTCTGAGAGCCGCAGCGAAATTAGAGGGAGAACCGCTAACGAATACAACAGTTGGAACTGCAAGTCCGACGGGAGTTTATCCGGTACTGTTCCTGGTAGGGGATTTAAAAGCAGCTAATTATGATTTTGCTTTTGTGAATGGTTCCCTGGAGATCTCCAGATTGTACCATACGATCACCTGGATAAGTAATGGCGGCAGCGCTATCGCTTCACAGGTGTTAGAAGATCAATCTACGATTACTGCTGCGGTCAGCACTAAAACAGGCAGTACTTTTTATGCCTGGTATAGTGACCAAAATATGGAAACTGTTTTTAATTTTGACCTCCCAATTACAGCAAGCGTTACGCTTTATGCCGATTGGAAGCTGAATCCATTACCGGCTTCCGGAGGGATCAGCATGAAGATGGTGGCAGATTATATGCTTGCCATTGGAGAGATCAGTGAGACAGAAAGAAAAGTTCCGTTCTCTCTATCATGGTTAAATGGCAAGAGTCATTTGGCAGATCAGGAGGCGCCGTTTAAACTGACAGAATGGTATGGTTATGCGCCATTTAAGAAGCCATTACTGAAAACAGTGCCGGTAACTGCTAAAAGTAGTACTGCTGTACTCAGCGGGCTGACTTTAATCACGGATGGTGAATCGGTAATTTCCGAATCAGGAATTTGCTGGAGTACGGTACCAAATCCAACATTGGCAGACGCGAAAGTGATTGCAGGAGCGGATTCTTCGGTGATCAATCTGGAAGGTTTAAGTACGGGAATTCCGTATTACCTGAAAGCTTATGCGATTAATAAATTGGGAGTAGCCTATGGAAATGAACTGGCCTTCCTGATTAAAGAAGATGGACAAATAGAAATTGTAAAGAAATAAAGGATATGCAAATCAAACAAAAACGAACAGATTATTGGATCAGATGTGCGGTGGTGGCGATGGGATTTGTGTTTTTTGCCCCGAAACAGGGAACAGCACAATTTGTGGGCAATCCACTGATTCCGGTACCCGGAAAGGTGATCATCTATACGAATGATGCGAAGGGTGGGCATCATCAGGTGCCGACGCTCGCAGATCGGAATAACCTGAGCCCGTTAAGACGTCAGCCAGGAATGTTGTGCACTGTGATGGATGATGGTACCGGGAAAACAAAAACATATCAATTGATCTGTGCAGATGTACCGGCAGAGCTGGAAAATAACAACAACTGGGTCTTATTCTCTTCTGGTGCTGCTGCAGCAGGAAATAACCTGATTTATGGGGCGGGAATTCCAGTTGCAGGAACAGGAAAAACCGGAGACTTTTATGTGAACACGACAGATCAGACGCTTTTTGGTCCGAAGAAAGAAGATGCCAGCTGGCCTCCACTTTTATTGCAGGGTGCGGTTAGCGGACTTGCAGGAGGTGATTTAATGGGAACTTATCCGAATCCTTCGATAGCCGAAAAAGTAATTACCGCAGCGCACATAAAATCTGATGCAACAGACCAGGTAATGGTCAGTAATGCGGAAGGATCTGTGACCTGGGTAGATAAGGCAACGCTTGGTGCTGGGGGTGGTAATGTTGGAACCTTCAACGGGAACAGGCCAATTACCGGAGCTTATTATAAAGATGTAAATCCTGGAACCAATGACCTTGCTAAATGGATTGAAGCCGTATTCTACCCTTCTTTAGGACCCACAGCTAGTTTAACAGCTAATCCTTCAGGAACCAAAGAGATGGGGCCATCGGGTACCACTTCAGTTTCCTTGAATTGGATCGCAGGACGGGCAAAGGAAACCGCAGAGCTGAGCAGTATTATTGTTGCAGGTCAGGAGGTTTTCAGTTCCTCTCCAGCTCCCGGCGCTTCGGTTAGCGGAACAGTCACTGTAATGGCAAAAAACAATGAGTCGAATGCGTTTAAGTTAACCGTAAAAACAGCCGACAATAAAATCGCAGAAGCAACGGCCTCGCTGAGCTTCCAGTGGAAACGGTATTATGGTTTTGCAACTGGCGGTGATGATGGTGAAAATTTTGCACCTACTGATGCACAAATCCTGGCCCTGACTAGTGAATTCGGCAGCTCGGCGGCAGTAAGCAATAAAGCGGCAAGTCCTTCCGGCCGACAAAAACTAGTGATCGCCTACCCTGCAACCTGGGGTGGAACTAAAATTATCGTCGGCATTCTGGATTCTACTGGTGCTTTTGAAAAGACCACGAGGTCCTTTAGAAATAGTTCCGGCGGAGTCACTGATTATGTGATTTATGTGCAAAAAGACAATACAGCAGCAGCACTAACTTTTACCATTCAATAGGCCATCATTTCCTATCTAATACAGCAATGAAAAATTTTAAAGCATTAATGATGAGTTTTGAAAAAACAGCAATGAAGCGTAAGGAGAATTATATCCCAATGAAAGCGATCTATGTATTTTGTGTATTCCTGTGCATCGGTTCATTTTCCGCGGTGGGGCAGGTAAAGGTAATCGGGGCTTTGGAGCCGAACGACCTGACGGATAAATATGCTACCCATAGTGATATTTATGGGAAAGGGGGCTTCCGGTCTGTAGCCAGCAATGCGGAAAGAGACCTGATTACTCCGGCCAGGAGATCCCTGGGTATGTTGGTCTACTCCATCCTGGAAGAGAAGTTTTATCAGTTGAAAGCAGGAATCGCAAACAGCAATTGGGTGGAAAGTCAAATGGGTGCCGGTGCCGGTGGAGGTACAGGAGAAACCCTGGCTATTGAAAAAGGAGGAACAGGTGCTGTTACCGCCGAAGGCGCAAGAGAAAACCTGGGTTTAGGAACCTTAGCTATCCAGAATAAAGACAACGTAGAAATTACCAAAGGAGCAATCGACAATACCCTGATCGGTGGTTCTACGCCAGCACAAGGAAAGTTCACCACCCTGGATGTGAACTCAGAATTAACGGTAACCGGACAGGTGATTGTGAATGGAGACATTAAAGCCTCGGGGGATGTAACGGCAAATTCGGACATTCGCTTGAAGAAGAACATTGAGACGCTTTCTCCGGTTTCTGAACAGCTGAGAAGGCTGCATGCCGTGTCCTATGACCGACGAGATGTAGACCTGCACCAGATCGGTTTTATCGCGCAAAATGTACAGGAGTTTTTCCCTTCTCTGGTAAAAGCAGGCACTGATCAAAAGAAAACACTTTCTCTGAATTATCAATCGATGACCGTCCCTTTATTGAAAGGATGGCAGGAACATGATGAGGAAATCGCGGTTCAGCAAAAGGAATTGAAAAGCCTGAAATCAGAAATTGAAGAATTGAAAAAGGCAGTTGTTGAATTGAAGGAACTACTGAAAGCAAAGAAATAAATCTTTACGGAATTTCCCAATCAATAGGATAAACTCTTTTATAAAGTAAGCGCCCCTCAAATTTGAACAATTTGAGGGGCCGCTGTATTTAGGCAGTTCTTTTTATTTTCGAAAACTGGGTTTTGCTATTTATTGATTCCTTCTAATGCAAATAGAAAGGCATAATTTAGGGCAACATCTTTCAGGTAATCGAACCTGCCGGATGCGCCACCATGGCCGAAGTCCATGTCTGTTTTGAGCAGCAGCACATTCTTATCGGTCTTGGTAGCCCTCAGTTTGGCAACCCATTTAGCGGGTTCAAAATACTGCACTTGACTATCGTGAAGTCCAGTTGTGACCAACATATTCGGGTAAGCTTTTTTCTCAATGTTTTCATACGGAGAATAACTTTTCATATAATCATAAGCGGCTTTTTGCTTTGGATTTCCCCATTCATCAAATTCATTGGTGGTTAAAGGAATGCTTTCATCCAACATCGTGTTGATCACATCCACAAAAGGAACCTGTGCAATGATGCCATTCCACATATCTGGAGCCATATTGATGACCGCACCCATTAATAATCCACCAGCACTGCCGCCTTGAGCATATAAATGGCCTTTGCTGGTCAGTTTCTGATCCATCAGGTATTGTCCGCAATCAATGAAATCGGTAAAAGTATTCTTCTTTTTCATCAATTTACCATCTTCATACCATTGCCGGCCCATTTCCTGGCCTCCACGGATGTGCGCGATAGCAAATACAAAGCCTCTATCCAGCAAGCTTAACCTACCGCTGCTAAAAGTTGCATCCATACTCGATCCGTAAGAACCATACGCATATAACAATAAAGGCGCATGGCCATCCTTTTTTAATCCTTTTTTGTACACCAAGGAGATGGGAACTTTGGTGCCATCTTTTGCTGTCGCATATAGGCGTTCTGAAACATACGCTGCTTTATCATAGCCACCCACTACTTCCTGCTGTTTCATCAGTTGCTGCGCTTTTGTATCTACATTATAATCATAAGTAGAAGTTGGCGTGGTTAGCGATGAATAGATATAACGCAAAGTTTTGCTTTGATAATCTGGGTTTGAACCTACCTGTGCCATATAAGTTGGCTCCTCAAAAGCAATGTGGTATTCCGCAGCTTTGAATGGGCGGATCAGCAGTTGCGTCAATCCGTTTTTCCGCTCAGTCACTACGATATGACTTTTAAATTCATCCACACCTTCAAGTAAAACATCTTTACGGTGCGGAATCACTTCCTTCCAGTTTGCCCTTTCTGGTTTATCCAGCGGACATTCCATCAGACGGAAATTTTTGGCCTCCCAATTGGTCAGGATTAGAAATCTATCATCCAGTGCAATCACATCATACAGCACATCTTTTACCCTTGGCTGGAAAACTTTGAATGCTTCATTCGGTTTATCTGCATCCAGGATCCTCATCTCATTTGATTGTGTGGCTTGCGAATAAATGAAAAGGTATTTACCAGATTTTGATTTACCCACACCGATATAATTCGACTTGTCTTTTTCTTCATAGACGGTCTCATCGAGTTTGGCATCGGTATTCAATACATGTTTCTTTATCTTTTCACTCAATAAAGTAACTGGATTTTTAGCTGTGTAAAAAATGGTCTTATTGTCGGCAGCCCAGGTCGCATCACCTTGGGTATTTGGAATGGCATCTTTAAAAACTTCGCCGGTTTCCAGGTTTTTAACATGGATCACATATTGGCGTCTCGATAATTTATCTACACCAAAGGCCAGCATTTTATTGTCTGGGCTGATGGCAAAACCAGTAGCTGAATAGTACGGTAATCCTTTTGCCAGGTCGTCTACGTCCAATAAGATCTCTTCTTTGGCATTCAGACTGCCTTTTTTTCTGCAGTATTTATAATATTGCTGTCCCTCTTCGCTTCTGGTATAATAGAAATAACCATTTTTCAGTACGGGTACTGACTCATCTTTTTCCTTGATACGACCTTTCAGTTCCTTAAAAAGAGCTGCCTGAAGTTGTTTCGTCCCAGCCATCATCGTATCCAGGTATTTATTCTCTTCGGTCAGGTATTCCACTACAGCAGTACTGTCTTTTCCTTTTTTAAAGTAGTCAATCATCCAGTAATAATTGTCTACCACCGTATCACCATGAATAGTTCTGATATGAGGTTTCACTTCCGCTACCGGTGGGGTCGCATTTGGCCATTTATAGGGTTCCATTTTTTGTGCTTTGTTTGTACAGGACAAAGCTACGCTGAGTAACAGTAATCCTGGAAGAGTTTTTTTTATCATAAGTTAGTAAAGGTTGATGCAGATTCTCTACAAAATAGATTAATTTCTTTAATTTGGGATGATTGCAATTAAAACTTTATCTAAATGAGAAAGATCTTCAATAAGAGTAATGTGATAAACGGCCTTTTAGGTATGCTGATCCTGGTGGTTCTTTTTGTACCATCAGCAAAGGCATTGATGATCCAGGGGCTGATGAAGGTAGGTCTGTTTTCACCGGATACCAGTATCGACTATAAAAAGGGTAATGAAAATATACAGTCTGAAAGTCTTGCTGGAGTAAGATTTAAAGATGCAGCAGGAAAAGTGGTAGACCTTGGCGATTTAAAAGGCAAGGTAATCTTCATTAACTTTTGGGCTACCTGGTGTCCTCCATGTTTAGCGGAAATGCCTTCCGTAAATAAATTGTATGAACAGTTCAAGGCGGATGACGGAGTCGTTTTCATTATGGTGGATGCCGATAGTGATTTCCCAAAGGCGAAGAAATATATGGATAGAAAGGGTTATCAGATGCCGGTTTATGCAGTAGCAAGCCGAATTCCTCAGCAGCTATTTGCGGGTTCCCTGCCTACAACGGTAGTCCTGGATAAGCATGGCCGCCTCTCTTACCATGAAGTTGGAGCTGCAGATTATGGGAATAAGAAGTTTGTGGATTTCATTAAGCAGCTGAAAGCAGATTAATCGTTGATCAGTGTGCTGATTAACAGATCGATAATGGGCGATGATTACCGGAGTACCAAAGTTTTGTTACTCCAATTAATTAACATTTTTTAACGTTAAAATGGCAGTTAAAATCAGGGTCATGTTTAACTTTGTATCCTGAATCATTGGCATAAATGTTGTCCTATTTTAAATTCAGATAAAAACATAAAAAGATGAAACAAAATTTGATATTTAGCTTAGGTTGCATGATCAGTTTTGTGTATGCTACAATAAGTTTTGCGCAAACGCCTCCACTTTTTAAAGATCAAAATCCGAGGTATCAGGAAAGTCGCGCCAAATACATGGGGCTGTCAGATTCTTTAAATCTGACACAGGGCAGTACTGTCCAAAGTACTTATAAAGCTTACGACTGGTATACCGCCAGGGAAGAACGTCGTCAACAACGCAGGGAAAGAAATAATAGCAGCTGGTACAGCCCTTACGATTATAATAACGGTTATTTTTACCCTTCCTTGAATTATAATTATTATCCTAATTTCGGATCTTCTTTAGGTCTGGGATTTGGACATTATGGTCGGTATGGAGGTTTTAATATTGGCTACCACAGACATTGGGGACGCTGGTAACATACAAAACAACAACAATAGAAAATTTATTTTTTAAATATATGCAGTTCAAAAAGATAATAACCTTAGTGGCTATTGCAGCCTCTGGAATCATGATCAGTTCTTGCTCCAGACAAGTTACACGTGTAAATCCTGATCAAACGATCGACATTAGCGGTAATTGGAACAATACAGATTCAAGATTAGTGGCCCAGGAGATGACACAGAGCATTTTGGGAAGCAAATGGTTACCGGAATATTTAGAAGCGAAAGCGGGCAAGAAACCTACCGTAATCGTGGGTGTGGTGACCAATAAAAGTCATGAACACATTGATGCGGAGACTTTCGTAAAAGATGTAGAACAGGCTTTCATCCAAAGTGGCCGCGTAAGACTGGTTCAAGGGGGTAAAAAGAGAGAAGAACTGCGTGCAGAGAAGGCAGATCAGCAGGAAAATGCTTCGGTATCTACGATGAAAAAATTCGGGTTGGAAAACGGTGCAGATTACATCCTTCAGGGATCGATCAATTCTATTGTAGACGCTCATAAAAGACAAAAAGTAGTTTACTACCAGGTAAATCTGGAACTGACCGATATTCAGACCAATGAAGTGGTTTGGATTGGGGATAAAAAAATCACGAAATACGTTAAAAATTAGTCTGGCTTAACAGGCTAAATCTAACATGGTTAATCACACTAAGCATACTTTTAGAGCATCAATCTTTATAGGATTGATGCTCTTTCTTTTTAGCTGTTCCAGCTATAATGATATGATTACGCCATATTATAAGCAGATGGCTAGTGGCAATTATACAGAGGCGATGAAGGAGCTGGAAAAGAATAAGCTCTTGCAAAAACCTCGTAATAAGCTGCTGTTCCTGATGGAAAAAGGAAAAACGGCCCACCTGATGGGTGATTATGAGAATAGTAATCGCTACTTCAATGAAGCTGATCAGCTGCTAGAAAATGGATTGGGCGGTACAATGGATGCAGTAGTTGGGACTTTAGTAAATCCAATGAATCAGGTCTATAAAGGAGAAGATTTTGAGAAGTTTATGATCCATTATTATAAGGCTTTAAATTATGTGTATCTGGGAAAACCAGAAGATGCCATTGTGGAAGCCAGACGGATTGGGTTGCAGTCTCAGGAACAGGGTGATAAGTTCAATAATAAGGACAATCGCTATTCTAAAGACGCCTTCTCTTTAATGCTGCAAGGCTTGATCTATGAATATGATGGTGATATGAACAACGCTTTTATCGCTTATCGTAATGCTGCGGAAGTTTACCTCAACAGTAAAGATCAAACCTATTATGGTACGCCGATGCCGGAAGAACTGAAAAAAGACCTTTTAAGAACTGCGGCTGCAATGGGCTTTACTGCGGAGCTACAGCGTTTCGAGACCCTTTTTAAGCTTAAATATACGCCGGAGAAAGCACCGGAAGGCGGCGAACTGATCTTCTTCTGGGAAAATGGACTGGCACCGGTAAAGGAACAGGAAGAGTTTTTCTTTTCTTTGGTAAAGGGTGACGATGGTAGTTTGTTCTTCACAAATGTTGGTGGAACGATCATTATCCCCTTCAGCAATGGTTATGGCAGTGATTTTAACGTGAATTCTGTCCAGAGTTTAAGGGCTACTTTCCCAAAATATGTAAGCAGGCCTCCATTTTATAGCAGCGCCACTTTGACGGATGGGAAAACAACGGTGGGTTTTGAAAAAGCAGAGGACATCAATGAGTTGGCCTACAAAACCCTGCAGCAGCGTTTTCTAAAGGAAATGGGTAAAACGCTGAGTCGCCTGGCAGTGAAGAAAAGCGCGGAATATGTGCTGCGGGAAAGTTCAAAAGGAACTGGAAAGAATGGAAAAGACAACTCTTTACTGGAAGGACTGGGTTTTGGCGTTCAATTGTATAGCTTATTGTCAGAGAAATCCGATACCAGGAACTGGCAGTCTTTACCCGCCAGCATTAGCTATACACGAATCCCTTTACAAAAAGGGAAAAATACCATTACGCTGAATTTAAAAGCATCGAATGGGACAGAAGAAACAAAAACAATAGAAGTGATGGGCACAGGAAGGCTGCAGTTTTACAACTACTCCACCTTACGTTAGTCGAGATGATCATATTAATAAAATAGAAAATAAAACGTTATGCAAGAGCCTTTTGATATTGAAATAGGGGATGTGAGTTACGCGGTATTTCCAGAAGGAAATGATACTTATGTGATTTTTAAAGAAGGTAAAGAATATGCCCACATTCAAAAAGATACTGACCTTCAATGGTTGAAACTGGATGAAGAAACCGCACTGCCTTTATTCGAGATCGACGAAGAGATCAATAATATCGGCAGAGAAATCTTGGCGTATGTCCCGGAAGTAGAAGAGGAAGACGAAGAGGGCGAGGAGCAATACGATGAAGATGACGAGGCCTAATCTATAAAACCAGGAAGGCGTAACTTATGGGTTGCGCCTTCCTGGTTTTAAACTCAAGTTGTATTTACCTTAAATTCTGCAGCTTCCTTTCTAGCCTCTTGTAAATCATCAGCGGTTTGTCTGGTTTTTATGTAGTTATGGTGTCCAGCTTTCCCGGTCCAGGCTCCGGTAATTGATGGCTTCTGCTAAATGTTCAGATCTGATATCTTCTGTACCGGCAAGATCTGCAATGGTTCTTGCAACTTTCAAAATCCGGTCATAAGCTCTGGCCGATAAGCCCAGCCTTTCCATCGCTTTTTTAATCAGCGACTGTCCTTTGGCATTGATCTGACAGACCTGCCGTACCATATTCGCATTCATTTGTGCATTACAATGCATATCAGGTCTTCCCTGGAAGCGCATCCCTTGAATTGCCCTTGCGGCAATCACCCTTGCTCTGATCCGTTCGCTTTTCTCGGCAGCGACCTCAGAAGTTAACTCCTTAAAATTTACCGGTGTGACTTCCACATGAAGGTCTATACGATCCAGCAGTGGCCCGGAAATCTTGCTCAGGTATTTTTGTACCATACCTCCGGCACAGCTGCATTCTCTGGTAGGATGGTTATAGAAACCACATGGACAGGGATTCATAGAAGCAATCAGCATGAAGCTAGCCGGGTAGCTGACACTTAATTTCGCTCGGGAAATTGTGATGCTACGGTCTTCTAACGGCTGCCGCATCACCTCTAACACGCTTCTTTTAAATTCTGGGAGTTCGTCCAGGAACAATACACCGTTATGGGCCAGGGAAATTTCCCCGGGTTGTGGGTTTGCGCCACCACCTACCAATGCCACATCTGAAATGGTATGGTGCGGACAGCGGTATGGCCTACTGCTCAATAAAGCATCCAGGCCATTTAATTTTCCCGCAACGGAATGTATTTTAGTAGTTTCCAGGGCTTCTGGAATACTTAATGGTGGTAGAATGCTGGGCAATCGCTTTGCTAGCATTGTTTTTCCGGCTCCAGGAGGGCCAATTAAAATGAGGTTATGGCCACCGGCTGCTGCAATCTCTAAGGCCCGCTTAATATTCTCCTGACCTTTCACATCAGCGAAATCACAGTCAAAATCAGCTGACACAGGAAAGGGATTCTTTGTCGCGAGTAAAGTATGGGGAGGCTTCTCCGATAGCGGAAGCTTAAAAAAGGAAACCACTTCCAATAGGTTATCCATTCCATAAACCAGCAGTTCACTGACAATGGCCGCTTCGCTGGAATTGTCTTTAGGGAGAATGAAACCTTTGAATCCGGCAGCCTGTGCTTGTATAGCAATCGGTAAGGCTCCTCTGATTGGCTGTAAACCGCCGTCTAAGGAGAGTTCTCCCATCATGAAGTATTGATCGGTATGGAGTGCTTCTATTTGCCCTGAAGCGGCGAGAATAGCGATGGCAATTGGAAGGTCGTAAGCGGCGCCTTCTTTCCGGATTCCAGCCGGAGACAGATTGATCACAATCTTCTGTCTGGGCATTTTTAGTCCAGCAGTCTGGATTGCGCTCTCTATCCTTCTCAGGCTTTCCCGGATCGTATGGTCTGGCGAACCTAAAATATGGTATTTGTTGCCGCCACCAATGCAGACTTCAATCGTAATGGTCAGTGCATCGACGCCAAAAACAGCGCTTCCATAAGTTTTTACCAGCATAATTAAGAGATCGGGTTATGGTCTAATCTATGCGAATCAACTATACAGTGGTTAGATTCCCTCAAATAAAACTTAAATAAACCACAAATAAAAAACCCGGCCTTGAAGGGCCGGGTTTTCTAAAATTGTCAAAAATTATTCTTTTTGAAGCGTTTTACCTACATTCTGCCCATTGGCATTTTAGGCATATTTTTCATCATTTTCGCTGCTGCTGCAGGATTTGAGAATTGCTTCATTACTTTACGCATATCTTCGAACTGTTTGATCAGTTTCGTTACATCTTCAATTTTGTTTCCAGAACCTTTAGCGATCCTTGCGCGTCTGCTTTGTTGAATGCTATCCGGATTTTCACGCTCGTACTTGGTCATCGACTGAATAATTGCTTCCACATTTTTAAAAGCATCATCTTCGATCTCCACATTCTTCATCATTTTGCTCACGCCTGGAATCATGCCCATCAAGTCTTTCATGTTACCCATTTTCTTGATCTGCTGAATCTGGCTGTAGAAATCGTTGAAGTCAAACTTATTCTTGCGGATTTTCTTTTGAAGTTCTGCCGCTTCTTTCTCATCAAACTGCTGTTGTGCACGCTCAACAAGGGAAACCACATCACCCATACCCAGGATACGTGAAGCCATCCTTTCTGGATAAAACACGTCCAGGGCTTCCATTTTCTCACCGGTACCAATAAATTTAATCGGCTTGTTTACTACCGATTTAATCGATAATGCCGCACCACCACGGGTATCACCATCTAATTTGGTCAATACCACACCTGTAAAATCTAACCTGTCGTTAAAGGCTTTTGCAGTATTCACCGCATCCTGACCGGTCATGGCATCCACCACAAATAGAATTTCGTGGGGTTTTGTATGTTCTTTTACGGCAGCGATCTCATTCATCATCTCCTCGTCTATTGCTAAACGACCTGCCGTATCAATAATAATTACATTGTTATGGTTCTTTTTACCTTCCGCAATACCTTCCATAGCAATGGCTACCGGATCTTTCGACGCAAGGTTCGCATATACTGGTACGCCAATCTGCTCCGCAAGAATCTGAAGCTGGTCTACCGCCGCAGGGCGATACATATCACCTGCAACCAATAAAGGTTTCTTGCCTTTACTTTTCAGATAGTTGGCCAGTTTTCCAGTGAAAGTAGTTTTACCCGCACCATTCAGTCCGGCGATCAATATGATGGTTGGATTGGTTTTTAAATCTAACTCTGTCACTTCACCACCCATTAAGGCAGTCAGCTCATCGTTCATTACTTTAGTCAGCAACTGACCTGGAGAAACAGCGGTAAGTACATTTAAACCAAGTGCTTTTTCCTTCACATCATCTGTGAAGCTCTTGGCTGTTTTGTAATTTACGTCGGCATCCAACAAAGCCTTACGGATTTCTTTCATGGTTTCGGCCACGTTGATTTCTGTAATACTGCCTTGTCCTTTTAAAACTTTAAATGCACGGTCTAGTTTATCCTGTAAATTTTCAAACATTTTATTTAATGCTTAGTGTTCAATTTTTTGTGAAAGCCAAAGTTATTAATTTTGGCCGAATGAAATGGCAATATTTATAAAGTATTACCTCGGGAAAACAAACATCACGCCAATAGCAAGTGTCTGATTCGCCTGAATCTTAGGATCTGTATCTTTATCTAACAAACCAACACCATTTAAACTGACATTCATCAGCCTGTTAAGCTTAGAGGTTAGGGTGATATCCAAACGGTGATCGATGTTTGACAAAGCTCTGTCGTAAGGAATAAACATCTGATACCTGGCCTTCAGCACTGTATTTGTGAAAATTTCTTTCTCAAAATTACTCACCACCTGGAAAGCCAGCTCATTTCTGAATTTTTTTCCTTTAGGTACCCCGTAATTAGATTCACTGCGGTTGACTGAATCAGGAGGGGTGATGAACAGTTCATTTGGTGCAAGCACGAAAGTTTGTTTCGCAGTACCTGTACCAATTCGGGTAGAGAAGTACTTATTTGGCTTATACTCAAAACCCATAGATTCTGTTAAATAACCGGGCGACATAAATTTGGAGGTCAGGATTTCCCTTTCCACTCCTGCGGCATCATTAAAATACCTAAATCCTTTGTCGAATTGAGATTCAAAGTTGATGGAACCAAAGAAATACCAGTTCTTAGAAAGCTGGATTGCCGCTTTATTATCCCAAAAGATACGATCTCTTGTTTTTTTCTGGAGTTGTCCTTTATTTCTCACTTTTCCATATTCCAGGATCAGTTCACTTACATAACTGTAGTTTTCTTTGCTGTATTCTGCCTTGTAATTGACTACGCCACCTAAAGCTACAGAGTTTACTCCACCACCAGTCCAGTTGTTGGAAAATGCAGCCTGGGAGAAATTAATGCCCACAGAAGTTCTGGTCTTCCAGTAATTTACTTTTGCATTCACAACAATTGGCGCCAGAGGCACCGCTTTAAAATTTAGGTTTCCCGTTCTCGAAGGCAGGGGGCTGCGTTTAAGTTTAATGTCTAAACCTTTAGTATCAATTGGAATGCTGTCTACTTCCTGAGCAGATGCTGAATTGAGGGACACGACTAAGATCAAAAAGAAGCTGGCGTAAAAAATCTTCATTCCTACAAAGAAAAACAAAAATGTTGCTTATTAAAAGTTTAATAGCAAACTAATTGCAGATGCTGAGGGATTTACGGCTTTTCAGCACGGTAAGGCCACCATGAAAACCATTTACGGCTTTTCAAATAGCCTAAATCTGATTCATTTGCGTAGGCTTCTCGCTCAAAACGGATGTTAAAATAGGCAAGATAGTGATTTTTGAAGCGGTAAAGGTTCAGCAAATAGTTCAGGCCATATAAAATATAGAAAGGAAGGATCAGGAGCTCCAGCTGCTGACGCAGGTGAATGCGCTCATGATTAATTAAGGTTGGATTGGTTTTTTGCGCTTTATGCTGTAAAATGATAAAGGGAAAGATGGCCATTGCATTGGCAGACATCCGGGGCCATATCAAAAAGAAAGACCTCAAAACTCATCAACCGTTAATTTTGGGAGCGGCTTAAGCCGGAATGCGGCTGGATTTCGCTTATAGCTCGCATAACTGTTTTTCAGGAACACAATAAAGGCATAATCGGATGCCGTCAATGCAAACTGATACGTAGGGCGATATTGCTGCATAAAATCTGCGGCTTCATAGTCACCGATATGGAGTACCCTTTTCACATATTCGGGCTTAAACCGATAGTCAATAATTGCTTCTTTATAGTCTTTTTCAAGGATCTGCTGCAGGTGTCTGGCATTCTTGCCATCTCGGCTCAACAGGTTGTAAATCGCATCAATACCCAGTCCGACGCCACCTGTGCCTAGATTGAGCAAGTCCTTGGCCTTGCCTTTATCCAAGGCGTATTTGTACTCTTTTAAAGTAAGTTCATGACGTTGCTGAGGAGTGTATTTTTCGCCAATAATCGCCACCTCTCTTAAATTAATACCTAATGATTTCAATTGAAAATAGACGGCTTTCTGGCCTTTATAAACCAAGGTATCCAGCGCATAACCTTGTAATACGGCAAATAACGTGTCCCCAACCGAAGCTTTGATGCTAAATTCTCCTTTTGGATTGTTGTAAATACCTTCGTCCTTACTGGAATTGTATACATATACCTTTGCCAATCGCAATTTAGATTCTTTGTCAATGACAAATCCCTGCACTACAGGCTGCTGTGCAAAAATTTTAAAACTTAGAAAAGAAAGTAACAAGAATAAACCTAACCGCTTCATTGCCTACAAAATTACGAGATATCTATATTTCGAATTAAATATTAACATTATTTAACTAAGCCCTGATTTATAGGAGTAGGATTAGTTCTGCTTTTATTGGATTCATTTTATTTAATCAGGATCAGTTTCTGGCCGATCTTAATGCCTTCTTCTGATAGCGAATTCAAGGTTTTGATGTCTTCAATACTAATGTTGAATCTTTTAGATAGGTTATACAAGGTGTCTCCTTTTTGCACAGTATAGGTTTTATCCGGACCCGGGGGGTCTACAGAGCCTGGTCCTGATGGCACTGTACCACTGGTATCTGCAGGTGTTTTAATGACCTGTTTAGATGGTGGCGTCGCTACCGGCGTGAATTTTTTCTTTTCCTCAGTGATGCCTGCATTGATTTCAGTGAATACTTTATCCTCTCTTTTCAATTTTTCTCTTTCTGTTTCCGATTGATCATATTGATTTAACTGGTACTTCTCAATGATGTTAATCAGCATGGTCGGATACTTTGGATTGGTGGCATATCCTGCTTGTTTCAAGCCGTAAGCCCAGTTTTTATAGTCGTTCTTGTCTAACTCAAATAGAAAGCTGTAACGCTTTCTTTTGAGAAACTGTGAATGGTCTTTATAAGATTCTCTAGCATCTTTATACACGCGAAAGCAATCGTCACTTTTGTCATCGTCTTTGTAATACGCCTTTCCTTTCCATTCAGAAGTACATTTAATCCCAAAATGGTTGTTGGCAAACTTGGCCAGACTGCTGTTTCCGCTGCCGGATTCAATAATTCCTTGTGCCAGGGTAATACTTGCTGGAATTCCAAAAGCATTCATCTCTTCAATTGCGACTGCTTTAAACGACTCAATGTAGTTCAAAGTGGTATAAGAAGGCATATTTGGGTTTGCTTTATTGGCTGCCTTTTCAATTTGCTTGTTATTGCGACTGTATTGTTTGGTTTTACAGGCAAAGAATAGCGGGAAAATCAGGGCAAGCAAGACTACTCTACTTTTCATTAGAAAATTATTGTTCATTAGATTCTTATTTTTTGTCCGGGTTTCAGGCGTATGCTCTTCAATCCGTTCTTTTTCATAATTGCTTTAGTGCTGGTATGGTAACGCTTGGCGATCGTACTTAAATTATCCCCACTTTTTACGGTATATCTTCTTCCTGTAGCAGCAGAAGTCCTTTTCCGGGTATGACTGCTGACCACAACTGCAGGTTCTACATAATCTTCAGGTCGTTCATCATACTGGTAAAGCTCGTATTTTTTGATGAGACCAACGATTTGTGAGGACCATGATCTGCTGTGTGCATAACCACCGCGCTGTATGCCCCTGGCCCAGGCCCGGTAATCATATTGATTATATTTTTCAAATAAGGGGCTGAAAGTTGCCCTGCTTTTCAAAAACTCAATAAAATGATCATAAGAGGCCTCTACTGAGTCGTAATCACGGTAAGCGGAACGGATTTCCGTATTGTTATTGGGGCCTTTAATGCCGAAATGGTTGTTCATATATCGGGCAATTTTACTTTGTCCGGAGGCCGATTCGTGAATCGCAACGGCGATAATGATACTGGCCGGGATTCCATTTTCGCGCATGAGCTCTTGGGCATGATCTACGCGTTCTGTAATATAATCTTCTGTACTTTGGGCCTGCGCAGCCACACTAAAAAGTGTGATGATGAGCAAAATCGACCATAGTTTTTTAACCATATCTTATTTTTTTCTGATGATAAACAGTCCGTCCCTAATGGGGAGGATCAGTTTTTCTACGCGGTCGTCGGCCGCTACTTTATCATTAAATGTACTTATATTTTTAGTTTCTTTATCCTGTGCGGGCTTTAAGACCTTTCCACTCCAAAGCACATTATCTACGATAATCAATCCTCCAGGGCGTATACGATCGAAAATCAGGTCGTAATAAGTGCCGTTATTTTTTTTATCTGCATCGATAAATACCAGGTCAAAAATCTCTTCCAACCCGTTGATAGTTTCCGTAGCATCCCCTAAAATATAAAGGATTTTTTCTGGATTTGGGGCGGCAGCAAGGTTGCGCAGTACCATTTCTTCCAGTTCTTCATTTTTATCGAGGGTATAGATGATTCCATCTGTTGTTAAACCCTCAGCCAGGCAAATTGTGGCGTATCCGGTAAACGTACCAATTTCTAAAATCCTTCGCGGAGCGATCATTTTGCTTAAAAAGCTCAATACGCGACCTTGATAATGACCGGAAATCATTCTCGGCATCAGCACTTTAAGGTTGGTTTCGCGGTCTATTTTTTTCAGTAACGCTGATTCCGGTTCGCAGTAATTGAGCAGCAATTGCTGCATATCGTCATTAATCAGGCTCATAATTTAATTATTCGGCATTCTTATTCTTTAATTAGATCTGTTTTATTCCTCCAGTAAACCAGGTTTGAGGCCTTAAATATAGCAAGCGTGTGCTTTATCTGAATCGGCCTTGCAAATCAAAATTGTACTATTAACGAGGCTGTTCCATAAAATATTGCAGGATGATGGTCGCTGCAATAGTATCTACCCGGTCTTTATCTCTTCGGTCCTGTTTTTTAAAGCCACTCTGCATGATGGTTTGATGGGCAAGCTTAGAAGTAAATCGCTCATCGATCCAAAATTGCGGGATGTCTGGGAAGGTTCTCCTCAATATCTTCGCAAAACCTTTTACATGCTGTTTGGATTCTGAAGGTGTACCGTCCATTTGTATGGGATCTCCGAGTACAAAGGCTTCCACTGCTTCTGTGAGCATATATTTTTTCAGGTATTCGATGATATCTTTCGGATGTATGGTGTCCAGCCCGGTTGCAATAATCTGCAAGGGGTCTGTAACGGCTATTCCGATCCGTTTAGTTCCGTAATCAAAAGCTAGAATTCTAGGCATAAATGCAAATATGCAAATCAATAATCTAAAAAATTGTTATTTTGCACCAAATGCAATTTAAAGACATCATCGGACAGGAAGAGATTAAGGCACAGTTGGTACAAACCGTTGTCGAAAACAGGGTGAGTCATGCCCAGTTATTTCTGTCTACTGAAGGGAGTGGTGCTCTGCCTCTGGCAATCGCCTACGCACAATACATCAATTGCCTGGATAAGCAGGATAATGATAGCTGTGGAGCCTGTTCATCCTGTCGGAAGTACGAGCGATATATCCATCCAGACTTGCATTTTTCCTATCCTTTTTTCGCTTCTAAAGATGCCAGAATTGCTGTTGATGTGATCGACGAATGGCGCAGTATGCTGCTCGAAGATCCTTATTTTGACATGGACATCTGGCGTTCAAAACTGAATGCGGAGAATAAACAGGCCAACATCAACATTGCCGAATGTCATGACATTATAAAAAAGCTGAGTTATAAAGCTTTTGAAGGAGAGACGAAGGTTTTGATCATGTGGCTGCCAGAATACCTGGATCGTGAGGGGAATTCTTTGTTGAAAATCATTGAAGAACCACCTGCAAACACTTTATTCCTGTTGGTGGCGAATAACCAGGAGCAGATCTTATCAACCTTGCTGTCGCGTACGCAAATTGTGAAGATTCCGAAGTTATCACATGAAACAATTGAAAATTACCTGACCGAAAAACACGGCATGCCGGAAGAACAGGCTACAGAATATAGCTTTCTGGCGGATGGAAATCTGATTGAAGCCAAGCTGTTACTGGCCAATACTCAAAATGGCAATGCTGATAAATTTGCCGAATGGCTGAGGATGGGTTATGGCAACCGCGTGTTGGAACTGACTACTTTTGTGGATCAGGCTGCCGGTTGGGGAAGAGAAAATCAAAAGAATTTTTTAAAATATGGAATTAATTTTCTGCGGGAATGCAGTCTGCTGCTCAGTGATGCAGAAGTACTGGTGAAACTGCCCGCAAGAACATTAGATACCGCAAAAAAGCTGAGCGAAAAGGTATTAGATTTACCGATGGCGGAGGCCATTATCCAGGAACTGGAACGCGCTCATTACCATATCGAAAGGAACGCTAACCCTAAAATTCTGTTTTTAGATGTATCTTTACAATTGGTAAAAATAATTAAGTTTAAAACGCTCCCGAAAGGGACTCAATATATATACAATTAACTATGGGATGTGGAAGTTGTTCTACAGGTGGCGGTTGCGCCCCCTCGGGCTGCAAAAGTAATGGCTCATGCCTTACTGGCGGCTGTCAGAAATTAGAAGTTTACGATTGGCTGTCGAATTTAGACATGCCCTCAAATTATATACCTTTTCAAGTAGTAGAAGTTAAATTTAAAGGTGCCAGGAAAGAATTTTTCCTGAATACGGAGAATATCTATCTTGAAATTGGTGAATTAGTGGCCGTAGAAGGCCCTACAGGAGGTTACGACGTAGGTCACATTTCTCTAACCGGAGAATTGGTGCGCATGCAGATGAAACGTCGTAAGACCCCGCTCGATCAGGTGACCAGAAAGATTTACAGGAAAGCAACGGAAGCAGATGTAGAGAAATGGAAATTGGCAAAAGGCTTAGAATGGGAGACCATGCATAAGGCCCGCACGCTGGCTTTAGATTTACGTTTGTCGATGAAAATCAGCGATGTAGATTACCAGGGTGATAAAACCAAGGCAACTTTCTTTTATACTGCTGAAGGGCGTGTAGATTTTAGAGAACTGATCAAGAAAATGGCAGAAACGTTCAGAATCAGGATTGAAATGCGCCAGATCGGAATGAGACAAGAAGCCGGCAGACTGGGCGGAATCGGCTCATGCGGTCGTGAATTGTGCTGTTCTACCTGGCTGACGAACTTTAAAACGGTATCTACCGCCGCTGCAAGGTATCAGAACTTGTCGTTAAACACTTTGAAGCTTGCCGGACAATGCGGAAAGTTGAAATGCTGCTTAAACTATGAGCTGGATACGTATCTGGATGCTTTGAAAGACATTCCTGATCGTATTGAGAACCTACAGACAGAAGTTGGCGTGGCACGTCACCAAAAAACTGATATTTTCAAGAAATTGATGTGGTTCAGCTATCCTAATATGGAAGATTGGATTCCGCTGAAAGTGGACCGTGTGAAAGAGATTATGGCCATGAATAAGAAAGGCCTGAAGCCTAATAATCTAAAGGAAGAAGCAGTAGAACTGGTTTCAAACACAGTAATCGAGAAGACTCCTGATTATGAAAATGTAGTTGGACAGGATAGTTTAACACGTCTGGACGATAAGCCCAGGAATAAAAACAACCGCAACAATAACAACAATAGAAATAATGCGCCTCGTACCGGGGAGCAAAAAGCAAATAATAATCCTAACAGAAACGATAAAACGGCAAGGCCAGAGAAGCAAAACAGACCTGGACAACCAACCAGACCACGTCCGGAACGTTCGGAAGGGAATAAAAATGTACCTGCAGCTGGCGGACAAAATGCACAGCCAAAAGGGCAGGTTCCTGTTGGGAATGCAAATGCAAAAGCACTGGGAGGTAACCCAAATGCACATCCAAAAGCGCCAAGACCAGCTCAAAATGTAGCTGGAGAATCAGGTCCGACAGTAAAAGCACAGCAGCCAGGCGGTAACGCAGGGCAGCAGAAAGGTCAAAATAAAGGTCCTGCTGGAAATGCAAAAGCACAGGGAGGTAATCCAAACGTACAACCAAAAGCACCAAGACCAGCGCCAAATGCAGCTGGAGAATCAGGTCTAACAGCAGAAGGAGCACCTGCGGCAGATGGCACAACGCCTCCTGCAAAGAGCCGCAACAATAGAAACAGAAATAATAACCGCAGAAAAAAACCAACGGATAAGCCTGCAAATGAATAATTTTAAAGCAGTTTTAGTGCTAATTACGGGTATCATGGCCACTCTTTCGAGCGGCTGTGATACCCATAATTTGATTGATAACAATGTTTCTATGCCCTCCAGAAACTGGAGCTATGACCATAGGGTAAAAGCGGTAATCGACATTATCGATAGCAGCAAGCCTTATAATATCTATTTTAAGCTTCGCCATACTGCTGATTATGGCTATTCTAACATCTTTGTGTTGATGCATATGCGCAAAGAAGGAGATAAAAAAGTAATCCGACGTTACGAATACCGTTTAGCACAGCCCGATGGCCAATGGAATGGTTCTGGTTCCGGTAACCTTTACACCTATACTTTGCCTTTATTGACCAATTATAAGTTCCCTTCTCCGGGAAAATATGAGGTGGAATTGGAGCAAAATATGCGGGATAATCCATTAAAAGGGATCAGCGACGCGGGTATAAAAGTTTCCACTATTCAGCCATAGGTTTGACATTTAAAGCACCGAGGTACTTGCTGTCCGAAATACGCTTTCCATCTGCAGCCCTAAGACTCATGTATATGGCCATTGGTTTTGCAAGATCTTCTGGGTGCATCTCTATAAAATGAACACCATCACATCTCTTTGCCGCATTTAGGTAAGAATCTGCTTTTTGAGTAGCAGTATAGCAAACCATAATCATAACCAGGTCATCGTACTCCCCATTTTCAGTTTTCTGACTGGTATCCCAGGTAAAATTTAGGCCTGTCGCTGCCTTGCTGAACTTTACACCTTGAATTACAGCGAGTGTTCCCTGACTGATGATCACCTGTTCATAATCCACTTCTATGTTAGGGTATTCCCCTTTCAAAGCGTGTTTTTTATGGTAAGCCGTAGCCAGATTATGGGCATTTCTATCGGTTCCTTTTACCGCTATTGCGAATCCCAGGTCGAGGTATTTGACCATCGGACTGAGCAGTTTCATGGTGACGGCCATCTTTTGACGGTTCGCCAGCTGTAGTGGCGTTGCAGGGCCTTGCTTGCCGATTGCCTTGCAGATCAGTTTGTCTTTTAAAAGATAGAAGACTAAATTTCCGATTTTTCCATTGGGGATACCCAAGGCACTGTGGTTCATGATTGCCATGATAATTGGTTTATGGTTTCAATTCTTCTGATGAATTCTAGTCATCATCATTAAAGGTACCATTAAAGATTAGGATAGATCGCAGTTTGCAATGCTTGGGGAGCTGTCTGTAGATTTCAGGGGAAACTGTCTGTACATTGATGAGTGCTACGAGCGCTCTAAGTAGTTATTGATGAGCCGCTAGCAGGGATTGGGGCCCTGCAAGGCCCTATCAGTCCCCTGGTAAAAGCCTGTTAGCGCTTGATTGAGGAAAAGACAATCCCTCAAATAAAATTGGTCTATTTTTTTAGTTTTTCTTACAAAGAAGGAAGTAATTGTTCCAAAGCCATTCCTCTTGAACCTTTCAGCAGCACCAGGCTATCTTCAATTGAAGCTTGTTCCAGGAAGGCTTTAGCTTCGGCTGGATTTTGGAAAAAATGACCTCTGTGATCCCCTTTTTGCTCGTAAAAATATTTTCCAATGAAAATTAGGGTTGCTACATTGGTGTTTTCTGCTTCAGAAATGATCAGGCGGTGCTGTGCAGCAGATTCACTGCCCAGCTCAAACATATCTCCTATGATGACTACCTTCTTGTCGGCAGAAAGAGACTCTATATTGGCTAGGGCCGCGGTCATACTGCTTGGATTGGCATTGTAGAAATCACAGATCACGGTGTTTTTATCCGTTTTGCTCAATTGAGAACGGTTGTTTTTAGGTTGATACCCCGATAATCCAGCGTTGATTTGTTCGGCAGTCAGGCCAAAGAAATGGCTGATACAAATTGCGGCCAGCATGTTTTCAAAATTATAAGCCCCCGTAAGCTGGGTTTGTACCTGCTGACTTCTCATCTGATCTGTCCAGGAAAGTTCCAGGAAAGGGTCGGTTTTCAACAGCTTACCCGAAATAGCATTGTTGACTTCCCTGCCATAATATACCGTTTTTGTCAATTCAGCAACAGCGGTCATTTCTAATAAATACGGGTTATCGCGGTTGATGAAAGCGGTTCCATCGTGTTTTTTCAGGTAGGTGTAAAGCTCGGCCTTTCCTCTCTTGACGCCTTCAAATCCTCCAAAGCCATCCAGATGTGCCATGCCAATATTGGTGATGAGGCCATGTGTTGGCTGTGCGAGTTCGCATAAAAACTCGATCTCTTTTTGGTGATTTGCGCCCATTTCTATCACTGCTATTTCTGTTTCATTCGTTAGGGAAAGCAGGGAAAGCGGGACACCAATGTGGTTATTCAGGTTGCCTTTAGTGGCAAATGTTTGGTATTTCTCAGAAAGAACGGCGTTGATCAGTTCTTTGGTCGTTGTTTTTCCGTTACTGCCGGTTAAACCGATCACAGGAATATTTAATTGTTCGCGGTGGTATTTAGCCAGTTCCTGGAGCGCAGTTAATACATCAGGCACTAGAATACAGCGCTTGTCAATCAAATATGCGGGATTATCAATGATCGCATGTGCAGCACCATTCGCTAATGCCTGTTCCGCAAAGGAGTTGGCATCAAAATTTTCGCCTTTAAGGGCAAAGAAAAGACAGTCTTTAGTAATGCTCCTTGTATCGGTGCATATCGTAGGGTATTTTAAAAAATGTTGATACAGGGAATTTGGAGTTGACATGTGCTTAAATCTAAATGATATGGTAAAATTACACTATGAAAGAGAAACAAAAAATATTCTTTAGTATTTTGGAGTCTTAATTCCTGATTATGAAGTGTTATTTGCTCTCATTTTTGTTGTTGCTGACTGGACTAAAGCCTGCGGAAGCACAGCTAAGGTCGCCGGAAGAGTTTTTAGGCTATCCTTTGGGCAGTAAATTTACACCTCATTATAAGGTGCTGGAATATTTTAAATATTTGGGATCTGCCAATAAGAATATCAAAATCCAGAAATATGGCAAGACTTATGAAGGTCGGGAACTACTAGTGGCCATGGTATCTGCAAAAGAGAATATGGATAACCTGGAAGGAATCAGGAGGCAAAATCTGAGTTTAAGTAATGCTGAAGGGCTTTCCTCGGCTAATAAGTTGGCTCTTAAAGGTAAACAACCCGTTATTTTGTGGCTGAGTTACAATGTCCATGGCAATGAGGCGAGTTCTACGGAAACTGCGTTGAAAATGCTGTTTACACTTGCAGAGGCAAAGACCGTAAACATTCAAAACTGGTTAAAGAATACGGTGGTGATCATTGATCCTTGTCTCAATCCAGATGGGAGGGAGCGGTACTTGAACTTTTTCAGCTCAACAATGGGGAAACAGCCCAATCCAGATCCGATGTCCAGAGAACATACTGAACCTTGGCCTGGAGGGAGATCTAATCATTATTATTTTGATCTGAACAGAGATTGGGCTTGGCAATCACAGATAGAAACGCAGCAGCGACTGGATTTATACCAGGATTGGATGCCGGAAGTTCATGTTGATTTTCATGAGCAAAGTTATAATGAGCCTTACTATTTCGCACCTGCTGCTGAACCGATTCATCAGGACATTACTCCTTGGCAAAGAAACTTTCAGATCACTGTAGGAAAGAATAATGCCAAGTATTTTGACAAGAATGGCTGGCAATATTTCACAAAAGAGCAGTTTGATCTATTGTATCCCTCTTATGGAGATACTTATCCTTTATATAATGGTGCGATTGGAATGACTTATGAACAAGGTGGAATTGGTGCAGGATTAGCGGTGAACACCATTGATGGGGATACGCTGACCTTAAAAGATCGGATTGCGCATCATTTTACTACAGGAATGGCCACATTGGAAACCGTTTCCGCATATGCCGATCAATTAGTTGAGGAATTTGGAAAGTATTTTGAAAAAGGTGTGACCGCCCCACCGGGCGTTTATAAGAGTTATGTGATCAAGGCAGAAAACAAATACAGACAGCAGCAAATGGCAACTCTTTTGAAAAAGAACCACATACAGTTTGCCTATGGTCTGGATAAAGAATATACTGGTTATAGTTATGAAAATAAAAAAACTGAACGTTTTAAAGGCGAACGGAATGACCTGGTAATTAATTTAAACCAGCCCAGGGCCATATTGGCAAATGTGCTGATGGAACCTCAAACCACAGTGAGCGATTCTAATACTTACGATATTACTGCCTGGGCACTGCCTTATGCCTATGGATTGCCTGCTTTCGCTACTCAGGAAGCCATTAAAGGTCTTTTTCCAGCGCCGGAAGAAAAAGCCGAACTCTTTCCTTTGGTCGACAGGCCTTATGCCTGGATTTTTCCCTGGCGAAGTATGAACGATGCGCAAGTATTGATTTCCCTTCAGAATGAAAATATCAAGGTCCGGATTGCCGAGGAGCCATTTACCATTGCAGGGCGTAAATTTGAGATCGGTTCCTTATTGGTTTACCGGACAGAAAATGAGAAGTTGGTTCCGGCGCTGGCTGCAAAAATGGCTGCAATTGAGAAGAAGTCGAAACAATCTTTTTATCCTGCAGCAAGTGGCTTTGTGGATCGGGGAAAGGATTTCGGATCCTCTGCCTACCGCATATTGACCAAGCCCAAAGTAGCGATAGTTTCCGGCCCCGAAAGTTCTTCTCAAAGTGTAGGACAGCTTTGGTATTTTATGGAACAGGAGTTAAATTACCCGGTAAGCATGATTGCCCTGAGAAATATTGATAACCTTAATTTGAACAAAATAAACGTTTTGATTCTACCTGATGGCTCTTATCCAGTTGAAATGATGGACAAATTAGAAGATTGGATAAAAATTGGGGGAAGGTTGATCCTGATGGAGGACGCCATTCAAAGTGTCACTGATTCCAAGCTTTTTGAAGTCAGAAAGAAGGAAGTATTTAAGGAGGAAGATGTGCTGGTAAATCCTGCGTTGTATGCAAACCGGAATACAATGGATCTGTCTGATGCGATCCCGGGGGCCATATTTAAAGTGCATTTAGACCATAGCCATCCGCTGGCTACCGGTTTAGGAGTTTATTATTATGCGCTTAAAACCGACGATCATATTTATTCCCCTTTAAATAAAGGCTGGAATGTAGGCTTACTTAAGCCAGACAGCTATGTAGCCGGCGTGGCTGGGAAAACGGTGATGAAAACACTGAGTTCCGGAATGACACTAGGGGTTCAATCGCTGGGTAAAGGAGCGATTGTCTATATTGGAACCGATGTATTGTTCCGCTCTTTTTGGGAAAATGGAAAACAATTGTTCCTAAATGCATTGTTTTTAGTTGATTAACTAAGGTATTTCTGCTCAATCTCCCGATTCTTCTTCGTTTTAAGTAGCTAATATCAAATTTCATTAATTTATCAATAGCCACATTTACTCATATATGTGGAAGATTTGGCAATTTTGTGATTTTGCGACTACGATTGTGTGATTTTGTTACATAAATCATGAAATATAATTAAAAACTGTTTTTTCAGTTTAAAAAAAGGATTTAGCGCATCTAAGCTATTGCTAAGAAAATAAAATTCTCCAAAAATGAATAATTCAAAATTAAATATTGTTTTTGAGTTGTTATATTTTTTAAACCATTTGGGTTTTTTGTCAAAAAACAGTCATTTAAGGCTAATTTGAGGGTTTTTTATGATGCTCGCATAGCATGTTATGTCTATATTCAGCCCCTATTAACTAACCTAATTTTATTATTTTTATGAAAAAACTTTTACAAAGTTTGTTCATTTTGATGTTTATCGCGGGATCAGCGATGGCACAAGAAAGGACAATCAGTGGGACGGTTACTGACAAAGGAGATGGCTTGCCACTTCCAGGAGTAACAGTTAGGATTAAGGGTACCCAAGGGGGTACACAAACAAGCGGAGATGGTAAATATACCGTAAAGGTAAATTCATCCGCAACAGAATTAGAGTTCTCTTATTTAGGTTATTTAACGCAATTACGTCCATTATCTTCTAATGTGATTAATGTTGCTTTGGTAGCTGATTCAAAATTACTTTCTGAGGTTGTGGTTACAGGAATGGGTATTTCACGCGAGAAAAAAGCGTTGGCCTACAATGTTCAGACCTTAAAAAGTGAGGATTTAACAAAAGCATCTAACCCAAGTTTAGTTGGGTCTTTACAAGGTAAATTGTCAGGTGTAGAGATTAAGCCTTCAAGTGGTATGCCAGGTGCTTCTGCAAACGTGGTTGTACGTGGAGCGAGATCATTTACTGGCGACAACAGTCCTCTATACGTAATTGACGGAATGCCGATTTCTTCTACTGCTGATTTCTCTACGGGAAATGGTGTAACAGGATCTGATATTGCAAACCGCTCTGTGGATTTAGATCCAAATGATATCGAGAGCATGAGCGTTTTAAAAGGTCAGGCTGCTTCAGCATTATATGGAATTCGTGCTTCAAATGGTGTAATTGTGATCACGACTAAAAGTGGTAAAGGATTGGCTAAAGGAAAACCAGTAGTTACTTTTAACTCTAGTTTCGCATTAGACAGGATTTCACGCAAGCCAGAATTGCAGAGTACTTATGCGCAGGGTAGTGATGGTCAATTTGCTCCAAATACATCTATGTCTTGGGGACCAAGAGTCGAGGATCTTCCAAATAGTCCGCTATATGGTGGAAATACACAGGGTAAAGACAACATCTATACTGTAGGTGGCTTACACCCAGGTCAATACTATGTGCCGCAATTGGCACAGGCAGGTCTGGATCCATGGGCAACTCCGACCAAATACGACAATGTTAAAGATTTCTTCGATATTGGAAGAACCTTCAACAATTCAGTAAATGTAGCTCAGGCAACTGAAACCGGTAACTTTTCCATTGGTATAGGTAACTCCAGCCAAACAGGTATTATTTCTTCTACTTCAATGGAGAGATATAATGCTAAAGTTGCGGCAGAAACCAATCTAAATAAAGCATGGAAAATAGGTTTCTCTGGAAACTATGTACAGTCTGATATTGATAAAGCTTCTGCTGGAAATGATGCTTTATTGGGTACTGTTTATTCTGCTCCGGTAAATTACAACTTAAAAGGAATTCCAAATCATATTCCAAGTGATCCATATACACAGATCAACTACCGTTCATTAACTTTCAATAACCCTTATTGGGGTATGGAAAACAACGTGTTTAATGAGCGTACGAACCGTTTCTTTGGAAATGGTTATGTGAATTTCAATCCTGTAGTAAACTGGGGAAGAGATTCTAAGTTCTTTGTTAAATATCAATTGGGTGTAGATTCTTACGCCTCAAATTACCAGGATATTTTTGGATACGGAAATGCTGGTAAGGCTGGTTCGATCAATAATTATGGTGCTACTGTTGCAACTTATAACTCTTTGTTAACGGCTAATTATGCGGTTAAACTTTCTGATGATTTCAGCTTAACTGCTTTATTGGGTAATGAGATCAATGACCAGAATTTGAAAAGATATGATGAAACCGGTTTGAACTTCAACTTTGGTGGTTGGAAACATATCGACAATACCACCACTAGAAATGCTACTGAATCTAAAAACAGATACAGAACGGTAGGTTTCTTCTCTAGCGTAAACTTAGCCTATAAAGGCATGTTATACCTGGACTTAACAGGAAGAAATGACATTGTTTCGAGTATGCCAAGAGGTAACCGTTCCTTTGTATATCCTTCAGCATCCTTAGGCTTTATTGTTACTGAGCTGGACGGATTGAAGCAGAATGAGGTACTTAACTTCTTAAAATTAAGAGCTTCTTATGCTGAAGTTGGTCAGGCGGGTAAATATTTGATGAACTATTACAGCACACCTAGTTATGGTGGCGGTTTCTGGCGTAATGATCCTGTTAATTATCCTATTGACGGAACTACGGCTTATACACCTGATGGAACATTATACAATAAAGACCTTAAGCCTCAGAATACCATCTCTAAGGAGGTTGGTTTTGAAGCAAGGGTATTGAATAACTTATTCACCATTGACTATACCTTCTCTAGACAAGATGTAAAAAATCAGATTTTCCCTGTTCCTCTTGGAGGTTCCTCTGGTGCAAGTCAAATCATCATGAATGGTGGAAAAATCCACACCAATGCGCATGAGATTTCCTTAAATATCAATCCTGTGAAAAAGGAAGATATTGACTTTAACATCGGTTTCAATTTCACGAAAATTGACAACTATGTAGATGAGTTAGCTCCTGGTGTAGAAAGTATTTTCTTAGGTGGTTTCACTACTCCACAAGTACGTGCAGGTGTAGGAGATAAGTTCCCTGTAATTTATGGTGGTACTTTCTTAAGAGATGGAAACGGAAACGTTCTTATTCAGGAAGATAAAAACGCGGATGATTATGGTATGCCTTTAGCAGGTGAGCCAGGTGTGATCGGTAGTGTTTCTCCTAAATTCCTTTTAGGTGGTAATGCGGCATTCCGTTACAAACGTTTCTCTGTAAGTACTACTTTTGAGTGGAAAAACGGGGGTTCAATTTATTCTGGAAGTAATGGTCTAATGAATACTTATGGTATGGGTAAAGCTACAGAAGATCGTACAACTCCATTTATCTATCCAGGTGTGAAAGCTGATGGATCCGCTAATGATATCGTTAGAGGTGGTGCTTCAGATTCTTATGCTTATGAAATGCTGTATTCAAATGTGTTGGGTAACATTGATGAAGCCTTCATCTATGATGCTTCATTTGTAAAAATGAGAGAATTGGTGTTCAGCTACAAAGTTCCGAAGTTCAACAAAATGAACTTAAGCGTTTCTGCTTTTGCACGTAACATCTTAATCTGGTCTAAATTGCCAAATTTCGATCCTGAGTCTTCTCAAGGTAATACAAATATGGGTGGAGCATTCGAGCGTTTCTCAGTTCCTCAAACGTCTACTTTCGGTATGGGTTTAAACCTTACATTTTAATAATTAGTAAATCATGATATTAGAAAATATAAAAAAGACAGGACTGGCGTTACTTTTAACGACCGTTGTGTTTTCCTCTTGTTCAGAAGATGTGATGGACAGAATCAATGAGGATAGAAATAACCCGATTACTGCACCTGCGCGCTTTGTGTTGACTGATGCGATTGTATCGAGTGCATTTAAAGTAACAGGAAGTGATTACGCCTTCTATTCTGCAATTTATATGGAGCAACAGGTTGGTATTTACGGCCAGATGTTCAACGCAGAGATCAGAATAGCAGAACCTTTTTCTTCTTCTACTTATGACAACGCATGGAGCTCAACTTACACTAACCTTTTGAATCTAAAGGCGGTGATTGGAAAATGTTCTCCAGGTGGATCTGAGGCAGGAAATTATCAGGCACTGGGTGTTGCTCAGATTTTGTCTGCTTATAACCTTGCAATCCAGACAGATTTAATGGGTGATATTCCATGGTCTGAAGCACTTCAGCCAGCTGTGATTTTTCAGCCAAAACTGGATAAACAGGAAGCGATCTACGGAGACATTATGAGATTTTTGGATGATGCAATCGTAAATCTTCAAAAAACAAGTGTGTTCCCTTCAATGGCTGGCCAGGATTTATTGTACGCTGGAAAGAACGAACTATGGGTTAAAATGGCTCAAGGATTAAAAGCTCGTTATAAAATGCGTCTTTCTTTCAGGTCTGCTAAATATCAGGAAGTAATTGATGATGCAAATAAATCCTTTGCTTCAGCATCTGAACAAGCAGCATTTAAATTCAATGGCGGTTCTACCGTTAACCCTTTGTATAGCTTCTACAGCGATCGTGATTATTTCGGTGCAAGTCAGAGCTTACATGAAAAATTGGTAGATAGAACAGATCCACGTGATGATGTATTTTTCAAGGCTTATCCTAAGAAAAACCCAATTCCTTTGGAATTTGCGCCAAATGGTGCACCTAGTCAAGTGCAGGAGCGTTATGGTATTTCAGGATTACTTGATCCTGCTGGCGCTGTTAACCTATTGAGTTTCCATGAGCTTCAGTTCTTAAAAGCAGAAGCTTATGCCAGATTGGGTGATCGTGGTAATGCTGAGACGGCTTTAAAGGCTGGTATTAGCGCTGCTTTTGTTAAAGTAGGGCTAACGTCAGCTGCTGCGAATACTTACTATGCTGATCATGTGAAAGCTTTATTTGACCAGAACCCTACAAAGGAGATTATGGTTCAGAAGTACCTTGCTTTCTATGATGATGAGGCAATTGAGTCTTATAATGATTACCGCAGGTTGAAAGCGATGGGCGATAACTTTATTGTTTTAGCTAATCCAAAACCGTCTGAATTCCCATTACGTTTTACTTATGGCAGCAGTGATGTGACCACTAACAATAACGTTAAGAATGCTTACGGCAATGGTCAATATGTAAAAACTGAGAATGTATGGTGGGCCGGTGGTACACGATAGTTAATTCCTTTAAATAATTCTGAAAGGGCGTCCGTGAAAATGGACGCCTTTTTTGTTTTTTAAGTGGAGAAATTTGCCCTAGAACGAAGATGTTCTTTGTTCAAATGGAAGGGGAGTTATGGTTAACTTAATGTTAATAGATTTGTATTTGAAAATGAATTTTTAATGTGATTTTCATTATTGGTTCTATCTTTTCTTTTATTTTAATAAAGTATCAAGGTTTTACAAGTTGCACAATACAATACTATTTCTGACAATTATATGCACATAAACCTAGTTTTTGGTGGTATTAAAGTACTTTGTAGCGCTAGGTGTACATAATTTTTAAAAGAAATGAGGTTCAAAACCCGCAGTGCGGAAAGCTGGATTAAATAGTTCATTTTTAAAATTATCTAGCCCATTTTTATCCCTGAAGGTTGTTGTTGTTGTTGGTGTTGTGTTGTTTTTCTATGGAAGCTGCCCATGATTTTCCTTCTCCAAAGCCGTTATCTCTTGTTCTTGTTTTCTTTAGAAAACCTTTAAAATTGATCTCATTCGATATAAATGTCATTTTTTGTCATAAAAATACAAGGCAATAAATTGATTTCTGTTTTTTGGTATTTTATATTGCAAAAGTGCTTTTCTAGCAAATTAATAGAGGTTTTAGTCTGTTTTTTGTGGATTTTGTTACAGAATATTATGGTCATTAAATTGTCATTTGTTTATTGCAGAATAATTAGAGTGATATTATGGTAACCAAACTGCCTATATTCATCTATTATTAACTAACCTAAATTTATTTTTTTATGAAAAAACTTTTACAAAGTTTGTTCATTCTGATTTTTATCGCAGGCTCTGCGATTGCTCAGGATCGGACAGTTACTGGTACAGTTACAGACAAGTCGGATGGTAAACCACTACCGGGAGTAACTGTAAGAATTGTTGGAGGCAAAGGTGGCACACAAACTGGTGCTAATGGTAAATATTCAGTTACCGCTCCTTCATCCGCGACATTAGAATTCTCTTATCTAGGATATGAAACAGTTACAAGACCAATTCCAGGGTCTGGAGTAATTAACGTGACTTTAGCTGAAGATGGCAAGGACCTAAATGAGGTTGTTGTGGTTGGTTATGGAACTCAGGTAAGGAAAGACATTACAGGATCCGTTGGGTCAGTAAAGGGTGAGGCTATTAAAAACCTAGCAAGTCCAAGTTTTGACAAGCAATTAGCTGGTCAGGTAACTGGGGTTCAGGTGACTAACACCAGTGGTGTTTTAGGTCAGCCAGCACGTATTCGTATTCGTGGAACGAACTCTATTTCAAGTAATGGAGATCCTCTTTATGTAGTTGATGGGGTTCCTTATATCGCTGGAGATCAAGGAGTAATCACTCCGTATAATCCACTGGGTGATATCAATCCTAATGACATTGAAAGTTATGATGTCTTGAAGGATGGAGCCGCTACAGCTATTTATGGTTCAAGAGCAGCTAATGGTGTAATTTTAATTACCACCAAAAGAGGTAAAACCGGTGCTGCAAAAATTTCTTATGATTCTTGGTTTGCGCTTGCTACAGCATCAAAAAGGTTTAGCTTATTGAATGCAGAGCAATTCGTTGAAATTGCAAATGAGAAATTACACAACATTGGCGAAACTGATGATTATGCTGTTTTAGAGAAAAATCCAGATGGATCTATCGTGAACACAAATTGGCAGGATCAGATTTTCAGAACTGGATTTCAACAAAACCATGCATTATCTGTAAGTGGTGCAACTGAAAAAACAAATTACTACGTGTCTTTAGGCTTTGCTGATTTGAAAGGAACAACCATTAGTAATGCACAGCGTAAGTATAACTTCCGTACTAAATTAGAACAAAAAGCATTTAATGACTACCTTACTTTAGGGGTAAATACGTCTGTATCTTATACTTTCAATCAAGGATTAAACACAGGTGAAGGATCTTCTGCCTTATCAGGAAACATTGCTTCTGCAATTAGAGCATTACCAAATGTTCGTGTTAAAAATCCAGATGGAACGTATAATGTTGATTTCGAAAATAACGTTTTAGGTGAAGGAGCGAATCTAACGTCGATTGATGATTTTTATCCTAACGTTTCTTATATCTTAGCGAATAATATCTATCAGTCACAAGGATTGAACCTTACGGGTAATGCTTTTGCAAGACTTAAATTAGCCGAAGGCTTAACCGCGACTACACAAATCGGTATCAATCACCTTAATGTGGAAGATTACCAATATTGGAATCCACTTCACGGTGATGGAAAAGGACGTAATGGTATCGTAAGTCAATACATGCAACCTACTTTCAGATACAACTGGCAAAACTTTTTAAGCTATTCTAAAGTTTTTGGAGATCATAAACTTGATGTTGTAGGTGGTATGGAAATTCAGAAAACCAAAGCAAGATATATCCTTGCATCTGGAACTGGAATTTCAAATCCTTATTTTGGAACAAGTGGGAACATTATTTCGGATACCTTCCAAAACCAATTCTTTGGTGGTGGTAATACCCCAACAGGTTACACCTCAGTATTCGGAAGATTAAGTTATTCTTACATGGATAAATACTTACTTTCTGCATCACTAAGAAATGATAGGATCTCTTCTTTACCAATCGGTCATCAAAGTGCTCTTTTACCAGGTGCCTCTGTTGGATGGAGAATTTCGAAAGAAAGTTTCTTTGCGAATGCTGAAGGACTTTCATTCATTAATGATTTAAAAATAAGAGGTGGTTACGCAAAAGTAGGTAATACAGATATTGGTGCGTTTCCATATGCAGGTCTATACGGACCAGTTCAATATGGTTTAAATAGTGGATTAGGATATGCTAGATTAGGTAATCCGGATTTGCGTTTTGAAACCAGTAAAAAAATGGATATTGGTTTAGACGCTTCTATGTTTAATAACAGAATCCAGCTTGGTGTTGATTACTTCAAGAATGATATTGATAATTTAATTCTTAATTCACCAACTCCTTCTTCATTAGGTGTTCCTAATAATAGCATCTCCACTAACGTTGGAAAAATGACGAATAAAGGATGGGAGTTCTCCGTAAGCAGTCTGAACATTAAAAACGATAATTTCTCATGGAATACCAGTTTGAACCTAAGTTTTATTAAAAACGAAGTTCTGGCTTTATCAAACAATAATGCACCATTGATTAATACTTATAACATTACTAAAGTAGGTTCTTCAATTGGTGAGTTTTATGGTTATGAGTCTATTGGAGTGAACTCTGCAAATGGAAATCCATTGTGGAAAAATCATAATGGTGAAATTATCCAAGGTGATATCACAAGTGGTAAGTATTTTTATTATAATGATGGTAACCCTGGTGACTTGACTAGAGCGGCTGCAGCACTTACAGAAACTGATAAAAGATCTTTTGGTAATGCAAATCCTACCTGGTTTGGTGGTTTGAATAATACATTCACCTATAAACAATTTGATCTAGGTATTATGTTAACCTTCTCTGGAGGTAATAAAGTGTATAACTACACTAAACAAGAAGCACTTAGTAATCAGAAGTTCCTAAATAATGGTGTGGAGATTTTAGAAAGATGGACTACTCCAGGACAACTTACAGATGTTCCAAAATTGGTATACGGAAAAGATAACTTTATCCTATTATCAGGAAATCTTAACAGCCGTTTCCTTGAGAATGCTAGCTTCTTGAGAGCGCAGAATCTTTCCTTAGGTTATACAGTGCCTGCTGACTTGGTGAAGAAACTAAACATTAACAACCTTAGGTTCTATGTTCAGGTTCAAAATGCATTTGTTATTTCGGGATATTCAGGTCTTGATCCAGAATTGGCTACAAGCTACTCTACAAACTCAAGCCAGAATAGAGCTCCAGGAGTTGATTTTAATACCAATCCTGTGCCACGTACATATACGTTCGGAATTAACTTAGGCTTCTAATCTTTTAAATACGACAAAATGAAAAATAATATAAAAAATAAAAGTATTTTAAATAAAATATCCTTTTTTGGTCTTCTAGGATTGATTTTATTTACTGCTTCATGTAAGAAATTTACAGAGTTGGAGCCATTGGATGCCATATCAGAAAATGTAGGATTTGAAAATGCTGCAAACGTGGAATTGGTAATGAATGGCGTTTATCAACAAGCGGCAATTGGTACTTATAATGGTGGTGGCGGTAGAGGGTATCCATTTGGATCTGCTGCAATTCAACAATCAGAAATGAGAGGCCAGGACATGGTGAATATGGCTACCTTTTATGCATTCACTTATGAAGCTACCTATTCTAGTAGTAGTGCGAATAATGTAAATCATTGGGAGAATTTATACAATTTGATCAATCAGGCGAATGTATTTATTGCTGGAGTACAAAAAGCAGCTGCAGGTGGTGTTCTTACTGCAGATCAGGCTAAATCTTATGAAGGTGAAGCTAGATTTCTTCGTGCATTAGCTCATCATGAATTGGTGATCAATTTCTCTAAACCGTATGCAGATGGAAATGGTAGTCAACCAGGTATTCCTTACCGTGACACGCCTATTAATTCACCTGCTTCTGTTCAGGCTGCTTTATTAGTGAAAAGAGGTACTGTTGCTGAGGATTACACAAAAATTCTCGCTGATTTGGATTTTGCTGAAGCTAACTTAGCTCCAACACAACCTAATGGTTACCAAAGAGCAACAAAGGGTGCTGCAATTGCATTGAAAACCAGAGTAAAGTTGCATAAAGCAGATTGGCCAGGAGTGATCGCTGAAGGTGTAAAGTTAGGTGCTACTGGTAATGGACCTTACACTAGTCCAATTGCTGCTTATGTCTTAACAGCAAGCCCTGATGAACCATTTACAAGCTTTGATAACAACAAAGAGAGTATTTTTTCTATCGGAAATAGTACTACTTCTAATCCTGATGTAAACGGATCATTGGTAAGTATGTTTGCTCCAACTTCAGTTGGCGCACGTGGATTAGTTGCAACAAGTCCGAACCTTTATAATGCAAGTTATTGGGTTGCGGGTGATAAGAGAAAAGCATTATTGCAGGTTAAAGGATCAAATGGAATTTATTATAACTATAAATACCGCTTAGCTTCAACGAATGCTGACTGGGCTCCAATACTTAGATATGCAGAGGTCTTGTTAAATGTTTCTGAGGCAGCACAAAGATCAGGAAATACTTCATTATCGCTGAACTTATTAAATGCGGTAAGAAATAGATCTGTGCCTGTAGCTGACCAGTTTGTTACTGCTCCTGGCGATTTATTGCGTGCTATTTTAAACGAAAGAAGAATTGAGTTTGCAGGTGAAGGACGCAGATGGGCTGACATTACTCGTTTAGCATTAGACCCTACTTACGGTGGTGGTATTCCTGCTAAAGTAAGGAACACCCAGGTAGTTGCTGCTGCATTTGACGGTTCAACTATATTAACACCTTCAATCGCTGCAATTCCTTATTCTGATTTTAGGTTCCTATGGCCTTTCCCATTGTCTGAAGTGAATTCTAATCCAACTTTAGCTCTTGAGAAAAACCCTGGGTATTAATATGATTAGGTTTACAGTAATGCTGTAATCAAAGTAATCCAATATAAAGAACAGTAGTTCTTATCTAGGAATAAATTTTAAGAGGTCGTATCACATATAAGTGATGCGACCTCTTTTTTTATGGAGTTTTGAATAACATCTTTCTATGAAATTTAATATGTTACAGGGTTTAAAGACGCTTTAAATCTCTTCATTGTAATGTCAAGAAACAGTCATATATAGGCATTTTGGTGGTTTATAGCCATCCATGCCTATCCTGTTTGTCTATATTCAGCCCCCTATTAAAAATTTAATTATTCTATGAAAAAACTTTTACAAAGTTTGTTCATTTTGATGTTCATCGCAGGGACTGCGCGATCTCAAAGCCGGACAATTACTGGTACAGTTACAGGAAAGGATGACGGCTTGCCGGTTCCTGGTGTTTCTGTCAAAATTATTGGTACTCAGATGGGGACTTCCACCAATGAGCGGGGGGAATATTCTATTTCGGCCCCGGAATCAGCTGCTGCGATTGAATTCTATTCGTTAGGTCATGTAAAAATCACCAAATTTATTGGCTTGTCTACGGTCATCAATATTACATTGACTGCTGATGCGGCACAGCTTGGGGAGGTTGTGGTGACTGGTTATTCAGGGCAGAAAAAATCAACAATTACCGGGGCGGTATCTTCGATCAGTGGTAAATCAATTGAGAATTTGCCGGTACCTAACTTAAGTAACCTTTTACAAGGTCAGGCTGCAGGGGTACAGGTCACCTCGATGAATGGTGCTCCAGGACAGGGTGCCTTTGTCAGGTTAAGAGGTGTTGGCTCCTTGGCTGCAGGTTCTGATCCTTTATTCGTAGTCGATGGGACGGTTGTAGATGCTAAAGTATACAACGCGATCAATGCAAATGATATCGAGCAGATCTCTATCCTTAAAGACGCTTCTTCTTCAGCTATTTATGGTGCCAGGGGTGCGAATGGTGTGGTTTTAATCAGTACAAAGAAAGGAAAATTAAATGAGCCCAAATTCACCTATTCTGTGCAATATACGGAGCAGTCACGCATCAATGACAACTATAAGTTGATGACCCCAGATCAGGCCTTACAGTATGAGTATGATTTAGGATTCAGCAATCGGTTCATGACTGCTTTCATGCGAAACAATGGTTATGCTAATCTTCAGGCTATTCCTGGGGATAAATTAACTGAACAATGGAACAGCCTAAATGCAAATGGAGCAGATTGGCAAAAAGAAATCCTACGTACAGCGCCACAAGTCAGAAACCAAGTTTCTTTATCAGGAGCAGATGATAAATTTAATTATTACTTGAGTTTAGAACACCTTGATCAGGACGGTATAGTGATTGGTACTAAGTTTAAGCGCACTGGTGGCCGTTTAAACGTCACTTATAAAGCCAAAGAATGGTTAAGCATCGGTGTCAATTCTAACTTTTCTGCTTTCCGTATTGACGCGCAGAGGGATAGATATAGCCCCCAGAATGCTTACTACGTGGCTATGAGGACCAACCCTTATGAGCCGGTATATAATAAGGACGGCAGTTATAACCTTACCTATAGTGGATTTCCAGTATTAGAGGCGATCAAAAATAACCCAGAATTTAACAATACAAATGCTGCTTTCGGGTCTTTGTTTGTAGAAGCAAATCCAATTAAAGGTTTAAAATTGAAGTCTCAAATGGGTTTGAATTTCTATGACTACACCAGAGAATTTTATATAAAACCAGGTTCCTATCTGGATCAGATTAGTGGTGATAAAGCAGCTCCTGGGACGAAGACAGACAATGGTACAAGGCTGTTTAACTATGCCTGGGCTAATACTGCTCATTATGAAATGACTATTAGTGAGGACCATCATTTAGATTTCCTATTGGGGTCTGAGTTTACAAAGAATGATGCAAAAAGCTACTTTTTATCAAGTAAAGGTTTCGCAAATCCCGATTTAACCACTCAAAACAACTCTTCGGTACCTTTAACAACGAGTACAGGTAGAGAGCAATGGAGTTTGTTCTCTTTATTCTTCAAGCCTAGTTATAACTACCAGGAGAAATATTTTGTTGACTTTTCTATAAGAAGAGATGGGTCTTCAAGATTCGGTCAGGATAATCAATATGGTACTTTCTATTCTGCTGGTCTGGCATGGAATGTCACCAAAGAAAATTTTATGGCAGATGTTGAGGTCATCAACGACTTAAAATTCCGGGCCAGTATCGGTACATCCGGTAACTTCAATATTGGCAATTATAATGCTTTACCACTATATGGATATGGGAGTTACGGCGGTGGATCGGCCTTGAGGCCAATTCAAGTGGGCAGTGATCATTTAGCATGGGAAAAACAAAAAGCTTTTAGCACTGGCATTGATTTCGTCATGTTTGATTCCAGACTAACAGGTTCGATTGATTACTATACTCAAGTTAGAGAAGATTTGCTACAATTGGTTCCAGTCCCATCAACGGTAGGCTTTACTTCGCAACTTAAAAATATGGGGACCATGAAAAACGCAGGTTATGAATTCTCATTGGACTACAAATTTATCAGGACTCATGACTGGAGATTTAGTGCAGGGGGGAATCTTTCTTTCAATAAAAACAGAATTACCAAATTAACGGGTAAGTCCAACGAAAGTATACCTCAGCCAGATGGCTACACCACTTTAGCTGTAGGGAGGCCCTATGCGAACTTTTTCTTGACTAAGTCTGCAGGTGTTGACCCAGCAAATGGGAATGCACTATATTATGATTTGGCGGGAAATGTCACTAATAAATTCGGCAGCTATGCGGTTGCTCTAGCTGGTAAATCGGCTACGCCTACCTATTATGGTGGAGCGAATGTTCAGCTAGGTTATAAGAATTTTACGCTCTCAGCAATCGCTGCTTTTAGCGGAGGCAATTATATATATAATGCGATATATGCTACTCAAGTCTCTGATGGCTCAAGCGTTGGTTTAAGATTGGCTCAGGATGCTCTGGATTATTGGAAAACTCCAGGCCAGCTCAGTAAAAATCCAAAACCGGTTAAAGGTAACACGGATTTCCAAGATACAGATAGATTTTTGCAAAAGGGGGATTATGTCCGTTTGAGAGATGTGACTTTAACTTATAGCGTTCCTAAGGGAATCTTGCAGAAAACCGGATTCATTCAAGCTGTTAATTTGTATGTAACTGGGCATAATTTGCTGACCTACCGTCCGTATTACAAAGGCGATCCTGAGGTAGGAATCGGTTCTACAGAGACAGACCCTACGAATCCGGTGAACGGTACTCCCTACGTAAACGGTATTTACAGCTTGTATTCTTATCCAAACTATAAATCATGGACTGTTGGCTTAAACATGACCTTCTAAATTGAGAAAGATGAAACGTATATATATATTAACGGGATTAATGGCTGTAATCGCCTTTACTTCCTGTAAAAAACAATTAGATTTAAAGCCATTCAATGCCGTAGCTGAGGAGCAAGCCTTGATCAATCCAAGCGATTTTGCAGCCGCAGCGAGGGGAATGTATTTAAGAATGCTGTCTAAAGGAAATCAGGCGACTTATATACCCAATGACTACTATGGAGGTACTGATAATTTTAATTTTATTGCTTCAAATGACATCCTTTCGGATAATGCGATCAGCTACAGTGGGGGCCGACAAACGGGCTTGGTTTATCAGAATTGGGATTACAATGGTTTATCAACTACTAATTTTTACCAGGATGGTTACAGTATCATCAGAACTGCAAATGCAATTTTAGCAAAAATCGAAAATCTTAAAGATGGTTCAAGAGCTGATGTTGAAGGGCAGGCGCTAGCAGTCAGAGCGATAGTGCATTTTGATATGCTGAGGATATTTGGTAAAACGTATACTAATGCTTCGTCCACTGATTTGGGCATTCCTTACATCAAAACAGTTCAATTGGCGACTGATAATCCTGCCAGAGCAACAGTAAAAAGTAATTATGATCAAATCAGAGATGATTTAGAAAAAGCAGCGGGCTTAATTGATGACTTGTCTGGAGTTAAGGCAAAAGGACGTTTATCCAAAGCGGCAGTTTACGGCTATTTGTCGAGGGTGTATTTATACCGTGGAGACTGGGATAAATGTGTCAGTGTAAGCAGCAATGCCTTAGCAATTAACGGTGATGCGGGTTCATTGAGCGAATTTCCCGGGATTTGGAAAGATGCGACTGATGCAGGTGTGTTGTTCAAATTAGTTGTTCTTGATGTGAATAGACTTACTCCAGGTACTGTTTTAGGACAAAATGCAAGAGCGGAGCAGGTACCTGCTTTTGACTTCTATAATTTATACAAGGCGACGGATGTTAGGAAGTCAGCCTATTTTACCGAGAAAACAAACGAAGATATTCTGCTCAATTATGTGAGTAAATACGAGGGCAGGGCCTCTGGAAATCTGAACGTGGTTGATATTAAACTTATGCGGGTTGCTGAAGTATTATTAAACAGAGCAGAAGCTTATAGCAATATCCCGGGTAATGATGGACTGGCGCTTGCCGATTTAGATAACCTGAGGTCTAAACGTTATACTGATTTTAGAGTTGCTGGGGAGCGGGGAATAGCTTTGCAGTCTGCGATTGCTTTACAAAGAAGATTGGAGCTTGCCTTTGAAGGTGATCGGTTTGTGGACTTGAAGCGTAAAAACTTACCGGTAGTTAGAAATGCAGGTTATGGTGACAGGGCAGATGGGTATGGTCGTCCGTATAGAAAAGTATTGCTTCCTGCCGGATCTGATAAATTCCAATTACCTATTGACCAGATCTCTATTAATGCTTCAAATGGGGTGTTGATTCAGAACCCAAATTAGGATACTTTATAATGGATTCCCAGAATTTTCTGGCGATTTTTTTTTACAAAACGGCTGATTTTTCATTTTGGAAGAATCGGCCGTTTTGTTTTTAGCGGTTTTTTTAATAGAATCAGTGCTGAATTCGAAAAATAATTATAATTGACTGAAAATTAGTAAATCATGAAATAATTGGGTTTTGGTAGAGCTGAAGGACTTTTTGTAAATGCCATTTGTTCAGGTTTTTGACTTTTATTGTGTTTTTGTTTAAAAAAGACAATTAAATGATAAAACACTCAAAAATATCGCGAATGTTACATATATTGAGTGAACTATTAACTAACCTAAATTATATTTTATGAAGAAACTTCTACAGAGTTTGTTCATTCTGTTGTTTGTTGCGGGATCCGCGATGGCACAGGAACGAACAATCACAGGAACAGTTACGGATAGCGGCGACGGAAAGCCACTACCAGGAGTAACCATTCGGCCAAAAGGCGGCAAAGGTGGTACTCAATCAGCATCAGATGGACGTTATTCCATTAAAGTACCCTCAGGAATAACCGCCCTGGAATTCACCTATCTAGGATATGTAACACTTAGCAGACCTCTGGGAACTTCAAATGTGGTTAATGCCGGCCTGCAGAGCGATTCACAAGACCTGAATGAGCTGGTAGTAGTTGGTTACGGTACCCAAAAAAGAGGAGAGATCACTGGAAGCACCGCTTCTGTAAGCGGTGCAGCGATTGCAGAGAAACCAGTTCAAAGTTTTGAATCAGGTTTGGCCGGGCGCGCTTCCGGTGTGCAGATCACGGTTCCAACAGGGATATTAAATGCCCCTCCAGTGTTTAGGATTCGTGGTACGAACTCAGTATCACTAAGCTCTCAACCACTGTTTGTAATTGATGGGATTGTGGCAACAACAGGGGATCAGTCATTGACGGCCACTGCTTCCAATCCGTTATCCAGTATCAACCCTAATGACATTGAAAGCATTGATATTGCAAAAGATGCCGCTTCTACAGCTATCTATGGTAGTCGTGCAGCCAATGGGGTAGTTTTTGTGACGACTAAAAAAGGAAAAACAGGTGCACCAAGAGTAGGTTATGATGCCTGGGTTGGCTGGTCAAGTCCTTATCGCCTTCCGAAATTATTGGATGCTTTTCAATATACCGATTACAAAAATGAAGCGGTTGCCAATGCCAACAGCATCAGACCGGGAAGTGTTAATTTTAATTTAGGGACTGTGTCTACCCTTCCAAAATTTGCCTTGACTAATGGACCTGATGGCTCTCCAATCAATACAAATTGGTTGGATTATGCTTATCGTACAGGATTTTCTCAAAGTCACAACGTCAACGTATCCGGTGGTACGGAAGCAACTAAGTATTACTTGGGGGCAGGATATACAAAACAACAAGGTATTTATGAAAAGAATGATTTCAAAAGAATGAATGCCTTGTTTAACATTGACAGTAAGATCAACGATTATTTATGGATTGGTGGAAAGCTTTCTTACTCCAATGAGCAAAATTTAGCTGCAATCAGCAGCGGATCATTATCTGGTGAAGCTTATGGAACAGCAGGGATCGCGAGAACAGCAGTGGTGAATGCACCCAATGTTTCTCCTTATAACAATGATGGCTCCTATAATCTAGGTGGTACTTTTGTTGGTCCGATGAATAACGTCGTGGCTAGTAATCAGGTCGGCTTCTATAATTTTGTACAGATTCTCGAGAAAAACAGAGAAAATAACGAGACGGATCACATGCAGTCCAATGCCTATATTCAGGTTAATCCATTCAAATGGTTAAACTTACGCTCTGTGTATGGTATCGATTATATTGGCAGTGACAATGATATTTTCTACAATCCGATTCATGGTACAGGACAAGGGCCAGGCGGAGAAGGAATTGCTGGTTTTAGAAAAAGAAAGAACTGGACCTGGACAAACACTGCAAATGCAGTTTATAGTGTCGATAAGCATAATTTCAACTTATTAATAGGTCAGGAGCAGCAAAGAAATACAGTTCGTGGCTTCGGTATTGACCGTCAAGGCTTAACAGATCCTCTTTATGACAATGTTCAAGCAGGTTTTTCGCTGAACAACTCCACTTTGATGATTAGAGAAGAAAATTATTTGCTTTCGTATTTTGGTCGTTTAAATTATAACTATGATGGAAAGTATTTTTTAAGTGGAAACTTAAGACAGGATGAATATTCTGCACTTGGTCAGAAAAAAGGAACATTCTGGGGCGCTTCTGCAGGATGGGAAATCACTAAAGAAAACTTCTGGCAGAATTCAGACATGTCTGATATCTTTAGCAGTTTCAAGCTAAGAGGAAGTTATGGTAAAGTAGGAAACGTTGCAGGTATCCCTAATTACGCAACTTTTACCACCTTTGCTCCAGGATTATACGGCGGTACCCCGTCCTCAGTTTACAATGCTGCAGGTAATAAGGATCTGAAATGGGAAACCAGTAAGAAAACTGATATAGGTTTCAATTTTGGCGTGTTAAATGACCGCTTGACTGTAGAGGCTGCTTATTATAAAAATAACATTGATGGTTTAATTATTAATGTTCCTCAGGCACCTTCAGCGGGTGTTCCAAGCAGTATTTTAATGAATGCAGGCAGCATGTATAATAAAGGTTTTGAGTTGGCCATTTCTGGAAAGCCAGTCATGACCAATGACTTTAGCTGGACCAGTAATTTTAACATCTCCTTTAATAAGAATGAGGTGACTGCATTGGCTCCTGGTTTAAATGAGATCATCTATGCAACAGGTAGTACCGCTACCGGAGAGAACGTAAACAGAACAGCTCCGGGCTATTCTTTGGGTTATCTTTATGTGGTGAGAACAGGTGGTGTAGATCCAGCAACCGGAAGAAGGATCTTTATTGATGCTGCAGGAAGGAAAGTGACTTATCAGCATATCAATCCGCTTAATCAACCTAACTGGAGATATCTGGATGATAATAGTACTGCTCCTGCGATTACACAATCTGCAGATGCAGTAATGTATAGGAATACTGCTCCAAAAGTGTATGGTGGATTTGATAATACTTTCCGTTATAAAGGGTTTGACCTAAATGTGATGTTCACTTATCAATTGGGATTCTATGTGTCTTATGGAACGAATGCGGGTCTGCATGATCAACGTTTCTGGAACAATGCTGTTGATGTACTGGGAAGAT